>JAVXHY010000012.1:1888-60330 GCA_036656615.1 Lachnospiraceae bacterium | reverse complement strand
TATGATACCAGATATACTCTGTATTAGAAATTGAAATTGAGGAGGCATTGAGATGAAACATAGCGGTGTATCAGGGACATTAGAACTGGAACAGGTCTGTGGATTAGCCCGTCATGAAATCTGCAATCATAATTATGAACAGATAGAGGGTATTATAGCATTTAAAATGGGCGAATATCCGGATTCGGCAATTCCCCATAATCTTATGGGGATTCTTTTACAGAAGCAAAATCATCACGTTGCAGCTATGAAGCATTTTAGGGCGGCGTATGCATTAGACCCTACCTATATCCCAGCTAGATATAATATGGATTTATATACGAATTTTTATCCCAAAGGGGAAGGTGCATATGTAGAATCCGACTGTAAAGAGATGGATAAAATGGTAATGTTGGGAGGACAGATGAGATGGTAGGATTGATACTGCAGTATGGATTATATTTATTTATATTAGTAGTTTTGGCTATTCCTTTAGGAGCTTATATAGGAAGAGTCATGAATGGGGAACGGGTGTTTTTATCTAAAATATGCAGACCCTGTGAGGGATTGATTTATAAGATATTGGGTGTACAAAGTGAAGAGGAAATGAATTGGAAGAAGTATGCATTAAGTGCTGTTTTATTTAGTGCTGTTGGTTTTATAATTTTATTTTTCTTACATATGATACAAGGAATTCTGCCTTTGAATCCGGAAGGTCTAAAGGGAACTTCCTGGGATTTGGCATTTAACAATGCAGCTAGTTTTGTGACTAATACGAACTGGCAGGCCTACAGTGGAGAATCCACCTTGAGTTATGCTGTGCAGATGCTGGGCCTTACAGTTCAGAACTTCGTGTCAGCAGGAACAGGTATTGCAGTATTATTTGCTTTAATTCGAGGTTTTGTAAAGGTACAAAAGGATGGTCTTGGAAGCTTTTGGGTGGATATGGTGCGGATTATTCTTTATATTTTGATTCCTCTTTCGCTGGTAGTTTCCATATTATTGGTATCGCAGGGTGTCGTGCAGAATTTCAAACCTTATGAAGAGGTAGCATTATTAGAACCAGTAGTTTTGAAGGATGGAACGCAAGTAACCAAACAAGTGGTTCCCATGGGGCCGGGTGCCAGCCAGATTGCCATTAAACAACTTGGAACCAATGGAGGAGGTTACTTTGGAACCAATGCAGCACATCCACTTGAGAATCCAAATATTATTTCTAATTTAATTGAAATGTTGTCGATCCTTTTGATACCGGTGGCTTTATGCTTTACTTTTGGGCGTAATATCAAAGATAAGCGACAGGGAAAGGCTATTTTTGCAGCCATGTTTATCATGCTGGTGATTGCACTTGCTGTGATTGCTTCCCAGGAACAGCAGGCAACCCCACAATTGAAGGCAGGTGGAACGGTAGATACCTCTATGAGTAATCAGCCGGGGGGGAATATGGAAGGAAAGGAAGCTAGATTTGGAATTGCAGGATCTTCTACTTGGGCAGCCTTTACTACAGCCGCATCTAACGGGGCAGTGAATTCCATGCATGATTCTTATACACCAATAGGGGGTATGATGCCCATGCTTTTGATACAACTGGGAGAAGTAATCTTTGGAGGCGTTGGATGTGGATTATATGGGATGTTAGGATTTGCTATATTAGCGGTGTTTATTGCAGGGTTAATGGTTGGCAGGACTCCGGAATATTTGGGAAAGAAGATTGAACCATTTGAAATGAAGATGGCGGTTATTGTCTGTCTTGCCACACCAGTTACGATTTTAATCGGAAGTGGGCTTGCCAGTGTGGTGCCAAGTGTGGCGGACAGTCTGCATAATGCAGGGGCTCATGGATTCTCAGAATTGCTGTATGCGTATAGCTCAGCGGGGGGAAATAATGGCTCGGCATTTGCTGGATTTGCTGCCAATACTACATTTATCAATGTGACCATTGGACTTTGTATGCTGGCGGCTAGATTTACACCTATGATTGCAACACTTGCTATTGCAGGAAGTTTAGCAAAGAAAAAGAAGATGGCGGTAACAGCAGGTACCTTGTCTACCTGTAATCCATTATTTGTATTTTTATTAATTTTCGTAGTATTGCTAATTGGAGCGTTAAGCTTCTTTCCAGCATTAGCATTAGGTCCCATTGCAGAATATTTTCAAATGTTAGGTTAGGTCAGGAGAGAACATAAAATGAATGATAAGAAAATGATTGGTCGGGCATGTAAAGATGCCATGAGAAAGCTGGCACCTAGAACTCAGATAGAGAATCCGGTTATGTTTTTGGTCTATGTATCCGCAATTTTAACTACTTTATTGGTGGTATTATCCTTATTTGGTATAAAGGATGCAGATACAAGTTATATAGTAGGAATTGCTGTTATATTGTGGTTTACGGTATTATTTGCGAATTTCGCAGAAGCCATAGCGGAAGGCCGTGGCAAGGCACAGGCGGATGCCCTGCGTGCCTCTAAAAAAGAAGTAGAGGCACATAAACTGGTGTCTTTACAGAAGAAGGAAGATGTGATTGAGGTGGCTTCTACTACTTTGAAAAAAGGGGATTACGTAATGGTCAGAGCAGGAGAACAGATCCCGGGAGACGGAGATGTGGTGGAGGGCGCTTCCTCTGTGGATGAAAGTGCCATTACGGGAGAGTCTGCACCGGTCATTCGGGAAGCTGGCGGGGATAGAAGTGCGGTAACAGGAGGTACTACGGTACTTTCGGACTGGATTATCATTCAGATAACCAGTGAAGCCGGAGAGAGTTTTATGGATAAAATGATTGCCATGGTAGAGGGTGCTTCTAGGAAGAAGACACCCAATGAAATCGCTTTACAGATATTTCTCATTGCGTTAACGATAATCTTTATTTTAGTCACGATTTCGCTCTATGGGTATTCTTTGTTCTCCGCAAAGCAGGCAGGCATTTCAAATCCGACGTCCATTACTTCTTTAATCGCATTGTTGGTATGTCTGGCGCCCACTACGATAGGGGCTTTGCTTTCGGCTATTGGCATTGCTGGAATGAGCAGATTGAATCAGGCAAACGTATTGGCTATGAGTGGCCGTGCTATCGAGGCAGCAGGGGATGTGGATATCTTAATGCTAGATAAGACGGGTACCATTACACTGGGGAATCGACAAGCCAGTGAATTTATTCCGGTAGATGGACATACGGCAGAAGAATTAGCAGATGCAGCACAATTATCCTCTCTTCCAGATGAGACACCGGAAGGAAGAAGTGTAGTTATCTTAGCAAAAGAGAAATTTGGCATACGGGAAAGGAACTTAAGTGATTTCAAGATGGAGTTTGTTCCATTTACAGCCAAAACCAGAATGAGTGGTGTAGACTATCAGGGAAATATGATCCGTAAAGGTGCCGCAGATTCTATGAAAACTTATGTGACAAAAGCAGGGAAAGTATACAGTGAAGCCTGCCAGGAAATCGTAAAGTCTATTGCCAAAAAAGGTGGTACGCCCTTGGTGGTATCCAAAAACTATGAGGTACTAGGGGTCATATATTTAAAGGACATTATTAAAACAGGTGTGAAAGAGAAATTTGCAGATTTACGTAAAATGGGTATTAAGACGATTATGATTACTGGAGATAATCCCTTAACTGCGGCGGCTATTTCAGCAGAGGCAGGGGTGGATGACTTTCTTGCAGAAGCTACCCCGGAGGGAAAACTGGAAATGATTCGAGAATTTCAGGCCAAAGGACATTTAGTAGCCATGACAGGGGATGGAACCAATGATGCTCCAGCACTGGCACAAGCGGATGTGGCAGTGGCTATGAATACAGGAACCCAGGCAGCAAAAGAGGCAGGCAATATGGTGGATCTGGATTCTTCCCCAACGAAACTCATTGACGTAGTGCGTATTGGAAAGCAGCTGCTTATGACGAGAGGAAGCTTGACCACCTTTAGTATTGCAAATGATCTGGCCAAGTATTTTGCGATTATACCAGCACTTTTCTTAAGTCTTTATCCGGGACTGGCCACTTTAAATGTGATGCATCTACACAGTGCAGAAAGTGCGATTTTCTCGGCTATTATATATAACGCACTGGTCATTATTGCCCTGATACCATTGGCTTTAAAAGGGGTGAAATACAGAGAAATTTCCGCAGGGAAATTATTGTCACGGAATTTATTGGTCTATGGATTAGGAGGAATTATTACTCCATTTATTTTCATTAAATTGATTGATATAGGTATTGTAGCAGTTGGAATTGTTGCATAAAGGAAAGCAGGAAATAGAGTATGAAGAATATGAAAACATTGTTACCAAAAGCAATTATCTTAATTCTGGTGTGCATGCTTCTTTGTGGTGTCATATATCCACTTATGGTTACTGGAATTAGTCAAATTTTCTTTTCAAAAACAGCAAATGGAAGTATGATAGAGGTGGATGGTAAAAGATATGGCTCCCAACTTTTGGGTCAGCAGTTTGCAGATGATACACATATGTGGGGCAGAATTATGCAGGTGGACACGGATACATTTAGAGATGCCAAGGGACGGTCTATGATGTATGCGGTACCATCCAATCTAAGCCCGGCCAGTGAAGAATTCGCGGAACTAGTTGAGGAACGGGTGACGATGATAAAAGAAGCTAATCCGGATGCAAAGATGGATGCGGTTCCAGTAGAACTAGTTACCGGTTCCGGAAGTGGCCTAGATCCACATATTAGTGTGGCAGCAGCCACTTATCAGATCCCTCGTCTTGCTGTAAGAAATCAGCAATCAGAAGCACAGGTGGAAGAAATCATAGATCGGTATACCACAGGAAGATTCCTTGGAATCTTTGGTGAGCCAGTGGTCAATGTATTAGAGGTTAATTTGGCCTTGGATGGAATTCTATAAGGAGATGCCATGGAGAGTGAAAGCCGTAATCCAGATGCTATTTTGCAGCAAATCGTAAGGGAAGAGCAAAGTGAGCAGCGGGGAAAGTTAAAGATATTTTTTGGATATGCAGCTGGCGTAGGGAAAACCTATGCCATGTTGTCGTTTGCCCATACGCTAAAGGAAAAGGGTGTAGATGTGGTAGCGGGTTATATTGAACCACATGCCAGACCAGAAACGGCTGCGTTAATGAAAGGCCTAGAAATTCTGCCTGTGAAACTGCTTCAATATCACAATATTACAGTAAAAGAATTTGATGTAGATGGGGCTTTAGAACGAAACCCACAGGCTATTTTAGTAGATGAATTAGCCCATACCAATGTGGAGGGGAGTCGTCATCAAAAGAGATATCAAGATATTCAAGAGCTTTTAAAGGCCGGAATGGATGTCTATACAACTGTAAATGTACAGCATATTGAAAGCTTAAATGATCTAGTCAGCAGTATTACCCATATTCAAGTAAGAGAGCGTATCCCGGATTTTGTCTTTGATCAGGCAGATCAGGTAGAACTTGTGGATATTGAACCAGAAGACCTACTGGAACGATTGAAAGCAGGAAAGGTGTATGGGGAAGACAAGGCCAGTCAGGCGATGCATCATTTCTTTACTCTGGGAAACCTGATTTCACTAAGAGAAATGGCTCTTCGGCGCATGGCTGATGGGGTGAACCTGAAACAGGAAAAGCGGTACAAGGCAGGCGAGAGTCAGATTGCAGAGCATATTTTGATCTGTCTGTCACCTTCGCCTTCTAATGAGAAAGTCATCCGGCAGGCAGCTAGAATGGCTGCAGCATTTCGAGGAAAATTCACAGCATTTTTTGTAGAAACACCGGAATATGTGGATTATAGTAAAGAAGATCTGGAACGTGTAAAGCAGCATACAAAATTAGCAGAGCAACTAGGTGCGAAGACAGTTATTTCCTATGGAAGCGATATTGTAGAGCAGATAGCGGAATACTCAAAAGTAGCCAGAGTGTCTAAGATTGTTCTGGGCAGAACCTATACCAAGCGAAAATGGTTCTCTATTTCTGAAAGCTTTTCAGACAAATTATCCAGATTAGATCCCAACCTGGAAGTGTTCTTGATTCCAGATTTCTATGACAAAAGATATAGGACGCATAACAAGAAGAAAATGCCCCAACTTACAGAGTTGCCACAGGATATTCTTAAGGCAGCCATCATTCTGGCTATGGCGACTGGAGTAGCTTATTTATTCAAATGGTGGAATTTTAGCGATGCCAATTTAATTATGTCTTATATTTTGGGGGTGCTGCTTATTTCATTGGTTACCACTTCTAGGATATGTAGCATGGCTGCCAGTGTAGTTAGTGTATTGATTTTTAACTTTTGTTTTACCGTTCCCATTATGACCCTTTCTGTAAATGATCCCAGTTATATTGCAACTTTTGGCATCATGTTCTTAACCGCCAGTATTGGGGCTACTTTAACTCAAAAGGTAAAGCAATATGCAAGGCAGGCATCTAAAAAGGCCTATCGCACGGAGATTTTATTAGAAACCAGTCAAAAGCTCCAAAGATGCAACAGTGGAGGAGAAATTGTATTAAGTACTACAAGACAATTGAGCAAATTATTGGAGCGAACGGTTATCTTTTATGAAGGGAATCCGGCAGAATGTGAAAAGCCTGTTATTTTCATGAAACATGATACAGCCAATTTGGATCATTATGAAAAGGAAGCTCTAAAAGTGGCTCAATGGGTCTACGTGAATAATAAGCATGCAGGGTTTTCTACTACCACTTTGCCGGGAGCACCCTGTCTATGTCTGGCGGTACGTAATGGAGACAAGGTCTTTGGAGTAATTGGTATCTTTATGAATAATCGGGCATTGGATGCATTTGAGGAAGGTCTTATGAATGCTATTTTAAATGAGTGTGCGTTGGCATTAGAGAAAAATGAACTGCTTCAGAAGAGAAAAAAGGCGGAGCTGCAATTGCAGCAGGAGAAGTTAAGAGCAGATCTGCTGCGCTCCATTTCACATGATCTGCGGACACCTCTTACCAGTATCTCCGGAAATGCTGGGATCTTAATGAGTGGGAATGCACATCTGCCAAAGGAGAAACGACAAGCATTATATGAGGACATATACGATGATTCCATGTGGCTGATTAATCTAGTGGAAAATCTATTGTCAGTTACCCGTATTGAAAATGGAACCATGAAGTTGAATCTTCAGGGAGAACTTTTGGATGAAGTAATCCAAGAGGCAGTCAAACATATTCATAGAAGATCCAAAGATTATCACATTGTAGTCCAACAGGAAAGTGAATTTATAATGGCTAAAATGGATGTGAAATTAATCCTACAGGTGCTGATTAATTTGGTGGATAATGCAATGAAATATACCCCATCAGGAAGTACGATTCGGATAGAAACACGAAAAGAAAATGGGAGAGTAATCGTAGAAGTGGCTGATAATGGACCTGGGATTGAGGAAGATAAGAAGGAGAAGCTTTTCGACATGTTTTATACGGGAAACCATTCGGTAGCAGATGGAAGACGCAGCATGGGAATGGGATTGGCACTTTGTAAATCTATTGTTCGGGCTCATAATGGGGAAATCAAGGTGTTGGATAATCAACCCTGTGGAACGATATTTCAATTCTCATTACAAGAGGAAGAGGTGAAAATGATATGATAAATGGGAAACCTGCTATATTAGTGGTAGAAGATGATAAACCAGTTAAGAATCTAATTACTACTACATTGGAAATTCAAAAATACAAATATTTTGAGGCAAATAATGGGGTACAGGCTTTAGCACAGGCAGTGTCTAACAAGCCAGATATTATACTTCTTGACTTGGGACTCCCAGATATGGATGGGGTGGATATTATTAAAAAGATTCGTTCCTGGTCTATGGTACCAATCATCGTAGTTAGTGCCAGAAGTGAAGATAAAGACAAAATAGAAGCATTGGATGCAGGGGCAGACGATTATCTGACCAAGCCATTTAGTGTGGATGAACTATTGGCAAGACTTCGTTCCACGCTCCGACGGATTCAGTATTTGGAGGAGAAGGGAAATGGGGAAGAGGAGGTCTTTATCAATGGAGACTTAGAAGTACGCTATGCTTCGGCAGAAGTGCGAATTGGTGGAAATGAAATCCATCTTATGCCTATGGAGTATCATTTGTTATGCCTGTTAAGTAAAAATGTAGGTAAGGTATTAACACATCAATATATATTGGATAAGGTATGGACCAATGCCATTGAAAGTGACTTATCCTCGCTTCGAGTTTACATGGCCTCCCTAAGGAAGAAACTAGAGCCAGTAGATGCAGAAAAGACAAAATGCATCCAGACCCATATTGGAATTGGATATAAAATGGTGCGTTTGGAAGAAAAGAAATAAAAAGTACATTACTAATGAGCATACCGGTTTGCAACATTGTTTTGCAAACCGTTTTCAATCGCCAATTTAAGCTTTAACTTGAATAGATATTAATATTCAAGTTAAAGCTTGATATGAATTCAACCACCTTATATATCCACAGTAGAAATTAAACAATCGGATTTGATTCTATATATGTCACTTCCAGAAATTAAACCCTTTCGATTTAACTCCTTGGCAACCTTTTCAAAAAACTCGTTGTTTTTTGAAAGAATTTCCTTTGCTTTTCGATAGTATTTTTCAATTTCTGAAGCCACGGAGTGTTCTTGTTCAGACCATAAACGCTGTGAATCTTCAAATTTATTTTTATGAAGGTGAAATCCGCAAATGCAATTATTCACAACAAGAGATTTTGCTATATCAAACGCCTTATTAAGATCACGATCACATCCTGTATCAAATATCCCAAATTTCTGCTCGATTGCTGCAATACCACCTAAAGCACCGATAATCTGACTTTTGCTCTCATAAAGCTGTGTAATATTCTGGCTGGTATAATAAGCGGTGAAACCTCCACGTGTTTCGGTATTGTTTTGAGCCGAAACGAGTGTCACGCTTTCCGGACATAAAACTTCGGACACAACGACATGACCGGCTTCATGATATATAATCTGCGTTAATGTATTACTCGAATCGGAAAGTAATGATTGATTGTCCGTATACTCGAGATCTTCTAAGAAACTCGGCGAAGTATTGAAAATTGTTCTCATACAAGCTTTCGTGAAATGATTCATTGATATTTCATTGTAGCCTTCATATCCTGCATATAATCCAGCTTCATTTATTACTGTTTCGAGTTCAGCACACGAACGTCCGTCAAGAATATGGGCAACAGTTTTGGGGTCAACATCATTGGAAAATTTTTTATTTTCTATATAATGTGCAACGATTTCAACAGCATCTTTACCTTTCGGTGCTTCGATTTCAATAATACGATCAAATCTTCCGGCACGAAGTAATGAACGAGGGAGACAACGAATATTGTTTGCAGTCGCAAGGACAAATACCTGTTTTCCTTTTACTTTGTCAATACAAGATTGAACAGTGACATATTCTTCGGCATCAGGGTGTTGTTCATCGCCATTTGTGAATTTGTCCATATCGTCCAAATACACGATTGAAGGAGCATTCTGTGCTGCTTTTTCAAAGGTTTCTTTAATTTCTTTGATAAACGCACCATTTGACCTGTCCTTGTGACAGATAAATGCTTTCCGTTCGCTTGTTTCAATAATAGCAGTTGCCATTAACGATTTACCAACGCCGGGTTCGCCGTGAAACAAAAGACCTTGCGGAGCAGTTACTCCGAGTTTTTTGTACAATTCCGTGTTGATCAATGTGTCGCAGATTTGTTGTAATTCCTTTTTCACGGCTGAATAACCAATAATTTTATCAAATGCATTCATATTGTTTTCCCTTCGGCTTAAAAGCCTATCTCCCTTTGCAGAAACTGCAAAGATATAGTTATCATGTTGCTTTTTTTGAAACAGTGATTCGCTCTTTTCTGCAAGCATACTGCTAAACATTATGCTCGTGTTTTGGTCTCTTGCTTGCGGCAGTTACTCCGAGTTTTTAACGACTGCATCAATACTGTAGAAAAATATTTTGTTATCCTCCAATTCTTTATCCTGTATGTATAATATCAAAAGTAATGCACCAAAAGTGTCACTCCTGTTTTGAGTCTGTATTATATGAGAACATTATTGCCAGTGGCGGTAAAGTTGAAATATCATACCAAAACCAAATGCATCGGAATAACAAAGCAAGCCACATTTTTTGAAATTGTATTTGATATGCCTGCATGCAATGATATAAATGGGGAGCTGAAATAAATCAGCTCCCCACATCAAAATATTAAATTGTTAATTAAATAAATGTCCAGCACACTTTTTGTAGTGATAGTGGTCATCTTATGGCATTATTTTAAGCAATTCGGTTTCAACATCTGCATACGCTATATCACATTTTTCTGTTCCATCCGCAAGAATAATCCTGAAGCAGTTATTATCTTGATAGAATACTTTTACAATAGGATTCTCGCCACTTCCGAAGAAGAGATATGGTTGCTCAATATTGGTCTTAGCTTTGTGATAATTTGCTATTCCAAGAGCACTAAGCGGTTTTTCTTTCAGTTCATAATATTTTACTAACGAGAACAGTTCTGCGTGATATCCTGTAATCGCTGATCCAGGAATCAGATCAATTTCGTAGTTATCTTCAGAATCTTTCTTATGTGAATACTCGGTTGTATCGTTATTCCAACGAATAAACCGGTCTTTTCCGAGTGCAATAACATCTGTGTTTTTAAGGATGTATGGGCAATCAATGATGAGTTTACGCCACATAGGTACATCCTCAGCTCTTGAGTTGGCAATAAAAATCAAGCTATCTGGTACATTTGAATTATTAAATGCTGGGTCATCAATAACGGCCTTGAAATAATCTCTTTTATCGCAGCTAACAGCTCCAAAAGGATGATAAGCATTATTACCGTCTGGTCTTTCTTTGAGAAATCGTCTCCAGCTATTATCTCTGTCTGCATTTTTCAAAAGTGTATTGTTACTGCTGAAGAACATAAGATAATTGCCTTTTGAAAGCATAGCTCTTATCAGTTCATTTTCGCAACAACAGCCGTTTGCATCTGGAAAAATCGCTGCTATTTTGCTTACATATTTCTCGAATGCGACTCGCTTCGCTGTATTTGAAAAATCGCTCGCCTTGACATCACAACACTCAACAAGTGGATATCTAAGATGCCCTTCGAAATATGCAAGCTCATTTTCTGCTGAAATAAGAGCATCATTCCAATCGGCATCCGATGATAATGACATTTTAAGCATCTCTTCTTCAATCTGAGATAAATCCAGCGTGGCAAGAATGGTCAAATCCTTTGTTGAAGCAGTAGCAACTATATCTTCTTCATAAAGGTAATTCAAACCAGCGATTGATGTGCAAAATGTATCTGTATAGTTTGCAAGATTATAACTGTTTGAACATACATTACACACAAAACGCATCCATGACTGCAAGTGATTCGGATTGGGATTCGGATTAATGGAAAGGTATTTTATATATGCAAATGCCTTAGCCTTTCTTTCATATTCCATTCCATACTTGTAGTCATTTGCCAGATAATTAAAAGCTTCTTTCTCGGAAAAGAGAGTAAATGTCGAAGGCAAATATGTCTTAAGCTTTCCGTTATCATTAAAAATATTGAAATAATCAATAATATTAAAAAGAAGAGCGTATTCATTTTCCTTAAAAAGATCAATCAATTTATCATAGCGGATAGTTATACCCTTATTCTTATCTTTTTCGCTCATAAGGATGTTGATTTCCTTTGTTAACTCATCTTTTCTCGCAAGTGATAATCTTTTGCCCATTTTATAGAGAATATGATCATAAATAGCCATTAATGCAATAAAGCTTAGCATCATATCATCAACATTAGGCTTTTTATCGTGTTCCGGCGTATTTAACCATTCGTTCCAGAAAACATCTGTCCACTTTGTGTCTATCATGAATGATACATAATCTCTTATGGAACTGTATGTGCCAGAACCGACCATACTGTTAATTTTCTGAAGCTTATCATCATACTGCACTTTTACTTCTTTTCTGGCGTCATCATAAAGCTTCAAAATCTTTGATTTTAAATTTTCAAATCTTGTAAGTGCACGACCTCTTGAATTCATCTTTATGTAAAGTTCGTCAGTCAATTTGAAATCGTCAAGGTTAAGAAAGTTAAATGACAGTTGGCCATCATTAACAAGCTTTTGATAATACACCTTACATTCTTCCGGCTTGAAGAATTCCTTTATAGAATCAAGCATGTTGAGCATGCTGATAATAGTAGGATCATAATTCCAATGAGGGGGGAACCATTTTTCTTTCTTTATTACGCTTGAAAGAATTACATCGGGGTTCTCAATTGACTGTACATACTTTTCTATATAATCGACGCTCTTGAAATTCAGTGCAACGAGAGCATTACAAAAATCCGTGGATGAAAATCTCGTTTTATATGCAAACCTTGAATCACCATTTGTCAATGACATCATGCTTTTGAATTCCGCAAAATGGTGAGTATCCGTATCGTCTTTTATAAGTGATAAATACCAATGAAGCAAAAATAGCGTTGTAATACGTTGCTGACCATCAAGAAGCTTAAGCTTCTTGTCCTTATCCACAGAGCCGTATATAAAGTCTAATTCATGAGGAACGCTATCATCAAAATATTCTTTTAGATTTCCGAGAAAGTTTTCTCTTTTCTCAATCTCGTCTATGCGACCATATGCGTAATCACGTTGGAGCATGGGAACCACAACATTATACTGCTCTATTAATTCTTTAAAACTAAGCTTGTCCATTGCAGACCATCCTCTCTATTTCTGTCATATATGCTTCAGCGTCATAATTATTCCAGTTCATAAGATCAAAGATCATGTCACTGTAATTTTTCGAAAAGACATTTTTAGTGCACGGAAGGATATATATCCCTTCACGCTCTCGACGATAAATCCACTTGCGTTTTACTGGATAGAACGCATTTTTATAGCCTCTGTTAGTCCCTTGATCCAGCAGAACAAGATTTCCTATGTTGTCTTCGTATTTAAACGTCACGTCCTGCTTAAACACCTTGTTGTACAAAGCATCATATACGTTTGATTTTGTAATATCTGATTTGGATTCAAATAGACTAATCAATTCATCGCAAATATTTCCAACTATATAACCAGTAATTAGTTCAACATCTCTATTTGCAGCGGTTGAGATATCGTTTTTATATAATTCAAAATTCTCAACATATTTATATACTTTCTTGCCTGTTGAATTAATATCGCAGTGCTTGTAGTTTACACCCGAAAAATACTCAATATTGCAGGCTATCCAGTCTTGGCGTCCTTCGCCGTCAACTTCTTTTGGTGTTTGAGATCTTACATGCTCAATATCCCATGAATGGCTATAAAACTCATCAAAAGAGAATCTAACGTCTTCTTTCTCACATTCAATAATTGAAAGAATATTAAATAATGTTAAAATATCAAAAATTTTTTTATGATCTTTATTTTCATGGTAATTGAGGTTACGTATATCAACATCAGTTGCATCTTTTAAAGCGATGCCTTTCAATACCTCAAAGAAAGCGTTTACATCGACCACATCAGGATCTACAAAATTTGATTCTATTTTTTTAATGTCACATTTTTTATACCTAAGATACCCAATGATATGATACAGTTTCTTGTTCTCAAACCACCCCTTATAGAGATAGAATTTGTCTGATACCCCTTTCCATAATTCTTTCACAATATTCTTTTCTGGATAGGGTGCTTTAGGATTTTTCGCTCGTATTTCTTCCGCACGATGCTTAATCTCTTCAGTGTATTTATCGAATGTATAAAAGTCGTTCTGCTCCGTTAGTTGCTTTTCCTTGATGATATCAAACAAAAACTCAATACGTGTTGCATACCTTCCGTCATCTTTTCCGTAAATATATGACCAAAATGTATCATCCTGTAAAGAATGTTCGATGTTGTCCCATTCAGATGCTATTCTCAGTGATTCACTTTCGTCGCTTCCTAAATGATTTAAGAACAAAGCTTTGATGAGTTCAGCATTAGTGAGCCCGATTTTTCCTATATTCAAATCTGAAAACTTATCCTCGGAACTGATATTTCTGGATTCGATTTCCTCGGTAACATCGTACCAAATAAATTTTACCGACGGTGAACTCTCTTTGTTCTTAACATTGATTATTTTTTGAATAAAATCAATTTTCCCATCGTCAAATTCTTTATCCAAAAAATTCTTAATATACTGAAATGCATTAAACATATGATAATAATCGATGTTATCATTTTTCTTGGATTCATCTATATTCGTTAGATAATCCTGGCTATTCTGTCTGCTTTGATAAGAAAGCTTGAATAAATCCATATTCGGATACAGTAGTTTCAATGCCTCACGCTGTTGGTTTAAAATCAAATAGAGCGTTGTAAGTCTCTGTTGGCCATCTATGACTTCCCATGCATTTTTTTCTTTATTAAAGAAAACCACCAGTGGCTGCATGCAATAAAATGCATTGCCAGTTGAATTGTACGAAAAAAAATCTTCCAGATCGGCAAGCAGTTTTCCGACTTCAAGATGTGTCCATCTATAACCCCGCTGATAATCAGGAATGTAGAAATCGTTATTCATCAAGTCATAAACTGTAATAGTGTCCAATTTTGCTTTTGTTTTCAAGTCCATTTTCAATATTCTCCTTAATGCAAATACTTTTACCAGTTTTTACTCTTTAAATTTTTACAGGGTCAATCCATTAGTTGTACTTTTTAATCCCGTTTTCAAGAGCTTGCTTTATCCGTTCTCTCAGGAATTTAGGTGTTGTAATCTCAACATAATTAATGTATTGCATTGCCCAATGCTCCATGGCTGCTGGACTAACCTTTAATGATACTTTTATTTTATCATTTTCAAGCTTGGAAACATGAAAATTAAAGCCAAACCATTCAACAATTTGATCTATCATCCATTCATCAGAAATAAACTCAACAATTTCTGCTTTATCAGCGAACATATATGGTCTTGATGATGCCAAGTCTTGATAATCTATGCCGTTTTCATAACTGGGGACCGAATGAATATCCGTTATTGTATGATGTTCAGACAGCCGCATATTTGTTATATGGTCTAAACGGTAATACCCGATGTTTTTCCATTTCTCATTCAATGCCATGAGGTAATATCTTTGGTTATGCAGAATGAGTTGATATGGACTTGCAAAATGAGAAGAGGATTTGTGGAGCTTTTTGTCAAATCCATATTTGTTATAATCAAACACAATTTGTTTTTTGCTTTCTATAGCTTCATCAATAATTTCAATGTTGTAAAATAATGCTTGGTTATCTGTTTTACCCCAATCGTTCACGGAGTAAATGTTTTTAACATGAGAGCGGAAATACTTATTCGATAAATTACATATACGATTTATTAAATCAGACGAATGTTTTGCAGTAATATATTTGCTGCATAATATACCATCAATCAGCATACGAAGTTCAGAATCCTCAAAATCTCTTTCTTCAAGATAACTACCGCTTCGCTTTGATTCAAGTGCTATTCCGGCTTCACGCAATAAGGAAATATTTCTGCTGATTGCTTTACGCTCTATGGTAATTCCGTAGTCTCTCTCCAGATAACCTGCAATGTCATACTGAGTAAGGGGATGATTATAATCACTATGCTTTTTAAATATTTGCAATATACGTATTAATGCGAGTTTTTTAGGTTCAAAGCTTTCCATTATTTCATTCCTTTCTTATTATATTGCTTATGTTGTACCATATTTGGTGCATATAATCAATGTAAATGTTTGCTTTATTATTTATTAATACCAATGACTTTATCTAAAATACTTTTCCGCATCGCATCTCATCTTCTCCAACGCCTTCTTGTTAAGCTGTGGGGTATCATTTTTATGTACAGAAACTCTTGCGGTGAAGAAGAACCTATGTTAATATAACAACCGCACTTTATTAAAATCAACGATCATTTTATAGAAAGCCTTGTAAAAAAAAGCATCATCTAATATACTTGTAATATCTTTTGAAGTATTTGTTTGTGTAAATGAGAATACAAGTCATTTAAATCAGTGGCTAAGATTGAAAATATAAAATAATTTAAAGCGAATATGTGATGTCCACCCGATATGGAGGGTGTAGTAAGTCTGCCATAAGGAGGAAGAAATAATGCAGCAAAACGAAAACAGAGGAAGAGTTACCATTCCAACAGATGTGGACGTGGTAGAAGAAACCATAGATCTTGTGAAGCGATGGGGAGCGGATGCAATTCGAGATTGCGATGGGACGGATTATCCGGAGGAGTTAAAGCATGTGAATGCTAAAGTATACTCTACCTATTACACAACACGTAAAGATAACGAATGGGCAAAGGCCAATCTAGATGAAGTGCAGCAGATGTATATTATGACCTCTTTTCACACGGCAGTGGAAGAGCAATTATCTATTCATTTGATGGAGCATTTATATCCGGATATGTTGACCGTAAATAATCGGGATGATATTACAAAGTGGTGGGAGGTGATTGACCGCACAACAGGAGCAGTAGTGCCAGTAAGTGACTGGAGCTATCGGGAAGATGTGGGCGATGTAGTGCTTGCTCATGCAGAGCTGTTCCATGATTATACGGTAAGCTTTCTAGCTTATATTATGTGGGATCCGGTGCATATGTATAATGCGGTGACGAACGGTTGGAAGGATGTGGAAAAGCAGATTACTTTCGATGTAAGACAACCAAAGACTAAAATATATTCTATGAATCGATTACGCAGATATTTGGAAGAAAATGCCCATGTAGACGTGATTCGTTATACTACATTTTTTCATCAATTCACCTTGATTTTTGATGAGCTTGCAAGAGAAAAGTATGTGGATTGGTATGGATATTCGGCTTCAGTAAGTCCCTATATTTTGGAACAATTTGAACAAGAAGTGGGATATGCATTTCGTCCAGAATATATTATTGACCAAGGATATCTAAACAATACATATAGGGTGCCGTCCAAGGAATTTCTTGATTTCCAGGCATTTCAGAGAAGAGAAGTGGCTAAGCTTGCCAAGGAAATGGTGGAGATTACCCACGAATATGGGAAGGAAGCCATGATGTTCCTAGGAGATCATTGGATTGGGACAGAACCTTTTATGGAGGAATTCAAATCCATTGGTGTGGATGCAGTAGTAGGAAGTGTAGGAAATGGTTCTACACTACGATTGATAAGTGATATTGAAGGAGTGAATTATACAGAGGGACGTTTTCTCCCATATTTCTTCCCAGATACTTTTTATGAAGGTGGGGATCCAGTAAAGGAAGCAAAGATCAATTGGGTTACGGCCAGGCGTGGAATTTTAAGAAAACCAATTGATCGAATTGGATATGGTGGTTATTTAAAACTGGCATTGGAATTCCCGGAATTTATTGATTATATAGAAAGTGTATGTAAGGAATTTCGCTTGTTATATGAGAATGTGAAGGGGACCAAGCCTTACTGTGTTAAGAGAGTAGGAATACTCAATTGCTGGGGAAAAATGAGAGCGTGGGGAAATCATATGGTTCACCATGCACTATATTATAAGCAGAATTATTCCTATGCGGGTATTATAGAGGCTTTAAGTGGCGCTCCGTTTGATGTGCAATTTATTAGTTTTGATGATATTCGTCGGGATGAAGGCATATGGAAGAACTTGGATGTAATCATCAATGTAGGAGATGCATACACCGCATACAGTGGTGGAAATAATTGGATTGATGAGACTGTTGTAACGGCTATAAAGAGGTTCGTCTACAATGGAGGTGGATTTATCGGTGTTGGAGAACCAACAGCCTATCAGCGAGAGGGAAGATTCTTTCAGCTTGCAGGTGTGCTTGGAGTAGAGGAAGAAAAGGGATTCGACTTAAATAAAGATAAATATAACTGGGAAGAGCATGATCATTTTATTACACAGGACTGTACAGGGGAGATTGATTTCGGAGAAGGGAAGAAGAATATATTTGCCTTGGATGATACAAAGGTCTTAGTACAAAAGGATAAGGAAGTTCAGTTGGCCGTTCATGAGTTTGGACAGGGAAGAAGTGTCTATATTAGTGGTTTGCCATATAGTTTCGAGAATAGCCGTCTGCTGTATCGTGGAATTCTTTGGTCTTCTAGTGATGAAGAAGGTCTGTTGAAGTGGTTTAGCACAAACTTTAACGTAGAAGTGCATGCATACGTAGAGAATGGTAAGTACTGCGTGGTAAATAATACCTATGAACCACAGTCTACCACAGTTTATCGTGGAGATGGAACTAGTTTTGAAGAGAATTTAGAAGCCAATGAAATCATTTGGTATGAGATATAGCGTGCTTCGCATATACTATTATAATATGGATAAAAGTAACAGCATAGAATTTTAATTAGATAGGTGGAAAAATGAACTTAAAAGCAAAGATAAAGTCATGTATTTTGGTAGGTGTATTCATATTAACAAGTGTTAGTATGACGGTCTTTTCTTCTAGTGCGATTACGCATGCGGAAGAAAATGCTAAGACACCGGAAGAGGTGGCGGCAGAAAAAGCAGCAGAGGAAGCTGCGGTATATGCAGTGCCAGTCGACTCTAATGGTCTTGAAAAATGGCCGCAAGGTCCACCAATTTATGGTGAAGCAGGCATAGTTATGGATATCAATAGTGGAGCTATTTTATATGCCAAAGGAATAAATGACAGGCACTACCCGGCTAGTATTACAAAAGTATTAACGGCTTTGGTCGCTTTGGATCAAAGTAAATTAACAGATCGAGTAAGGTTCAGTGAGGATTCTATTTCTTTTCTTGAGTATGGTGATGCTCATATTGGTATGACACCAGGAGAAGAAATCAGTATGGAGGATGCATTATACGCAGTGCTATTAGCCTCCGCAAATGAGGTTTCTCATGCAGTAGCAGAATGTGCGGTAGAAGGTGGATATGATGCATTTATTAACAAAATGAACGAAAAAGTTACTTCCCTTGGGGGAACAAATTCTCATTTTGTTAATGCCAATGGATTACATAATGAGGAGCATTACACCTGTGCAAGAGATATGGCTTTGATCGCGTCGGCCGCCTTTCAATATCCAGAATTTAGAACCATCACCCATTCGCTTCAACACACGATAGCGCCCACAAATCTGCAGCCGGAACCACGAATTTTCCAACAAAATCACAAGATGCTCTTTGATGGAAACACGAATTATTATGAGTATTGTGTTGGTGGTAAAACAGGATATACCGATCAGGCATTGAATACATTGGTTACTTTTGCAGATAATGGAACGATGCAGCTAGTCGCAGTGAGTTTAAAGACCCATGGATCAAATGTATATCCAGATGCCAGAGGAATGTTGGATTATGTATTTACGAACTTTAAAAAGATTCCAATTACAGACAGTGAGAAATCGAAAGAAATAGCGGCGATATTGCCAGAAAAAGGGAAAGAGAATCCTTATGTGGTGCTTCCAAATACGCTTACTTTTGCAGATTTAAAGGAAGAGATCAGTTGCTCTGGGACTAAGAAATCCAATAAAGGGATTGTAAAGTATTCTTATGAAGGTCAATTTCTTGGAAGTGCGCCAATTCAAGCAAGTGAAGCTTATTTTCAAAAAAAAGGTAATAACAAAAGCGATCAAGCAGCAACTCCGGTAGTACATAAAGAAAAAGCCAGACATTCCAAACAGCATATTTTTACCAAATTGGTAAAAATAGTGATTGTGGTTGTTCTTCTTATCCTTGTATTAGTGGTGGCATTGTTTGAAGCTAAGAAAGCAAAAAAGAGAAAAATGATAAGAGAAAAAAGAAGAATGCATAAAAGAAAGAAAAGAAATCATAGAGAATAAGCACAGAAAGCTTGACGGACGTATGATTTTTTTATATACTAGTGAGATATGAAATGAAAAATGTAGACGAAGACAGTAGAATATATGGGAAAGTCAAAGAGAGCCGGGAATGGTGGAATCCGGTACCAGTAACATATATTTGAATATCACTTCCGAGTTGCAGCAGCTGAACATAGAGGAACTTTTATTTCCTTTACCATTAAGTGCTGACGGATTTCCACCGTTAAAGGGAACACATATAAAAGTATGTCGTAACAGGTGGTATTATGTGAGTGTATATACGGACTCTCATCCTTTTACAGGGTGGGAGTTTTTTGTATAACAAGAAAGGAGATGCAGCGATGTATCAGAAAGTCTCAACAGATTTGAAATTCGTAGAACGAGAAAAAGAAACGGAAAAATTTTGGAAAGAGAATCATATTTTTGAAAAAAGTATGGATATGCGAAAAGGAGGGGATACATATACCTTTTATGATGGACCTCCAACAGCCAATGGAAAGCCTCATATTGGACATGTTCTGACAAGGGTAATTAAGGATATGATTCCAAGATATCAGACCATGAAAGGGAATATGGTTCCTAGAAAAGCTGGATGGGATACCCACGGTCTGCCAGTAGAGATAGAGGTAGAGAAATTATTGGGTCTAGACGGAAAAGAACAGATTGAAGAATATGGTTTGGCACCTTTTATTGATCATTGTAAGGAAAGTGTATGGAAATATAAGGGTATGTGGGAAGAGTTCTCAGATACCGTTGGATTTTGGGCAGATATGGAAGATCCTTATGTTACCTATCATGATGATTATATTGAATCGGAATGGTGGGCACTGAAGCAAATCTGGGAGAAAGATCTGCTGTACAAGGGATATAAAATCGTGCCATATTGTCCAAGATGTGGAACGCCATTATCCAGTCATGAGGTTGCACAGGGCTACAAGGATGTCAAAGAAAAATCTGCAATTGCACGTTTCAAGGTAAAAGGAGAGGATGCGTATCTATTAGCCTGGACCACGACACCTTGGACTTTGCCTTCAAATGTGGCACTTTGTGTGAATCCAAATGAAACTTATGTTTTGGTAAAGCATCAGGAATATACGTATTATATGGCAGAAGCGCTCCTGGAACAGGTATTGAAAAGTGATTATGAAGTACAGAAGACCTTTACCGGAAAAGACTTGGAGTTCAAAGAATATGAACCTTTATTTCCATTTGTAGAATTGGAGAAAAAAGCATATTATGTAACCTGTGATACGTATGTTACCTTGACAGATGGTACAGGGGTCGTTCATATTGCACCCGCTTTTGGTGAAGATGATGCACAGGTAGGCCGTAAATATGATCTTCCATTCTTACAATTAGTGGATGAGAAAGGTGAAATGACAGGGGAGACTCCTTGGGCTGGAACCTTTTGTAAGAAGGCAGATCCAATTATTTTGAAAGACTTAGAAGATCGCAACCTTTTATTTT
Source organism: Lachnospiraceae bacterium (assembly GCA_036656615.1). Taxonomy (GTDB): domain Bacteria; phylum Bacillota; class Clostridia; order Lachnospirales; family Lachnospiraceae; genus CAUPWF01. The sequence goes on along the minus strand of JAVXHY010000012.1, from coordinate 39,151 downwards.
CTGCACCGGATTTTGAACATAGCTATCCTCATTGCTGGAGATGTGATACACCGCTTATCTATTATGCAAGAGAATCCTGGTTTATCAAGATGACTGCTGTGAAAGAAGATTTAATCCGCAACAATAACACCATTAACTGGATACCAGAAAGCATTGGAAAAGGTCGTTTTGGTGATTGGCTGGAAAATGTACAGGATTGGGGAATCAGTAGAAATCGTTACTGGGGCACACCATTAAATGTATGGGAATGTGAATGCGGACATATGCATTCAGTGGGCAGCAAGGAAGAATTAAAGTCTATGTCTAAGAATTGCCCAGAAGACATTGAACTTCACCGCCCATATATTGATGATGTAACCATTACCTGTCCGAAATGTGGCAAGGAGATGAAACGTGTACCAGAAGTAATTGACTGTTGGTTTGACAGTGGGGCTATGCCTTTTGCACAGCATCATTATCCATTTGAAAATAAAGATCTCTTTGAACAGCAATTCCCAGCGGATTTTATTTCAGAAGCAGTAGATCAGACAAGAGGCTGGTTCTATTCGTTACTTGCAATTTCTACATTGATTTTTAATGAAGCACCTTATAAAAATGTAATTGTACTTGGTCATGTGCAGGATGAAAATGGTCAAAAGATGAGTAAATCCAAAGGAAATGCAGTAGATCCATTCGATGCGCTTAATGAATATGGAGCAGATGCTATTCGCTGGTATTTCTATGTTAATAGCGCACCTTGGCTGCCCAACCGTTTTCATGGAAAAGCAGTAGTTGAGGGACAGCGGAAATTCATGGGAACTCTTTGGAATACGTATGCATTCTTTGTATTGTACGCAAATATTGACGGTTTTGATGCAACAAAGTATAAATTAGAATATGATAAATTAACCGTAATGGATCAATGGCTGCTTTCTAAATTGAACACATTAGTAGAAACAGTAGATGAGAATTTGAGTAACTATAAAATACCGGAAAGTGCAAGAGCACTCCAAGAGTTTGTAGATGAGATGAGTAACTGGTATGTACGCAGAAGCAGGGAACGTTTCTGGGCAAAGGATATGCCCCAAGATAAAATCAATGCTTATATGACACTTTATACTGCACTTGTAACAGTTTCTAAATTAGCGGCACCAATGATTCCATTTATGACGGAAGAAATGTATCAGAACCTGGTTAGAAGTATTGATCAGAATGCACTAGAAAGTATTCATCTGTGTGATTATCCAACAGTTAAAAAAGAATGGATTGACAGTGAATTAGAAGAGCATATGGAGGAAGTCCTGAAATTAGTAGTTATGGGACGCGCCTGCAGGAATACGGCGAATATTAAGAATCGTCAGCCAATTGGAGAGATGTTCGTAAAAGCAGGATTTGAGCTGCCGGAATTCTATCAAAAAATTGTTACCGAAGAGTTAAATGTAAAATCCATTACATTTACAGAGGATGTACGAGCATTTACATCTTATTCTTTTAAACCTCAGCTGAAGACAGTCGGACCTAAATATGGAAAGCTCTTAGGTGGTATTAAAGCAGCACTAGATGGTTTGGATGGGAATATAGCTATGGATGAGATTCATGAGACAGGTAGTCTTCGCCTTTTGATACAAGACCAAGAGGTTCTGTTATCAGAAGAAGACTTATTGATTGATACTGCCCAAATGGAAGGTTATGTTTCAGAGAATGATAATGAAATTACAGTTGTATTGGATACCAATCTCACTTTGGAACTGGTAGAAGAAGGATTTGTAAGAGAAATCATCAGTAAAATTCAAACGATGCGTAAGGAAGCAGATTTTGAAGTAACAGACAAGATTATCGTAACATACAAAGGAACAGAAAAGGTAGAAGAAATTTTCACAAAATATGGAATGAAAATTGAAAAAGAAGTATTGGCAAATCAAGTAAAACAATCTATTCCAACAGGGTATGTAAAGGATTGGAACATCAATAAAGAGGCCGTGAGCCTAGGTGTGGAACGTCAGATTTAACGAGTTGGAAAGGAATGCATATATGTTAAAAACAAGATTTAGTAAGGAAGAATTTAAAAAAGAAGTAGAAAATAATGTTAAAACACTTTATAGAAGAAAAGTGGAAGAAGCAACACCGCAACAGGTCTTTCAAGCAGTATCTTATGCAGTGAAGGAAGTGATGATAGAGAACTGGCTGGCCACCCAAGAGGTTTATAAGAAAGAGAATCCAAAGACAGTGTATTATCTGTCTATGGAATTTCTAATGGGGAGAGCTCTTGGAAATAATTTGATTAATCTAACGGCATATAAAGATGTAAGAGAAGCGCTTGAGGAAATGGGACTGGATCTGAATGTTATAGAAGACCAAGAGCCGGATGCGGCACTGGGCAATGGGGGTCTTGGCCGCCTGGCTGCCTGTTTTCTAGATTCCTTGGCAACACTTGGATATCCGGCATATGGTGGGGGAATCCGCTATCGTTATGGAATGTTTAAACAAAAAATCGAGAATGGATTCCAGGTGGAAACGCCGGACAACTGGTTAAAAGAAGGAAATCCATTTGAATTACGCCGGGAAGAATATGCAAAAGAAGTACGTTTCGGTGGTAAAATCAGAGTCGAAAAGGATCCGCGGACTGGAGTAGATAAATTTATTCAAGAGGATTTCTCATCGGTACGGGCCATCCCGTATGACGTTCCTATTGTGGGATACAATAATAATATGGTGAACACACTTCGTATTTGGGATGCAGAAGCAATTGTGAATTTCCAGTTGGATTCCTTTGATAAAGGTGATTATCATAAGGCTGTTGAGCAGGAAAATCTTGCCAAAAATATTGTAGAAGTGTTATATCCAAATGATAACCATTATGCAGGAAAAGAACTCCGATTGAAACAGCAGTATTTCTTTATCTCTGCTACACTTCAAGAGGCAGTCGCTAAATATAAGCGAAGTAATGAAGATATTAGAAGATTTCATGAGAAAGTAACCTTTCAATTAAATGATACTCATCCCACGGTTGCAATTGCAGAACTTATGCGATTACTAATGGATGAAGAAGGATTGAATTGGGCAGAAGCCTGGGCCGTTACGACTCGAACCTGTGCCTATACCAATCATACGATTATGTCAGAAGCTCTTGAGAAATGGCCCATCGATTTATTCTCCAGATTATTGCCTCGAGTATATCAAATCATAGAAGAAATCAACCGTCGATTTGTAGCAGAGATTCGATCCAAATATCCGGGAAATGAAGAAAAAGTACGGAGTATGTCTATTCTATACAACAATCAGGTGAAGATGGCACATCTTGCCATTGTAGCAGGCTATTCGGTCAACGGGGTTGCCAGACTTCATACGGAAATCCTGAAGAATCAAGAATTAAAGGATTTCTACGAAATGATGCCAGAGAAATTTAATAATAAGACCAATGGAATTACCCAAAGGAGATTTTTGCTCCATGCCAATCCATTACTAGCTGATTGGGTGACGGCCCATATTGGAAATGGATGGATTACAGATCTGCCACAGATTGCTAGATTAAAGCCATTGGCAGATGATGTGGTGGCAAGGAATGAATTTATGGCAATCAAAAGAAAGAATAAGGAACGCCTAGCAGAGTACATTTGGAAGAATAACGGGGTGGAAGTGAATCCGGATTCTATTTTCGATGTGCAGGTTAAGCGTCTTCACGAATACAAACGCCAGTTATTGAATATTTTGCATGTGATTTATCTTTACAATGAAATCAAGGAACACCCAGAGATTTCCTTTTATCCAAGAACCTTTATCTTTGGTGCAAAGGCGGCAGCCGGTTACAAACGTGCCAAGCAGACGATTAAATTGATTAACTCCGTTGCCGAGGTGGTAAATCAGGATCGTAGTATTCATGGAAAGCTTAAGGTTGTATTTATTGAAGATTATCGAGTATCTAATGCAGAATTGATTTTTGCAGCTACCGATGTCAGTGAACAAATATCCACTGCATCTAAGGAGGCTTCTGGAACTGGTAATATGAAGTTCATGCTAAATGGAGCGCCAACACTTGGTACAATGGATGGTGCCAATGTGGAAATCATTGAAGAAGTAGGAGAAGAAAATGCATTTATCTTTGGGTTAAGTGCAGAAGAAGTCATTCACTATGAGAAGTATGGTGGATACAATCCGATGGAAATATATCAAAATGATTGGCAGATCAGAAGAGTTATTGACCAACTGGTAGATGGAACCTATGCAAATGGTGACAGAGAAATGTATCGTGATTTGTATAATTCACTGCTCAATACTAGTAATACAGATCGTGCAGATAGTTATTTTATTTTAAAAGATTTCCGCCCTTATATAGAAGCACAACAGCGTGTAGAAATAGCATATAGAGATACAGAAGGCTGGGCTAGGAAAGCCTTGTTAAATACTGCATCCTGTGGGAAATTCACTTCAGACCGAACCATTCAGCAATACGTGGATGAAATCTGGAAACTGGATAAAGTAACGGTCACATTGTAAGCTGAAATAGAAAATTTATAGTATCATTTCAAAGGATTCTCCATACACTTAATTGGAGGATCCTTTTTATGGAAAACAGATATAAAGATATAGTTTCTATAGCAATTATTTTAATTCTTTTACCATATGTGATTACTTTGTTTATGAATGGAAGAAGTATGGGAGTAAAACAACCGACCTCTGGTCATAGCGTGAAGGTTTGTATTTTGGATAAAGAAAACCCCAAAGTAATTGAGGTGGATTGGGAAGACTATTTAATGGGTATATTGGCAAAAGAAACACCCATAGATTTTGAAAAGGAGGCACTTAAAAGCCAGATAATCTTGATTCGTACTCGTTTATATCATGAGGTGAATACATATATAAATAACGGAGGTGACCCCAAAGCTTATAAGTTCCAGGAAGCCTTTTGGAATATGGAGAAAATGGAAAAGCAGTGGAAGAATCAAAATCAAAATGGAAATATTAATGCATATATAGAGAAATTAGAACAGGCAGTGGAGCAGACGGAACATTTGATTCTTACTTATGAGGGAACGGCAATTCATGCACCCTTTCATCAATGCAATAATGGAAGTACTAGAAATGGAAATGAAGTATTTGAAAATACAGAATATCCATATTTAATAGCAAAGGAATGTTTGGCAGATAAGAAAGCAAAGAAGCAAAAGAATACCATTACATTTCCCTATGGAGAAGTGGGTGCCGGTGTAGGATTTGCAGATATTAAAATTGAAGCCAAGGATACCGCTGGCTATGCAATAGCCATTCAGGTAGGTGATCATACTTATACAGGAGAAGAGTTTCGCAAGGATTTTCATCTTTCATCAAGCTGTATTGCCTTTCAAGATTACTATGGAAAGCTGCGAATTACTACGCAAGGAACGGGTCACGGTTTGGGAATGAGCCAAAATACAGCCAATACAATGGCAAAAGAGAAGCAAACGTATGAAGAGATATTAGGATACTTTTTTGAAGGAGTTAAAATTGAAGAAGTTGAAGAAATATTTAAAAAATTAGAATAATGGCATTGCTTTCTGGTAAAAATATAGCCAGAGGTGATGAATATGAAGAAACAAGAAAAACCTTCAAGTATCAATAAGAAGGGTGCGGTAGTAGGATTAGTTATTTGCTTTGTAGGTGCCATAGCAATGGTTGGCACATATACATTCCGGCAATATCAAAATGGAACACAACAAGAGCAGGAGTTAGCCAAAGCGAAACTTCAGGAAGAAGCAGATAAGAAACAAAAGTCAAAAGAATTAGAAACCCAAACGACCAATGCTGATAAAATTGTGCTGCCAGACAACACAAGAGAAGAACGGACTAAGACACCAATGCCAACAGTCATAGTGGAAGAAGCACCAAGTGCTCCGGCTCAGACATCAGGAGTCAATGCATCGGTTCATTTTCAAGATACGGATCTATTGGAATGGCCAGTGGAAGGTAATATTGTGCTGAATTATAGTATGGATAAAACCGTATACTTTTCAACACTGGATCAGTACAAATACAATCCGGCCCTTATTATAGCGGGGCAGCAGGATGGGGCAGTGGTGGCTGCGGGAAGAGGGATTGTTAAATCCATAGATGTAACGGCACAGACCGGAAACACCATAACATTAGATATGGGAAATGGCTATCAGGCAATTTATGGACAACTAAAAGAAGTACCTGTACAGGTAGGGGAACTGGTAGAACCAAAGCAGAATATAGGATATCTAAGTGAACCAACGAAATACTATAGTGTAGAAGGATGCAATCTATATTTTCAGATGTTAAAAGATGGGGTGCCAGTAAATCCAATGAATTATATGGACGCATAAGATAAAGGACAGGCTAGTTATATGGTAAGAGGGATGGGAGCGCTTTGGAATGCTTTCATCCTTTTTGAATGGTTGTTTGAATAGGGTTATGTTATACTAAGAAAGAAAACAAGAGAATGAAGGCAAAGAATTCGGAGTAGAAAAATGAATTATATATATATGGTGGAATGTAAAGATGGGAGTCTTTATACGGGATGGACAACAGATCTTGAGAAGAGAATTCATGATCATAATTGTGGGAAAGGTGCAAAATATACGAGAGCCAGGAAACCGGTAACTCTCGTATATCAAGAAGTATTTGCCACCAAAGAGGAGGCAATGAAAAGGGAATATGCAATTAAGCAAATGAGCCGAATGGAAAAAGAACAACTCATCAGCACATTGAAATCCAAGTAAAGGTATTACTTTAGAAGAAAAACGTACATTACAATAAAGTGGCACACACTGCCTCCCATAACAAAGAGATGAAAGATTTCATGACTTCCAAAGTTCTTATGCTTATTATTAAAAATAGGAACTTTCAAGGCATAGATAATTCCGCCAACAGTGTATACGATTCCGCCGGCAAGCAGCCAATAAAAAGCAGCTTTTGGCATAGAATTTATGATTTGTGTAAAAGCTAGGACACATGTCCAGCCCATAGCAATGTAAAGGACAGAAGAAAACCATTTGGGACAAAACACCCAAAAGGCTTTGATTAAAATTCCAAATATGGCGATTCCCCACACCACAGAAAGCAGGATATAGCCGGTTCTTCCTTTCAATACTAAGAGACAAATGGGAGTATAGCTGCCTGCGATTAACACAGAAATCATCATGTGATCCATTTTTTTCAACTTCTTATTAATAGATTCAGAGATATCAAATGTATGATAAATAGTGCTGGCAGCATATAAAGAAATTAAGCTGATCACGTAAACTGTTAGGGAAAGAATATATATTCTATCTGGTTCATGTGCAGCCTTAATAAGCAAGGGAACAGCGGCAAATATTGCCATTAGCATACCTATAAAATGTGTGATTGCGCTTCCTGGATCTTTTACCTTGGTGATACTCATAATACAGTCCTCCTAGAATTTAAAAACATGATATGTAGTAATGATAACTACATCATCTATAGATGTATATTATACCCATTGGAAGAAAAAAGCAAGCATTAATTGACAAAAGAATAGAAAGCTGTTAAGATACATGAAGTATACTTTGTGAGTGACCCTTTGCTTGGTAATAAAGCGAGGGGTATTTTTGTGACCTATGAGCAAAAAGTATACGAAACTTTGAACAATGTGATGTGTGCCTTACGGAACGGGGCACCTAAAGTAAGGAAGGAATAATAAATGACAGAAGTAAAATTTGAAGAACTAGGACTTTGTCCTGAGATTCTAAAAGCAGTAAAAAACATGGGATTTGAAGAAGCATCTCCGATTCAGGCACAGGCAATTCCGATCATGATATCCGGAAAAGATATGATAGGACAAGCCCAGACTGGAACAGGTAAGACGGCAGCCTTTGGAATACCTGTATTAGAAAAAATAGACCCAAAGAATAAGAAAATTCAAGGAATCATACTATGCCCAACGAGAGAGTTGGCAATTCAAGTAGCTGAAGAGATTCGTGAGCTTGCTAAATATATGCATGCAATTAAAGTACTTCCAATTTATGGGGGACAAGATATTGTAAAACAGATTCGTTCTTTGAAGAGTGGAGCCCATTTAATTATTGGAACACCGGGACGTGTAATGGACCATATGCGTAGAAAAACCATTAAGATGGATGAAGTGCATACGGTAGTTCTTGATGAAGCAGATGAAATGCTGAATATGGGATTTCGTGAAGATATTGAAACCATTTTAACAGAAATACCAGAAGATCGACAAACCGTCTTATTTTCAGCAACCATGCCAAAAGCTATTTTAGATATTACCAACCATTTCCAAAAGAATGCAGAAATCGTTAAAGTAGTAAAAAAGGAGCTTACAGTTCCTAATATTGAACAATTCTACTATGAAGTAAAGGCAAAAAATAAAGAAGAAGTATTAGCACGTTTATTAGATATTTATTCACCAAAATTATCAGTTATCTTCTGTAATACTAAGAGACAGGTAGATTTACTGGTTACTTCATTACTAGGAAGAGGATATTTTGCAGCAGGACTTCACGGAGATATGAAACAAGTACAACGTGATCGTGTAATGCAAGGTTTTCGTACAGGAAAAACAGAGATTCTCGTTGCAACAGATGTAGCAGCTCGTGGAATTGATGTAGACGAATTAGAAGCGGTATTTAACTATGACCTGCCACAGGATGATGAATATTATGTACACCGTATTGGAAGAACTGGCCGTGCTGGAAGAGTTGGACGTTCCTTCTCTTTTGTAACAGGAAAAGAAGTGTATAAATTAAAAGAAATTCAGCGTTATTGTAAGACCAAAATCTATGCTCAGAAGGTACCATCTCTAGATGATGTGGCAAATACCAAAATGGATAAAATAATGGAAGAAGTAAATGCAATTATGGAATCAGAAGATTTGACCACACTAGTGGATTCAATTCAAAATGAATTGAATGATTCAGATTATACTGCAATGGATATGGCAGCAGCATTTCTGAAAATGCACATTGGTATGGAAACAGATGAAATAGGGGCTAAGGATACACAGGAAATGAACTTCGGTGATACGGGAGCGGAAGAACCTGGAATGGTACGTCTGTTTATCAATATTGGAAAGAACCAAAAGGCGCGTCCGGGAGATATTCTTGGTGCACTTGCAGGGGAAAGCGGAATGCCAGGGAAGTTAATCGGAAGTATTGATATGTTTGATAAGTATACATTTGTTGAAGTCCCAAGAGAATATGCAAAAGATGTAATGAATGCAATGAAAAATGCAAAGATTAAAGGGAAAACAATTGCCATTGAACCAGCAAACCAAAAATAATCAACTGGACTGGTCAAAAATAAAATAACTGGATATTCATACGAATCCACATAAGTGCTATTATAACTATATACCAGTAAGAAAGAGGGTTATAGTTATGGAAAAGAAAGAAAATATAAGAGCAACAGTGATGGTTGGCTTTTTTGCAGCAATTACATTTTTAGGAATTCAGGCCTTTCGTATTCCACTTCCGGCAGTTGTGGGAACTCCATTTCTCCATTTTGGCCATATTTTTGTAGTAATGGGTGTTTTGCTGCTTGGTGGAAAGAAAGGTGCTATTTCAGGGACACTTGGACTTGTGATTTTCGACTTACTGAATGGTTATGCTCATGCCATTCCGGAAGTATTTTTGGGAACAATAGTGAAATGTTTAATCATAGGTGCGCTGATGAATTCTTTGAGAAAGAAAGCAGGGCAAGACGATGATATAAGACAGCACCATGTTCACAAGGAGTATACAGCGGCAGTGGTATGTTCCGTTACCTATGGTGCGCTGAATGTGGTGATAGAATTTATCACAGGAATGGTAAATATGTTAATTGTAGGGAGCGGCTATAAAGCGGCCATGATAGGTTCTCTTACATCTTTACCAGCAACAGTGATTAATGCTATATTCATGATAGTGGCAGTATCTCTTATCTATGTACCAGTGAGATCTATCTATACGAAAGCAATGACAGTACCAATTTAAGCTGTAAAGCAAAGACAAACAAAGAGTGGATTCCATATGGAATCCACTCTTTGTTTGTCTTTATATATTTTAGTAATTTTCTGCTTTTCTTTCAAAATAAGCTTTTGGATGTGAACAAGCTGGACATACCTCAGGAGCTTCTTCCCCGTAGTGAATGTAACCACAGTTTCCACATTTCCATCCAAGAGGTGCATCGCCCTTGAAGGTTGTTTCGTTTTTGTAGTTTTCTAATAATTTCAAATAACGTTTTTCATGAGAAGCTTCTACTTTTGCTACGTTATCAAATTTTATAGCTAATTCTTCAAATCCTTCTTCTCTTGCTTCTTTAGCCATTTTAGCGTACATATCGGACCATTCATAATTCTCACCTGCAGCAGCATCTTCTAAATTCTCAGCTACATTACCAATACCATGAAATTCTTTGAACCAAAGCTTTGCATGTTCTTTTTCCTGATCAGCTGTTTCTAATAAAATATTAGACATTTGTACAAATCCGGCTTTTCTTGCAGCAGAAGCATAGTAAGTGTATTTATTACGTGCTTGTGATTCTCCTGCAAATGCATCCATTAAGTTCTTCTCTGTTTTTGTTCCTGTGTATTTTGACATATTTCTTCCTCCTGATTGTACATAATTTTTAATTGTTATTCGTTGGTAAATAGAAAAGGTTTAAGCGAAGTATCTTTTTAATAATCCTTCAAATGCTTTGCCGTGACGTGCTTCGTCTTTTGCCATTTCGTGAACGGTATCATGAATTGCATCTAAGTTAGCTGCTTTTGCACGTTTAGCAAGGTCGAATTTACCTGCTGTTGCACCATTTTCTGCGTCAATTCTCATTTCAAGATTCTTCTTTGTGCTGTCTGTTACAACTTCACCTAATAATTCAGCGAATTTTGAAGCATGTTCTGCTTCTTCAAAAGCTGCTTTTTCCCAGTATAAGCCAATTTCAGGGAAACCTTCTCTGTGTGCTACTCTAGACATTGCAAGGTACATACCAACTTCAGAACATTCACCTTCAAAGTTTGCTCTTAAATCGTTGATAATATCTTCACTTACACCTTTTGCTACGCCTACGACATGCTCAGCTGCCCATTCTCTTTCGCCTACCATCTCTTTGAATTTATCAGAACCTACTTTACATACTGGACATTGCTCTGGTGCAGAATCGCCCTCGTGAACATAACCACATACTGTACATACAAATTTTTTCATATTAAATCTCCTTTTCTCTTCTCTTATATTTTTATTTCAATATTAGTAATAGTTACTAATATTAAGTTACCACATCTGCATTCATCTGTCAACATAAAAAATCAATTTTTATATCTTTTTTTTGCAGAATGCTCAAGACAGTCAGCGCAATTTCCATAGAATAAAGTGGAATGGCTGAGTATTTCTCCATCAAAATGTTTACCTGCTAAATCATTGATATTTTCAATACTATCCATTTCCAAATCAATTACTTTACCACATGAAATACAAACAAAATGATTATGTGGGAAAGTTCTGCCATCAAATCTATCACTGCTGTGGGGTATGGAAATTTTAACGGCTTCACCCAAATCGGCCAATAGATTTAGATTGCGATAAACAGTTCCTAAACTAATATTAGGAAAACTTTCCTTCACATTTAAATAAATAGTATCAGCAGTAGGGTGTTCACTAGTATTTGCCAAGTAGTCTTTGATGGACTCTCGTTGTCTGCTATATTTTAAAATTGCCAAAGGGAATCCTCCTTTCAAAGATAATGATAATAGTTACTATGATTATAATAGAATGCTGAACCAAAAAAGTCAAGTATATAATAGAAAAAACTTTAAATAAAAGCAACAATCATAGTTTCCAGGAGAGGAAGCGACATACGACAAAATATTACGAATTATTACATAAGTTAACATATATGTAATTAATTAACCCTTAAAAGCAGAAGCTTGTCGAACGAAAATTATAAAAAAAGCCTTAAAATCATTGACTTAGTTCTTTTGTGTTGGTAGAATAACGGAGTAGTAAAACGTAACATTTCTGTAACAATTAAAACAAATACAAAAGAAAGAGATGAATATAGGAGGTATATTTATGAATTATAAGATAATAAAAAAATATTTAGCGGTATCTGCAATTTCAGGAACACTTATGTTTGCAGGTGAATTTAAAGAAGTAAATGCCGCAAATATAAAATTGGAAGTTCCCAGAGGTGTAATTGAAACAGCTTTAGATGACTATCAGACATATCCGGAACTTGCATTTGCACGAACTGAGAATTTTACTTATATAAGAAGCAATGCAAAAGAAAAAAGTGATTGGGTGGGAAAACTTTACAAGGATAGTGCCGCGAAAGTACTTGGTGGAAATGGAAAATGGGTGCGTGTAGAATCGGGAAGTGTTACAGGTTATGTAAAAGCAGAGGAACTATTGCTAGATGAAACCATCATAAGGGAAAGAGAATGGAGTCTTAAAACAGCCATGGTAACAGCAGATGTATTAAATGTGCGAGAAGGACAGGGTACCGATACTTCTATTCTGACGCAGGTAACGGAGAATCAAGCACTGACTTTATTTGGTGAACCAATAAATGGCTGGGTTCCAATTCAAGTTGGAGAGACGCAAGGTTATGTCTGTGAAACTTATGTGGATATTCAAAATCAATATTCTTATGCAGAATCCAAAGAAGAAGAAGCAGCACGTTTGGCACAAGAGGCTCAGATGGCAGAAGAAGCTAGGGTTGCAGAAGAAATTAGAGCAGCAGAAGAGGCTAGACTTGCAGAGGAAGCCAGAATTGCTCAAGAGCAGCAAGCGGTAACGGCATCTGCTTCTACCGGTGGACAGGCGGTTGTAAATTATGCCTGCCAGTTTATTGGAAATCCATATGTATGGGGTGGAACCGATTTGGTGAATGGAGCAGATTGTTCTGGATTTATACAGTCTGTATATGCAAATTTTGGAATTAGTTTACCACGGACAACTTATGATATTGAAAATGTAGGAATGGCAGTGGATTATTCTATGGCAATACCCGGGGATATTGTGTGTTACGATGGGCATGCAGGAATCTATATGGGAAATGGTCAAATAATAAATGCAATTGATGATGATCATGGAATAAATATATCATCTGCAACATTTGGATATATAAGAAGTGTAAGAAGAATATTGTAAATAAATTAAGGAAGTGTGTAAAAGCACTTCCTTTTGTTAAAAAAATAATGTTCGTAAAGTAGATATAATATCAACATTATTTTTCTGGATTATTAATAAAGAAAATGCAAAAAGAGTGATTATACAAAATGCACAAAGTTGTAGAAATTTGTAAAAATATGCAGACAGCTGTTTTTTGAGTTATACACATAAAAACGGATAAAAAACGTGTAAAATCCGACTTTTCATCCAAGTTATACACATTATCCACAGTGAAACATGCGCTTTAGGGGGATTACTTTTGTTAAAAAAAGAACAGACGTTTTGTTGAGTTATAATGAAAATGCTAATTTGTCGAAAAATAAGGAAATTATTATTGACATTTAAGTAGTCAATTTATGCGGTCAACTGTATACACAATTTGAAAATAAAGAGGTAATTTGTCGAAGGTTATAAATAGAAATCGAATAAGAAAAAAAGAGTTTTATTGATAAAAGTTGAGAATAGTATTATAATGATAAATACGTAAAATTAAAGGAGGAACTTACAATGGCAGATCAAATATTAAAAGAAATGACGATTGGTGAAGTATTAAGAATCAATCCAGATATTGCACCAATTTTTATGGAAATTGGAATGCATTGCCTGGGATGCCCATCTGCTCAAGGAGAATCGTTAGAAGAAGCAGCAATGGTTCATGGGCTAGATCCAGAACTATTATTAGAAAAGATTAATGCTTTTTTGGCAGCCCAATAGTATTACAATACAAATTGGAATAAAAAAAGAACCAAGAATGAAGGTTCTTTTTTTATTCCTGCATCAGTCGCCAAAGTCCAGCACGCTGGATCTTGGCGGCTGACGCGAAGGTCAAATACCCCGCAGCGAGCTGCGGGGTATTTGACTTATGGAGTAAATAAGGATTAAAAATTATCATATACAGTTCCTGATGCTTCTAGTGGGTCAAAGCGGATATGTTGAATCTGCTTCGGTGCTTCCTTATAACCTTATAGCAGGTATCGCTTTTTGATAAGGTTAAATTGTGGCAAGTTTTTGTACTGCATCATTTGATATCATCATTTCACAATGTTCCTCTAAATAAGCTAAGGTAGCACTGGATGCTTTCTCTAAGGTGCCATATTCAGATAACATATTGCAAATCTTGTTAAAATCAATGGTAGAATGTTCAGATTGTGTAAATGCTAAGATGAACATATCATTTGGGATATCTTTGTATAAAGTATTGGAACCAAAATACATCTGATTGAGCAAGTGAGCAGCAGCAATCACTCCATCCATCGTAGCAAAAGAGAATAAACGCACAGTAAGACTGGCAGGAGATGGCTCTTCGGTTGAACGGACTGCAGCAACAGATTCTTTTACCTTATTCAGTAAATCAAGGAATTCTTCTGCGCCTTCTAATTTCTCAAGAGGAATATTATTTTTCTTATCAGAGTCACTTAATGGCGCAAACTTTGAGAAGCGGGTATCTAATTCTTCCGGATCCTCCACTTTGGTGATGATTAATACAATTGAGTCGGCGGATGATGGAATGGCTTCGATCATAAGTGGAATATCATCTGCTTCAAAACCAAACTCGAAAGAAGCCTGCCGCATCATATCCTGAAACAGTGATTTTGCTTTATCTGTTCCATAAGCCAGCTCACTTAATTTTAATTGTCGAGTGGCTAAATCGGCACGTGTTAAAGTGCAACGTATTTGATTGTCATTTAGTTTTTCAATTTTCATATAATCACTTCCTATCGTAAATAGATATACTTACTTTATAATAGTATAAACAATAAACGAAAATATGTAAAGATAAACAGCAAATAGTTTATTGTTTATTTATAATAGCCAACATGGTATATTAGTAAGATAAGCAGCATGGGAGGAAGAAATAAATGAGAGCAAGTGGAATATTATTACCAATAGCAAGTCTTCCGGGTCCCTATGGGATCGGCGGATTTTCGAGAGAAGCCTATAAATTCGTGGATCAATTAAATATAGCAGGACAGAAATATTGGCAGATTTTGCCAATTGGACCAACGGGATATGGGGATTCTCCATATCAGTCCTTTTCTACATTTGCAGGGAATCCATATTATATTGATCTTGAAGATCTTATGAATCGCGGGTGGATTAGTCAAGAAGATTGTCAAGGTTATAATTTTGGTACAAATCAGCGGATCGTTGATTATGAAAAACTTTTTTTGTCACGTAGTTTAATTTTACAAAAGGCATTTGTAAGAAGTCATATAGAAGATCAAGGAGTGTTTTGGGATTATTGTAACAAAAATCAGAGTTGGTTAGATGACTATGCCTTGTACATGGCAGTTAAGAAGCATTTTAATGGAAATAGCTGGATTGAGTGGGATATGGATATTCGATTGCGCCAGCCAGAAGCCGTGGATAAGTATAAGGAGATTTATAAAGAAGATATACAGTTTTATAAGTTCCAACAATACATATTCAGCACCCAGTGGGAGCGGCTCAAATCATACGCAAATAGTAAAGAGGTTAAGATTATTGGAGATATTCCTATATATGTTGCCTTTGACAGTGCAGATACTTGGTCTAATCCAGAGCTGTTTCAATTAGATGAAGAGCGTAGACCTGTTGCAGTTGCAGGCTGTCCACCGGATGGTTTCACACCGACGGGGCAGTTATGGGGAAATCCACTTTACAACTGGGAATACCATAAGAATACAGGGTACAAATGGTGGATAGATCGAATTCAATATAGTTACTATCTTTATGATGTAATTCGGATTGATCATTTCAGAGGATTTGATGAGTATTATTCCATACCCTTTGGAAATCTGACAGCGGAATATGGAAACTGGAGACCGGGTCCTGGGTATGATATTTTTGAAATAATCAATCAGAAATTAGGAAGATTACATATGATAGCGGAAGATTTGGGGTATCTGACAGATTCCGTAAAAGAGTTAGTAAGAGTATCGGGATATCCAGGAATGAAAGTGCTGCAGTTCGCATTTGATGCATACAATCCTAGTGAATATCTGCCCCATAATTATTCTGAAAATTGTGTAGTGTATACAGGAACCCATGATAATAATACAGTAAAAGGCTGGTTTCAACATATGTGTGAGGCGGATCGCGCTTTTTTGATGGAGTATATAGGGGTATCAGCCATAGAAGAAAATGATATTGCAATGACTTTGATTCGTTTGGCACTTGGAAGTGTGGCAGATCTCTGCATTATTCCAATTCAAGATTACTTGGGATTAGGGGAAGAAGCAAGGATTAATGAGCCTTCTACAGTGGGGAACAATTGGAAATGGAGGTTACTGGAAGGCGAAGTCGAACATCAGTTGCTTCTCAAAATCAATAGAATGACAAAGCTGTATGGCAGATAATGCTATACGTTACTTTTCGTTGATATAAGATATTATCCCATGGCAGATTGCATCGACCACTTGATTTTGATAAGATTCATCGGTCAATTTTCTTTCCTCTTCCGGATTAGATAAAAAGCCGCATTCTACAATAATAGTAGGAACTTCGGTCTTTTTTAATAAATAATAGGTGTCATTTGCTTTTGCCTGGCGTGTGTTTTGGGGATGAAAAGATAACAATGAATTTTGCATAATAAGGGCAGCTTTTTTGCCTTCAGGAGAGTGGGTGTAGTAAAATACTTGAGCACCATTTATACTGCTTTCGTGGTAACTGTTTTGGTGGATGCTGACAACAAGTTTTGGCTTTATTTCATTGATATTTTTGATGCGCGCCTTCATATCCTCGATTTTATTTTTGCCAAGACTGATATCATCTTTGCGGGTCATTTGTACGGTTATATTGTTTTTTTCTAATTGTTTTTTGAGCTTTAAAGCAATACAGAGATTTAAGTCTTTTTCAAGAGTTTTATTCACACCTATTTTTCCGGGGTCTTGGTCACCGTGACCGGGATCTACCACCACTACAATGGATTCGTTATTCCTTACCTCGGCTGATACGTATTTAGTCAGTGACTTTCCGGCTAATAAGGCGGCAATTAAAACAATTACTGCCATGGTCAATTCTATTTTCTTTCTCAAAAAAAGCACCTCCGATAACATCTATTTTTACAAATATATGTTACAGAGGTGCTTAAATATTATACTAATTTACATATTGTAAAATTACATCCCAAATAGATGCATTCTGAAAGCCTAGTTTCCAAGCAGCAGTCCCTGCTAACTTGTTTTTCTTCATGAGCTTTAATCGTTCTTCAGTGGAGGAACTATCTTCTAACCATACTTTGTAGGTTACTCCATTTTCATCCCATTGTGCATAGTTCTGCCGTGCGGTTTTATCCCAGGTAGGTGTTATTCCGGCAGCTGCAACTCGATTAGCTGCTTCCTCCATACCCAAGGCTTCGCTGCTTACAGCAGTAGTATATTGTCCTTCTTCGGAACCTTTCTGAGAAGCAAGTTCGGCTTCTGTTTTAGGAACTTCTTTCCATAGTCGAGTATAGAATGGAACGGCATTGATTACTTTCTTGGATGGAACTTCTTTAAGCGTTGCTTCAATTCCATCTTTTACAAAGCCATAAGAAGCGACGGAGCCGCTTTCCAAGGAATTTCCCGGATGTTCATCATATCCCATAATGATTACATAGTCAGCGACAATTCCTTGCTCTTTTCTATTGTAATGTGCAGAATGCGCTTTTGGCACATAATTATCAACGGATAGAACAATTCCATTTTTTCTACATTTTACAGAGAGCTCTCGAATAAATTGAATGTAATGTTCCCCGCATTCTTCGGATACTTTTTCGATGTCTACATTGATTCCATCTACTCCAGTCTGTAAAGCCTCGGCAACAACCTGATTGATTAAATTTGCTCGTTTTGAAGTATAGCTTAATACTTCAAGTGTTTCTTCGTTTGAATTAATGCCACCGTCAAAATCGTTAAGTACGGCCCATACTTCGATTCTGGATTGATGTGCATAGTTTACGTATTCGGAACTTGCAATAGAATTAAGGTTTCCCTGTGTATCTGCAAATGAAAACCAAGTGGGGGCTAAGGTAGTTAGACCCTTTGTGTTGGCAATTGTTTCTAAAATGCTATTGTTGGCTTCTTCGTTTGTTACCTGATGCCAGGCAAGGTTGATTTTGTAATTTCGAGCAATACTGGTGAATTTTTCTTCTGTAAATTCGCGAGATATGGTCTCTTCCTTCTCACCTTTGAGTGTGCTATTCTTTACATAACCGATAAAACCATCTATTGTACGAATCTTTTTCCAGTCACCTTCATTTTCTATTACTGTGACCTTTTCGTTTCGTTTCATCTCCCGTAAAATAGGACTTTTTACTCCACCTTGATACCGGACTTGTGTGTCCTTTTTGATGGAAGCAGTTTTAGTTTTGCCCCAATCACTTACAATCATAATTCGATCTGGCTTATGATATACCTTGAATTTCAGGTTTGTATATTTCTGTACAAAATCCATGGCTATATAAGCGGTACTGCCTTCGGTCTTGAGGATTACATAATCTTCTGTATTTGTTGTTTTTGAAATAGTATATTCTTTGCTCCCTACACCAACATTTACAATATCGTTTGGCAAGGTGTAAAGTAATACATTTTCATTTGGATCCCAATAAAAACGGCTGTTCAAATAATCTCTAACAACTGCATATTCGATATAAGGCCTTCCATCCACAGTCATTGCGTTTGCTCCAATAACTTTGTTATCTATAGTAATAGCAAGTTGATTTTCTTTTTCTATCCCATAATAGTTATTTAAATCTTCTTTTTCTTTTGAAGGTCCATATTTTTTTATATAAAAACAGGTTCCTATAACTCCTACTATTAATATAAATAAAAGGAAAAAACGAATCAGCAGGTTTCTTTTTCTTCTCCTACGTCGGCTGGAATTTCCTTTGCTTGCACTAGAACGGTTTCTATCAGGTTCACGGCTGTTAGATGTACGTTTGTCATTTCTGTTCGATCTGGTACGCATACTTTTTTGGCTTTTCTGGTCCATGATGCACCTCCTATTCGAACTTATTATACCATATTTTTCGAATACGTCAGCAACTATTTTCGACATTTTATTACGAAATAAAAACTTCTTAATTCTAGATATTGAGGGGTAATATAGTTTAATTTGTTTTTATAGTGTCATTAAGTGCCTGAAAGCATAATTGCTTTATTCTTCCATTGGAATCTGTGATGTAATCTCTCATGTAACAGCCATTTTCTTTCATCATATGTGCAGTTACAATTTGCATGGGGCTGGCGGGAATTCCATCCATGGACATGCATATACCATATTTTTCATACTGCTCAAGCTCTGAAAATAGTGCATGGTATTCATCATTACTTCTCTTCATATTTCTCCTACTTTTCGCTATCATTGGTAATAGAATTATGGTTTCCTAATTCCCATAAGGTTTGTGATATATTATTAGATTAGGAAATAATATTGTACAAGAAGATATTCGAAAACAATGTAAAAAACAGTGAATAAAGTTACTTGTGTTGTCTATTCATAATGTAAGATGTTGAATGTTAGCTGGACATCAGCTGGTATGACCTAGTAATGGTCAATGTTGAACTTTTATTTAGAATAAAAAGATAGATTTTAAGACCTTATTTTGAAAATGTAAATAAAACGCCGCGAAAAAATAAATGCTCCTCCTTTTCAAGTATTTACTATTACCACAGAATGTTATCCTCTTGTAACTGCCATTATAAAGAATCCATTTGCACTTTGCAAGTATATTTTATAAATTTATATAAATTTTTAAAAGAAGCAATATTTGCTTGTACTTTCTTTAAAAAACTGGCATATAAAGAAAGGAAATGGTATAATACAATCTATGAAAACAATTATAAAAAAAGTAGACAAAAATCAAATAGAAGAAGAGACAATTTTGCTTGCTGGAGAGATTCTAAAGCAAGGTGGGCTTGTTGCATTTCCTACAGAAACAGTATATGGTTTAGGAGCAAATGCATTGGATGAGAAAGCTGCTCGCAAAACATACGAAGCCAAGGGAAGGCCTTCGGATAATCCGTTGATTGTGCATATTGCAAAGATACAGGCATTAGAAGAAATTGCAGTTCGCATTCCAAAGCAGGCAGTGGAACTTGCGCAGCAGTTCTGGCCGGGACCCTTGACTATGATTTTCGAGAAAAGCGAGAAGGTTCCATATGGAACTACAGGAGGTCTTGATACAGTTGCAGTCCGCATGCCGGATGATGGTATTGCAGAAGCATTAATCATCGCAGGGGGTGGTTTTATTTCTGCGCCCAGCGCGAATACATCTGGAAAGCCAAGTCCTACTACTGCAAGTCATGTTGCAGATGATTTGAATGGAAAAATCGATATGATTATTGATGGTGGAAGCGTGGAGATTGGGGTAGAATCAACCATTGTAGATATGACGGTGACCCCACCTATGATACTGCGTCCTGGAGCAATTACAAAGCAAATGCTAGAGAACGCGATTGGCGAGGTGGGAGTAGATGCAACATTACTAAGCGAAGAAAGTAAAGAAGCACCGAAAGCTCCCGGAATGAAGTATCGGCATTATGCACCATCTGCGGAGCTGGTTATTGTGGAAGGGGAGCTTCAAGAAACGGTAAAGGCAATTAGACAGCTTACGTATGAGAAAACAAAAAATGGATATATGGTTGGGATTATTGCAACGAATGAAACGACCAGTTCATATACCAAAGGAATTATAAAAAATATTGGAAATAGAGAAAATGAAGCTTCTATTGCGAAGAATTTATATCGAGTTTTGCGAGAATTTGATGAAGAACAGGTAGATTATATTTACAGTGAATCATTTACAGCAAATGGAATTGGGGATGCGACCATGAATCGTTTGGGCAAGGCTGCAGGTCACCATGTGATTCAGGCTTCGGATATTACAGGGAAGCAGCAATTCCGAAAGATTATTTTTGTTAGTAGTAATGATACCAGCAGAGGGCCCATGGCTTGTGTACTGCTTCAGCATCAGGAATTACAACAGGAATACGAGATTGAATCCAGAGGATTGATTGTCTTATTTCCGGAACCACCGAACCCGAAAGCAGAAGCCATTGTAAAGAGTCAGAAAATGACGCTTGGAAATCATGTGGCAAGGAGGCTGGAAGAGCAGGATTTGACGGATGAGGCACTGATTATTGCGATTGATGACAGTGTAAAATGGAAAATAGCATCTGATTATCAGAATATAAAGTATTTGTATACACTTGGAGAATACGTAGATGATTCAACAGAGATTCCTTCTGCCTATGGCCAGCCACTTGTTGATTATGGGGAATGTTATGAAATATTAAAAAAACAAATTATAAAGCTTGCAAAGAAACTAAATAATATGGAAAGGAAATAAAAAATGGATAAAAGAAACGATTATATTTCTTGGGATGAATATTTTATGGGAGTGGCAATTTTATCAAGTATGCGCTCAAAGGACCCCAATACACAAGTGGGATGTTGTATTGTAAGTCAGGACAATCGTATTTTGTCAATGGGATATAATGGGTTCCCCAGGGGATGTTCGGATGATGAGTTCCCATGGGAACGTGACGGAGAGGATCCATTGGAAACAAAATATATATATTCCACCCATAGTGAATTAAACGCTATATTGAATTATGGAGGGGGAAGCTTAATGAATGCTAAATTATATGTTTCTTTATTCCCATGCAATGAATGTGCCAAAGCAATTATTCAATGTGGAATTAAAGAAGTAATATTTGATTCTGATAAATATGGTGATACCACCTCAGTAATTGCTTCCAAGCGAATGATGGATGCATCTGGAGTAAGATATCACCAATATCATAGAACGAATCGAGACCTCAAAATTCAACTATAAGAGATTAGCCTGGCGGAGTAAGAATAGATATTTCTTCCAAGCGGCATTGGATTCATAAATGTAAAAATCTATTAAATCAGGATCAATTGCATTTTGAAAATTTTTGTTTGCATTATCCATTTCAGACCTTGCCTGTTCGATTTCTTTACGAATGTAATGGCTAGTTTTTTTAGAAGTGTATTCGGGTTTCTTTTTTTGTAGAAATTTCATAGTTGGATTCTCACTTTCCTAAATCAAAAGATCTTTTTATCTATTATAGTCAATAAATTAGAATATAATTCCGATGAAAGCGATATATATGAATAAAGAAACGAAAAGGAATATATCAATGCCAAATCGACGTTCCGGTTTTGTTATTAATTTCATTGTTCGTGCCATATTAGGCCTAGGAATCATATTTTTTACAAATGAATATTTAGCTTATCGAGAAATATCTCTCGCGGTGGGAATGAATGGAATTTCGTTTTTGACATCGGGATTCTTTGGATTGCCAGGGGTATGTCTTCTTTATGGGATTTTGATTTATCAAAATTTGTAAGAGTTGCACAAAGTTTTAATTTTTTTATAAAAGCTATAGACAAGTCGGAAAAGTAGCACTATAATACACGATACAGTAACACATTTCTAGTGTTGCTAAATCTATTTATCAAAGACTGTATTTTCTCACAGTCAACATTCAGCGGTTTTATAATTGAATAGGAGGAGAAGGATTGGGTCATAGGATTCTAGCTATTTGTGATAGTGAATTACTCTATGCGAATAACCTAATGGAAATGATTACACAAAGAAAGGAGCTGACGGTAGAAGTCAGGGTGTTTTCCGTCTTGGAAAAATTAAAATTATTTTCAAAAGAGCAAAGTATTGATATTTTGCTGATTGATGAGCTGTATTCATTGGAGCAGAGAAAAGAAATAAAAGCAAACAGAACATTTGTGATTACAAGGGGTGGAGAAACACAAGGGGAAGAACAAGAAATTATGCTTTATAAGTATCAGTCTGTGGAACGTATTTTAGAGCAGATTATGCAAGCTTGTATGGAAGAAGCAGAATCAATGTTTCTGTATTATAACAAAAATAAAGTGAAGCTATGGGGAGTATATTCTCCTATTCACCGGGTAGGTAAAACTACGTTTGCACTGACACTTGGTAAGCAATTGGCACAGGAACAGAAAACATTATATATTAATTTGGAGGAGTATGCGGGGATAGGGGAGACTTTTGGAAATGGTTCTCACACTTTGGCGGATCTTTTGTACTATTCCAAGCAAGAACACAGTAATATAGGGATGCGTATGGCAGGGATGGTGAAACAAGAGGAGGAATTAGAATATATAGACCCAATCCCGGTAAGTCGGGATTTGAAGGCTACAACTGTGGAGGAATGGCTTTTATTATTTGAAAAAATGAAAGAAAAAAGCATCTATGAAAATATGATCTTAGATTTTGGAGAAAGCATACAAGGATTATTAGAATTATTAAAAGCATGTGATGAAATATATATGCCAATGGCAGAAGATAGAATTGCTGTTGCAAAGATGAGGCAGTATGAGGAAAATCTAAGGATATTAGGAGAAGAAAAATTGATGGAAAAGACTCATCAAATCGTATTGCCAAGAGAATTAGAGTTAAGAAACTATGTAAAACAATTATTAGAAAAAGAGGAAAAAATGTGATTCAGGCAGAACAGTTACATGAAAGAGTTTTGAAAAGACTGGACATGTCTAACGAGATGGAAGATCAGGAATTAGAGGAAATTATTCATCAGGTGTTGCAGGAACAAAGTGCAGAACAGTATTTGACCATTCAAGAAAAGGCAGCACTTGGCAAATCTTTATTTAACGCATTTCGAAAGTTAGACTTACTTCAGGAATTGATTGAAGACCAGGAAATAACAGAAATTATGATTAATGGGACAGATCATATTTTTATAGAAAAAAATGGAAGAATTTACCAGTTGGATAAAAAGTTTGTAACTAGAGGTAAGCTTGAAGATGTGATTCAACAAATTGTATCTGAATCTAACCGACTAGTTAATGAAGCATCACCTATTGTGGATGCCAGATTAGAGGATGGATCGAGAGTGAATGTAGTGTTATACCCACTTGCGCTGAATGGACCAATTGTAACGATCCGTAAATTTCCACAACATGCAATCACCATGGAACAGCTGATAGAATGGAAAAGTATTACAGAGGAAGCTGCCAAATTTTTAGCCCAACTAGTAAAAGCCAAGTATAATATTTTTATTTCAGGAGGAACGGGAACAGGGAAAACCACATTTTTAAATGCATTGTCAGATTATATTCCTAAGGAAGAACGTATTATTACAATTGAAGACAATGCAGAATTACAAATTAAAGGCGTAATGAACCTAGTGAGACTAGAATCTCGAAATGCAAATGTGGAAGGACGTGGAGAAATTGGAATTAGAGATTTAATTAAGTCGGCGCTTCGTATGCGACCTGATCGAATTATAGTCGGAGAGGTGCGAGGGGAAGAAGCCTTAGATATGCTTCAAAGCCTGAATACAGGTCATGATGGTTCTCTTAGTACGGGACACGGAAATAGTTCAAAAGATATGCTGGGGCGTTTGGAAACTATGGTTCTGATGGGAATGGACTTGCCGTTGGCGGCAATACAAAGACAGATTGCCTCGGCCATTGACATTATGATTCATTTGGGAAGGCTGAGAGATAAAAGCAGAAGAGTGATGGAGATTGTTGAAGTATTAGATTATAAAAACGGAGAAATTAAATTGCAGACATTATATGAATTCAAGGAGGAGGGAATGGAAAATGGCAGGATACAAGGAAAGCTGGTGCAGGTAAATGAAATGGTCAATAAAGAAAAGCTATTGGCAGCAGGATATTGAAAGAAAGGAATATATAGCAGCAATAGCGAAGGGAAGCATGATTATCGTCAGTATATCTTATTTATTCTATCGTTCACTGTATGTGAATGTAATATTATTACCAGTTCTGGTAATGTATCTCAAAATATGGAATCAACAATGTATCAAGAAAAAGCAACAGATTTTCCAGCTACAGTTTAAAGACAGTATGCAGGCCTTGTCAGCAGCATTAAGTGTTGGTTATTCAGTGGAAAATGCAATGAAAGAATCATTAAAGGATTTACAGACTCTGTATGGAAAAGAAACACGAATTGTTAAAGAATTCACCTATATGGTACATCAGATTAATATGAATATCACTTCGGAAAAGGTGTGGGAAGAATTCGCAAAACGTGTAGGTCAGGAGGATGTGCGTAATTTTGTAACGGTCTTTATTGTGGCAAAAAGAGCTGGTGGAGACAGTATTGCAATTATACACCGAGCGGTTAGAATTATTTGCGAGAAAATTGATGTGAAAAGAGAAATTGAAACGATTATGTCTGCAAAAAAATTAGAATTTCAGGTGATGTCATTTATTCCTTTTGGAATTTTAGGTTATATGAGATTGAGTTTTCCGGAATTCATGAATATCTTATACGGAAATATACTTGGGATTGTCATTATGACAGGGAGTTTAATCGCATATGGAGGAGCCTATTTACTAGGAAGAAAAATCGTAGAAATAGAGGTGTGACATGGGAAAGAAGTGGTATAACAAGGAAGAAAAGAGAAAGGTTATTTTGGCATTGGTAATCAGTAATTTACTGGCCTTGATTCTTTTGACTGTAGATGGAAGTACATCGCGGGTTTCTTGCCATGCAATAGGAAGAAACGACTATGGAAAGGGGAAGAAAACGGAAAAGTTCCTTGTTTCAGTTGGCGAAAAAGTAACCAAGGAACCAGTTACTATAGAGGTAGAAGAACGCGCCTATTCCAGTAAGGAAATACAAGCTGTTTTCAGTACCTGTATGGAACGGTTGGATACTTTGATTTTGGGAACGAATAAATCTCCAGACAACATTAGAAACAATCTTAATTTACCAACAAAAATGCCGGGTCTTCCTATTCAGATTTCATGGGAAATGGACAACTATAAAGTGATTAATTTAGATGGTGAGCTGCAACAAGACAAATTAAATGAAAAGGGTACATTGGTTAAGCTAAAAGGGACACTGTCTTATAAAAAAGAAAAAGCACAATATATAACAAGTGTAAATATTTATCCACCTCTTTGCAATAAAAAAGAACAGGTGGTGGCACAGGTGGAGAAGAAAACAAAGAAAAAAGATATAGATACTCAGGAAAAGTCTAAACTTTTTTTGCCACAACAGGTAGATGGGCAAAAAGTTATATGGACAAAACCAATGAATACAAGAGCTTTTGCAATTAGCTTTATGGGATTACTGGCAGCTGCGCTTCTTATAGCATTAAGAAAGCAGAACCAAAGAAAGGAAGAAGAAGTAAGGCGTAGACAAATGTTAATAGATTATCCGGAAATCATTAATCAATTCACGTTATTAGTAGGTGCGGGTATGACGGTTAAAAATACATGGAAGAAAATTATTAGTGAATATCAAGAGCAAACCACATGGAAACAAAAAAGATATGCTTATGAAGAAATGATATATACATATCGAGAGATGCAAAGTGGTGTTCCAGAGGGAGAATGTTATGAAAGGTTTGGTTATCGGTGCAGAGATCAGACATACATAAAATTCGGTGCATTATTATCACAGAATCTGCGTAAAGGAAGTTCTGGTTTAGTAAGTCTGCTTGCAGTTGAAGCGGCGCAGGCTTATGCAAATCGGAAAAGTCTGGCAAAACGTTTGGGAGAAGAGGCTGGTACGAAACTTTTAATTCCAATGTTTGGAATGTTGGTTGTAGTCTTGGTTATTATTATAGTACCAGCATTTTTGTCAATACAAATGTAAGAAAAGAAACAAAATAATAGCAAATAATAAGGCGTAATAAAATGGGAGGTCAAATTTGATAGATAAAATAAAATGGATGGGAATAATGGCAAAGTGGAAATTGAAGGGGATTTTAGATGATACAAGCGGAATTGGTGTGGTTGAAGTTATTTTGATATTGGTGGTGTTGATTGGGTTGGTTATTATTTTCAAGTCACAGTTAACGGCATTAGTGAGTCAGATTTTTGAAAAAATTACAAGTGAAAGTTCTGGTATATAATAATAAAATACAGAAATATTTGATTAGGTGGTGCCATGAAGAAGGGAGAAATAACAGCTTTTCTAAGTCTAATTTTGATTATAATTGTTGCTTTTATAGGTGCATTAATAGAAAGTGCTTCCATACAGATCGCAAAAAATAATAAGCGGGGAGAGGCAGAGGGGGCGTTGTATTCTGTGTTCGCAGAGTATCAAAAGGAGTTGCTTGAAGAATATGATATCTTTGGATTAGAAGGGACTTATGAAACAGGAAAGTTTACAAAGCAGTTGATATGTGACCGAATGGATTATTATGGCGGTGCAGCTATGGATCATAATATCAAAAAAATCCAATTACTTACTGATGATAGTGGGATGGGATTAAGGGAACAAATCATACGCTATATGCAAAGTAAAATAGGAATTCATCATTCGGGAGTACCAGCAGAACAATGGACACCAGTGTGGGAAGAACAATCTGCTCAAGGCGAAAATACAAGACAAAGGGAGGATGAAATTAATCGGAATCTACAAACAGAATTGGAAGGGGTAGAAGGAGGATTACCAGAAGAAAATAATCCATTAACCAATGTAGAAGCTTTGAAACAATCTAGTTTACTAGAGCTTATTCTGCCAAAGAATGAGCAGGTGTCTAACCAATTTGTATTGTTAGAAGAGCAGCCATCTATAAGAGAATTGGAAAAGGGATATGGTGATTTCCCCATATGGAAAGGAGTCAGGGGAATAGAAGCAAATCTTATGGTGGGTGAGTATATACTTGAGCATTTTTCCACGGCTGCAGACAGAGAGGAACATAGTATCCTGCTATATGAACTGGAATATATACTAGAGGGAAAAGCCAGTGATAGGGAGAATTTAGAAGCAGTCGTTCAAAAATTAATGGTATTACGAACTGGTGCTAATTATGCATATTTACAGACAGACATTGAAAAACAAATGGAAGCAGGCGCCTTGGCATTAACATTATCAAGTGTATTGGCGCTTCCACCTTTGACAGAAGCGGTAAAACAGGCCATTTTGGCTGCATGGGCATATGGAGAAAGTATCATGGATATGCGATCCTTACTTACAAATAGAAGAGTGCCCTTAATAAAAACAAGGGAAAGCTGGCAATTGCAGTTGGAAAATCTGTTGACCATTGGGACAGAAACAGATGTGCAGGAAGGACAAGACTTTGAGAATGGACAGACATATCGGGATTATTTGAGGATGCTTTTATTCTTAGAAAATCAAGAAACGAGCATTACTAGATCCATGGATTTAATAGAAGGAAATTTGAAAAAAATACATGGCCTGGGATTTTTTCAAATTGATCATTGCATCAGTAAAATGGAATTCGAGCATCAATCAAAGATTTTCAATGGAGTTACTTATACATTTCCAAGTTATTATGGTTATCAGTAAAAAAGGAGGTGAATGGAGATGTCCTTTTCTAGAAAATATGTTCACAAACATAGAAAAAATAAAACAACAAATCTCATGTATAAAAGAAAAAAACGAAAGGAGCACGACTCTTTAGCAATTCAAACTTCCCCTATTAAATTCTTCAGTCCAAGCCGGAAAAGGGCATCTCCATTCGCCTCTAATAAAAAAGAGCAAGGAAGCATAACAGTAGAAGCGGCACTTGCGATTCCTATTTTCTTCTTGGCCGTGATATGTCTGATTTATATAATGGAAATTATGGCTATTCAGACTAGTGTAAAATGTGCAACTCATTATGCTTGTAAAAAGGCTGCTAAAGAAGTTGTGGCTGCACCTGTTTTACTGCCAGGGAAGGTAACGACAGACTTGGTTGAGGCAATTGGAGCGAATCGATTGGATCGAAGTATCGTAGTAGGAGGAAGTCGCGGCATACATTGCCATCAATCATGGGTGAATCCTGTAACTGCAGTAGTACAACTGGAAGTATCCTATCAGGTCAAGCTTCCATTTCCACAATTTCATATACCGGTTCTTTCCTATAAAGAATCAATGAAAATGAAGGGATGGACGGGGTATGTAAAGGATACATTAGGACACGATGGAGAAGAAATTGTGTATGTTACGGATACCGGGACGGTGTATCATCGCGATTGTCATTGTACCCATTTGGATTTATCTATTCAAATGGTGACAGGAAGTCAGGTATTAGGCCTTCGCAATGAAAATCAGGGCAGATATAAGCCATGTGAAAAATGTATTCATGGTGGAAGTACAGCTGGGGTGGTCTATATAACAAATACAGGAAATCGATATCATGGGTCGCTTAGCTGTAGTGGATTAAAGAGGAAAATATATGCAGTACCATTATCACAGGTGAAGGGAAAGGGGGCATGTTCTAGGTGTGGAAGATAGAAAATATTATGATGCTGATTTTTTTATTTATTTGTACAGTATATGATATCAGAATGAGGGGTATACCAAATCTCATTATGTATAGTGGAAGTGGATTGGTGATTGTTCTTCGCTGTATGAAGATGGAAATGCCATGTTTTCTATGGATTGGTGGTGGTATACTTGGTGTTTTTTTCCTGCTTATCAGCAAATATACAAAAGAAGCATTAGGGTATGGTGATAGTTGGATGATTCTGTTGCTGGGTGTATATTTGGGCCTTTGGAATCTTCTTCTTTTGTTAAGCGTGGCATTATTCTTATGCAGTTTCGGTGCTATGTATCAGTTCTTGCGTCACAAATCTGCTGAAAAAGCAACACTTCCATTTCTTCCTTTCCTCACCATTGCCTTTATAAGTGTGGTAATAATATGAGGAAAATAAAAAAATATAAAATGGTAAAGGGAAGCGCTACCATAGAAATGGCATATATTATGCCTTTTATTCTTCTGTTGTGCCTATTGATTATATATACAATTTTTTATTACCATGATAAAAATATATTAAATGGGATTGCCTATGAGGGTGCTGTTTTAGGGAGCCAGTATGCAAGACTTGAATCCGCAGATATGGGTAAAATCGAAGAATTTATGCAGCAGCAGGCAAAGGGGAAAGTGATATTACTGACCCAGGTGCAGTCTAGTATTCATAGTTCTAAGGATGTGGTGACTGCAAGTATTCATGGAAGTTATAAAAAAATGAGGCTGTTTGTGCAGCAAAAAGCAGCTGTAATTGAACCAGAACAATACATACGAAATATACGTAAAATTCGAGGAGGAATTTAGTTGAATGCAGCAATTAAAAGAGATATTAATAGTACATCCCTAATTATTGAAAAGCAACAGCCATATATACAAGATTATCAAATACATATGTTACATGCCAATCAACTTCCGGGTATTCTGCCCATAAGTGGTGGCGGAATAGATGAAAGAAGTCAATATTATTATGAAATTAGTGGAAAAGTATCTATGAAGGCAATGTATGAAAAAGCAAGGATGGAATATGATGATATAAGGAGATTTATGAATGCATTGCTCAAGGTAATGAAACAATTACGTGCACATATGCTGGATGTAAATCGTCTGATCTTAGAACCAGAATATATTTATTATGCAGATTCCAATTATTATTTTTGCTATTATCCGCTTCAGGAGTTGTATTTATGTGAGGTATTTCATAAATTAACGGAATATTTTGTCAGCCAAGTGGACTATGAAGATAAAGAAGGTGTTTTTTTGGCTTATGAATTGCATAAGGCAACAATGGAAGAAAATTATAATATTGAACAAATGAATGAACGAATTGTGAATCAGGTTAGAAATAAAGAGATGCCATTCATTGGAAAAAAACGCTATGAAAAATACTACAGTGAGGAGGATTGGATAGATGAGGAAGTTATACAAGAAAAAGGAACTTCAAAGGATGATATCAAAGAGCAAGAGAATCTTTCAATAGAAATGATGACCAAGGGTGTACAGATATTAAGGGAAAAGGCGGAGGATTGGGCACCTTTAAAATTACTGCGAAAGAAGATGGAAAATAAAAAAAGATGAAGTATGAAGAGTGGGAAGACTTGTAATTACTTAATTTATAACATATAATACATATATGTAATATATGAAAATAAGGAGTCAGAGGAGAGGCAGCGTGTACGAAGAAAAAAAACCAATTTGTACCATAGGATTGTTAATGATTAATGGGATTGTATTTTTATGGCTGTCTTTATATGGTATGACGGAGGATGCAAATTTCATGCTAGCTCATGGTGCCATGTATGCGCCTCTTATTCAGGAAGGTCAAGAATATTATCGCCTTTTTACAAGCCTTTTTTTACATTTTGGATTTGCTCATCTCATGAATAATATGGTTATGTTATTTGTTATGGGATCAGCGTTAGAAAGAGAGATTGGAAAGATAAAGTTCTTACTTATATATTTTTGTGCAGGTTTTGGCGGAAATGTGCTGTCTTTGTGGAGAAATCTTACTACAGGTGAATTTGTAGTATCAGCAGGTGCTTCAGGTGCGATTTATGGTATTGTAGGGGCACTTCTATATATAGTCATACGAAATAAAGGGCACCTTGGTACCCTGACTGGAAGAGGTATGATATTTTTGATCGCTTTGAGTCTGTATTTTGGATTTACCAGTACGGGAGTTGATAACTTTGCCCATGTTGGAGGTCTTGTTTCGGGTTTTTTATGCGCCATATTACTTTATTGGAAGAAACACGGTAAACGTAGAACCTACACCTAAGGAAGATGATACTTCTATCCGCCCTTTGTGGGCATCAACGACACGTTTGACAATGGCAAGACCAAGACCGGAGCCATTTTTCTTATATGTTGTAAAAGCAGTATACATAGAATCAATTTGTTTGTGGGTCATACCGCAGCCATCATCCGTAATGCGGATAGCAAGAAAATTGTTATCTGCTTTTGTGACGCTAAAGTTAATATTTCCGGTGGATGTAATTGATTCATAAGCATTTCTTAAAAGATTTAGGAATACTTCTTGTAATTTTGTTTTATCTCCTGTAATCTTGTCTAAAGAAGGTTGGATGAGGGATGTAAATGTAACTTGTGAGTCTTCTAGAGATGCAGCAAATGAGATAGACAAATGCTTGAAAAATGGTTCGGGAAGAAAAGATGTTTTTGTAAGTCGTTCCCCATTATTAAAGGTTGATAGTTCATTTAATAAATAAGTCATATATTGTACATCAGCTAGTATATTGGGCCAGTATTTATAATCTGCTAAATCAGGATGTTGAGATTCAACTAATTGCAGCGTGCTAGATACAAGTGTCAGTGGATTGCGTATTTCGTGGCTGATTTTTGATACAATGTATTTATGATTTTCAAGCAATTGTGAAATGATTTCATTTGCATCTGGATTCTCAGCAGTCAAACGATTTAATTTGTCTAAATCAATATTTTGCAGCATATGTAATTACCTCTCTTAAGGGTAGTGTAGCATTGTTGAGAAGAGGTTTCAATAAGAAAAAACCAACAAAATTCGACAAATAATGACGAAACAAGGAGTCCGAAAAAGGAAGAAGAAAGGGAAGGGGAATTAAATGAGAGAAAAAGACTGTATATTTTGTAAAATTGCTAATGGAGAGATACCTTCAACTACGCTGTATGAAAGTGAGGATTTTCGAGTAATCCTAGATCTCAGTCCAGCATCAAGAGGTCATGCATTGATTCTTACCAAGGAACACTATGCGAACATATATGACTTGGATGATGAAATTGCAGCGAAGATACTGGTACTTGCAAAGGATGTAATTACCAAACTGACTAGTATTCTTCAATGTGATGGGTATAATATTGTACAGAATAATGGGGAAGCAGCAGGTCAGACGGTATTTCATTTTCACATGCATTTGATACCAAGATATAAAGATGATCAGGTAGGCTTAGGATGGAAGATGGGAACGTTGAGTGAAACAGATAAAAGAGAGATTGTAAATAAATTTTGTTAGATTGTAAAAATAAATAAATATGAGGATGCCTGCTGTGAAGTGTAAAATTGCCAAGGAAGAACAGTTTGATCGAATCTATCAAGATACGGTTAAGCTTGTGTATAAGACAGCATTGTCTTATACAAATAATAATATCCATGTGGCACAGGACGTTGTACAAAACACTTTTTTGCAATTGTATATACATTTAGAAACGATGAATTTCGATAACTTGAACTCGTGGTTAATTACTACAGCGAAGAATAATGCTCTTAACTGTTATAAAAAGAGTGCTAGGGAAGAAATGGATGGCTGCATTATGGAAAAGATTGAACAAATAGAATCCATTCAAAGTGCAGAGGCTGAGTATATCTGTGAGATGGAACACTGCGGAACAAAGTGTTTTCAAGAAGAAATATTTCAAAAGATGTATGAAACAAATGAAAGATGGTACGAAGCAATGACACTTGTATATTGCTTGGAAGTACCACAAATACAAGTTGCAGAGAAAATGAATATTAGTATAACAGTGCTACAAAGCTTATTATATCGAGCTAAGAAATGGATTCGGAAGAATTATGGTGATAGATATAAAAACATTGACCAGGCATAAGTTTAAACACATATGTGTCAAAAAGGCACATATGTGTTTAAATGTTTCTATATGCCACTTAAGATTGACAAAAATTTTGGATGAGGTTAATAATAGTCTCTATAGAATGCTGTTGATTGGACTGACTCATAGCATGAATATAAGTGTTGCGATTCTCAAATAAGTTACGGATGGATTCGAGAAGAATTTCTTTAGTAAGCTCTTCTTCTTCAATGACAACGCTAAATCCTTGCTGCTCAAAAGAGCGGGCATTGAGAATTTGATCACCTCGGCTTGCATGTGCAGAAAGCGGAACCAATATGCTTGGTTTACGTAGCGCCAGTAATTCACATATAGCATTTGCTCCGGCTCGTGAGAGTACAATACTAGAAAGGGCAAAGATATCCTTTAACTCTCCTTTCACATATTCAAATTGTGCATATCCTTTCAAATTCTGTAAATGATTGTCTAATTTGTCTTTTCCACAAAGATGAATGACTTGAAAATCCTCTAATAAATCAGGTAGAATAAGGCGTAAAGCATTATTTAAAACTACAGAACCTAGACTTCCACCAATGGCTAAAATGACAGGTTTGTCGGCTGTAAATCCACATAATTCTAAGGCTGCGATTTTGTTGCCGGATAATAATTCCTGGCGGATGGGGGAACCGGTCAATATAGATTTATCGGCAGGCAAGTGTTTCAATGTTTCCGGAAAATTGCAGCAGATCTTAGCAGCAACAGGGAAGGATAGTTTATTCGCCAATCCAGGTGTCATATCGGATTCATGAATAATAGTTGGTACTTTATTGCGTTTACCAGCCATAACGACTGGAACAGAAACAAAGCCACCCTTGGAGAAGATGATATCGGGCTTTAAAGATTTGATTAATTTGTTTGCTTCTGCAAAGCCTTTGATAACGCGGAAGGGATCACTGAAGTTACGAGTGCTAAAATAACGGCGAAGTTTGCCAGAAGATATACCGTGGTAAGGAATGTGAAATTGTTCTATCAATTCTTTCTCAATGCCATTATAAGAACCAATATATTGAATATCGTATCCAAGTTCTTTTAATTTTGGAAGTAAAGCAATATTAGGTGTAACATGTCCAGCGGTGCCACCGCCAGTAAGTATAATGCGTTTCATGATTCTCCTCCGAACTGTAATATTTCTCTATGATTCATATTAAACGGATTTGTGAAAAAGTCAAGGAAAAGTCAAGGAACGTGGTGTAAAATCTCGTAAATATTCAAGGAACCATGGGGAAAGGAGCTTGATTCATGAATAACGATCTAGAAAAAAAGCTTTCAGAACAACTAATCAAACAACTCAACAAAGAAGCCTTGGAAATTGAAGCTGCAGTAAACAATAATTCGGATATTGCAGATGTGGAAGTGCCGGCTAATATGCATGAATTAGTCATGAAAAAAATTGAAGATTATGAAGCGGAGACAAGAAGTCTGGAAGGACTATCTAATGAGGATAAAGAAGCACTTGAAATTGGGAGAAAAATCAAAAAATATAAAAAGAAAAAAACAAAAATGTGGTTTGTTTTAGCAGCGGTATTGGTACTGGTGTTAGGAATGGGCGTAACTAGCTTGGGTTCGAAACAGTATATTCTAGATGTAGTGAATAAGGTATTGGGAAATGATGATGTGGTAACGGTGAACACAGATAATTCTGATAGAAAATACACGGAGACAGCAGAAGAAAATGCAGCATATCAGGAAATATATAATGAATTTGGATTTAAGCCACCACAATTTAGATATATGCCACAAGGTTTAATATATGATTCTTGTGAAATTCGTTCAGATATTGCACAAGTTAAAATTTTTTATATTTATAATAAAAAAAACTCAATTACGTATAATGTTGCTACCAAAGCGGTTAATATATCTTATAATATGAATGTTGATGATTTATTAATAGAAAAATATCAAACGAAAGTAAAAGATCATATAATTAATATGGAAATAAGAGAAATAAAAGAAACGAAAGAAACAATGTGTATAGCAAAATTTAATGACAGTTTTGCATTTTATAATATTACAGGAGTGTTGGGAAAAAATGAATTTGAAAAAATAATAAATAATTTATATTTTGATTAAAGCGTCAATTTATATTACGTCATTTGTTTACTATATGTGGGGGTGCAAATAGGAGAAGTGAAATGAAAAAAAATTTATTATCGGTGTTATGTGCAATGACACTAATATTTGGAATGTCTAGTGTATTCTTAATGAATGCTGAAGCAAGTGAAGCTATATCTTATGATCATTCCAGTTTAACACAGAACACAGAATCTGTTAGCGGACCAATATATAGCACAAGAGGAATGTACTTGCAATCTGGGTCTACGGCTGTTGTCAAAAAGGGAAAGGGATTACTGGTAGCATTTGGTGATACCGTAGGACAGCAGTATGTAGATACGATTAAAGTGGCTGTAATTGTAGAGCAGTGGAATGCAGTGGATAAATATTGGAGTCAGTGCTACTCGTGGGAAGCGAATGACATTAATTGTCTTTCTATATCGTCAACTCGTACATTAAATGTTCCTAGGGGTTACTATTATCGAGTGCGAGGCATTCATTCTGCGAATTCAGACAGAGGGTACTCTTACACAGATGGTATCTGGTTCGGCTAAAAGCAAATACCGCACAGAATATTATGCTAAGGCCTAGTTGGTGAACTATTTTCAATAAATACAAATATTACAATCAAAATAAAAAGATGCACCACACACAAACCATCCATGATGGTTAGATAAAATGAAAATAGTTATAACCCGCTGGTTATAGGCGCAACTACCAGTGCAAATCAAGTCCCCTATAGACAATAAAATAGCATGTTTATAGGGGATGTTTTAAAAAAATAAAATAAATAAAATATTTTTCAAATTTGCCGTCAGTTTTAGAAGACTCAGTTGTTTACTCTTATGTACAGCAATTATTTAAAAGGATGAAAAGGGAATTACAGCAACCACTAGAATTGATGATATGCTTGGAAACTATCAATTAATTTTGGTAAATTCAATTTTGAAACGACACCACAATCGTTTGCCTGTTAAAGGGCAAGTCAAAAGAAGTATACAGAGATATAGTGGTTGCTGTAATTCCCTTTGTATTAGTACCGCATGGGAGTTGGTTTTGCTCAGGAAACAACGTGTAATCATAGAGTTGAAGAATTATAGTAACTACTAGATTAAAAGGTACACTTAGACACTCGTTAACGAAAAATTTAAGATCCTTATTTTGAAACGCGCCGCACACGTTACCCATTGTGGGTATATCAAAAAAGGTACACAAGGTATCTGGTAGTTGCTATAATTTTTTGACGGAATCTGAGCAAAAAGAACCTCTTGTTATCCATAATGGGATATCAAGGGGTTCTTTTATGTGGTGATTATCATTACTTATTCTTTTTTGCAGCTCTTAATGCCTTAGCAAATTGATCGGGGCAAGAGGTATTCTTATTGCCGCAACGGATTCCTTCCATGCGAGCAATAGCTTCATCTACATTCATACCTTCAACGAGACGACCGATACCTTGTAGATTACCAGAACATCCTCCGGTAAAAACTACAGATTTTACAATGTCTTCGTCAAGATTAAATTCTATCATTTGTGAACAAACACCACTGGGTCTATACTCCATATTCATAAAACCTCCTTTCACTTGTGGGTCAAACTACGCCCTGCCAGGGGAATTCCGCGATGCTTCATTCCCCTGCGGCTGAACGCCGTATACCGAAATCTACAAATGCTCTTTAGCAAGTAAACTTGCACAGAGTCTTTGCGTATTTGGGTCAAACTACGCCCTGCCAGGGGAATTCCGCGATGCTTCATTCCCCTGCGGC
>JAVXHY010000012.1:0-1788 GCA_036656615.1 Lachnospiraceae bacterium | reverse complement strand
CGTATACCGAAATCTACAAATGCTCTTTAGCAAGTAAACTTGCACAGAGTCTTTGTAGATTTCGGTGCATGGCTAGACAGCAATTCACATTATAACAAATGTTGTATAAAAATACTAGGTATGCTTGTCTTTATTTGTTATAATAAATCTGATTGGAATTAATTTGAAATTACAGGAGGGTGTTATGATTGGAATTATTGGTGCAATGGAGGAAGAGGTGCTTTTTTTAAAGGAGCATATGGATGTGACTGAAATGGTGGAGCAGGCTTCTATGGCTTTTTATTTTGGAATGCTTTATGGGAAAAAAGTAGTGGTTGTGAAGAGCGGAATTGGAAAGGTAAATGCAGCGGTTTGTGCCCAAATTTTAATTGATAGATTTGGGGTGAATCTGTTGATTAATACAGGAATTGCAGGTTCGTTGGATGCACATATTGATATTGGAGATATGGTCATTTCTACAGACGCACTGCATCATGATATGGATGCTACTGTTTTTGGAGATCCTATTGGCCAGGTGCCAAGAATGGATACGTTTTCATTTCCGGCGGATGAGATATTGGTAAAGAAGGCGAAGCTGGCAAATGAAGAGGCGAACCCAGATATTAAGACGTTTATTGGACGTGTTGTAAGTGGAGATCAATTTATTTCTTCTCATGATATTAAGGAAAGAATTGTTAATCAATTTCATGCTCTTTGCACGGAAATGGAAGGTGCTGCCATTGCACAGGTAGCTTATTTGAACCAGGTATCGTATGTCATTATTCGAGGCATTTCGGATAAAGCTGACAACAGTGCAACTGTGGATTATGGAACCTTTGAGAAACAGGCAATTACGCATTCGGTAAGGTTGGTGGAGAATTTACTGCCAAGATTATAGAGTCTAAAATAATTTTTATAAATATAGGCATATGGGATGTAGAAATATGTAAAACGATTCAGTGGTCCAAGCTCTTTTATTTGCGGTTGTATTAAGTTATAATCACCACATAATAAAAGCAGGGAGGACTCTTTTTATGTTTAAAACAGTAGTAGATTTATATGTTGTGTATTATGTTATGGCAGTTGTTGGTATCATAGGGTTACTAAGTAAGTTTATTTCAAATTTCACTTTGAGAAAGGTGCTAAAGGCGTCTCGCAACATGGCGAAAAGCAATCATCCACTAATGCGCTTGGTTCGGGCCAAGTTTGAACATGCTTGTATGGTAAGCGAAAAGGTGGAAAATATTGGAGCATTTGCGGAAAAGTATATTCATGAATATCAGTCATTGGGATTTCGTCTTCATACGTGGAGACAGATGGAGAAGCAGGCTATTTGGCTTAGTGGTATTGTGGCAGCGGCAGGAGCAGCCTTTAGTTATACGGTTTATGGAATGGACAAGCAATTTATTACATACGCAATTCTTGGTACAATTGAAATGGCATTTTTATTTATCAGTTATCAAACATCGGATGAGAAATATAAGTCCAATGCCATTAAAATATATATGGTAGATTATTTGGAAAATGTATGTGCCCATAAATATGCCAAGACTCACTCGAAGGAAACAGAGCAAATTGGCCATATGCCTGCTGAAATGGAACTTGAAAAAATGCAGGCTAAGGCAAAATCAACTCCTGCGGAATATGTACAGGAAGAAAATAAAAAAATGGAGAAATCAAAACTTAAAGATCCAGAACTAAAGAATCAGGAACTGAAAGCTACGGAACCCAAAGAACCAGAAATTAGGGAACCGGAAATTAGAGAACTGGAAATCAGGGAACCGGAATACAAAGAACTGGAATACAAAG
>JAVXHY010000011.1:48208-65242 GCA_036656615.1 Lachnospiraceae bacterium | reverse complement strand
CATAGAAGAGACTATATTTGAAGGATTTAAAGATGACGAAGAGATGGAATTTGTTAAAATAATGGGTCAGGCGCCGATTCTATAGCGTGAGGAGAAGGTATTTGATTTACTGATAATAGATGAAGCACAGGAGTACACAGATGATTAGGGATCCGCGCTATAGTTGTTAGTTCCTTTAAATTTTGCTATACTTACAGTAAATAAATTTAGAAAAGAATGGCGAACGATATGTTGCCATTGCATGAAAGTGGGACGAAATATGTATGATGTTGCAATTATTGGAGCGGGTGTTATAGGTGTGGCGGTGGCAAGAGAATTATCACGCTATCAATTACAGGTATGCGTAATTGA
The DNA here is from genome assembly GCA_036656615.1 of Lachnospiraceae bacterium. GTDB lineage: Bacteria > Bacillota > Clostridia > Lachnospirales > Lachnospiraceae > CAUPWF01. The sequence continues at coordinate 64,891 of JAVXHY010000011.1, read as the reverse complement.
GAAGGAAGAAGATGTGGGCTGCGGGACATCAAAGGCAAATAGTGGAATCGTCCATAGCGGTTATGATGCCCCCAATGGCACATGGAAGGCCAAACTAAATGTTCAGGGAAACAAACGGATGGAAGAACTTTCTAAGGAATTGGATTTTCCATTTTATAGAAACGGTTCTTTGGTTATCTGCTTTCAGGAAGAGGAACGTATACAGCTTCAGATGCTTTATGAGAATGGCGTAAAAAATGGTGTGGAGGGTCTTCGCATTCTTTCCAAAGAGGAAGTACATGATATGGAGCCTCATATTAGAAGTGAAGTTATTTCTGCCTTATATGCACCAAGCGGAGGCATTGTTTGTCCATTCGGGCTTACGATTGCCTTAGCAGAAAATGCATTTGTAAATGGAGTAGAGTTCTGTTTATCTACGGAAGTTCAGCATATTACAAAGCTCATAAATGGATATGAATTGACTACTCCAAAAGGCAATATTCAGTCTCGCTATGTAGTAAATGCAGGAGGTGTATATGCGGATAAATTCCATAATATGGTAAGCAAACATAGCATTCACATTACTCCTAGAAGGGGTGATTATTATCTGTTAGATAAAGCAGAAGGCGGTTTGGTCACGAGGACTATATTTCAATTACCAAATCCATATGGAAAAGGAGTTCTAATTGCGCCAACCACCCATGGAAATGTGCTGATTGGTCCGACGGCAATTGATATTGCAGATAAAGAAGCCACCAATATTACTCAAGACGGATATGAATTACTCTTAGAAAAAGCAACAAAAACTTTGAATACACTTCCGTTAAAACAAGTGATTACATCTTTTGCCGGTTTGCGGGCTCATGAGGATCAAGGTGAATTTATCATAGGAGAGCCAGAAGATGCCAAGGGATTTATTGATTGCGCAGGAATAGAATCTCCAGGGTTAAGCTGCGCTCCAGTAATTGGTGAATATGTAGTAGGAATACTCAAGGACTCTATGAAATTAGAGAATAAAGAAATATTTATTGAAAAACGAACAGGTATTTTAAATCCTAGAGATCTGACCAAGGAAGAATGGGCTGAACTGGTTAGAAGCAATCCAGCATATGGAACGATTATCTGTAGATGTGAAATGATTACAGAGGGTGAGATTTTAGATGCCATCCACAGACCTCTTGGAGCTAAATCGCTGGATGGAATAAAGCGTCGGACAAGAGCAGGAATGGGGCGGTGCCAGTCTGGATTTTGTTTGCCCAAAGTACTAGAGATTCTTGCCCGTGAATTAAAGATACACCATATGGAAGTAAAGAAATCCGGTAGAGGCTCTTATATATTGGTTGACAACTGTAAGGAATCTATGGGGGGCGTTTAAGATGAGCACATATGAAATTGTAATTATTGGAGGGGGACCAGCGGGTATGGCAGCAGCAATAGCCGCAAAAAAAGCAGGAGTTACTGGAGTTTTAATTTTAGAAAGGGAACAAGAATTGGGAGGGATACTCAATCAATGTATACATAATGGGTTTGGTCTTCACACCTTTCATGAAGAATTAACAGGACCGGAATACGCAGATCGTTTTATTGATCAAATCCAAGAACTTCAAATTCCCTGCAAACAAAATACGATGGTAATGAGCATTACTCAAGACAAATTTATTACTGCACTTAATCGTGAAGATGGTTTGATTCAGATAAAAGCAGAAGCAATTATCTTAGCTATGGGGTGTCGGGAGCGTTCCAAGGGTGCGTTGAATATTCCAGGGTATCGTCCGGCAGGTATATTTTCAGCAGGAACCGCCCAATATTTAATCAATATGAAAGGATATATGCCAGGGAAAAGAGTGGTGATTCTGGGATCTGGAGATATTGGATTAATTATGGCAAGAAGAATGACCTTAGAAGGGGCGAAAGTTCTATTGGTTGCAGAGATAATGCCTTATTCAAGTGGGCTAATTCGTAATCAGGTGCAATGCTTAAAGGACTATGATATACCTTTGAGGCTTAGCCATACGGTAGTGGATATCCAAGGGAAAGAGCGGATAGAGGGGGTCACATTGGCAAGGGTGGATGAAAAAGGAAAGCCAATAGCAGGTACAGAAGAACAAATATCATGTGATACGTTGTTACTATCGGTTGGATTGATACCAGAAAATGAATTATCTGTTGGTATGGGTGTGAAGATGAACCAGATAACCGCAGGTCCATACGTGAATGAAAACTTGGAAACGAACATAGAAGGTGTGTTTGCCTGTGGGAATGCATTACATGTACACGGATTGGTGGATGATGTATCAGAAGAAGCAAAAAAGGCTGGAGAAAATGCAGCCGCATATATTTTGAAGAATAAAATTCTTTTATAAAAAGAGAAAGTGAACCTTTTTCAGTACTATTTGTGCCGCCGCAAAGCGGCGGAATGGCGATTAAAGTGAAACAATATTTACCAAGCAGAGTATGATTATATTCTGCTATATAGTTTTTCCAGTTCCTTTGTTTAAGCGATGCTCCATAAAATCATGGGCATTATATTCAAATAAATCATCTAATTCTTCTAAGCTTATATCGGAATATTTGCGTTTCAGGGCGGTCTTTAAAATATGATCACAAAGCTTGGGATTCTTAGGAAGTACAGGTCCATGGCTGTAAGAAGCAAATACGTTCTTATACCGTGCACCTTCTGTTTTGTCTTTACCATTATTACCGCTTCCGGCAAGTACTTTACCAAATGGACGTACATGATCTCCTAAGTAGGTTTGTCCAGAATGGTTTTCAAATCCAACAACGGTCATCCCACCATCTGCTTCATCACATTGGAACATATAGTCTCCAATAACGCGCTTTTTGGTTCCAACGGAATAAAGGTCTAATGCACCAATAAATTCATATTCTTTACCATCCCAGGTTTTATAATAATTGCCCAATATTTGGTAACCTGCACAAATAGCAAGAAATGTTTTCTCTTCCTCCACTGCTTGTTTAATTGCCTGTCCTTTTGTGGATAGTAAATCCTGAATCAATACTTCCTGTTCAAAATCCTGCCCACCACCAATGACAAATACATCATAAGCGTCATAATCCAAGTCCTGACCTACGGAAATGCCAGTAAGTTCTGCTTCGATACCGCGCCATTGTAATCTTTTTTGCATACACCTTAAATTACCGCTGTCACCATATAGATTTAAGATATCTGGATATAAATGACAAATTTTCAAATTATACATATCAACCTCTATTCCCAAAATTCATTTATGTTAAAAGTTTTACTGATTTTCCCACGAATATCAAGCATTGCCGTATAAGTAGGCATAAGATAAACGGGTAGATCTTGATTTGCCATATAGTTAATTAATTGATCATAATCTTTCATCACTGTAATCTTATCTGTTGGAATGTCAGCATATTTTAGTCTCAAGGCCATATCATCTGCGCGTATTCCGGTCACTAGAATCTTTGTTAAGTGATCTTCCATTAACAGCAGTTTCTCGAAATTCACATCCCAAATCCAAGAAATATCAGTTCCATCCGCATAACGGTCGTTTAATGCAATGACAAACAAAGAAGGTTCTTTGGTATCGCATAAGAAGTTCAAGACCTGATTACATCCGGCTGGATTCTTTACTAGAATCATACGAAGTATGGTATCGTTGATGGTTAACTTTTCCATTCGGCCAAAGCCGCACTGAAATTGATTCAAAGAACGTACAATTACATCATGGTCTAGATTCATTGCATACCCAACACATGCAGCAGCAGCTGCATTATATATATTATAACCACCGGGAAGATTGATTTTCACGGTATATCGTTGGTCGTCTAGTCGCATGTCTACTATGGAGTAGTCCGGTGTAATTTCATGAACTTTTTCTACAGCAATGGTTGGATCCTGTCTTTTGTAACCGCAGTTTGGACAGTGAAACTTTCCAAGATGTCCATAAGTTACAAAATCGTAAACGTATTCAGTCTTGCATTTGATGCAATAAGGAGCATCGGATAATTCTTCTACTGCATTTTGATAAATAGGGCATTCCATGCCAAAGAAAATGGTCTTATTATCAAATGACCCTACCATGGAGGTGGATAAAGAGCAATCCGCATTTAGGCACACCGTTGCATTTGTTGAGTTCTGAATGCTTTCCAAAATGCTGGCTAAGGTATAAGTTATTTCACCACAACGGTCTAGTTGATCTCGGAAAATATTGGTTACTACAATATATTGGGCATTCACATATTTACTAACTGTGCGAAATGCCAATTCATCACACTCCAGCAGCGCATGGGTACATAAATTCTTACCCGTGAGGGAAGAGTTCATAATAAATTCTGTGGCAATTCCAGTTTCCATGTTTGCGCCGGATTTGTTGGTGAAGTATACAATTCCGGATTCCTGTAGGCTTTTTTCAATCATTCTGGTTAGGGTGGTTTTCCCATTGGTACCAGTAACGATAATGACTGTCATATGCTCAGACAGTACCTGCATAATCTGGGGGTATAATTTGAGTGCTAATGTCCCAGGCACATTGGTGCCACCCGTTCCTAATTTCCGAAGTATCCAACGTGTAGCTCTGCATATCAAAATAGTTGTCATTGTTCTAATTTTCATTATTTTATTTTATAACATGTCCTGAATACATGAAACAGTAAATGCTATATCCTTTTGTCTGTATTTTTATTTATTCTAACAATATACATGGACTCTGTCAAGAAATACTCCTTTAAATAGGTGAAAAAAAGAGGGATTTGGTATATAATAAAGTGTCAGGAAAGAAAGGTGGGTAAAGAGTATGAAAATAATAAAAATGTGTAGATTAAATATTCCGCCAGAAGAAAGAAATCAACCTTTGAATGCAGAGAATTATCAATTGTTATCAGAGCCATATGAACGTGCTTGCAAGACAGTTGAGAATCGTTTGAAGCAAATGGATATGAATTATATAGAGCGAAATGAAAGAAGTCCCTATCATAGTATTGAATCTAGAATTAAAACATTGGAAAGTGTAAAAGAAAAAATGCAGCGTAAGAAGATAGCGGACACCTGTATGAATGCAGTGAATCGAATTGGTGACATTGCCGGGATACGTGTAATCTGCTTTTATATAGCGGAAATATATATAATAGTAGAGAAGATTAAAGATATGAAGAATGTAATTGTACTGAAAGAGAAGGATTATGTTACTAGACCAAGGGGCAATGGTTATCGAAGCTATCATTTGGTTATTGGAGCTAAGATACCAGGTGAGGAAGAGGATGCCTATCTTCCTGTTGAGATTCAAGTCCGAACTATTGGTATGGATTGGTGGGCCAGTATGGAGCATCAGCTTTGTTATAAACCATCCAAAAATGGTCAGATACATTTATCCAGTGAATTAAAGCGGTATTCCAAACAATTATACAGGATTGAACAGCAGATGCAGATATTTTATGAGCCAAATGAGAGAGATGAACGTGATTGAAGTTAAAGCAATCTGGGAAAAAAGGTATTAAAAAGGGACCATCCATGCAGATGAATGCAAAGTTGGTTCCTTTTCTTTTGTTTGTAGTATGGATAGTGTATCTCGATAATTATATGATTTTTGAGATTTCTCTTTTGATAGACTCTGGACTCACATTTAATGCATATGCTAATTCTTCATAAATTCGAGTGTCGATGGCTTTCAATATCTTGTCATCTGGCATGGTTAATCGTTTGTTTTCTTTTTTTAGTATCTTTTGTTGTCGTAAGAATGCAATCAATACACCCAAGCTATCCTTTAAACTTCCGTTTCTCGAAATAGAAGTAAAAGTAGTAGATCGTAACCGATTATTGGTAATCCATTCTGCTTCTAAAGATGAGAGTGAATCCATAAGTTCCTGCGCTTCTTCTCTAGAAATAATAGGTCTTAAGGAAACCTTGTCATTTTCAACAGGAGTCATGAGCGTTGCTTTTTCATCCCGTAATGGTTGTAGAATGTAGTGCATTCTTTTTGTCTTTGTGACACCTTCTTCTTTGATATCAGTTATCTTACATATTCCACGATAGGAATAAATTACATAGTCATTAATTTTAAACATTTTTCACCGCTTTCTGATGTTAGATACACTCATTTGCATACTATCACCTAATACCATTATAGCGTGTTTTATGCGGTTTGTGTAAAACATTTTTAAATTTTGTAAAAATCTTCATTTTATTCTATAGAAGTGTGACAATATTCATCTTCAATCATGCGATAACCAATTCCAATTTCAGTGAAGATATATTGTGGCTCAGCAGGATTTTTTTCGATTTTCCTTCGGATATTGGCCATGTTGACTCTAAGAATTCGATTATTTGTATCTGAAAATGGGCCCCAAATATTGGTCATAATGGTATCGTAGGTCATTACTTTCCCAGAATTGTGGGCAAGCAGCATTAATATTTTAAATTCAATCTGTGTGAGATGTATTTCTTCCTTACAGATGGTAATTTGATGTTTCTCGAAATCGATATGAAGTCCCTTGGCTTCATAAGGATGCTGGGAAAATAGAGCACTGCCACTGGATTTATAGTTATGACGAAGGGCGGTACGCATACGGGCTAGAAGTTCTGAAGTGCCAAATGGCTTGGTGATATAATCATCGGCGCCGACATCTAAAGCCATAACTTTCTCCTGTTCCTGAATTCGGGCAGAGAGAACAATAATAGGAATACTGGCCCAAGTCCTAACGTTTCGGATTACCTCAAGACCATCCATATCTGGAAGCCCAAGGTCTAGTAGAATAATATCAGGACATTGGGAAGAAATCAAAGAAAGCCCATCTTTTCCATTAACAGCAGTAATGATTTTATAATGATTGGACAGTAAAGTCGTAGAAATAAAATTCCGGATATTCTTTTCGTCTTCAATTAGTAAGACCAATGTTTTATGACTCATATAAAGAATCCTCCTTTGGAAGTGTAAATATAAATTCAGCCCCATCTTCATGGTTTTTTGCTTCTATGGTACCGCCGTGTACAAGAACAATAGTTTTACATATGGATAATCCGATTCCCATGCCCTTTGCAGAATCCGTGCCATTACCAGCAGCAGTGGCACTGAAATCAAATATGGTATGGAGCATATGTGGCTGTATTCCAACTCCATAGTCCCGAATATGAAAATATACATATTCACGACTGCTTTTTACGCTGCACTCAATAGGTTTTTTACTTTTAGAATGTACAACGGCATTTTCTAATAAATTAATCAGTACTTGTTCAATCAGAATGGCATCCATGGGAATCATAAGAAGCTCATCGGGAATATCCACTGTTATATTTGCATCGGGAATACGCTTGCGAAGACGATAAACGGCTTCCGCCAGTACTTCTTCTACAGGCTCTAAGGATTTTGTGACAGAAGTAGATTCGTTATGTATTCTGGTAATTGATAATAGATTTTCAACCATATTCAAAAGCCAATTGGAATCTTCATGAATATGTTGTACTAATTCTTGTTTTTCCTGTACATTTAAAACGGTCTCATTTTCTAAATAAGCGGCACTGGAACCAATGATGCTAGTAAGAGGTGTACGTAAATCATGGGAAACGGCCCTTAATAAATTGGCACGCATTTTTTCTTTTTCTGCTTCCAACAATAATTGTTCACGTTCCGCAATTACGGTGGCTTGCTGCTTTAAATTGGAAGTGGTAGCGCTTGTAGTCAGGGATATGGCCAGCATTACTACAAAAGAAAGTGGATATCCCCCTAAATTGAAATTCAAAGAAAAAAACGGATACGTGAATAAAAAATTTACACAGATAACGCATACAATAGAAGCTAAAATACCAGGCAAGTAGGATGAAGTAAATCTTGCAATTAGTACAAGTGCTAGAATATAAACTAATCCAATATTTTCAGTATTATGCGTGGCAAAATGAAAAAATAAAAAGGATATTAAGGTGGCAGCAGCAAGAATAAAGATTGTAATGCAGGCATCTGCTAATTTTGTGTGTTGTTTCAAAGAAAATAATTTCATAAGTTGCCCCCTTTTCTGTTACCATTATACCTGTTTTTTACATAATGACCAATAGCAAATGTGTTAAGAAAGTGCTAAGAAATTAAAAATGCCATTGAGAATCCTAGAATTAGATGATAAGTTAAATATGTTGTGAAAAAAATTTGGAGGAAACAAAAGAAATGACAGTGAATGAAATATTGATGCTTATGGGTGGGTTGGCGTTGTTTTTATATGGAATGCAGCAAATGAGCAGGGGCTTGGAGGCTGCTGCTGCAGATAAAATGAAAGCTATTTTGGAAAAATTTACATCCAATCGGTTTATGGGGGTTCTTGTGGGAGCCGTAATTACGGCAGTTATTCAATCGTCGTCTGCAACTACTGTTATGGTTGTTGGATTCGTTAATTCAGGACTGATGACTTTAAATCAGGCCGTTTGGATTATTATGGGTGCGAATATTGGAACAACTATTACCGGTCAGTTGATTGCCTTAGATATAGGCGCAATTGCACCAGTGATTGCCTTCATTGGTGTAGTGATGATTATGTTTGTAAAAAATCAAAAGGCATATCATATAGGGGAAATTATTGCAGGACTGGGTGTTTTATTTATTGGTATGAATTTGATGGGAGATTCGATGCAGTCTCTTCAAGATTCGCCACAGTTTATATCCATGCTGTCTAATTTTGATAACCCTCTTTGGGGCATTCTGGCAGGTGCAGGATTTACAGCTATTATTCAATCTTCTTCAGCTTCGGTTGGAATATTACAGGCATTGGTCGGGAATCATGTACTTGGATTTTCCAGTGCAGTATTTGTGTTGTTTGGACAGAACATAGGAACTTGTATTACAGCAGTCTTGGCTTCTGTAGGTGCCAAAACAAATGCTAAAAGAACTACAATTATCCATTTAATGTTTAATATCTTTGGAACACTTGTATTTACTATACTTTGTCTTACCACACCACTATCTATGCTTGTGGAGAAGTTCACACCGAATAACCCGATTGCACAAATTGCAAACATGCATACCTTATTTAATGTAGTGACTACGTTATTATTGCTTCCATTAGGAGCTTGGATGGTTAAAATTGCAATCCGAATCTTGCCAGAGAAGAAGGGTGAGGAAGAGGAAGTTCAGAAGCTTCAGTACATAGTTCCGGTAGATCCAAGAGTATATCATCAAATCGGACAGGTAGCAGTAAGTATTTCTCAAATTGAGAAAGAAGTAGGAAGAATGTTTGCGTTTGCAGTCAAAAATGTGGTGGATAGTTTTGACAGTGTGATGAAATATGATGGAAAAAAATATGCAAAGATCAAAGAACATGAAGAATATCTAGATTATATCAATGCGAAAATAACAGATTATATTAGTAGTTTGGTGACAATGAGTATGTCAGAACAAGATTCACTCACGATAACGGGGTACTTTGCCATTGTAAGCAATATTGAGCGTGTGGGGGATCATGCTATGAATATTGCGGGCTATGCCAAGCATATGAAAGATAAGAAATTACAGCTTTCGCCAGATGCAATCAGTGAAATTGAGGAAATGAAAGCATTAAGTTTACAAGTATTAGAAAGTGTAAATATACATGGAGAACATTTTATTGGGGTAGACTTAGAGATGACCATGGAATTAGAAAAGAAAACGGACCGCATGAATAAAGATTTTAGAAAAAAACAAATTCGACGTTTAAAAGAACAGAAGTGCAATCCGGAAGCAAGTGTGTTATATTCAGAGATGTTAACAGATTTTGAACGTATAGGAGATCATGCACTGAATATTGCACAAAATTATAGTACAATGTAAACGAAAGGACACGGTATGACAAATATCTATGAAAAAGAAAAAGAACAATTGATCGGTGAGCTAGAATCATCAGATTTGGGACTTACTACTCCACAAGTGAAAGAACGGTTGGATCGTTATGGATTAAACCAATTGTCAGGGGAAAAGAAAAAAAGTGGACTGGGTATATTTGTTGACCAATTCAAAGATTTTCTCGTAATTATATTAATTATATCAGCTTTTATTTCTGGTTTTCTGGGAGATATTGAAAGCGCATTAGTTATTTTTATTGTCATTACAATTAATGCTATTTTGGGTACGGTTCAGACATTAAAAGCAGAAGCATCATTGGAAAGTTTGAAGACGCTTTCCATGCCTAGTATCAAAGTACTTCGTGATGGAGAAATGGCGGTTATTTCTCCAGTAGATGTTACGGTAGGTGATGTAGTCTTGTTGGAAGCTGGAGACTATGTATGCGCAGATGGTCGTATAATCGAAAATAGTAGTTTGAAGGTGGATGAAAGTGCACTTACTGGTGAAAGTGAACCAGTAGAAAAGGACGATGCACTGTTAAATGGAGATATTCCTCTAGGGGATCAATTAAATATGGTATTTGCAGGAAGTTTTGCAACCTATGGACGAGGAAAATGTCTAGTAACTTCTATTGGAATGAAGACGGAGCTTGGTAAGATTGCGGATCTTTTAAATAATACCAAAGATAAGAAGACGCCGTTACAAGTTAGTTTAGATAAGTTTGGAAAAGTACTTTCCTACATCATCATTGGAATTTGTGCTATTTTATTTATGCTTAGTATTTGGAGAGGGGAAAGCATTGTAGATGCATTTGTATTTGCAGTAGCACTGGCAGTAGCAGCAATACCAGAAGCTTTAAGCTCTATTATTACTATTATGCTTTCTATTGGAACACAAAAGCTTGCCAAGGAAAACGCAATTATTAGAAAGCTGCAGGCAGTGGAAGCTCTTGGAAGTGTTTCGGTTATTTGCTCTGACAAGACTGGAACTTTAACGCAAAATAAAATGACAGTTCAACATTTTTATGTGGATGGTATTATAAAAGATAAATCAGAAGAATTGACGGAAATAGAGAAAAAAGTTATCAGTAATAGTATTCTTTGTAATGATAGTACTGTGATTGATGGGGAAGCAATTGGAGATCCAACAGAAACAGCGTTGGTATCTATTGGAGCAGATAAAGGCATTTTTATGGATGTGCGCACAAAATATCCAAGAATTGGAGAAATACCTTTCGATTCGGACCGCAAGATTATGTCGGTAGTGTGTCAAATGGAGGATGGTCTGTGGATGGTGTCTAAAGGAGCGGTGGATGCACTGCTTCCTAAAATTACGGACATTGAAACAAAACAGGGAATTAGAAGTATTACCAAGGAAGATGTTGATGGGATTCAAAAAGCCAATCGGACATTCTCGGAATCCGGACTTCGGGTACTTGCGATTTGTGAGAAGAATGTTCCACATCATAATGTAGGAACGCAGCATGAAGTAGAATATACCTTCCTTGGATTAATGGCAATGCAAGATCCACCAAGGGTCGAGGCAAAGGATGCAGTGGCAAAATGCATATCTGCAGGAATTCGTCCAGTAATGATTACAGGAGATCATTTAATTACAGCGGCAGCCATTGCTAAGAACATTGGGATTCTGACGGATGATCGAAAAGCAATTGAAGGTGCAGACATTGAACACCTAACAGAAACAGAGTTGGATCAATTGGTTCCACAGGTAGCAGTCTATGCAAGGGTGACACCGGAACATAAGATCCGCATTGTGGATTCTTGGCAAAGACAGGGATATATTGTAGCAATGACAGGGGATGGCGTGAATGATGCCCCGGCCCTAAAGCAGGCAGATATAGGTGTGGCCATGGGAATTACGGGAAGCGAAGTGGCTAAAGACAGCGCAGCTATGGTGTTAGCAGATGATAATTTTGCTACGATTGTTAAAGCGGTAGAATATGGTCGAAATTTATATGCCAATATACAAAGAGCATTGCAGTTCCTGCTATCGGGAAATACAGCGGGTATTTTGGTAGTATTGTATGCCTCCGTTATTAATCTTCCGGTACCATTTCGAGCAGTTCATTTACTATTTATCAATCTTTTGACAGACAGTCTTCCGGCTATTGCCTTGGGATTGGAACCTTATAGTGAGCATGTAATGAAGGATAAACCAAGATCAAAGGACAGTTCTATTCTATCGAAAAAGGTATTGGTGTCTATTGGTATTGAAGGATTAATCATTGGTATTACAACGGTGGCGGCTTTTTATATTGGGTTGAAAACTAATGTAGAGACAGCCAGAACGATGGCATTTGCAACCTTATGTTTAGCTAGATTGGTTCATGGATTTAACTGTAAATCAGAAGAACCTATATTAGGCTCAAAGAAACTGTGGAATAACAAAGCTTTAATTGGCGCATTTGCTGTGGGAACATGTTTGATGACGCTGGTGTTGGTGGCACCACCACTCCATCATGTATTTGATGTGGTCACACTGAACGGAATGCAGTATGCGGCAGTATATGGACTTGCATTTAGCAATTTGATTTTTATCCAAATTCGTAAATTAATTAATAAACTATTGAACCGATAAGAAATTGTAAGCAAAAAGAGCCATTGGGGTTAGTATACACCCAATGGCTCTAAGTATTTATCTATTTTTTTAAGTCGCTCACTAATCGGTTTTCCGATTTTAAGGCTGATTGCCTCACAAAGCATTTCGGTAATGAATTGTACTCCAACGTAGGAATTGAAAAAGGTATTACTGTCAACATTAACCGTAAAAAGTACAGTAGCATATTGAGCTAACATCGCACTTTGCTTGTCTGTAATAATTATAATCTTTGCATGAGCTTCCAAGGCCATTTCTAATGCCAGCCGATCCATTTCTGAGTACCTTGGGAATGAAAATAAAATCACACAGTCCTTGGAGCTGATACCACAGATGTGATCGATTACATTAATTGCTCCATAATTTGCTGGTTGTACATTGTCTAGCATATGTTTCATCAAAAGTAAAAAATAATCACCCTGTCCAGTATTCATTCTGGAAGAAATAATATACTTTTGGTTACTGGCAATAATAAGATCTGCAGCTTTATCAAATAGTTCTTGGTGATTATTTACTACAGCAGATTCTAGATTGCTAATGGCATTTTCAAAATGAGTTTCTAAGTATCCCATAGTCATCTCTCCGGTAGTGCTCAGATCGAGACGTTCGGATGGGGTGGTGATAAAACGGGAAATATTTTTCACTTTTTTTTGATAATGTGTTTGCAGAGTCTTTTGGAAATCCACATACCCTTTATATCCCAGGGTTCTGCAAAATCGTATTACAGATGATTCGCTTACATTTAAACGGTTCGCAACATCTGTAGAGGTCATAAAACAGACTTCCGAGTAGTAATCTAGCATAAAGTCAGCAATGATTGTTTCTGTTTTTGTAAGAGTGGCATCTCTAATTAATTCTCTTAATGCCTTCATGACGCGCCTCCTTATCAAAGCGGATATTCAAAATATATTTTGATACTTTCTTATAAGGTTATATTCACTACATATTTAAACATATTATCAAAAATAATTCAAGAAAAGAAAAATTGTTAAAAAATAAATTAAATCGTTAATAATTTATCTTTAGTTGCAAGTTTACTTGAAATATGGTACAGTAAAAAAAGATAAAAGAAGAAAATTCTTCAAAGAAAATTATTAAAGAAGAATAAACTTCAGTTAATTTATTATGTTTATATCAGTAGCTAATTAATGAACAAGAGTAATGTTAATCAGGAGGATGAAACACAATGAGAGTAGGATGCGTAAAAGAAATTAAAAACAATGAATTCCGTGTAGGAATGACACCTGACAATGTAAAAAGTTATGTAAATGCAGGTCACGAAGTATGGATCGAAAAAGATGCTGGAGTTGGTTCTGGATTCACTACAGATGAATATATTGCAGCAGGTGCTAAGATTGTTGCTTCTGCAAAAGAAGTTTGGGATGGCGTTGAAATGATGATTAAGGTTAAAGAACCTTTGGAATCAGAATACGAATTATTCCACGAAGGTTTGATTCTTTATACATATTTACATCTTGCAGCTGAAAAAGCACTTACAGATGCTCTTTTGAAAAGCGGAGTTAAGAGTGTAGCTTATGAAACATTAATCGAAAGAAATAGATCAATTCCATTGTTAGCACCAATGAGTCAAATCGCTGGTCGCTTAAGTGTTCAAGAAGGTGCTAAATACCTTGAAAAACCATTTGGTGGTTCTGGCGTATTATTATCAGGAGTTCCTGGAACACCTAAAGCTAAAGTTGTTATTTTAGGAGCAGGTTCTGTTGGAACAAACGCTTGTAAAATTGCAGTAGGTATGGGCGCTGATGTTACAATCGTAGATATTAACTTAGAAAGATTAGCATACTTAGATGACATCTTTGGAGCACGTATCCAAACTCTTATGAGCACAGATGTTAACATTGAAAATGCATTAGCTCAAGCTGATTTAGTAGTTGGTTGTGTACTTATTCCTGGAAAGAAAGCTCCTAAGATCATCAAAAAGAGCTATTTGAAAAACATGAAACCAGGTAGCGTTATCGTTGACGTTGCAGTAGATCAAGGTGGATGTAGTGAAACAACAAAAGTAACTTACCATGATGATCCAACATTCGTTGTTGACGGAGTTGTACATTACTGTGTTGGTAACATGCCAGGAGCAGTTCCAAGAACATCTACAATTGCTTTAACAAATGCAACATTGAAATATGGCGTACAAATCGCTGATAAAGGATTAGAAGGAGCATGTAAAGCAAATGATGTTATTTACTCAGCAGTAAATACATATGCAGGAAAGCTTACATGTGAAAACGTAGCAATTAGCTTCGAAGCAGAATATGTTAATCCAGCATCTATTATGTAATTTGAAATTTTATATTTAACAATTAGCAGGGCATTGTCTCATATGGACATGAAGTAAAATTATTCATGACTTTGAGACATGCCCTGTTGTTATTCAACATTGGAAAGACTGGGTGAATATTAATATGGTGTTGTTCTTCTTTAGGAAAAAATATTATAAAGTTAACAATTTGTTAATGATTCGTAACAAATTATGTAGTATAATGTAAAAAAAGGAGGCGATTAATATTATTGCAGTAGTGATTGCTATATTAGTTGGATTAGTAGCCGGTGTGAAAGTTCTTTCTTCATTATATGTGTTTGTTAGAGAAATAATTGGATAATAAGAAGAGTCGGCAAGCGCCGGCTCTTCTTAAATTATATGGTAGAAAACAAATGCCTTATAATTTAAGAAGAAACTTTCAATTCATTATTCAACATTGCACCATTATATGATATAATTCAATAGCATTTAAAATAGAACAACAAGTAAAGGAATAACATGAAAAAACTAGAATTGATATACGAAAAAATATGTAAAGAACTGGACATACTATTTCATAGAATATATGTAATTAAAAAAGGATTTCTATTAATTTGTATTATTCTTATCCTTATTAGTGTAAAGATAGGATATTCTTTGGGTGAGCAGGCACAGGAGAAGAAAGGGAAAGTACAAACAGAGACGATTAAGAAAAAGGCAGCAAAAGAAAAGACAGAATTAAAAAAAACGTTAAAAGAGGCAGAAACAATAGCAAATCAGAAAAAACAAAAACAACAAGAGGGCAGACCTTGGAATTTGATATTAGTAAATAATATCTATCCTTTGGATGCGTCTTATGTTCCACAGTTAACGGAAGTGGTACCAGAATATAGTGTGGATGCTAGAATAGCAGAGCCATTGAAACGGATGTTGGAAGATGCTAAGAAAGATGGCATGCAGATGCATATCTGCTCAGCATATAGAAGTGTGGAATATCAAAAAGGGGTATTTAATCAGACGATGGAAGAATTTATCGCTACTGGAGTTTCTTATGTTGACGCATACAACACTACGGCACAATCAGTTGCAGTTCCTGGGAAAAGTGAACACGCTTTGGGTCTGGCAGTAGATATAGTTTCTGATGAATATGAAATATTAGATGATAAACAAGCACAGACAAAAGAAGCAAAGTGGTTAGCAGAAAATGGATATAAATATGGTTTTATTTTGAGATATCCACCAGAAAAGATGCATGAAACAGGAATTATTTATGAGTCTTGGCACTATAGATATGTGGGTGAAGAAGCAGCGAAGGTAATTATGGAAACGGGGATTACATTAGAAGAATATTTGGGTGAAAAAGAATAAAGAGAAAACAAATTAGTTTATAATGATAGTATCAAGAGTAGTGCTAATAACTGAGGAGGATAAATAAATGGTGAATTTGACATTTGGTGAACAAGTTAAAATTGTTTTAAAACGTAAAAATATGACGATAAAAGAATTGGCTGAAATCATAGAGATACAGACAGGGAGAAAGATGTCGAGACAGAATCTGACTCAACGTCTTGGGAGGGATAATTTCCAAGAGAAAGATATGAGAATTATTGCTGACATTTTGGGGTGCCCGTTTCAGCTTAATATACTAAGAGATACAGAAATAGAAGAAAAGTTATCCTTGGAAGGGGTGTCGGAATTACAGAATAAGAATTCTGCACAGCAAAAAAAGAAACACAATTCTTCTATAACAGAAAGAGAAGTGACAATTGGAGAACTTGCAGAACTTTATGATTTTAATATGGGTAATAATATAGAAGAAAAGCAGCGAAATGATGAAAGTGTTGAAATGATAGAACCAGCAAAAGCGGGTACAAAAGAAGAAATAAAAAAAGTAATAAATGATGAAATAAAAGAAGAAAAGCAAGCAGAAATAACGGAACAAATAGTGGGTATATCAGAAATGGCCGAGGAAACTAAAAAGACGCAAAAGTCAGAAAAAGCCAAAGAAATGGTAGTTATAGATTACTTAGAAAAACCAGAAGAAAAACC
>JAVXHY010000011.1:45859-48108 GCA_036656615.1 Lachnospiraceae bacterium | reverse complement strand
AAAAAGCCAAAGAAATGGTAGTTATAGATTACTTAGAAAAACCAGAAGAAAAACCGGAAGCTAAGAAGGAAATAGGTGATGTGAATCCTTATACTGGGAGAGAGTATGAGTCAAATAGTGTTCGTATGCATGCAAAACGTATTGGTTATGTCCAGGTATATGATAAAAATGAGCACAAATGGACAGACATG
Organism: Lachnospiraceae bacterium; assembly: GCA_036656615.1. Taxonomy (GTDB): domain Bacteria; phylum Bacillota; class Clostridia; order Lachnospirales; family Lachnospiraceae; genus CAUPWF01. Next base: position 47,917 of record JAVXHY010000011.1, on the reverse strand, counting down.
ACAGAATGGGCTTTTTTGGGATATCAAGAACGTAAGAAAGCATTATTGGGCAAAGCATATAAGCCACCAATTTATTTGGATTAGGGGATTCTCCTGAAAATTGTTGAACGGTTCTTTTTCGGAGCAAGAAGGAATAGAATGAAGGGAGACAAGGTAAGGAGTAAAAAAATGAATCAAGTAACCTGTTATTTATATGAATATAAACATAGTCAAAAAACAAGAAATGTTGGATTTGTAAAAATTCAAAGACAAGGCAATCGATTGCGAATGTATATTCACGGTAAAGGAATGGATCTTAAGTCGGAAGAACACATACAGGTATATTTATTTTATGTAAAAGAAGAACACTGCATGTTGGTGCAGCTGGGACACATTAAAGGAAAAAATGAAAATGTAAACTGTATGATTGACATAGAAAAAGTGCAGCTTCCGGAGGGACATAGCTTCGAGAGCATGGACGGAGCTATCTTTGAACAGGAAAATGGGAATAAATATGTGGCTGCATGGAAATCGGTAGTAGTGAATGTGGACAATATGTTGGTAGTGGAGGAAGAAGAAACAGCAGCAGAGGCAGTTGTTGAAGTACAGCAGGTGAAACCGCAAGAAACAGAAGCGCCGGTAGCAGCACAACAGCAAGATGTAAAAGATATAAAAGATGTAAAAATGAGTGGGATTCAATGCAAGAAAATTCAGCGTCAGGACATTTCCCAACTTCCACGTAAGGAATGGAAATTAGCAAATAATAGTTTTTTGTTACATGGATATTATAGTTATCAACACTTACTATTTATCGAAGAGGAAAAAGAAGAGAAGGAACTCTTGTGGTTAGGTGTTCCAGGTATTTTCCATGAGAAGGAGCAGGCGGCAGCCAAGTCGTTTGGGTTTGGTGATTTCAGGAGAATTAATACAAAAGAATTAGGACTAAATGATAAAGAACGAAATAGCTCTGAGGACTTCGGTTATTGGTGTCGGCAGATTCAACGACTACAAGGAAGCAACGGAGGGGTTTAGAGTATTTGTTTTGATGCTAAGAGAAGTAATACAAAAGGATGTATATATGGATAAAGATGAATTATATATGAAAGAAGCCATTAAACAGGCAAAAAAAGCTTATGCAATTCAAGAGGTTCCCATTGGCTGTGTGATTGTATATCAGGAACATATTATTGGCAGAGGTTATAATCGAAGAACAATAGATAAAAATCCGCTGGCCCATGCAGAACTTGCAGCAATCCGTAAAGCCAGCAGGAAAATGAAAGATTGGAGATTGGAAGATTGCACGATGTATGTAACTTTGGAACCTTGTCAAATGTGTGCAGGAGCCATTGTACAATCTCGAATGAAGAAAGTCGTAATTGGCTGTATGAATCCAAAGGCAGGATGTGCCGGTTCAATTATGAATTTGTTACAGGTAGAAGCATTCAACCACCAGGTAGATATTGAAATAGGAATTTTACAAGAACAGTGTAGTCAAATGCTTAAAGAATTTTTTAAAGAACTAAGAGAAAACAATAAAAAGAAGCCGAAAAAACGAATAGAGGACTTGGAAAAAGAGCCTCAAACACGTTGACATTTTTCATAAATACATGTATAATAAAGTCTCGTGCAGCCGGGGTGTTAGCGGTACCTTGTACCCACAATCCGCTATAGTGGGGGTGATGTTACATGGAGGGCTTATTCTTGTGAAGCTGCCCTTGGTAAGTGGCGTTGATGTATGGGTCTTACGCAACGAGAATCTATGAACCGTGTCAGGTCGGGAACGAAGCAGCACTAAGTAGAACCTTTCGTGTGCCGTGAGGGTGCCTAAACTGAGTTAACTGCGAAGGTAACGTTTGTGAGATAAGTTCGAAGTGTAACGCACGTAATAAAAAAGATAGATCTTCGCAGTAAATATTGCGGAGATTTTTTGTTATTCTATTTAGCCATGCACAGAAACCCCCAAAGCCTCTGTGCAAGTTTACTTGCTAAAGAGGCCTTGGGGGTTTCTGTATACGGCGTTTAGCCGCAGTGAGATGAAGCGAAGCGAAATCGAACTGGCATGGCTGAAAGGGAGAAGAG
>JAVXHY010000011.1:0-45759 GCA_036656615.1 Lachnospiraceae bacterium | reverse complement strand
CGCAGTGAGATGAAGCGAAGCGAAATCGAACTGGCATGGCTGAAAGGGAGAAGAGTATACGGCGTTTAGCCGCAGTGAGATGAAGCGAAGCGAAATCGAACTGGCATGGCTGAAAGGGAGAAGAGAGGTGCACAATATGAATATTATTCTAGTTGCAATTAATGCCAAATATATACATTCAAATTTAGCAGTATATAGTCTAAAGAAGTATGCGGACGTATATGGTGAAAAAAACTGTGATATTGCTATTGCAGAATATACAATCAATCAACAAATTGATGAAATTCTAATGGACTTGTACAAAAAGAAGCCTGAAATCATCTGTTTTTCTTGTTATATATGGAATCTAATGTATGTAGAAGAACTGGTAAAAGAAATTGGAAAAGTGCTGCCGGATACAGCCATTTGGCTGGGCGGACCGGAGGTGTCTTATGACAGTGAACAAGTGCTTGCTCGTCTGCCTGAGTTGACAGGTGTAATGATTGGAGAAGGAGAAGCGACTTTTCTAGAACTTTTGTCTGCATATCAGGATGAAAAATATTATGATTTTTCGGAAATCAAAGGCCTGAGTTATTATACTGAAAAAGGACAAATTGTAACTACTCCTTTTCGTGAAGTAATGGATTTGAGTACCATTCCATTTGTATATGAAGATATGAAGACTTTTGAACATAAAATCATATATTATGAAACAAGCAGAGGCTGCCCGTTTTCCTGCAGTTATTGTTTGTCTTCCGTAGAAAAAAAGCTGCGATTTCGTTCGATGGAATTAGTCAAAAAAGAGTTACAGTTTTTCTTGGATCAACAAGTTGAACAAGTAAAGTTCGTAGACAGAACATTTAATTGTAGTCATGAGCGTACGATAGAAATATGGAATTATTTGAACGCCCATGATAATGGAATTACAAATTTTCATTTTGAAATAGCTGCTGATTTACTAAAACAAAAAGAAATAGATTTGATTCGTGGAATGCGTCCTGGTTTTATTCAACTTGAAATTGGAGTACAGTCTACAAATCTTCAAACAATTCAGGCTATAAGGCGTACAATGAACTTTTCAAAGGTGAAGTCGGTAGTGGAGGCAATTCATAAAATAGGAAATGTACATCAACATTTAGATTTGATTGCGGGTCTTCCTTATGAAGGGTATCAAAGTTTTGGACAATCTTTTAATGATGTTTATTCCCTGCATCCAGAGCAGCTGCAATTGGGATTCCTAAAGGTGTTGAAAGGCTCTTACATGGAACAACAAAAAAAGACTTACGGACTGATATACAAGAATCATCCACCATATGAGGTATTATTTACAAATTGGCTGTCTTATGAAGAAATGATAAAATTAAAGAGAATCGAAGAGGTAGTAGAGGTTTACTATAATAGCGGACAGTTCCAAAAGACCTTGGAATTGTTAGAAACAGTATTTTCTACACCATTTCAATTTTATGAATCACTTAGTAATTATTACGAAGAAAATGCTTGGTTTCAGATGGGACATTCTAGAGTTACCAGATATGAAATTTTATTAGAATTCACAAAAATAGTAGATAATGAGAGGACAGCAATATACAAAGAGCTTCTTACTTATGACTTGTATCTGCGAGAAAACATGAAGACGCGTCCTCAATTTGCGGGGGAACATAATATCTCTAAAGAAGAGCTGCAATTATTTTATGATAGAGAAGAAAAAGAACATTTATATCTAAAAGGCTATGATGGATTTGACAAGAGACAGCTTCGTAAAATGACACATGTGGAACGATTTGTATCTAGTGAGAAAACGATACTTTTTGACTACAAAAACAGAAATCCGCTTACGAATCAGGCGGCTACATTTCTTCTGTCTTAGAGGGCAGAATTGGGGAAATAAATATGAAAAAGAGAACAAAAGAAATTCTGGAAATTTTAGATGAACAATATGGTACGGATTATAAATGTTACTTAAATCACGAAACACCCTGGCAGCTTTTGATTGCAACGATGTTGAGCGCACAGTGTACGGATGCAAGGGTAAATATTGTGACAAAAGATTTGTTCCAGAAATATCAAAGTGTTGCTGCGTTTGCAAATGCAGATTTAAAAGAATTAGAGCAAGATATTAAATCAACGGGCTTCTACCATAATAAGGCAAAAAACATTATTGGGTGCATGAAGAAATTATTAGAAACATATGATGGAGAAGTGCCAAGAAGTATAGAAGCGCTTACTTCTTTAGATGGTGTGGGAAGAAAAACAGCCAATGTAATTAGGGGTAATATTTATCAGGATCCCAGTGTGGTTGTAGATACTCATGTAAAGCGAATTTCTAAAAGACTGGGGCTGACAAAACTGGAAGATCCAGAGAAGGTGGAGCAAGATTTAATGAAAGAACTGCCAAAGGATCATTGGATTTTATATAATATACAAATTATTACATTTGGCAGGAGTATTTGTAAATCTAGAAATCCAAAGTGTGAAGATTGTTTCTTGCAAAAATACTGTAAAGAGTATAAAATATAAGGGTGTTCATTAGAAGAAGAGGTGAGAGTATGAATTTTTATAATAAAAAGGTAAGAAGAATGATTTCTATTATTATTATTGTAGTAGTTGTTGCAATGATTGGAACTGCTATCATTCCATATTTGGTATAACAAATAAATTAACTGGGGGATTGAAATGGGAAAAAACATCAATAGGAGAAGGCATATGAAGAATCGGAAACGTATCATCGTATTAGGTGGTTTTGTTTTGTTATGCCTGCTTTTGATAACCGTGATTGTTTTTTTTAGTCTCAGAAGTGTTGTAAATAAAGAAGACCCAAATAAAATTTGCAAGGGTGTCTATATCGGAGATATCAATGCAGCTGGAATGACTGTTGAAGATGCTGTTAAAGCCATTGAGCAGATCGAAAAAACTTATGGAAAGACTGAAATGACCTTAGAAGTTGATAAAAAGATGGCCAAGGCGACGCTTGCTGAATTGGGATTTGGGATTAAAAACAAAAAGGACTTAGCAGACCAGGCAGTTAATTATTGTAAAACTGGAAACCTATGGAAAAGATATCGAGATATCAAGAAGCTTGAAAAAGGAAAGAAAGTTATTCAGCCATCCTATGATTTGGATAAGGATACGGCGTTGGCTCTAGTCCAGGAGCGTTGTATACCACTGACAGATGGAGCGTTAAATGCAAAGATTTCTAGAGAAAATGATAAATTTGTTATTACCCATGAAGAAAAAGGGGAAGCAGTAGATGAGAAAGCTTCTGTCAAGAAGATCGAGACTTTTTTGAATAATAATTGGCATGGAAAGCCCGGTACGATTAGTATGGTGGTTATGGTACAGGAACCACAGGTGACCAAAAAGCAATTAAAAACAATAAAGGATTTGTTAGGGACTTACACTACGTATTACGGAGTTGGTGGCGGAAGAGTACAGAATATTGAAACCAGTGCTAGATTGATGAATGGAAATATTATTATGCCAGGGCAAGAATATTCAGTAAATGCCATTATGGAACCGTATACAGTTGAAAATGGTTATGCGGAAGCGGGTTCGTATGAAAATGGCGAGGTGGTGCAGTCAATGGGAGGTGGAATCTGTCAGGTATCGACTACATTGTATAATGCACTTTTATTTTCAGAATTAAAGATTACGCAGCGATCGCCTCATTCTATGCTGGTGGACTATGTAGAACCCTCTATGGATGCAGCAATTGCAGGTGATTTTTTAGATCTGAAATTTGTAAATAATACGAAACATCCGATTTTCTTAGAAAGTATTCTAAGCGGCGGATATATCACATTTAATATATACGGAAAAGAAACAAGAGAGGCAGGGCGAACCCTGCAATTTGTTAGTGAAATCATTGAAAAAAAAGTACCAGAGGGAAAGAAATTTGAAGAAGAACCAGATGCGGCTGTTGGCACAATAGAAACAGCAAGTCAAGCATATACAGGTATAGTGGCGAAGCTGTGGAAGATTATACTTAGCAATGGAGTAGAGGTAGGCCGAGAAGAGGTGAACAGTAGTGTTTATGAAGCGGTAAAGCCAATTGTTAAAGTGGGAACACAATCAGATAATGCAGAAGCTACAGCGGCGATAAAAGCTGCAATTGCCAGTCAAAATGAGGATAATATCAAGGCTGCAATTGCCAGTGTGCAAACACCGGCACCGTCAAATTCGACACAGACACCACCGGCATCGGCAGCTCCGGCGCCAGCGACTCCAACACCGGCAGCTCCAACACCGACAACACCAACACCATAATGAGGGTTATATGAAAATAGGAAAAGTATCTCAGACAGTTTTAAAACGTTCCGTATTAGATCAATTTCACCATACAAGGCAAGAGTTGATCCTACCACTTTCAGTGGAGGAAATGTGTGGTGCAATTCAAGTTGACACAGGAAATCAGATGGTCTTTACAGAAGCATCTTACTATGGAAATGAAAAAAATCTCGGCATTTTTGTTATTGCGAAAACAGTAAATGACTTAGCCACAAGAGGTGCAGAGCCCATAGGCGTGACTGTGAGCATACAATTGCCACCATATGCCTATGAATCTAGACTGAAATCTATGATAGAGTATATAAATAAAACCTGTTGTGATCAACAGTTACAAATATTCTCTGCAAAAGCAGAAGTGAATCCCATCATACAAAGTACCATTGTACATGTGGTGGCACTAGGTAAAATAAAGCAGGGAACCATATTACAAAGCAGTAATGGAAAACCGGAGCAGGATATTATTCTGATTAATTGGATTGCGTTAGAAGGAATGCTGCGCATTTTAAATGAAAAGGAATGTGCGTTATCGCAGCGATTTGCTCCATCCTTTCTACAACAAACAAAGAAGCATATGGAGAAGCTCTTTGCTGTAGAGGAAATACAATTAGCATATAAACTTGGGGCTTCGGCAATTCACCAAATTTCTAGCGGCGGGATATTAGCTGCGCTTTGGGAGGTTGCAGAAGCTTCTTGCGTGGGATTAGAGATAGAACTGAAGAAAATTGCGGTGAAGCAGGAAACCATAGAGATTTGTGAGTGTTACCAAATGAATCCTTACCAGTTGACTTCGGTAGGCAGCTTATTAGTTTTAGTGGATGATGGAGAGAAGATTTTAGGCCAATTGAAAGAAAAAGGAAAACAGGCAGCATGGATTGGACGGACAACTAATAATCGTGACAGGATTATTTGCAATGGGGATGATAAACGTTTTATTGATCGCCCGCAGCCAGATGAACTGGTGAAACTCTTTACGCAATGAAAGGTGGTATATTTGATGATGAATATCGTATTGTTTGAACCGGAAATCCCGGCAAACACAGGAAATATTGGGCGTACTTGCGTGGCTACAAATACACGACTTCATTTAATCGAACCTTTGGGATTTCGTTTGAATGAAAAGGAAATAAAAAGAGCGGGCATGGACTATTGGAAGGATTTGGATATAACTACATATATAGATTATTGGGATTTTTTAGAAAAAAATCCAGGAGCAAATCCATATATGGCAACAACGAAGGCGGTATATAATTATGCAAACGTTCGTTATGAACCAGATTGTTTTATTATGTTTGGAAAAGAAAGTGCTGGAATTCCGGAAGAGATTTTGGTGGAGCATAAGGAGCGAAGTATTCGTATCCCTATGTGTTCGGATATAAGATCTTTAAATCTGGGAAATTCCGTTGCAGTAGTGCTTTATGAAGCACTTCGACAAAATGGTTTTATGCATATGGAGGAGCAAGGAAGCTTACATAATTTGAATTGGAATTGCGAATAAATTAGTCTATTTATGGCTCTTTATGACGCTTCCTCTGTGAATTAACACGAAAATTTATTGCTTTACAAATTAAATTATGGTAGAATTCTATAAAGTAGAAAAAGGTGGTGATATAAGTGGTGCAAGAAACGATTAAAACAGTAAAGGAGACAGAAGCAAAAGCAGAAGAGATTAGAAAAGAAGCTGAGGCAAAGAGTGCTGCGATGATCCGGCAGGCAAAGGAAGAGGCTAGGCTTTTAAAAGAGCAGCAAATTGAAGAAGCAAAAAAGCAAGCGTCTGCTGCGATGGGTTGGGCAGAAGAAGAAGCTAGGCGTGGGATGGAATTGTCTGACGCAGAGATTGTAAAAGAAATAGATACATTGAAAGAATCAGCTTTATCAAAAGAAGCACAGACAATTGAACTTGTTATGAAAGAGCTATATTAATTGTTTAGTATCAATTTGTATATATAGTGAAGGAGGGAAAAAGAATGGCAATATTGCAGATGCAACGATTGAGTGTCTGCGCAATGAAAAAAGATCGCAAATCTATATTAGAGCAATTACAGTCATGGGGTGTGATGGAAGTAAATACTTCAGTCACGGATGATGAATCCCTAAGGAAAATGGATACCATTGATGCTAGGCAGATATTTGAAAAAAATGCTGTTTTAGCAGATCGTGCACTGGAAGTACTTCAAGAATATGCACCAGTGAAAACATCCATGTTAGACAGCTTAAAGGGTAAAGAATTATTAGAAAAATCCATTTATGAGGAGACCTTGCAAAAGAAAGATCGGATTCTAAGTACAACAAATCGCTTGTTGGCACTTAAGAAAAAGATTGCAGAGGCAACGGCCGGAATTATAAAATTGGAAACCCAAATGGAAGCACTTGTTCCATGGCTATTACTTGATATTCCTATGGACTATACAGGAACGAAGAAGACTATCACATTGATAGGTGCAATCAACAGTGTTATGACATTGAGTGAGATTTATGAGCAGATTGCAGAACGTTCTCCTGAGCTTGACGCGCTTGATATTCAGATTATTTCAACCGATAAAGATCAAACCTACATTGTAGCATCCAGTCTTCGAGAAGATGCTGCAAAATTAGAAGAATCACTTCGGACATTTGGATTTTCAAAACCATCACAGCTTCTTCGTATGACTCCGCTAGAGCAAAAAAAGCAACTGGAAGAGTCAGTGTTAAAATTAAAAGAAGAGATAGAACAGACGGAAAAAGAAATTAAAGATTATGCGGGTTCTAGAGAAGAATTAAAACTCATATCAGACTATTTTAGGGCAAGAAGCAAGAAATATGAAATATTGGGTGAAGTACTTCAATCAAAACAGACATTTATTATCAGTGGATATATTCCGACAGAAAAAGTGACAGGTGTAGAACAGTACCTGACGGATCATTATGATTTGGTTGTGGACATTGAAGAAATTAAAGAAGGGGAGGAAACTCCAATTCTACTGAAAAATGGTACATTTTCCAGTTCGGTAGAGGGTGTTATTGAATCCTATGGACTCCCTATAAAAAGTGAGATTGACCCAAGTAAAATTGTTTCATTTTTCTATGTTTTTTTCTTTGGACTTATGCTTTCTGATGCAGCATACGGACTGATTGTTTTTATTGCGTGTTTCATTGTTTTAAAGAAATTTCCACGGATGGCAGAAGGAATGAATAAAACCCTTCATATGTTCATGTACTGTGGAATCTCAACATTGTTTTGGGGAATTTTGTTTGGAGGATTTTTTGGAGATGCCATACAGGTTGTGTCACGAGTGTTCTTTGGACACGAAATCATAGTACCAGCATTATGGTTTATTCCACTAAATGATCCAATGAGATTATTACTTTATTCCATGTTATTTGGTACAATACATCTTTTTGTTGGCCTTGGAATTAAAGGATATATGTGCATCCGAGACAAAAAGTATTTGGATTTCGTATGTGACGTAGTATTGTGGTATGCATTACTGATTGGCTTAATTCTGATACTTATTCCAAGTGATATATTCTCATCTATTGCAGGAATGAAAATGGTCTTCCCACCATTTGTAACTATGCTTAGTAAGTTACTCGCTATTGTAGGAGCAGTGGGAATTGTACTAATGTCAGGAAGAAGTTCTAAGAATCCAGGATTACGAATTGCGTTAGGTGCATATGATTTATACAATATTACCGGATGGTTAAGTGATGTTCTTTCTTATTCCAGATTGTTGGCACTAGGACTGGCAACAGGAGTAATTGCATCCGTTATTAATCAGATGGGTAGTATGGTAGGAAATAGTATTTTTGGTATTATTGTGTTTATTATTGTTTTTGTTGCAGGACATTTATTCAATATGGCAATCAACTTGTTAGGTGCTTATGTGCATACAAATCGTTTGCAGTTTGTTGAATTTTTCGGTAAATTTTATGAAGGTGGAGGGAGAGCGTTCCACCCATTTAATTCAAATACAAAATATGTAGATATTAAGGAGGAAACGAGTTTATGAATGAATTAGGAATTGTATATGCGTTATTGGGAGCTGCACTAGCGGTATTGCTAGCAGGTGCAGGATCATCTATTGGTGTTGGTACTGCAGGACAGGCAGCAGCAGGGGTTGTTACAGAGGATCCAAGTAAATTTGCGAAAGTATTGATTTTACAATTACTTCCAGGTACACAGGGAATCTATGGTTTATTAGTTGGTTTTATTACATTATCCAAAGTGGGTCTATTAGGTGGACAGATGGCAGCCATTTCACCACAGACAGGTTTACTTATATTAGCAGCTTGTCTTCCAATTGGAATCGTTGGTTTAGTTTCAGGTAAATATCAAGGTTTAGCAGCTGTAGCAGCTATCGGTGTTGTTGCAAAGAAACCAGAACAGTTTGGTAAAGCAATGTTGTTCCCAGCGATGGTTGAGACTTATGCAATCCTTGCACTGTTGATTTCCATTTTGGCTGTAAGTTCTATTCAGATATAATACGTGGTCAAATGAAAGAAGGTAAAGGAGAGCTTAAGAATGACTGGATTAGATAAAATAACAAACCAGATTATCGAAGAAGCGAACAGCTCCGCAAGTGAGATACTTCAAAAAGCTGAAGCTGAAGCTGAAAAGCTGCGGGAAGAGGCATTAGAAGAAGCGAAAATAGAATGTGAGAAAATCAATCGCAAATCTGTATCAGAGATTGCAAATTACAAGGATAGAATGAATTCTTCAGCAGATTTAAAAAGAAGAACGGCAATTCTGAATATGAAGCAGAGTATGATTTCAGTTACTCTTGAAAAAGCATACCACACATTTTGTAATCAGGAAGCAGCACAATATTTCCAAACAATTAAGGAAATGTTGAAGAAATTTGTTCTTCCACAAAATGGTGAAATCTTTTTCTCCGATGCAGATATGGCAAAAATGCCAAAAGAATTTGTAAATGAGATATCCGCAATTGCAAAGGAAAAAGGTGGTACACTCACATTGTCTCAAGATAGAAGGAATGTTGAAAAAGGTTTTATTCTTGCTTATGGTGGCATTGAAGAAAACTGTTCTTTTGAGGCACTGTTCAATTCTAAGAAAGACGAATTACAAGACGAAGTTCAGAAAATATTATTTTCATAAACGCGCATTTCCGCGAAAAGGAGGTTACATCTTATGTCAGATACACAGTATACCTATGCGGTTGCGCGAATAAGGTCAATGGAAGTTTCACTCTTCTCCCAAGCAGCAATAGAGCAGCTGCTTGCATGTAAAACAGAAAAACAATGCTTGCAATTCCTTGTGGAAAAGGGATGGGGTGGCACAGAGATGGACCTGAATGCAGAAACAATCTTGAATAAAGAACGAGGAAAAATTTGGGAATTAATGCGAGAATTAGTATCAGATATGTCAGTTTTTGATGTATTGTCATATTCGGATTTATTCCATAACTTGAAAGCAGCAATTAAAGAAGTTGCTATACAAGAACATAATGCTAATATCTTTTATGATGATTGTGCAATCAATGGGGAAGAAATGGTGGAGATTGTAAAGACGAAAGAATTTACGAAGCTCCCAGAATGTATGCGTACCGTTGCCCAAGAAGCTTTTGATACGTTCTTGCACACTAATGATGGTCAGCTATGTGACATTATGGTGGATAAAGCTGCTTTGGAAGCGATATACCAAGCGGCTAAAGAATCTAAAGCTGAAATCATTAAACTATATGCTGAATCTTCAGTAGCAGTAGCAGATATCAAGATTGCAGTGCGTTCACAAAAAACCGCAAAATCAATAGAATTTATGAAAAAAGCGATGGCGGAATGTGACAGTTTGAATATAGGACGGCTGGCACAGGCGGCTTTGAATAGCGAAGAGTCAATCCGAGAATATATGATGGAGACATCTTATGCCAAAGGTGCGGAAGCACTAGCGGAGTCCCCATCAGCATTTGAAAGATGGTGTGATAATCAAATTATCGAGACTATTCGGCCACAGCTTTACAATCCGTTTACCATCGGACCACTCGTAGCATATATTCTTGCGAGGGAAAATGAGATTAAAACTGTACGAATTATCTTGTCCGGCAAACAAAATGGTTTGCCAGACGGATCAATCCGGGAAAGGGTAAGGGAGATGTATGTATAAGGTTGCAGTACTGGGAAATTATGATAGTATCTATGGATTTGCAGCACTGGGTCTTGATACATTTCCAATTACAGATCCGGCAGATGCAGAGGAAAAAATAACACAGCTGGCAGGCAATAAATATGCTGTTATTTATATAACAGAAGAGCTTGCAGAGCTAATGGGACATGCAATAGAGAAATATCGAGAACAGGTAATACCGGCAATTATTCAAATTCCAGGGATATCAGGCAACACAGGTGCTGGTGTAAATGGAATTAAGAAGTCGGTTGAACAGGCAGTTGGTTCCGATATTCTCTTTAGTGGTAATTAGAAAGGTGGGTGATTTGTCCAAATGAGTAAAGGAACGATAAAGAAAGTGGCAGGACCACTGGTTATCGCTGAAGGAATGAGAGATGCCAATATGTATGACGTCGTTCGTGTAAGTAATCAGCGGTTAATTGGTGAAATCATTGAAATACATGGGGATGAAGTCTCAGTACAGGTATATGAAGAGACTTCAGGCTTAGGACCCGGGGAACCGGTGGAATCTATGGAGGTACCTCTTTCAGTAGAATTAGGACCTGGACTGATCCAAAGTATCTATGATGGAATTCAGCGTCCACTAGATAAGATTAAAGCAAAAATAGGAAATAACCTACAACGTGGTGTAGAGGTACCTTCTCTAGATCGTGATAAAAAGTGGGAGTTTGTTCCAACAGCAAAGGTTGGAGATGAAGTGGAAGGTGGAGATGTTCTTGGAACAGTTCAAGAAACAGAAGCCGTACAGCAAAAAATCATGATTCCACCTAAAGTAAAAGGAACAATTAAAGAAATTAAATCTGGATTGTTTACGGTAGAAGAGACAATTGTAGTTTTAGATACGCCAAATGGCGAAAAAGAAATTACGATGAAACAGGAATGGCCGGTTCGTGTTGGACGACCATATCTTAAGAAACTTCCACCAGAGAGACCTCTTATAACAGGACAACGTGTGGTTGATACCATGTTCCCAATCGCAAAAGGCGGAGTGGCAGCAGTGCCGGGACCGTTTGGTAGTGGTAAAACAGTTATTCAGCATCAGCTTGCAAAATGGGCAGAAGCGGATATCGTAGTTTATATCGGTTGTGGAGAACGTGGAAATGAGATGACTGACGTTCTGAATGAGTTCCCAGAATTAAAAGATCCAAAGACTGGCCGTTCACTAATGGAAAGAACGGTTTTGATTGCAAATACTTCAGATATGCCAGTTGCAGCTCGTGAAGCTTCTATTTATACTGGTATTACAATTGCAGAGTATTTCCGTGATATGGGATTCTCTGTAGCTCTGATGGCAGATTCAACTTCTCGTTGGGCAGAAGCACTGCGAGAAATGTCCGGACGTTTGGAGGAAATGCCTGGTGAAGAAGGTTACCCTGCTTATTTAGGAAGCCGTCTTGCACAATTCTATGAAAGAGCAGGACATGTTATTTCTCTTGGTAAAAACGGACGTGAAGGTGCGCTTACAGTAGTAGGTGCAGTATCCCCTCCAGGTGGAGATATTTCGGAACCGGTATCACAGGCTACTCTACGTATTGTAAAAGTATTCTGGGGACTGGATGCAGCACTTGCTGCAAAGAGACATTTCCCAGCTATTAACTGGTTGACCAGTTATTCATTGTACTTAGATGATATGAAGAAATGGTTCAATGAGTCGGTAGCTTCTGATTGGATGGCACTTCGCCAGAAGATGATGAGTCTGTTGCAAGATGAATCAGAATTGGAAGAAATTGTTAAGATGGTAGGTATGGATGCGCTTTCACCAACTGACCGATTGAAAATGGAAGCATCACGTTCTATTCGTGAAGACTTTTTACACCAGAACTCTTTCCATGAGGTGGATACTTATTCATCTTTGGATAAACAGCATTATATGATGCTTCTTGTAACGGGATTCTATGAATCTTCTTTGGATGCATTGAATGAAGGTGCTCCGATGAATGATTTATTGAAGATGCCTGTACGTGAGCAAATTGGACGTTACAAGTATACATTGGAAGAAAATTTAAAAGAACAGTATGATATAGTTTGTAAGGAGTTATCAGTTGAAATTGCTAATGTCTTAGGAAAGGGGGACCAGTAAAATGCCAAAAGAATATAGAACCATACAGGAAGTTGCAGGTCCTTTGATGCTTGTAAGAGAAGTAGAAAATGTATCCTATGATGAATTGGGTGAAATTGAGCTTGCAAGCGGTGAAACCCGTCGTTGTAAAGTACTTGAAATTGATGGAAGTAATGCACTTGTACAGTTGTTTGAAAATTCTACTGGAATCAACTTGTCCAACAGTAAAGTACGTTTCCTTGGACGAAGTATGGAACTTGGTGTATCAGGAGATATGCTAGGTCGTGTATTTGACGGTTTGGGACGTCCTATTGATGATGGACCTGAGATTTTACCGGAAGAGAGACGAGATATCAATGGTCTTCCTATGAATCCGGCAGCTAGAAAGTATCCATCCGAATTTATTCAGACAGGTATTTCAGCAATTGATGGATTGAATACACTGGTTCGTGGACAGAAGCTCCCTATCTTCTCCGCATCTGGTCTGCCACATGCGAATTTAGCAGCTCAGATTGCAAGACAGGCTAAGGTTAGAGGAAAAGACGAACAGTTTGCGGTTGTATTTGCAGCTATGGGTATTACATTTGAAGAATCAAATTTCTTTATTGAGAGTTTTAAGGAAACAGGTGCAATTGATCGAACCGTATTATTTGTAAACTTAGCAAATGATCCTGCAGTTGAACGTATTGCCACACCTCGTATGGCACTTACAGCTGCTGAATATCTTGCATTTGAGAAAAATATGCATGTCTTGGTTATTATGACAGATATTACGAATTATGCAGATGCCTTACGTGAGGTATCGGCAGCGCGTAAAGAAGTTCCGGGACGTCGTGGTTATCCTGGATATATGTACACAGACCTTGCTTCTTTATATGAGAGAGCAGGCCGTCAGGATGGAAAAGAAGGAAGTATCACAATGATACCAATTCTGACCATGCCGGAAGATGATAAGACTCATCCAATCCCTGACCTTACAGGATATATTACTGAGGGACAGATTATTCTAAGCCGTGAACTCTATCGTAAGGGTATTACACCTCCAATTGATGTATTACCATCTTTATCACGTTTGAAGGATAAAGGAATTGGAGAAGGAAAGACTCGTGGAGATCATTCTAACACTATGAATCAGTTATTCGCAGCCTATGCACGAGGTAAAGATGCAAAAGAGTTAATGATTATTTTAGGGGAAGCAGCACTTTCTGATATTGATTTAATCTATGCGAAGTTTGCGGATGCATTTGAAGAAGAATATATTTCACAAGGATATATGTCAAATCGTGATATAGAAGAAACATTGAATATTGGTTGGAAGCTGTTATCCATCTTACCAAGGAGTGAACTGAAACGTATCAATGACACATTCTTAGATGAGTACTATGGAAAGTTTTAGGCACGAACTTAGGAAAGAAGGTGATGGAATTTGGCAACAACCCAGGTAAACCCAACCCGTATGGAGTTGACGAAACAGAAGAAGAAGCTCACTACAGCAATCAGAGGACACAAGCTGTTGAAAGATAAGCGTGATGAGCTGATGCGCCAATTCCTGGATTTAGTAAGAGAGAATATGGCTTTGAGGCTGGAAGTAGAAAAGGGAATTCATTCTGCAAATACGAATTTTGTTATTGCGAAAGCAGGGATGTCTGAACAGGCATTGAATACTGCACTACTGGCTCCTAAGCAAGAAGTATTTTTGAAGACGGATAAAAAAAATGTAATGAGTGTTGATATTCCGGTGTTTGAGTATCAGACGAGAACCGCAGATGCAAATGATATCTATTCCTATGGATTTGCTTTTACTTCAAGTGATTTGGATGGAGCGGTTAAGTCGCTTGCAGACATTTTGCCTGATATGTTAAGACTTGCAGAAATCGAAAAAGGATGTCAGTTAATGTCAGTGGAGATTGAGAAGACAAGACGTCGGGTAAATGCACTAGAGCATGTAATTATTCCAGAAGCAAGACGTAATATCAAGTATATCACCATGAAGTTAGATGAAAATGAAAGAAGTACTCAGATTCGTTTAATGAAGGTGAAGGATATGATGTTAGAAGAGGCACACAAATATAGTGAACGGCCGGTAAGAGAGGCTTAGTAAGTGACTGAGTTATTCCAGATAATATAGTATAAAAAACGCATATCGTTTTGCAGCAGTAAGTTGTAATACTTACACTGTAGAAGGATATGCGTATTTTTGTTTGTGAAAACAGTCCTATTTCTGGGGCAGAACAGAAAAAAGAAAAGGGCATATACTAAAATAGAAAGAATCAAAGAATGGAAGTATGACTATGGACTGTAAATTACCTTATTATATGGCTTATCCGATGCCTTTACAGTATGATGATGAGAAACTAGAACGTCGGGATTGGGATTATATGAAAAGCATATACCCTACATTGGCCAAACGACTATTGCCCTATGTTAATTCTGAATGTGAACGTCAGGAGTATGAATGCAGTATGATATATGATGAATACCCGGATAAATTGTTGTTGGGAATCATGTGTCAAAGAATCTTTCGTGTGGTCATGAAAGAAGAATACTTTGAAACAGATAGTTTGGAAGAAATTCAAGATTTAATAGAAATACTGGTATATCAGGAATTATGTAAGCTACGATGTAATAGAAGAAAAAGAAACAGAAAAATTTACTAATCCTTACCATTCTATGCAAAGAGGTGGACGAAAGATAGACCATGTGTTAAAATAATTCACAAGAGAGGTAAATAAACATGAAAAATATTATTTTAATTGGAATGCCTGGAGTTGGCAAAAGTACCTTAGGTGTCATTCTTGCGAAAAGACTTGGGTATGAATTTATAGATACAGATTTATTGATTCAAAAGCAGGAAAATCGGTTACTAAAGCAGATTATAGAAGAAGAAGGAATTGACGGATTTATAGAGATTGAAAATCAGGTAAATTGTGATGTGGACATTGATGAGGCTATTATTGCGCCAGGTGGGAGTGTTGTATATTGTCAGGGAGCAATGGAGCATTTTAAGAAGATTGGGCTGGTGCTTTATCTACAGGCATCTTATGAAACGATTGAACAAAGGGTAGAAGATGCAAAAAATAGAGGAGTCGTATTAAAAAATGGTCAGACCTTAAAACATTTGTATGATGAAAGGGTAAAATTGTTTGAAAAGTATGCAGAAGTCACGGTTTGTGAGGATGGTCTTGGTGTAGAAGAAACGATAGATGTGATTTTAGAAATGCTAAAAAAATGAATAATTAGGTCGAGTAACCTGTCATATATTAAGAAAATATTTTACAAATGAAATATTTGTGTTATAATACTTTAGAAATATGTTAAAGTTAAAGAGTAAAGTCAAATTAATTTGGCTTTCGTTTGTTGTAATTGTGTAAATAATAAATAGTAACACAGATATATAAAACTTAGATAATCGAGGTGCAAAATGGAACAATATGTAATTAAAGGTGGAAATCCATTAGTAGGAGAAGTAGAAATTGGCGGAGCTAAAAACGCAGCATTAGCAATTCTGGCTGCGGGGATTATGACGGATGATACAGTTACGATTGAGAATTTGCCGGATGTAAATGATATTAATGTTTTGTTGGAGGCAGTAAGTGGTATAGGTGCTACCGTACAAAGAGTGAATAAGCATACGGTCAAGTTAAATGGCAGTACAGTGAAGAATCTAAGTATTGACTATGATTATATTAAGAAGATACGTGCTTCTTATTATTTTTTGGGGGCTTTGTTAGGAAAGTATGGGAAAGCAGAAGTTGCTTTACCAGGAGGATGCAATATTGGAAGCAGACCAATAGATCAGCATTTAAAGGGTTTTCGTGCATTGGGTGCAGAGATTGATATACAACATGGTAAAATTATTGCAAATGCAGAGCATTTAAAGGGCGCACATATGTATTTTGACGTTGTAACAGTAGGTGCTACCATTAATGTTATGATGGCAGCAGCTATGGCTGAAGGTGTTTCTATTTTAGAAAATGTTGCAAAAGAACCTCATGTGGTTGATGTTGCCAACTTCTTGAACAGTATGGGTGCTAATATTAAGGGTGCCGGAACAGATATTATCAAAATCAAAGGAGTTCATAAGCTTCATAAGACAGATTATTCTATTATTCCAGATCAAATTGAGGCAGGGACATTTATGTTTGCTGCAGCTGCAACAAAAGGAGATATTACGGTAACAAATGTAATTCCTAAGCATTTAGAAGCTGCAATTTCTAAATTGGTGGAAATAGGATGTGAGGTAGAAGAATTTGACGACTCAGTACGTGTCGTTGCTAAGAAACGATTGAAGCATACACAGGTAAAGACACTTCCATATCCGGGATTTCCAACAGATATGCAGCCTCAAATAGGGGTGACGTTGGCTTTGAATGGTGGAACAAGTACTATTACAGAAAACTTGTTTGAAAATAGATTTAAATATTTAGATGAATTGGCACGTATGGGTGCAGAAGTGAAGATTGAAGGAAATACAGCTGTTATTGTAGGAGTAGAGAAGCTTTCAGGGGCAAGAGTCAGTGCACCGGACTTACGTGCGGGAGCAGCTTTAGTGATTGCAGGGCTTGCAGCAGAAGGAATTACAATTGTGGATGATATTGTCTATATTCAGCGTGGATATGAACAATTTGAAACAAAACTACAAGGGTTAGGCGCTGTGATTGAACGTGTTTCTACTGAAAAGGAAATTCAGAAATTTACGTTAAAGGTCAGCTAAAATTCTACTTGACAAAAGGAACAGAGAATTGTAGACTAGAAACGGAGTTAGTAGAAACATAAAACTAAAAATTAAATAAGAGAAGCCTGTTATTCAGAGTGATGGAGATACAAAGGATCTGTGAAGTCACGGCAACCCCCAAGTGGAAGGTGCCAACCTGAGCGAGAAATCGAACGATAAGAGGATTGATTTATTAAAATAAAACAGTCCGCTTTTTGCGGGCTTTTTCTTTTTAACTTTTCATGAAATGGAAGGAGAAAAAATGGAAAAATTACTATTTACATCAGAATCAGTTACAGAGGGGCATCCGGACAAGATGTGTGATCAAATATCCGATGCAATTTTAGATGAGCTTTTGAAACAAGATCCAATGAGTCGTGTGGCCTGTGAAACATGTACAACTACAGGAATTGTAATGGTTATGGGTGAAATTACTACAGATGCATATGTAGATATTCAAAAGATTGTAAGAGAAACGGTAAATGAAATTGGATACAATAGAGGAAAATATGGTTTTGATGCGTATACTTGTGGTGTATTAACTGCTATTGATGAGCAGTCTAAAGATATAGCACTGGGAGTGGATCGGGCATTGGAATCTAAGGAAGAACATATGTCAGAAGATGAAATAGACGAAATTGGTGCCGGAGATCAGGGTATGATGTTTGGATATGCGTCAGATGAAACAAAAGAATTCATGCCTTATCCTATTTCGTTAGCTCATAAATTGGCATTACAGCTTACAAAGGTACGTAAAGATGGAATTCTACATTATCTTAGACCAGATGGCAAAACTCAGGTAACGGTAGAATATAATCAAGAAGGTAAACCAGTAAGATTAGACACAGTTGTGTTATCTACCCAGCATGATGAAGATGTAACTCAAGAACAAATCCATAAGGATGTTAAGAAATATATTTTTGATGAAATAATTCCACAAAATATGGTGGATGAACAGACAAAATTCTTTATTAACCCAACGGGGCGTTTTGTTATTGGAGGTCCAAATGGGGATAGTGGATTAACAGGACGTAAAATCATTGTAGATACCTATGGTGGCATGGCACGACATGGCGGTGGAGCCTTTTCTGGAAAAGACTGTACGAAAGTGGATCGTTCAGCAGCTTATGCTGCTAGATATGTTGCAAAGAACATTGTGGCAGCAGGAATTGCAAGTAAATGTGAAATCCAATTATCTTATGCAATTGGAGTAGCACATCCAACATCGATTATGGTGGATACCTTTGGAACCGGAAGGCTGTCAGATGAGAAGCTAGTAGAAATAATTCGTGAGAATTTTGACTTACGCCCAGCTGGTATTATTAAAATGTTGGATTTGCGTCGGCCAATTTATAAACAAACAGCGGCATATGGTCATTTTGGACGGGAAGATTTGAATTTGCCTTGGGAAAGTTTAGATAAAGTAGATGTATTAAAATCATATTTGAAATAGGAAGATGACATATATAAGAGTGAGGAGGGGAAGCGTTGATGACCCTCCTCATTTATGCGTTTACAAAAATTTAAGAAATGTTTGTTAGTGTTTAGGTGTTCTTATAAGGACTGCGTGTTATAATACATATAATTATGAAAAGGATGTGTAATATGAAACTTAGAACACGGCTAATTATTGCTTTTGTTACGATTATAATTTTACCAATTCTATTAACTGTGATGGTGGTGGTTGGATTTGGTCAATATCAAATAAGGACAATTGAGAGAACCTATGATATTACGGGAACCACATATAAAAGTTTTTCTAATCCCATTCAGGTCCTGAATCGTTTAACGGTGGATTCCTTTCACGATTTATCCAATGTTGCGGGAACGGAGCCTGATAAATTAGAAGATGTAACATTTTTAGAGAAATTCAATAATGGATTAGAGGATAAAAGTTCATACCTTCTTGTACGAAAAGATGGGATGGTCAGCTATTTGGGTACAGATCCAAGAAAGGCAGAAAGTGTGATTAATCAGCTCCCAGAGTATGGTGATTATGACCAGGAATCAGAAAATGGAGTTTATCTTGGAGGCAATGCACAGGTTTTGGTAAAACAGGTTGATTTCAATAATTCTTATAACAAGGGAGGGAGTGCTTTCATTGTTACGGATGTCAGCGATGCGATACCAGAGGTTCGTAGATTTGTGTTAGATGTAGTGATTTCAATGATTATCATTCTAATCTTTACCGGTGCTTTATTAATCTGGTGGATACAGCGCGGAATTATGGATCCTCTTGTTAAAATGCGTATAGCAGCTCAGAATATTAAAGAAGGCAATTTGAATTTTGAGATGCATGCAGAAACGGATGATGAGCTAGGGCAGCTCTGTCAGGATTTTGAGGAAATGAGAATGCGTTTGCAAGATAACGCAAAGGAAAAGATAGAGTTTGATAAAAAAAATAAAGAGCTTATCAGTAATATTTCACATGATTTAAAGACTCCCATTACTGCTATTAAGGGGTATGTGGAAGGAATCATGGATGGAGTGGCAGATACTCCTGAAAAGACGAAGAAATATATCAAAACGATTTACAATAAAGCAAACGAAATGGATTTACTCATTAATGAGCTGACCTTATATTCAAAAATAGATACCAATCGTATTCCTTATAATTTTAATACACTATCCGTGCGAGAGTATTTTGACGATTGTGCAGATGATCTATCTTTGGAAATGGAATCAAGAAGTATAGAATTCGGTTATTTTAATTATGTTCAAGAGGATTCTAAGATTATTGCGGATCCAGAGCAGTTAAAGAGAGTGATTCATAACGTAGTTAATAATGCAACAAAATACATGGACAAAGTACCGGGACGTATTAATTTGAGAGTCAAAGATGTGGGTGATTTTATTCAAGTTGAATTAGAGGACAATGGGAAAGGTATTTCATCTAAGGATTTGCCGAAAATATTTGATCGGTTTTATCGAACAGATGCCTCGCGCAATTCATCTAAAGGTGGAAGTGGCATTGGGTTGTCTATTGTAAAAAAGATTGTAGAAGAGCATGGTGGTAAGATATGGGCAACTAGCATGGAAGGAACGGGTACAGTGATGTACTTTGTTATCAGAAAATACCAGGAGGTACCAGTGAATGAGTAAGATATTAATAGTAGAAGATGAAGTGGCGATTGCAGACTTAGAAAGAGATTATTTGGAATTAAGCGGATTTGAGGTAGAGGTGGCACATGAAGGAGAACGGGGACTTTTGAAAGCATTAAAGGAAGACTTTGATTTACTGATTCTTGATATTATGCTTCCAGGTATTGACGGATTTGAAATATGCAGAAAAGTACGAGAAGATAAGAACGTTCCTATTATTATGGTTTCAGCGAAAAAGGATGATATTGATAAAATCCGTGGTTTGGGATTAGGAGCAGATGATTACATGACAAAGCCATTTAGTCCAAGTGAATTAGTTGCAAGAGTGAAGGCTCATTTGGCAAGATATGAAAGACTGATTGGAAGTAATATAGAGGAAAATCGTATTGTTGAGATTCGAGGACTGAAAATAGATACTACTGCACGACGAGTTTGGATTAATGGTGAGGAAAAGGCATTTACAACCAAAGAATTCGATTTACTGACTTTTTTAGCGAGCCATCCAAATCATGTTTATACAAAGGATGAATTATTTAGTGAGATATGGGACATGGAGTCGATTGGGGATATTGCTACCGTAACAGTACACATTAAAAAAATCAGAGAAAAGGTAGAGTTTGATACTTCAAATCCGCAATATATTGAAACAATTTGGGGTGTTGGATATCGTTTTAAAATGTAGTACTTGCATTTATTAGAAAAAGTTGTATACTAGGGGATGATTAGGAAATATAGCGAAATAAATGAGCTAGAAAAAGAGGGCAAGGGAGTGTTAGAAACATATCAAGAGGAGCATAAAAAAAGTATCCGTTTAACCACGATGCAACAATTGGCATTGGGTTTTTTTGGGGTGATTTTTATTGGGGGAGTCTTACTTTGGCTTCCAGTTTCAAATGTAGGAGGGAAGATTCCTTTTGTAGATGCCTTGTTTACATCTACATCTGCAGTGTGTGTGACGGGACTGATGACGATTGTTCCAGCAACGCAATTCACTATATTTGGAAAGGCAATTTTATTGATGCTGATACAAATAGGCGGGTTGGGTGTTATCGCATGTACAACTACATTTTTTATTATTATTGGAAAGAAGATTACGGTGCGTGAGCGTGTGGTCATACAGGAAACATATAATTTAGACACACTATCAGGTATGGTCCAATTAATTATTAAGATATTAAAGGGTACTTTTATTGTAGAGTCAATAGGTGCTGTGTTTTTTTCGTTAAAATTTATCCCGGAATTCGGTATTGTAAAAGGGGTAGCATTTTCGATTTTCCATGCAGTTTCAGCTTTTTGTAATGCGGGGATTGATATATTAGGATCCAGTAGTTTTATGGAATATGCAACCAATCCTATTGTGAATTTAACAACCATGGGATTGATTATATTGGGTGGTATTGGATTTACGGTGTGGTTCGACATTATAAAGGTTATTTATCAGGATTCTAGAAATAAGAATCCTCATAAAGCTGTTTTCAAACGGTTAATGCTGCACTCAAAATTAGTTATTACAATGACTACAATATTAATTGTTTTGGGTACGGCGGTATATATGTTATTAGAGTGGAATAATCCAGAAACTATTGGTAATATGAATCCACTTCAGAAATTGATGGCTTCCGGTTTCCAATCAGTGACAACTAGAACAGCAGGATTTGCTACGATTTCTCAAAGTGGATTAAGAGAAGATTCTGCATTTTTCACCTGTATATTAATGTTTATTGGTGGCTCACCGGCAGGTACTGCAGGTGGAGTAAAGACAACAACAGTTGCCATGTTATTATTGACCGGAATTACAGTGCTAAAGGGAAAACCGGATACAGAATGTTTTGGTCGCCGCATACCGGAGTCCAATATTAGAACTGGAATTTCTATTATTATTGTATCTTTTGGAGCTATGCTTATGGGTACCATGGCAATGTCTGCATTTGAGGATGCAAACTTTTTATCCATATTGTTTGAGGCTCATTCGGCACTTGGAACAGTTGGTTTGTCAAGAGATTTGACACCGACACTTGGAACACCTTCTAAATTCGTAGATATGATGCTTATGTATATCGGGCGAATTGGACCGGTCACAATGGCATTAGCCTTTGGATATAGAAAAAATTCAAAAGATGTGCTTAGAGAATTACCAACAAAACGAATTATGGTGGGGTAGGAGAAAAGATGAAAAAACAATATGCGGTATTTGGTTTGGGTAAATTTGGACACAGTGTGGCAATTACACTGGAAAATTTAGGATGTGATGTTATTGTAGTAGATAATTCGGCAGAAAAGATTCAAGAAATTGCAGATTATGTTACATATGCAATTAAAGCGGATATTGAGGAACCGGAAATTATCAGGTCATTAGGAGTGCGTAATTTAGATGGCGCTATTGTAGGTGTATCGGAGAATTTAGAAGCTAGTATTATGGCTACAATTATTGCAAAAGAAATGGGTATTCCATATGTACTGGCAAAAGCTCAAAATGATTTGCATGCAACCATTTTAAAGAAAGTGGGAGCAGATGCGGTTGTACATCCTGAAAAGGAAATGGGAAGCAGAATTGCTAAGAGTTTAGTATCGACGAATTTTGCGGATTGGATTGAGCTGTCTACAGATTATAGTTTAGTGGAGACAGAGGTACCTAAGGCTTGGGTTGGAAAGTCACTATTGGAATTGAGGGTGCGTGAACGTCTTGGAATTAATGTAGTAGGAGCAATTGTAGATGGTGTAGTAGATATTAACCTTAATCCGAAAAAGGCCATGCATGAAAGAGGAATTTTAATACTAATTGGTTCTAATAAAGCGCTGCAGAAATTTAAAAAGGAAAAGAGCCCTCTATGATTTCTAGTACAAGTAATCAACAAATAAAACATTTGCTTCGACTGCAAAAGAAAAGTAAGAATCGCAGTGAAGAACAGGTATTTATTATAGAAGGAATTCGAATGTTTGCAGAAGTGCCAAGAGAGCAGCTTCTGAAGGTCTACATTTCAGATACACTATATAATAAGAAGAGACAGGAATTAAATTTGGAAGGACTGCCTTTAGAAATATTATCGGATTCAGTATTTCAATATGTATCCGACACAAAAACTCCTCAAGGAGTTCTGTGTGTTGTGAAACAAATGAACTATGAAATAGAAGCATTTTTGAATCATGGACAGGCGCATATCTTAGTGCTGGATGGGATTCAGGACCCGGGGAACTTGGGGACGATTCTTCGTACGGCTGAAGGTGCAGGCGTTACAGGGGTTATTATGAGTAGTGACTGTGTGGATATATATAACCCAAAGACCATTCGTTCTACTATGGGTTCTATCTTTCGAATGCCATTTCTATATACAGAAGAAATGAATGAGTTGCTTAAAAAACTAAAAAACAATAATATTCGGACATTTGCAGCTCATTTGGAAGGAAAAACTTTTTATGATCAAGAAGATTATACTGGTAAAATAGCTTTCTTAATTGGGAATGAAGGGAATGGACTACACCGTGAAATTGCTGAGCAAGCAGATACCTGGATCAAGATTCCAATGCATGGACAAGTGGAATCATTAAACGTAGCAATTGCAACATCTATTCTTATGTATGAAGTCTGCCGTCAACGACGGTAGGCTTTTTTTTGAGAAATTTAGTTGACAAATAAAAAATTAGGTGCTAGAATGTGGTTGTCAATAAAGTTGTAACATTTACGTAACATTTGTAATCAAAAAGAATTGATTACGTATATTAATATTAATGAATCGTAGAAAAGTTGCAATATTTAAGGAGGTTAGTATGAGACAAAATAACAAGATGGCATTTGTTAGCTTGCTATTAGTAGGTTGCATGGTTTTGACAACGGAATTTCAAAGTGCAGCAAGTGCTGAATCTACAACTCAACCATTAGACAATTCAGTAACAGAAAATACGAAAGATGGATTTACGTCACCATTTGCAGAAATTATGAACAGTATTCCAAAGGTTGCAGCGATTGCAGTTACGACTCAGGAATGGTATGGAAAGGCAATTGCAAATACAGATGGTGAAATTGATATTCTTGCAGAAAGTGTAGATGGTTCTACTAGTATTGGGAAAATGTATAGCAATACAATTGTAAATGTGGAAGAAAAAGGCAGTGAATGGTCTAAGATTAACTCCGGTGGGGTTAACGGATTTGTAAGAAATAATGTTTTGGCATTTGGGGAGGCGGCAGTCGAACGCGCCAAAGTTGTATGTCCCAATATGGCAAAAGTCAATGGTTCAGAAGTAGAAGTGAAAATGTTGCCTGATTTAGGTAGCGCTGCAAAAGGGTATGCAAGTACAGAAATAGTATATCCGATAATAGAAGCTACGGGAGATTGGGTAAAAATAAGAGACATCGATAATTCAGAAGCCTATGTAGCGAAGGGATTGGTTACTATTACACGTCAAACCCAGGATGCAAAATCTGTGGAGCAACTTGCAGCAGAGGAAGCAGCTAGAGTAGCAGCAGAACAGGAGGCAGCCAGGGTGGCAGCAGAGCAGGCAGCGGCAAGAGCTGCGGCAGAAGCAGCTGCAGTGGCACAAAGCAGTGTAAATAGTGCTATGTCAGCATCTGTTGATGAACAGACTTTACTAGCAGCATTGATTCATTGTGAAGCTGGGGGAGAACCATATGAAGGCCAGGTAGCGGTAGGAGCAGTGATATTGAATCGTGTAAGAAGTGGTCAATTTCCAAATTCTATTAGCGAAGTTATATATCAAAGTGGTCAATTTGGTCCGGCTATCACAGGATTATTAGATCGGGTACTTGGAAGTGGAGCAATTTATGCAAGCTGTTATCAGGCAGCGGCAGATGCACTTGGAGGATCTAATCCAATTGGTGATTCGTTATACTTTGGCTATGGTGATTATGGTCAATTGATCGGTGGGCATTGGTTCCACTAAAAGGGGAGTATTTTTAAAAGTCGAGAAAGGAAATGTGATTAAAACATTTGCTTCCTCGGCTTTTTATATTGAATATCAATTTAGTTCAGAACTATCGTACAGTGGAAAGTCTCATTGCAATTTGCATTATAATATAGTAGAATGTAAAGAAAGAAATGGGGCGATAAATATGAAGGCTGTCTATTGGCTGGTATTATTCATAATATTAGTAATTATTGAGATTTTCACCTTGGGATTAACTACCATATGGTTTGCCATAGGAGCACTTTGTAGTTTTGTTGCAGCTTTGATCGGATTTGGATTACCGGTACAGATGGGGATATTCATAGTAGTATCCGTTATGTCTTTGATAATTACAAGACCGATTGCTATGAAGTATTTTAATAAAGAGCGAGAGAAGACCAATGCAGAAAGCTTGATTGGACTTACGGCATTGGTGTTAGAAGATATTGATGAGGTACATGGAACTGGAAGAGTAGTGGTCAATGGTCAGGAATGGTCCGCAAAATTAGATTCCACAGAGGAATGTCTAAAGAAAGATGATATTGTTTCGATTATGGGTATACAAGGCGTCAAATTAATTGTAGAGAAAAAAGAGAGGTAGGGGAAATGGGTATGTTAGGAACGCTTGTAATGATGATTTTAGTAATTGTTTTGGCTTTTTTATTGATTTCATGTGTGAAGATAGTTACACAGGCTCAAGCACTGGTGGTAGAACGTCTTGGTGCTTATCAGGCTACTTGGAGTGTGGGGCTTCATTTTAAAATACCAGTTATTGACCGCATAGCAAAAAGAGTAGATTTAAAAGAGCAGGTAGTGGATTTTGAACCACAGCCTGTTATTACAAAGGATAATGTAACCATGAGAATTGATACGGTTGTATATTATCAGATTACAGACCCGAAGCTTTTTAGTTATGGAGTTTCAAGACCAATGATGGCTATTGAGAATCTGACTGCAACTACTTTGCGTAATATCATTGGAGATTTGGAGCTGGATGAAACTCTTACTTCTAGAGAAACTATTAATACAAAGATGAGAGCTTCTCTTGATATAGCTACTGATCCTTGGGGAATTAAGGTGAACCGTGTAGAGCTTAAAAATATTATACCACCGGCAGCGATTCAGGATGCTATGGAAAAGCAAATGAAAGCAGAACGAGAACGTCGGGAAGCGATTCTACGTGCAGAAGGGGAGAAAACGGCAACCATTCTAGTAGCAGAGGGAAATAAAGAGTCTGTAATTCTAGATGCGGAAGCAGAAAAGCAAGGTGCGATTCTCCGGGCAGAAGCACAAAAGGAACGAATGATTCGAGAGGCAGAAGGAGAGGCAGAGGCTATTTTGAAGGTACAAAAAGCCAATGCAGACGGAATTGTCTTTCTAAGAGAAGCGGGTGCGGACCAAGCGGTTCTTACGATGAAGAGTTTGGAAGCATTTGGAAAAGCAGCAAACGGTCAGGCAACAAAGATTATCATTCCATCAGAGATTCAGGGACTTGCGGGACTTGCAAAGTCTTTAGTGGAAATAGGCTCGGAAAAATGATAAAGAGTTGATGGCGTTTATATAAAAACTTTGTAGGAGGCAGATGCTTTCTATGAAGTTTTTTTGCCATGACAATTTGAATGTTGGGAGGATATTATATGAAGCCAGTAATTGATTTGTCAAAGGAATATGGTATTGTGCTAGATGGCGGAGGAGCTAGAGGCGCATATCAAATAGGGGCGTGGCGTGCGCTTAAGGAAGCTGGAATACAAATAAGTGCTGTGGCAGGTACTTCAGTCGGTGCTCTTAATGGGGCATTGATTTGTATGGATGATTTGGAGAAAGCTGAAGAAATATGGGGCTCTATTACTTTTTCACATGTGATGAATGTAGAAGATAGCTTTATGGAGCGGTTATTTGAAAGAACCCAGCCGGTGAAGGAAATATTAAGAGAATTATTTGCAGTTGTGAAAGATGGTGGCGTAGATATTACTCCACTGAAAAATCTAATAAACGAAGTAATTGATGAAGATAAAATTCGTAATTCCGGAAAGGATTTGTGTTTGCTGACATTTTCCCTGACAGAGATGAAGGAATTGGAACTGAGCATGGATGAAATTCCAAAAGGTCAGCTTGGAGACATGCTTCTTGCCAGTGCATATTTGTTGGGTTTTAAAAATGAAAAGCTGCACGGATCAAAGTACTTGGATGGTGGGGTTCTGAATAATGTGCCATTAGGTACATTATTGGACCGGGGATATCGTAATATTATTCAGGTGAGGATCTATGGACCAGGAATGGAACCACGGGTAAAGCATCCGGATGATTTAGTATTATACGAGATAGCACCTCGTGTCAAATTAGGCAGTATTATTGAATTTCAATCCAGCCGAAGTAATCTAAATATGAGAATTGGCTATTACGATGCTAAAAGATTGATTTATGGATTGGAAGGACTGATTTATTATATTGAACAAACCCATGAAGAGTGCTATTATGAGAAGAAGTTAGAAGGATTGGACCATAAAGAACGTAGGGAAATACTGTCTATGCTGCGACTGCCTTCCGGCATAGAAGCAAAAGAATTATATGTATCTATGTTAGAAGCAAGTGCAAAGCTTCTACATATTCCCAAATATAAGATTTATACGGTAGATGAGTTAAAACAACAGGTAATGGAAAAATATCAGGAGATTGATTTGGAAACAAAGATGCCTTATTTTATTTTCAAATTAATAGAATTGGAAAGGGATGAAGAGATGAATTTAAAAGGACGTCATTTTCTCACATTGAAAGATTTTAGTGCCGAAGAGATTATGTATCTCATTGATTTGGCAGCAGATTTAAAGGCTAAGAAAAAGGAAGGAATTACAGGAAACAGTCTAAAGGGTAAGAATATTGCTTTACTTTTTGAGAAACCATCAACGAGAACTCGCTGTGCGTTTACAGTTGGGGCTGCAGATGAAGGGGGAATCCCAACGTATTTATCTGGAAACGATATTCAACTGGGACATAAGGAAAGTATAAAGGATACTGCACGAGTTCTGGGAAGGATGTTTGACGGAATTGAATTTAGAGGATTTGCCCATGAACATGTAGAAATATTGGCAAAATACAGTGGTGTTCCTGTATGGAATGGTTTGACGGATCAATATCATCCGACCCAGATTTTGGCGGATTTTCTTACTATGAAAGAGCATTTTGGATATTTGAAAGGTCTGAAATTCGTATATTTAGGTGATGGAAGGAATAATATGGCCAATAGTCTTATGATTGGGTGTGGAAAAATGGGAATTCATTTTGTGATTGTTGCACCGAAATGTCTGTGGCCAGAAGAGGAACTAACAGAGGAATGTCGTCAGTATGCAAGTGCTTCCGGTGGTTCCATTGAGTGCTGGGAAGAATTGTCAGCTGTGAAAGATGCAGATGTATTATATACGGATGTCTGGTGTTCCATGGGAGAGGAGGATAAGGCTGCTGAGCGAATTGCCTTATTACAACCTTATCAGATCAATCGAGAATTATTAGAACAAACAGGTAAAACAAGTACTATATTTATGCACTGTCTTCCAGCAGTAAAAGGAAAAGAGGTCACTGAGGAAGTCTTTGAAAGTGATGCTTCTGTTGTGTTTGATGAGGCAGAGAATCGTCTGCATACAATTAAGGCTGTTATGGTTGCTACCCTAGGGGAAGAAAGATAGGAAATTAAATTGAAAACTGAAATTTTGAAAATGCTTCGCAGTCGAACTGGATATATTTCAGGACAAGAGCTTTGCGATACCCTTGGTGTGTCTAGAACAGCCGTATGGAAGGTAATCAATCAGCTCAAGGAAGAGGGATATCAGATAGAGGCTGTGCGTAATAAGGGATATCATTTGCTGGAAGCTCCAGATATTTTAAATGCAGAAGAAATAGAAAGTCTTATGGGAACGCAGTGGGCAGGACGACAAATCGCTTATTTTCCAGTCCTTGACTCCACGAATATACAGGCGAAAAGAATGGCAGATGAGGGTTATGTACATGGAACTCTTATTGTTGCTGACTGCCAAAATGCAGGAAAAGGGAGACGTGGGAAAAATTGGAGTTCTCCTTCGGGTACGGGTATTTGGATGTCTTTGTTACTAAAGCCGGAAATGGAACCAAATAAGGCTCCTATGCTGACTTTGGTGATGGCATATAGTGTAGCATGTGCCATTCGTGAAAAAACAAAGCTTGATGTAAAGATAAAATGGCCAAATGATCTCATTATAGATAAGAAGAAGATATGTGGAATATTGACAGAAATGAATGCCGAGGTGGACTATGTACATCATGTGGTTATTGGAGTTGGAATCAATGTTAATACAGAAGAATTCCCAGAGGAGTTGGAAGATCTAGCCACATCTTTGCGGCTGGAAAAGGGTGGTCTGATTAGACGTGCTGAGCTAATTGCCTCTATAATGGAACAGTTTGAAGTATATTATGAACAGTTTATAAAAACTGGAAGTATTGCCTTTTTACAAACAAATTATAATCAATTATTGGTCAATCAAGACCGAGAGGTTCGGGTGCTGGGAGTTCATCACTCCTATGAAGGAATTGCTTTGGGAATTAACGAAACGGGAGAATTGTTGGTTCGAACTCAAGATGGAACGATTCAGAATGTATTTGCAGGAGAAGTTTCGGTTAGAGGCATCTATGGCTATGTATAGAGGAGGAAGTATGTACGAAGATAAAGTAGTGCTATGTGGGGCAAATGCATATGAGACAAAATATTATCTCAATCCTGATTTTGACTCTTTGCCAGAACATATTAAGAATGAATTAAAGATTATGTGCGTATTATATACCCAGGAGGTTGGTGGTATCCTGACTTTAGTTTTTGAAGAGAATGGATCCTTATGCTTTGAGGTGACATCACAGGAAACCGATTTGATGTTTGATGAAATAGGAAGTGGATTAAAAATAAAAGAATTACAGAGAACGAAAGAAGAACTAATGCAGTCCTTAGAAATGTATTATAAAGTCTTTTTTCTAGGGGAGGATATATAAATGTTATTGGTAATTGACGCAGGTAATACGAATATTACAATGGGACTCTTCCGTGGAAAAGAGCTGACAGCAACCTTTCGTATCACGACCAAGCTGCCACGAACTTCCGACGAGTATGGCATTATGCTTTGCGAATTGATAGAAAGAAAAGGAGCAGTGCCGAAAGAAATTGATGCGGTCATTATTTCTTCCGTAGTACCGGATATCATGCATTCCTTGTGTAATGCTATTATGAAGTATTTTCATATAAAACCAATTGTAGTGTCTGCTGGAATCAAAACAGGTATTAAGATTTTAACGGATAACCCAAGAGAAATTGGACCGGATCGGATTGTGGATGCGGTGGCTGCCTATGAACTATATGGTGGACCTGTAATTGTTGTAGATTTCGGTACGGCAACTACACATGATTTAGTAGGTGCAAATGGGGAATTCCTTGCAGGGGTAACTTCGCCTGGAATTAGGACTTCAGCTAGAGCACTTTGGGAGGGAGCATCGATGCTTCCAGAAATAGAAATTAAAAAGCCAGATTCGATTTTGGCCAAAAATACGATTACCAGTATGCAGGCAGGATTGGTTTTTGGATACATTGGACAGACGGAGTATATCGTAAATAAAATGAAAGAAGCTTCAGGATTCGATCATATAAAAGTAGTAGCTACTGGAGGCTTGGGAAGTATTATTACAAAAGAAACTAAAATAATTGATGCCTATGATCCTATTTTGACAATGGTGGGCTTACGCCTGGTATATGAGAAGAACAGATGAATAAATTAATAATCGGAAATGTTAAATTAGATAATCCTTATATTTTAGCACCCATGGCAGGAGTAACGGACCTGCCGTTTCGCTTGCTGTGCAAGGAACAAGGAGCCGGACTTTTATGTATGGAGATGGTAAGTGCTAAGGCAATTCAGTATAAAAACCGAAATACTCAGGAATTGCTTCGAATTCATCCAGAAGAACTGCCGGTTTCGTTACAGCTTTTTGGATCAGAACCGGAAGTCATCAGTGAAATGGCAAAGCAGATTGAAGAACTTCCTTTTTCCATACTAGACATTAATATGGGATGTCCTATGCTAAAGATTGTACGAAATGGAGAAGGATCTGCTTTAATGAAGAATCCTAAATTAGTGGAACAAATCGTGACAAAAACAGTCAAGGCAATTCAAAAACCGGTCACGGTTAAAATTAGAAAAGGCTTTGATGATGGTTGTATCAATGCAGTAGAAATTGCAAAAATAGTAGAGGCTTCTGGAGCTGCTGCAATCGCCGTACATGGAAGAACAAGAGAGGAATATTACTCCGGTCAGGCAGATTGGGATATTATTAGGCAAGTCAAAGAAGCAGTATCCATTCCAGTCATTGGAAATGGAGATGTGACATCGCCGGAAAAAGCGAAAGAGATGCAGGAACAGACTCATTGTGATGGCATTATGATTGGTCGGGCTGCAAGAGGAAATCCATGGATATTTTCACAGCTTCTTGCGTATGATAGAACCAGGCAATGGAAGCCAAGACCTACATGGGAGGAGCTGCGAACAACAATGCTGCGCCATGCGAAGCTTCAGATTGAATGGAAGGGGGATTATTCGGGAATTCGGGAAATGCGAAAACATATATCTTGGTACACCACAGGTCTACCTCATGCGTCAGAACTTCGAAATCGTATTAATATGGTAGAGAGCTATGAACAACTGGTGAATATCTTGACATCAGATGTGTGATACGGTATAATAGCATGATTGTAAACAGTGGATATAACAAGATAAATCTTGTCAGTATAGAGAAGCTTAAAAGGAAGGAATTGAACAAATATGGAAGAAAAGAAAACAATACTTACTTATGCGGGTTTGAAGGGCTTAGAGGGAGAATTAGAAAATCTCAAGGTTGTGAAACGTAAGGAAGTTGCAGGAAAGATTAAAGAAGCAAGAGAACAAGGTGATTTATCTGAAAATGCAGAATATGATGCAGCAAAGGATGAACAAAGGGATATTGAGGCAAGAATTGATGAAATAGAAAAAATCCTTAAAAATGCTGAAGTAGTAGTAGAGGATGAAGTAGATCTAGATACGATTAATGTTGGATGCACGGTTTTGGTTCATGATAAAGAGTATGATGAAGAATTGGAATTTAGAATAGTAGGATCTACAGAAGCAAATAGCTTAAATGGGAAAATTTCCAATGAATCACCAGTAGGAAAAGCGTTGCTTGGACAAACGGTAGGAAGTACAGTAAAAGTGGAAACTCAGGCAGGCATAATGGAATATGATGTTTTGAAAATCGATAGATCAATCTAAGGAGTGAATAGACGTGGCGGAACAAAAGAATGTACAAGAACCGGATTTGAACCAATTAAGAAAGGTTCGTCGTGAAAAATTAACTGAATTACAAGCAAATGGAAAGAATCCATTTGAAATCATGAAGTATGATGTGACTTACCATAGTGCGGATATTAAGGAGAACTTTGAGCAGTTAGAAGGAAAAGAAGTATCCGTAGCCGGACGTATTATGTCTAAACGTGTTATGGGGAAGGCGTCATTTTGTAATATTCAAGATTTCAAGGGAAACATTCAATCCTATGTAGCAAGAGATAGTGTGGGTGAAGATGTTTACAAGGAATTTAAGAAATTCGATATTGGAGATATTGTTGGATTAAAAGGTGAAGTATTTAAAACAAAGACAGAAGAGATTTCCATTCATGCATCTGCAGTTCAACTATTGACTAAAAGCTTACAAATACTTCCTGAAAAATTCCACGGCTTAGTGAATACAGATCTGCGTTATCGTCAAAGATATGTGGATTTAATTATGAATCAAGAGGTAAAAGATACCTTTATTAAACGTTCACAAATTATCAGTGCAATCAGACATTATCTGGATGATCAAAGCTTTGTAGAAGTGGAAACTCCAGTTCTTGTACCAAATGCGGGGGGAGCAGCAGCGAAGCCTTTTGATACGCATTATAATGCATTGGATGAAAAGGTACATTTGCGAATTTCCTTAGAATTATATCTGAAGAGATTAATTGTAGGAGGCTTAGAACGTGTATATGAAATTGGCCGTGTATTTCGTAATGAAGGTCTGTCTGTTAGACATAATCCAGAGTTTACATTGTTGGAATTATATCAGGCGTATACCGATTATCATGGTATGATGGATTTGGCAGAAAAGCTTTATCGTTATGTAGCAAAAGAAGTGCTTGGAACTACCGTGATTCATTATGATGGAGTGGAAATTGACTTAGCCAAGCCATTTGAAAGATTAACCATGGTAGAAGCGGTTCAAAAGTATACTGGTATTGATTTTACATTAATTAAGACAGAAGAAGAGGCAAAAAAATTGGCAGATGAACATCATGTTCATTATGAGCCACGTCATAAAAAAGGTGATATCTTAAGCTTGATTTTCGAAGAATTTGTAGAAGATAAATTAGTGCAGCCTACCTTTATTATGGATCATCCAGTAGAGATATCTCCTCTTGCAAAGAGAAAGCCGGAGGATGCAGAGTATACGGAGCGTTTTGAGTTATTTATTACTTCACGGGAAATGGCGAATGCCTTTTCTGAACTGAATGATCCAATTGATCAAAGAGGGCGTTTTGAAGCTCAGGAAGTACTGAAAGCACAAGGTGATGAAGAAGCCAATAGTGTGGATGAAGATTTCCTAAATGCATTGGAACATGGAATGCCGCCAACAGGGGGAATGGGAATTGGAATTGATCGTATGGTTATGCTATTGACTGATTCAGCAGCCATAAGGGATGTATTGTTATTTCCGACGATGAAGACATTGGGTGGTTCTGAAACTTCTAAAAAAGAGGAAAATGTTGCTCCAGTTCAGATTGAAACAGTGAAAGAAAAGATTGATTTTTCTAAGGTGAAAATCGAGCCACTTTTTGAAGAAATGGTAGATTTTGATACATTTACAAAATCCGATTATCGTGCTGTGAAGGTAAAAGCTTGTGAAGCAGTACCAAAGAGCAAGAAGTTATTGAAATTTATTTTGGATGATGGTTCCGGCACAGACAGAGTGATTCTAAGCGGAATTCATGAGTATTATGAGCCGGAAGAATTGGTTGGGAAAACTTGTATCGCAATCACTAATCTGCCACCAAGACCGATGATGGGAATTGATTCCTGTGGGATGCTGATTTCAGCAGTTCACGAGGAAGATGGAAAAGAAGGTCTGAACCTATTGATGGTGGATGACAGAATTCCAGCAGGAGCGAAATTGTATTAAAAGAAGACAGGACTTACGACCAGATTGAACTGCTCCCGTCAAGTAGACAAGAAAAAAATAAAAAGTTCTCCATCCGGCAGATTGATTCTGTCGGTTTTTTTACCTTCGCTTTGGTATTTTTATTCCTCATTTCTTTATTTGTTAGGATACGATAAGGCAAGGGAGAATTAAACCGATGACTTTATCAGAGAAAGATGAAAAAGTGTATCAGGTGGGTGGGATTATCACCGACATAGAAGAAATGTTTTATTGTGCACCCAAGCCACTGATGGTCGAAGCAACACTGATGCCATTCCGAGATGTAATCATAACGGATGGTCTGATTTTGGCATTTGAGTGAGAAAAAGATAGGAAGTTAAGATTTAAAGCAGTAAAGCAGTTCATTATCGCCATCTAGGGATAAATTCATGGTTTGAAAATGTAAAAAAGGTTTAAATATAAACATAAAAATACAAAAATTAAACTTGTATTTTAAAGCGAAATGGATTATCATAGTTTATATTAAAAAAGAAACAGGCTAATTATAGACTGTATCGTACAAGAAATAAGGTGAAAAAGTGAAGTTATATTTTGAATTATTACAAAAACCAGTTTTCACATCAGAATATGTGAACCAATATTATGATAATGTGGAAAGCACTAGGTCTGCGTTGAAGCGGCTTATGAATAAAAAAATGATTATGAAAATAAGGAACAATCTGTATACCTGTGTAAGCGGGGAAACGGGAGCACCAGTGGCTAGTCGTTTTCAAATAGCATGCATGATTACAGAGAGTGCCTATATTTCACATCATACGGCAATAGAATATCATGGAATGTCGGACCAGGTGTTTTATGATGTATATGTATCTTCGAAAACCAGGTTTCATGATTTTGAGTTTGATGGATATACCTACAAGTATATTGCTTCAAAAACTCAATCTGGAGTTGAAGCGGTTCAGTATAGTAGTGGTATTCGTGTTACGGATTTGGAGAAAACATTAGTTGACAGTATAAAAGACATGGATAAGATAGCAGGTATGGAAGAGATTATTGCATTTACCCAGTCTATACGTAAACTGGATGAACAGAAGCTTTGTAAGTATTTAGAGGACTATCAGAAGCAGTTTTTATATCAGAAAATGGGTTACTTATTAGAAACATTCAGTTCGTCAACAGGAATATCAGAAGAATTTTATAAATTCTGCCAGGAACATATTGGAAAAAGTAAACGATATTTATCAAATGATATTTATCATGGAGTCTATAATGCAAAATGGAAGATGATTGTTCCTGATATGAAAGCTTATCAAAAGAACGGAGGAGAAATGGATGATCGAATATAACAAAATCCAGCTTGGGAAAATGGCACAGGAATATGGTTTTGTCAGAGATACTTTTGAGAAAGTGCTAAGATTAAAAGAAATACTGAAATATTTTAACAATGAGCCATATCTTCAGGAACATCTTGTGCTGAAAGGTGGCACTGCAATTAATATGGTAATCTTTAATCTCCCAAGACTGTCTGTTGATATTGATATGGACTATATTCCAAATGGCACGAAGGATGAAATGGCAGTAGCCAGAGAACAGATTACAGCTATCATCAAAGAATATATGGAAAGAGAAGGTTACCAATTGTCTTCGGCATCAAGATTTAGCTTTAGTTTGGATGCATTCCACTATCAATATCGTAATTCAGCAGGAAATATGGATAACATTAAGGTAGAATTGAATTACTCATTAAGGGTACATATATTAAATACAGTGCATTTGCAGATATTAACAGATGTTTTTGAAGATAGATTTGAGATACATACCCTTGCACCGATGGAAATATTTGCGGCAAAAACGAATGCACTTATGAGCAGGGCAGCAGCCAGAGATTTATATGATTTTAATAATATGGTCTACTATGGAATAATTGATTTCGTGGAAGAGGATTTGTTCCGCAAATGTATCATCTTCTATAATACGATTTCGCAGGCGACTGTGAATAAGGTTTTTGATACATCTGCCATTGACAGACTTACATTTCAGAAAATTAGGCGTGATTTATTCCCTGTACTTCGTAAAAAAGAGAACTTTGATTTAGAAGAAAGAAAGACCAGTGCTAGGAAATACATATCTGATTTGATGCAAGTTACCAAAGGTGAAATGGAATATATGGAAGTCTTTGAACGCAAGGAATATAGACCGGAGCTGTTGTTTGATAATCCTGATATTTTGAAAAGAATTGAAAACCATCCAATGGCATTATGGAAATGTAAAGAATAATAGGTTTTATATAATCTCATAGCAATATCCTATCTAAGGGACTATCTATTATCCGACAGCCCCCTTTTTAGAAGAGAAAGTATTGTTATATGACATGGAAGAGTTTAGGTTGTATAATATAATTATGTGGTTTCTGTAAAGTGTTAAAATCAAATGGGAAGGGGCGGGAAGATAAGATGCTAGAGAGAAAAGATAACAAAGCTAATAGTAAAGTGCAAGAATATTTTCATATGTCCGAAGTGGATTTAAGAGATTTGTGTAGACATCAGATTGATTCGTTTGAACACTGGACTAGACGTCTAATTGATGAAAAGATGAAAGAAGAATATGGTGCAGGATATTTTGAATTAGAAATTCAATCTGGTAATGATGAGCAAGGAAATACAATTATGCAACCACTAATTAAAAAGAGTATTATTGATCAGGTGGAAGGAAGAATGGCTACAAATCCAGAGAGGTTTTCTAGAAAAATTGATGCACTTGTTTTTGATGATATTACTTACTTCTTCTGCAGGGATGATTTTTATCAGAGAATGTTTAAAAATATACTGGAAACTTTTTTCTCTGGGAAAAATGAAGTTCGCTCAGTTTTAGACCGTGTAGTAAGAATAAGAAATAAACTTTCTCACGGAAATGTTGTTTCAATAAGAGAAGCAGAACAAGTGGTGTGCTATATGAACGATTTTATTGATGTGTTTAAAGGATATTATCAACAGTGTGGAAGAGAAAAAGATTTTAATGTACCAGTTTTTATTCGATTAAAGGATTCAACAGGAAATGATGTTGTTAGACAACATATGGATTGGTATCCGTGGGAAATCCATGAAAAACCAATAGACAATTTTACTCGCCCAAAGCTTCGTGCAGGAGATACATATAAGGCATGGGTTGAGGTAGATGGAAGTTATGATGTAGAACGTTATACAATTACATGGGAGTTTAAATGTGGACAAAGGACTGAAAAATTTGAAGGTAATGAAATGCTAGTGAAATTTGGGGTTCATGATGTGGCATCATTGCCTGAGATAAAATGTGTACTAACAACAGATAAAGAATGGCATAGAAGAAGAGAAAAAGGGGATGATGAACTCTCGTTTCGATCGGAATTGGTATTGCCACCAATAGAAGATTGCTATTGATTAAAATATAAAAATTAAATATGTTTACAGTAGGGGCAGCTGTGCTAGGCTATCCCAAGAGCGGAAGGCTGTAATTGTCAACTGAAAGTTCACAGGTTAAAAAGAAAAATCAAAATATTAATCCAGATAAAGAAATGGAGAAAAATAGTATGCAAAAATTAGATGTAATCAAAGAACGTGACAGACAGTTGGAAGGCGAACGACCAACCCCTTATGCCAGGCATAGCACAAAATTTTGATTTCTGGGATTTTTCTAATAGAAGAATTTTGAAGGAAAGTGAAAATGAAAAAAATATGTTTGGCACCAGTTACAACTCCGATATTGGATGCAATATATTATTGGTACGACTATAGCGATGATTGGAAAGTAAAAATCACAGC
Organism: Lachnospiraceae bacterium; assembly: GCA_036656615.1. Classification (GTDB taxonomy): domain Bacteria; phylum Bacillota; class Clostridia; order Lachnospirales; family Lachnospiraceae; genus CAUPWF01. Next base: position 7,576 of record JAVXHY010000011.1, on the reverse strand, counting down.
AACTGCATATTATGAGACAAAGAAAAAGTATGAAGCATCAGGTAATCCGGCAGAACCATTGGAAGAACATCGACCAGTATGCGTGGATGCAGATGCATTACCGGTGTGTGATGATGTTGGTGGTATTTATGGATATTGCAATATGCTTGAAACCCTTCATGGAGATGATACAGAAGAAAAAGAATCTACGAAAGAATGGGCAAGAGGTATGGGGTGGACTGGTAGAAAGGTAAGTCCAAAAAATATTTTGTAGCTGTACTTAAGAGATAAAGGTTACTATTCCTCTAGGGGAAAACAGAATCTTACAATCTGTATAGAATTGATGCTATAACCTTTTGTCTTCAGTCCTGTTCGCTTGTTAAGACGATTTCATATCTAGAAAATCTATCGATTCCGGTACAAAAGAAAATTGCAGAGTACAATATACAAGAATTGCAGATTATACGTAAGCGTGCTGATGGATCGAAAGAAACGGAAATGGTAGATAACCAGGAGAGAATAAATTCTATCAGCAAGAAATTAGTATGGAAAAGTTGTGCAATAAACCAAGCAGTATGACCTGTTAAAGAAGAGGTTGTTGTTAAATACTTGTACGACAATAACCCGATAGTGTACGGATATATGGACTGTAGATTAGAGCAGTGATAGCATAGAATTTAAAATTTCATTTTAGGCCGAAAATAATCCCATAAAAAGAAGTCCAATAAACCTCCCTACTATGATATACTTAAATCAAGTAAATCGTAGCAGGGAGGTTTTGTTATGCCGAAGGGAACAAACCAGAAGTTAAAGCTTTATTACCTCATGAAGATTATGTTAGAAAAGACCGATGATGACCACTGCATTACCATGCCAGAGATCATTGCGGCACTCGATCAATACGGGGTATCTGCCGAACGAAAAAGTATCTATACAGACCTTGCAGATCTCGAGAAGATGGGTGTCGATGTCATTGGTGAACCATTTGGAAAAACCTATCATTATCATGTGGGGAGCAGGCAGTTTGAGTTAGCGGAATTAAAGCTACTTGTGGATGCAATCCAGTCCTCAAAGTTTATTACTGCCAGAAAATCCAATGAACTTATTCATAATAGAGCAAGCTTTGAAAAATGCTGAATATATCATTGAAACCTCACAAAATGCAACTGATTGCGCAAGAGCAAGGATAGAATTTTAATAGAAAGCGATGGACCATATTCCAAGGTTAATGGGAAAAAATATTCTCCAGAGATGCTTCGGGATGAGTACGAGATAATTGCGAAGGCTTTAAATGAGCCTAATTTGATTACAGTTGTCTGGGATAACTTTACAAGAATATTAACACAAAAATAGATATCATTAGAATGGAGGAGCTACATGTCAGATGGATACAAACCACCTTTTACGATGACAGAAGATATTACAAATTTGGTAATTGAAATAGCGGAGATGACAGGAATGATTGCATTGACTGACAATCTTTCTAAGAACCCAACACTTCGAAGAGAGAATCGAATTCATTCTATTCATTCTTCATTGGCAATTGAGAGAAATTCCCTGACCATTGATCAGGTAAGTGATGTAATTGATGGAAAGCGAGTTTTAGGAGCACCTAAGGATATCAGAGAAGTTCAGAATGCTTATGACGCCTATGATATGCTTGTAAAATTGAATCCATATTCCATTAAAGATTTATTAACCGCTCATAAAATAATGATGTTGGACTTGGTGAAAGAAGCTGGAATTTTCAGAAGTGGCGGAGTGGGGGTGTATGCTGGAGAAAATCTTATTCATGCAGGAACACCACCACAGTATGTGCCTGATTTAATTTCAGAATTGTTTCAATGGCTACAGGAGTCCACACTTCATCCATTGATAAAGTCATGCATTTTTCATTATGAATTTGAGTTTATTCATCCATTCGCGGATGGAAATGGACGAACAGGTAGAATGTGGCACACATTGATACTTGCAAAATGGAAAGAGTTCTTTTTGTGGCTTCCAATTGAAACGCTGATTCATGAACAGCAGGAAGAATATTATGAAGCTATCAATGCTGCAAATTCGGATGGAGAATCCACTGGATTTGTGAAGTTTATGCTTGAAATTACTAAGCAGGCATTGACCGAATTAACACAGAATATTGTGAAAGATGGAAAGAAAGAGAATGAATCTGTTCAGGATAAACTGTTAGCATTGCTAAAGGAAGATAATAAAATATCTGCTAAAAGTGCAGCAGAGAAGTTGGAGATGTCCGAAAGACAGGTACAGCGATTGTTAAAAACTATGAAAGATGATGGTTTAATTGAGAGAAGTGGATCAAATAGAAATGGTATGTGGATCGTACGATAGTTTTATAATGTCGTAATAAATGACGTAGATAATGTCGTAATAAATGTCGGATATCATGTCGTAGATAAAAGAACGAGAAGGTAGTGTATAGAAGGTATGCTATATCCAGCAATGATAAACAAATGACAGCGTTTAAAAACGTATATGATACATCAGAATATAAAGAAAGTACTAATTCGTTAGCGGAATATAAAAAGGTTGGAAACCGTGAGTTTATATGGTCTAATGGGGGTGAAGAATATCGTTTAAATCTAACAGATGACGAGAAAGATAAACTCTTGAATTGCTATAAGGAGGATTTGACAAAACTGTCCTTTGAAGATGTGACGATGCAGAGTACAATATACAAGAATTGCAGATTGTACGTAAACGTGCTGATGGGTCGAAAGAAACGGAAATGGTAGATAACCAGGAGAGAATAAATTCTATCAGCAAGAAATTAGTATGGAAAAGTTGTGCAATAAACCAAGCAGTATGACCTGTTAAAGAAGAGGTTGTTGTTAAATACTTGTACGACAATAACCCGATAGTGTACGGATATATGGACTGTAGATTAGAGCAGTGATAGCATAGAATTTAAAATTTCATTTTAGGCCGAAAATAATCCCATAAAAAGAAGTCCAATAAACCTCCCTACTATGATATACTTAAATCAAGTAAATCGTAGCAGGGAGGTTTTGTTATGCCGAAGGGAACAAACCAGAAGTTAAAGCTTTATTACCTCATGAAGATTATGTTAGAAAAGACCGATGATGACCACTGCATTACCATGCCAGAGATCATTGCGGCACTCGATCAATACGGGGTATCTGCCGAACGAAAAAGTATCTATACAGACCTTGCAGATCTCGAGAAGATGGGTGTCGATGTCATTGGTGAACCATTTGGAAAAACCTATCATTATCATGTGGGGAGCAGGCAGTTTGAGTTAGCGGAATTAAAGCTACTTGTGGATGCAATCCAGTCCTCAAAGTTTATTACTGCCAGAAAATCCAATGAACTTATTCATAAGTTAGAAACCATGTGCAGTGAATATGAAGCAAAAGAGTTGCAGAGGCAGGTGTATGTATCTGGACGTATCAAAACTATGAATGAGAGTATCTACTACAATGTGGATTACATTCACAATGCCATTGGTCATAACAGGAAAATTCTATTTCAATATTTTCAGTGGAATACCAAGAAGAAAATGGAACTGAGACACGACGGTGAATACTATCATATCAGTCCATGGGGCTTGTCCTGGGATGATGAAAATTATTATCTTGTGGGATACGATTCGGAAAATCAGATGATTAAGCATTATCGTGTAGATAAAATGGTGAAAATAAAGATGTCCGAAGAGACTCGGGATGGAAAAAAAGAATTCAAGGAGTTTGATGTTGCAGCGTATGCTAAGAAAAGCTTTGCCATGTATGGCGGGAAGGAAGAAAATGTAAAACTTCTCATGGATAACTGTCTTGCGGGAGTGGTTATTGATCGCTTTGGGAAAGATGTACATATGGTTCCAGCGAATGAGGATCAATTCACTACTATCGTAGACGTGGCGGTTAGCAGACCATTTATCAGCTGGGTGTTCTCATTGGGACCAGGAGCAACGATCATCGGACCGGAATCTGTGGTAAATCAGGTTCATGAAGAAATCCAAAGATTAACGACGCAATACTAAAAAAATATATGATTTTGAGGTGGCATAGTTATTGGACACCTTGAGGTTTATTCTTGGATTATAAAAACAGGACAAAGGGAAATGAACTGTTTGCAACAAATCACAAATTCAAGGAGGGATCATCATGAGTAAAACATATTTCACGCTTACAGGTACAAAGTATTATTTTGGAAAGGAATTTCTAAAACCGGGAATGAAAGTTCAACTGATCAAAGAACCAGAAAATGAATACGATAACGAGGCTATACGTGTGGAGTTTAAAAGCATTGGCAAAATCGGATATGTAGCAAATAGTTCGTTCACGGTACAAGGAGAATCCCTAAGTGCGGGACGTTTATATGACCGTATGGAAAAGAAGGCATCGGCAAGGGTTGTACTTGTGTGTCCAAAGGGTGTGATATGCAAGGTATCCAAGAAAAGTCTGAAAAAGAATTAATCAGAAAGGACTTGAGTAGGAGCATATTTGACTATAAAAAAAGAGGGAGGAACAAAGGATGGCATTGATTAAATGTACAGAGTGTGGAAAAGAATTTAGTGACAAAGCGGAGGCATGTCCAAATTGCGGATGTCCAATTACACAAATGGAACTAACGACAAAAGAGGCAGAAGTTGAAGCTCAAATGGAAGCAGGAGAAGTTGTAAAAAAGGAGGAGACATCTCAAACGGAGAAAGTTCCTATTGCAACGACAAAAAAGAAACCGAATGTTAAATTAATAGCAACTGCTGTTGCAGCAGTGTTGATTGCCGGAATAATTGTGTTTTTTGCTACCGCAAATGGTAGAAAATATTCTGCAGCCGAAAAAGATTTTTCAAGCAAAGGTTTTCAAGAGGCGCTAGATAAGTATAGTAGTCTAGGCGATTATAAAGATTCTAAAAAGAAAGTGGAAGAATGTAAATACGAATTAACTATAGATGGGCAGTATATGAGAGCTATGTCGGAAGGATTAATGGCGAGATGGGATAAAGACAGTGTTGGGGAAAATCCCAAAGCATATGCAGATTTTTGTCAAACAGAATTAGACAAAATATCAGAATTTTATGATAAAGATTTTGATAACAAAGACCTTGGGGCTGATGTAAAAACCTATATCGATTTATTAAAAGAAGCGAAAGATGCAACGAAATATTATACTGTGGATTACAACACATATTATACACGTTGGGCTGATGTTTATGCAAAAAGAACAATTCTTTTACAGAAGTTTATTAGTAAATATGGGCTAAAGGTAGATAAGACACATCAGGATACATTAGACAAATTGATGACTGACGCGGAAGCGGTGGCTGAACAAAAAAAGGCAAAAGAAGATATCCAGAAGATGGCAGATGGTTTCACACTGAATGAAACTGCAGATGAGTGGGGATATAAGTCATACAAGATTCATATGAAAAATACTACAGATATGAAATTTGAATACTTAAGTACAGAAATTTCAGTATTAGATGAAACTGGCAAAATAATTAGTACAGGTTCATCAGATCAAGTGACTGAATGGGGTCCAGGACAGGAAGCAGAACTGGAAGCATGGATTGACGGCGTAAGCAAAGAAGAATTTTCAATTAATGGGAAAACAATTCAGTTTAAAGCACATTATTCAACTGGTACATTATATGAATAATTAGATTTATACAATCGGCACGAAAAGAGGAGAAAATAGCATATGAAGAAGATGATAGTTTTTTTAATGGCAGTGATTATGTCCGTGTCATTAGTTGCATGCGGAGGAAAAGAATCAGATGGAAGTGCAGATTCAACTGTGAAAAAGGAAGAAGCTACTCTGAAAGCGGAGAAAAAGATATTGAATGTTGAGGTTACGATTCCTGGGGGATTTTTTGATGATACAGATACTACATTAGATGATGAAGCTAAGCAGGCTGGTGTAAAAGAAATAATCAAAAATGATGATGGATCAATCACGATGAAGATGTCAAAGTCCGCACATAAAAAACTGTTAGGAGAATTCAAAAACAGTGTGGATGAATCAATTAAAGAAACACTAGGAGACAAAGAAAATTATCCTTCCATTAATACGATCACATATAATGATGACTTGACGGAATTTAATGTCAATGTTGATGCAAATTCGTATGGCGGGTTTGAATCATTAGTTTCAATGGTATTTTATTTTGAAGGTAATATCTATCAGGCCATAAATGCGGTGCCTTCAGAAGAACTTCAAACAGTAGTGAACTTTGTTAATAAGGATACTGGAGAAGTAATTGAATCTGGAAATTCGAAAGATCTGGAGGACAGTGAAGGCAGTATGGAAAACTAGGGAGAGAAATATGAAAGCAGCATTATATCAGGGGAAAAGGGAAATTGAAATTGTAGAGTTACCTATGCCAACAGCAGGCGAAAATGATATTGTAATTAAAAATATTTATTCTAGTATTTGTGGAACGGATGTGGCAGTCTATATTCATGGACCAAATCAGGGACACCGCATTACTGTAGGTGGGGAATTTGGACATGAGACTGTATCTAGAGTGGTGGAGGTTGGCAAAAATGTAAAGGATATTCAGGTGGGAAATCGGGTTTATCCTTACCCTAGACTGGCTAAGGGCAACCCAAAACGCTCTGGGACAATGGGAGGTTTTTCGGAATATATTTTAGTGCCAAATGCAAAAATGAACGAGGTGGTCTACCCTGTTCCAGAGAAGATCAGTGATAAAGAAGCAAGTTTGATTGAACCTTTTACAGTAGGATGCAGAGCAGCAAGAAGATCTGAACCAAAGGCAGGGGAAAATGCCATTGTTTTTGGGGCGGGAACGATTGGGATTGCCGCAGCGATTACATTGCAGTATTTTGGCTGTAATAAGGTGATGATTTGCGATTACTCTGATTTTCGACTGAAAAAAGCAGAAGAACTTGGATTTGCAATATGTAATAATGGAAAAGAAAATTTAAGTGAAAAAGCAATAGCGTATTTTGGAGAGGCAATATCAGTGCTGGGGAAGACCTGTAATGTAGATATATATGTAGATGCAGCTGGGGCGGATGATATTATTAAAACCTATCAGGCAATGGGAAGCATTGGCTCACGTATGGTAATAGTTGCAGTAAAAGCAGGCATGAGACCCGTAGATGTGCTGGCAATGACATTTGGGCAGCATGCCTTAATTGGGAGTGGTGGTTATATGCCAGAGGATGTCAGAGATGTCATGGCAATTATGGAAAGTGGAAGATGGAATATTGAATCTATTATTACCAATGAATTTTCACAAAATCAACTATCTGAGGCTATCCAGCTTGCAGCGGATACAGAGCGAGCATTGAATGTTGTTATTAAATATGAGGAGTAGTAATTCTCATACAAAACAGAATAGATAAGAACAAATGTAACAGTTCAGCCATGCCATTCGAAAAACGCACCTTCGGTGCTTTACGAGCAAATATCAGTTTATATATAAATTCTTGCGAAGACTACACGGATATGTTAAAGTGATGATAGGAATATCTTGAAAAATTCATTTTCAATCCTAATCAGGCAATTCAGCCAGCTACCCACCTTAACAATCCCGTTATCATTTCACAGAAAGTCTTGTAAAAGCAAGAATCATCTAATATACTTATAG
>JAVXHY010000010.1:0-75211 GCA_036656615.1 Lachnospiraceae bacterium | reverse complement strand
TCCATTGAGGAAGCAGCGAAAGCTGGGAAGTTCTAAGGAATACCGTTTTATGATAATTTCAAAAATCTATTTAAAAAAATGTACTGAAGTGGTATGATATAAACAAGTAAATTATTAATATACACAGGTACTTAAGTGAATTGTTTTATGAAGGAGGTAATCTTGTATGGCAAATAAAAATCCTGAGAAAAAACAAGAAAAAAAGAAAAAAGCTGAACTTCCAAAGGATGCAGTTAAAGTAAAAAAAGCTAAAAAAACATACGATTAGAAATAATTAAAGCACCAAAAATAAGGGGCACACAAACGATTTGAGTTTGGGTGCCCCTTATTGAATCAAAAATTTATTCTGTCATTTGTTTTGCTAAAAGCTTTTCTAAATTAGCTAAAAACACTTTACTTTGATTTGATAATTTAGTTCTTTGAGTATCTGATTTACATGTCTGAAGATAGGTATCATACATGGGACATAGAAGATGAAAATCCAAGTCTCGATTTTGAGTCCATTGAAATAGCAACCAATTCATTGCACTTGACACCCAATATTCCCTTGGTATTCCAGATTCTGCTAATACTGCAATACACGGTGTAACCGAACAAGAGAGTTCTGTTAATGTATCCTCATAAGTTTTAATTTCAGAGACATGAGTTTCTGCTTGTTTTGTTTTATTTAAAAAATGATTATTTAAAAAAAGTTTGTTGGAACGTTTTTGCTTTTTGAAAAGTACCATGCTTTCCTGAACAACTTCATTTAGTTTATTCGCTGCTTCCCAATATGGCGCAAATGAAGGGTATTTTTGATAATAATCTTCTTGCTCCTCTGAATATGTTCGTGCAGCTTTATATCGCTGCTTTACATTAGAAATTTTATGGTCATATCGTTTGCGCAAATCAGAATCCGATAGAATATTATATGCTTCTAATACTTTTTGTATATAAAGTGTGGTATCAAAAGTCTCTCCCATATTAGCGTCCGGATGAAATTTTTTTATTAAAAATATTTTAGCTTCTGTAATTTCCTTTGTTGTCGCATGCCGAGAAACACCTAAAAGGTCATAGTAAGTGCAGTAAGTCATAAGTTCCTCCTGATTATAAATAATATCTATCTACTTATTTTAGAACATTGTTGCCTTCGTGTCTATTACTTATCAAAAAAATTTTATTTTTATAAATTCTTAACCTTTATAAAAATTAAAAATAAAAAGAAAGAGCCTTATAAACAGCCCTTTCTTTTCCTTTTTTATTCTTGATGATTATATTATTGAATTTCAATTAATTTTGGCTGATCCTCTATCGTTTGCATAACATTTTTAGGAATTCTTAAACGTAATACACCATTTTCAAACGACGCTTGAATATCCTCCTGTTTCATTTGATCACCTACGTAAAAGCTTCTCTTGCAGGTTCCTACAAAACGTTCTCGACAGATATACTTCCCATCATTATCTTTTTCTTCTTTATGCTCATTTCTAGTAGCAGAAATGGTCATATATCCATCTTTTAATTCTGCCTGTATATCTTCTTTTAAAAATCCAGGTAGTTCCATGTCAACCAAATACTTATCATCTTTTTCCTGTACATCCGTTTTCATCAGAGCGGATGTAGAAGTCTCAAAAGGATGACTAAAAAAAGAGTCTCTGAACATCTCATCAAATAAATTATAATTCCTGTTTCTTAATAACATATGTCATACCTCCTTTGGTATTATATAAGTTTTAATTGCTCTATATATTATATAACACACATTATTAGCAATGTCAACAGAAGAGTGCTAATTTTTTTTATTTAATAATTCATTTCTCTTTTCGATTCTTGTTTTTTCATCTAAACTTTCTTCTTCCTTTTTTTCTAATAATGTATTGGAATAGTAGGAGAGTGTTTTGATTCTCCAATTTTCAAAAGCTTCTTTTGTTAAAATATAATGATTGAATTCTTCTCTATGAAATTTGAATTCTTCTAAAAAAAGACATATATCTGAATTAAAAAAGGCAGACATGTCTTTGCCATTAAATGAAATAGAACATTCCCATCCTTCATGCAAAGGTGGTTTTTTAATATGAATAGAATAGTCAATACCTTTCACATCATTTAATTGAAATATAAATTCCATAACATTAGAAAGCTGTTGAATATTAATCTGATTCAAAGGATAGCCAATCAGATACTCCAAAGTAGTGTCCAGTTTATCGGCTATTTTCTCAAGCATAGAAATAGATACTTCAATTTCTCCACTTTCGTATTTTTGAATAGTTCGTAAAGATTTACCTAACTGTTTTGCTAATTCCGTTTGATTTAACATCATTAATTTTCGGGAAGCTCGAATTCTATCACCAATAGTAATTATTTTTTTATTCATATCTGATCACCTCTAGTTAATTATAACATATAGATATATGTATTACAAGTACATATAATCTAATTTTTTGACTTATATATGTACTATAAATACACAACTACAAATATGTATCTTTTATTCACATTTATAGTTATACACATTTGTTTAATTTACACGCATTTTTAATGCATTTGTAGTATTTTAAATCAAATTATTTATTTTTTCATAGTCTATTGACAAAGCATTCCGAACTTGATAAAATAAAAAAACAGAACGCACTCTGTTTTTAACAGAAAGTAGAGGTAAGTATTATGAGAAGACAAGTATATTCTTTATTAGTGGATAACAATGTTGGTGTACTGAGCCGTATTTCCGGTCTTTTTAGCCGAAGAGGTTATAGTATAGACAGCATTACTGCTGGTATGACTGCAGATCCAAGATTTACACGTATTACAGTTGTGACAACAGGGGATGAATCCATATTAGAACAAATCGAGAAGCAGGTACGTAAGCTTGTAGATGTAGTGGAAATAAAACGTTTAATAGATGGTGAATCCGTATATCGAGAATTAATTATGGTCAAGATACGTGCAAATGCACAGCAAAGACCAGAAATAATATCTGTTGTAGATATTTTTCGAGCAAAAATCGTAGATGTAGAACCCGATTCATTGATGATTGAGTTAACTGGCGATCAGTCAAAATTAGAAGCATTTTTAAATCTTTTAGATGGATATGAGATTTTGGAATTAGCAAGGACCGGTATTACAGGTCTGTCTCGCGGAACCAAAGATATCACATACATTGAATAATGGAAAGCTAGAGGAATATCCTTTAACTAAGCAGCTCGGGCTGTGATAAAAGTACACGATCTTATAACGAAAGCAGCAAGGTGGATTCCGAGTATCTACTTTGAATAACAAAGAAATCAGGAGGATGTAGAAATGGCAAAAATTTATTATCAAGAAGATTGTAACTTATCTTTACTAGAGGGAAAAACAATAGCAATTATTGGTTACGGAAGTCAAGGGCATGCACATGCATTAAATGCCAAAGAATCTGGAGCTCATGTAATCATTGGATTATATGAAGGAAGTAAATCATGGAAAAAGGCAGAAGCACAAGGTTTCGAAGTATATTCTGCAGCAGAAGCTTCAAAAAAAGCAGATATTATTATGGTTTTAATTAATGACGAGAAACAAGCAGCTATGTACAAAGAATCCATTAAGCCAAACTTGGAAGAAGGAAATATGTTAATGTTTGCTCACGGTTTTGCAATTCATTATGGACAAATCGTTCCTCCTGCAAATGTAGATGTTGTTATGATTGCACCAAAAGGACCAGGACACACAGTTAGAAGTGAATACCAGGAAGGCAAAGGAGTTCCTTGTCTAATCGCTGTACAACAAGATGCAACTGGAAAAGCACATGAGATGGGACTTGCTTATGCATTAGCCATAGGTGGAGCAAGAGCAGGTGTTCTTCAAACTACATTTAGAGAAGAAACAGAAACAGATTTATTCGGAGAACAAGCTGTATTATGTGGTGGAGTAACCGCCCTTATGAAAGCTGGTTTCGAAACTTTGGTAGAAGCTGGATACGAACCAGAAAGTGCTTATTTTGAATGTATCCATGAAATGAAATTAATTGTAGACTTAATATATCAGAGTGGATTTGAAGGCATGAGATATTCTGTTTCTAATACTGCTGAATACGGAGATTACATTACTGGACCTAAGATTATTACCGATGATACAAAAAAGGCGATGAAACTTATATTAAAAGATATTCAAGATGGTGTATTTGCACGAAACTGGTTAACAGAGAACCAAGTAAACTGCCCGAATTTCAATGCCATGAGAAGAAAAGAATCTACGCATCAATTAGAAGCAGTTGGTTCCGAATTACGCAAGCTATATAGTTGGAGTGATGGGAAAAAATTAATTGATAATTAGCAATAACAAATTGTATTATGCCTGAATAAAGGTTATAATAGATAAAAAGTTAAAACAGGAGGAGATAAGGGATGAAAGTTTATGACAATGTTAACAACGTCGATGTAGAAACAGATGAACAAGGGTTAATTGATTTAATGGTTGCAGGTCGTCAGGTAGATGTTATTTTAAATGAAAAAAAGACAGACGCAGATGGTTATTTAACATGGGATATTGAACATTGGAGTACCATTGATGGAAGAAGATTTATTCGATGCTATTCGCTTGAAGGAAGAGTATTGAACGAATCTACTGGACATAATATTTATGATTTACGCAATGATTTCAAACCAGAAAAAGCAGCTAAAGTAGAACTTAGCTGATAAACAGAAAGGGGAATAGACTATGGATGCAAGATTTCAAGATCTTCGTTCAGCAAAGAATCCAAAAGCACGTATTAAAATATTACAGGGACATTTTGCAACCAGTAATTCACATATCAATACATATATTGACATGTCTACAATTAAGACTAGACACAATAATGCCAGAGAAACTGCCAAGGTTTTAGGTGATGCATATTTAATGACATCTCCTGTAGATTCCATTGTATGCCTGGACGAAACAGAAGTAATTGGTAGTTATATTGCTGAATTATTGGCTGATTCTACAAATATGTCGATGAGCTATGGAAATAATATTTCTATCATCACACCGGAATTCAGTCAAATGGGACAGATGATGTTCCGAGATAACAAACAACGAATGATTGAAAATAAAAGTATTTTAATTTTGGCTGCGTCTATTACTACCGGAACAACAATGTTGAGAGCAATTGAAACCGTTTTATATTATGGCGGAGGTGTATGTGGAGTGGCTTCTATATTCAGTGCAGTACGAAAAGTAGCGGATATGAAAATCGAAACTATTTTTACAAGTAGCGATCTACCTGATTATAGAGCCTACAAGCCTCACGATTGCCCATTGTGTAAAGAAGGAAAAAGAGTGGAAGCAATTGTAAATAGTTATGGATATTCCAAGCTTTAATTACTATTTGTTTTTCATCAAATTAAATACAATAAAAAAGACAGCCCTATGACGGTAGGGTTGTCTTTTTTATTGTATCTAATTAAGCAATTTCGTTAACAGCTTTTGTTAAACGAGAAACTTTTCTTGCAACTGTATTTTTATGATAAATACCTTTTCCTGCCGCTTTGTTGATTTCTGAAATAGCATTAAGCAAAGCTTCTTTAGCCGCTACTTTATCAGAAGCCTCTATTGCTGCATCCACTTTTTTAATACAAGTTTTAACTTTTGACTTAATTCCTTTATTTCTGATAGCCTTTGTTTCGTTTACTAAAATTCTTTTTTTAGAAGATTTTATATTAGCCAATCTGTACACCTCCAAATATGTGATTATTTTCGATTTTCATTCTTTATCAAAGCCGGACACGGACGATCTGATAAAGCATACTCATTCATTCTAGGACATGTACTATTGCTTGTCAATACATATTTTAGAAATTTCTGTAAAAACTAACATAAAATATATGATATATGAAAAGAGGTTGTAAAATGATTGATAAATATAGTGTGCGTACTGATTTAGCACTAGAAGTAAAAGAAAGCTTTGCTTCTGATCAAGTAGAAGTCCAAGGAGTTATCATTGAAGAAGAATATGATGAAGAAAAAGAGCTTCGAATTACAAAAGTAATAATCGAAACAGAAAACGGAGCTAAAATCATGAAAAAGCCTGTTGGCACATATATTACCTTAGAGGCTCCTAATATGGCAGTATCTGATCAGGATTATCATCGTGAAATATCAATTGAACTAGCTAAATATATAAAAGCATTAATTACCAGCAAAAAAGAAGTTATGGAAATATTAATTGTTGGATTAGGAAACCGTCAAATTACTCCCGATGCTTTAGGCCCATATGTAGTTGATAATTTATGTATTACAAGACATATGGTAAAAGAATATGGTAAATATGCAATAGGAATGAAAAAAGCACATTTAACCAGCGCTATTGTTCCTGGTGTCATGGCCCAAACAGGTATGGAAACTTTAGAAATCATTAAAGGAATCGTAAAACAAACAGCTCCAGATTGGATCATTGCCATTGATGCCCTAGCAGCCAGAAATACAAAAAGACTGAATCGAACTATTCAAATTGCAGATACAGGTATTCATCCCGGTTCCGGTGTGGGAAATCATCGACAAGGTCTGACGCAAGAGACATTAGGCATACCAGTCATTGGAATTGGCGTTCCTACCGTTGTAGATGCTGCTACAATTGTGAATGATACCATGGAAAATCTTGTACAGGCGATGGAAAGTTCTTCCAGCCTTAAAGGAGTTGGAGAAGTATTAAGAACGTACAATGCTGCTGAAAAATATGAATTAATCAAAGAATTAATATCTCCACATTTAAATGGCATGTTCGTAACGCCAAAGGATGTGGATGAAATGGTAAAACAAATAAGCTACACTATTTCAGAAGGATTAAATCTTGTATTTTCAAATGAAATGGAGTGAATGAATTGAAAAAGAAATTGCGGTTCAGCCAAATTGCTATCTGCATGATTATTGTAGTTACATGTGGATATGTAATTTGGTGTGGAAATGATCCCCTGTGGGAAAAGTATAGTTTAAATAATATACAAGGTCTGCGTATTCAAATACAACGGATGTATTTACCTGGACTTATGTATATGCAAGAAGATCAGCCTGCTAGCTTAAAGCAACAGGTTGTAACACAAGCAATGCATATGATTCCTCTTGCCGGATATTTAGAAAGAAAAATACAGTATACTTCCAAAACAGAAGATGAGACAACCCGAGAAATGATATTGTCTCTGCAGGCTCACCATGAAAATGAAGTAAATGAAAAAGGAGAGTTCATAAATAAAACTGCTGCACCAATTGCTGATACAGCTCCCTTAGTGGCTCCCACCCTTGATTTATCAATTGAACGGCTAAGAGATTTCAACTATCTAATAAATAATTTTTATATTGTAGATAATACGACTATGATTGAAGCTCCACAATTAAATCCAGATGATCTTTTAAATAGGAATATGAAAATTACCAAGCAAAATAATAAACCAAAAGTACTGATTTTTCATACCCATTCCCAAGAGGCCTTTGTTGATTCAACCCCTGGTGATGCCAACACCTCTATTGTTGGGGTGGGTTCTTATTTAACCCAGATTTTAAATGAGCAATATAATATTTCTACCATTCATAACGAGGGAATTTATGATTTGATAGATGGAAAATTAGATCGGAGCAGTGCTTATGAATTTGCCGAAACACAGGTGAAGAAAATATTGGCAGAAAATCCCAGTATTGAAGTTGTCATCGATCTTCATCGAGATGGTGTGAATCAAAATACACATTTACTGACTGAAGCAAATGGGAAACCTACTGCCCAAATCATGTTTTTCAATGGATTGAGCCGTACAAGAGCCAATGGTGATATCCCATATTTAGAAAATCCATACATACAGGATAATTTGGCCTTTTCTCTGCAAATGAAATTAGCTTCCGAACAAATGTATCCCGGATTTACAAGAAAAAATTATTTGAGTGGATATCGTTTTAGTCTTCACATGATGCCAAAATCTTTATTGATTGAAGCCGGAGCACAGACCAATACAGTAGAAGAGATGCGTAATGCAATGGAAATATTGTCCAAAATTCTTTCTAAAGTAATTACAGAATAAGACATTTGAAATATAGAAGTCTTTGTGCTATCATACTATGAGAATAAAAGGTCTACTGACTGAATCAGACAGATAGGACAGGAACGAAAGGATACCATTGTATGACAAAGAAAAACACCTATGATGCGGATAGTATATCGATTTTAGAAGGATTAGAAGCGGTACGAAAAAGACCTGGAATGTATATAGGAAGTGTTTCAACAAAAGGATTGAATCATCTAATATATGAAATACTGGATAATGCGGTAGATGAACATTTAGCAGGCTATTGTGATACCATTTGCGTAACTTTAGAAAAGGATGGTTCTGCAACAATCAATGATAATGGACGTGGTGTTCCAGTGGACTTGCATAAAACAGGAATTTCCGCAGCTAGAATTGTATATACCACTTTACATGCAGGTGGAAAATTCGATGACACTGCCTATAAAACCAGTGGTGGACTTCATGGAGTTGGTTCTTCCGTTGTCAACGCTCTTTCTACCTACATGGATGTGCAGATCAGTCGCGAAGGATTCATTTATCACGATCGATATGAGCGTGGAAATCCTGTAATTTCATTAGAGGATGGATTACTTCCTATTTTAGGCAAAACAAAAAAAACTGGAACAACGGTAAACTTCTTACCAGACCCAACCATATTTGAAAAAACTATATTCAAATCCGAAGAAGTAAAAAGTCGTTTGCATGAAACAGCATACTTAAATGCTTCCCTTACGATTATTTTTGAGGACAAACGTGAAGAACCCATAGAACACATTGTTTTTCACGAGCCAAATGGAATTGTAGGATTTATCAAAGAACTAAATCAAAATAAGGAGGTCATTCATGAACCGGTATATTTTTCAGGGGAAATGGATGGGATTTCACTGGAAGTTGCATTTCAATATGTCAATGAATTCCATGAAAATGTATTGGGATTTTGTAATAATATATTTAATTCAGAAGGTGGTGCTCATTTAACTGGATTTAAAACCACCTTTACAACCGTTATGAATCAATATGCCAGAGAACTTAACATATTAAAAGAAAAGGATGCTAATTTCACAGGTGCAGATATTCGTAATGGAATGACTGCAATTGTATGTATGAAACATCCAGATCCTAGATTTGAAGGACAGACAAAAACAAAATTGGACAATCAGGATGCTGCTAAGGTTGCCGGGAAAATCACAAATGATGAAATTGTGAGATTTTTTGACCGCAATATAGATACATTAAAAAAAACATTGTCCTGCGCTGAAAAAGCAGCGAAAATACGAAAAACCGAAGAACGTGCGAAAACAAGCTTATTAACAAAGCAGAAATTTTCTTTTGACAGCAACGGAAAGCTTGCCAATTGTGAGTGTAGAGAAGGCTCTAAGTGTGAAATATTTATTGTGGAAGGTGATTCAGCAGGTGGATCCGCAAAAACTGCGAGAAATCGTATGTTTCAAGCAATACTTCCAATTCGAGGTAAAATCTTAAATGTGGAAAAAGCTAGTATAGACAAAGTATTAGCAAATGCCGAAATCAAAACTATGATTAATGCATTTGGATGTGGATTTTCCGAAGGTTATGGCAATGACTTTGATATCTCAAAGCTTCGCTACGGCAAAATCATTATTATGGCCGATGCGGATGTAGATGGAGCACATATTTCCACTCTTTTATTGACCTTGTTTTATCGATTTATGCCGGAATTAATTAACGAAGGTCATATCTATATTGCGATGCCGCCATTATATAAAGCCATGCCCAAAAAAGGAAAAGAAGAATATTTATATGACGACAAAGCATTAGAAGCTTATCGGAAAAGACATGAGGGGTCATTTACTCTACAGCGTTACAAGGGACTTGGAGAAATGGATGCCCAACAATTGTGGGAAACTACATTGGACCCGAATACCAGAAAGCTTAAATTAATAGAAATCGAAGATGCAAGAATGGCGTCTAGTGTTACAGAAATGCTTATGGGGACAGAAGTGCCGCCAAGGCGTGCCTTTATTTATGAAAACGCTACAGAAGCAGAGCTTGATATTTAACCTCATCAAGCAGCGATAGCTGCTATGAGGTTATGAGGAAGTTACAAAGCGGATTTTGAATATCCGCTTTGACTTACAGCAACCTGTGTCGTAGTTGAAGGAGGAAGAAGAAATGCAAGATCAACAAATCATTAGAACCGAATATTCAGACGTCATGAAGAAATCATATATCGATTATGCAATGAGTGTTATCGTAGCTCGTGCCCTCCCCGATGCCAGGGACGGACTGAAACCAGTACAAAGAAGAACACTGTATGACATGTATGAATTAGGCATTCGATATGACAGACCTTATAGAAAATGTGCTCGTATTGTTGGCGATACCATGGGTAAATATCATCCACACGGTGATACTTCTATCTATGAATCCTTAGTGGTTATGTCCCAAGATTTTAAAAAGGGAAGTCCCTTGGTAGATGGGCATGGAAATTTTGGTTCCATTGAAGGTGATGGGGCAGCTGCTATGCGTTATACCGAAGCCCGGCTTGCCAAATTAACCCAGGAAGTATATTTATCCGATTTGGATAAAGATATTGTAGATTTTGTTCCTAACTTTGATGAAACAGAAAAAGAGCCTCAGGTTTTACCTGTTAAAATCCCTAATTTATTAGTGAACGGAGCTGAGGGTATTGCAGTAGGTATGGCTACCAGTATTCCTACACACAATCTTTCAGAAGTTGTCGATGCTGTGAAGGCTTATATGAAAAATAACGAAATCACAACGGAAGCATTAATGAAACATTTAAAAGGTCCTGATTTCCCGACTGGTGGAATTGTTGTAAATAAAGATGCATTAATCAATATTTACGAAACAGGAATGGGGAAAATCCGTGTACGTGGAAAAGTAGATATTGAAGATGTAAAAGGTGGAAAAAAGAAACTTATTATTTCTGAAATTCCATATACTATGATAGGGTCCGGTATTGGAAAATTCCTAAATGATGTAGTTGCTTTAGTTGAAAGTAAAAAAACAAATGATATTTTGGATATTTCCAACCAATCCTCTAAAGATGGCATACGTATTGTATTAGATCTTCGCAAGGATACAGACATAGAGAATCTCACAAATATGCTATACAAAAAAACACGTTTAGAAGATACCTTCGGTGTTAATATGTTGGCAGTGGTAAATGGAAAACCCGAAGTAATGGGATTGAAAACAATTATTGAACACCATGTTGACTTTCAATTTGAATTATCCACAAGAAAATACAAGAATTTATTGCGTAAGGAATTGGACAAAAAAGAGATACAAGAAGGATTAATCAAAGCATGTGATGTGATTGATTTAATCATAGAAATTCTACGAGGGAGTCCTTCCATTAAAGAAGCAAAAGCATGTCTAGTAAAGGGAACTACAGAACAAATTAAATTCAAGACAAATATATCCAAAAAAATGGCTGCCATGCTTAGATTTACTGAGCGTCAGGCTTCCGCTATTTTGGAAATGAGACTTTATAAGCTAATTGGATTGGAAATGGAAGCATTACAGCTGGAATATGAGGAAACAAAAAAAAGCATTGCCCGCTATGAAGATATTTTAAACAACTACAGCTCAATGGCAAACCTTATAATAGAAGAATTGGATGCCTGCAAAAAAGAGTTTGGAAGGAAGCGACGTACTGTAATAAGAAATGAGGAAGAGGCTGTCTTTGAAGAACATAAAATAGAAGAACAAGCAGTCGTCTTTTTATTAGATCGTTTCGGCTATGCACGCACAATAGACACTACAACCTTTGAGCGAAACAAAGAAGCCGCCTTAGCAGAGAATAAGCATATTTTAACTTGTATGAATACCGGAAAGATTTGTGCCTTCACCAATACAGGAAAACTTTATCAAATCAAAATGCTTGATATACCCTTTGGCAAATTTCGTGATAAAGGTATTCCTATAGACAACGTAAGTAATTATAATAGTAATGAAGAACATTTGATTTATCTATGTGATATGGCACAATTATCTACTATAAACTTATTATTTGTAACAAAACTTGGAATGATTAAGTCTGTGCCCGGAACGGAATTTTTAGTTTCAAAGCGAACCATTGCCGCTACAAAGCTGCAAGACCAAGATGAATTAATACAGGTTCAAATCATGAAACAAGAAGATAACGTAGTGCTCCAAACGGTAAACGGTTACTTCTTAAGATTCCCAGCTTCCGAAGTTTCCAAAAAGAAAAAAAGTGCCGTTGGTGTCCGTGGAATAAAATTGCAAAAGAACGATTTGGTTGAACAAATTTATTTATTTGAAGACGGTGTAGATACGAAAGTGTCATATCAAGAAAAAGAAGTTTCTTTAAATAGGCTTCGGCTTGCAAAACGAGATACCTTGGGAATTAAAACAAGACTTTAGTTGTAATAACAAAAAAAAGTAACAATTTCAAGTAAAATTTTCTATTTAATTGATTTAATTCAATATAAACCTTGATTTTCTTGAAATACTATGCTAGTATACAGTGTAGTTACATAAGAAATTGACAGAAGAGTGGGCAGAAGTCCACTCTTCTTTTACGCAATGGGAAGGATGGTCATATTGTCAAAGAGAGAATTATACGAAGTGAAAACCGAAGAACTGATACAGCCAATTGTAACAAATAACGGTTATGAATTGGTGGATGTAGAGTATGTGAAAGAAGGAGGAACCTGGTATTTAAGAGTCTATATTGATAAACCAGGAGGAATTGCCGTAGATGATTGTGAGAAAGTCAGCCGTGCTTTTTCTGAACTTCTAGAT
This sequence comes from Lachnospiraceae bacterium, assembly GCA_036656615.1. Lineage (GTDB taxonomy): Bacteria > Bacillota > Clostridia > Lachnospirales > Lachnospiraceae > CAUPWF01. The sequence continues at coordinate 62,456 of JAVXHY010000010.1, read as the reverse complement.
ACCAACGATTATATCGAAGATGCTTATATTTTCGAAGTAAGTTCTCCAGGTCTTGGAAGACCACTTAAAAAGGAAAAAGACTTTATCCGCAGTATGGGAGAAGAAATTGAAATTCGCACATACAAAGCCATTGATAAGCAAAAAGAATTTATTGGAATTTTAGTAGGATATGATAAGGATACCGTAACCATTGAATTAGAAGATGAAACAACTAAAATATTTACGAAAGATGAGATTGCACTCATTCGTCTGGCTTTTTTCATATAAGCAAGATAGGCATGTAAGTTTACTTTCTATAAGATAGAGCAATTCATTTAGAAGGTAATTTTTAGAAATAGGAGGAGATTAGAAAAATGAACACAGAATTATTAGAAGCATTAACTATTTTAGAACAGGAAAAAGACATTAGCAAAGAAACATTGTTAGATGCCATAGAAAATTCTTTAATAAATGCATGTAAAAACCATTTTGGTAAATCTGATAATATTAAGGTTATTATGGATCGTGAAACTTGTGATTACTCAGTATATGCGGAGAAAACAGTGGTAGAAGTGGTAGAAGACGATGTAATGGAAATTAGTCTTGCCAATGCTAAAATGAAAGATTCCAAGTTTGAATTAGGTGACATTGTGCAGGTTCCTATTGAATCCAAATCATTTGGACGTATTGCAACACAAAATGCCAAAAATCTAATTTTACAAAAGATCCGAGAAGAAGAACGAAAAGTTATATACGACCAATATTTTGAAAAAGAAAAAGATATTGTAACTGGTATTGTACAGCGCTATGTAGGGAAAAATATTAGTATTAATCTTGGAAAAGCAGACGCTATGCTAACAGAGAATGAACAAGTTAAGGGCGAAGTTTTTCTGCCAACAGAGCGTATTAAATTATATGTTGTAGAAGTTAAGAACACTACCAAAGGTCCTAAAATATTGGTTTCTCGTACACATCCAGAATTGGTAAAACGTTTATTTGAATCTGAAGTTGCCGAAGTCAGAGATGGAACTGTAGAAATCAAAAGCATTTCCAGAGAAGCTGGATCACGTACAAAGATTGCTGTTCATTCTAACGATTCCGATGTAGACCCAGTTGGTGCATGTGTAGGAATGAATGGTGCACGAGTAAATGCAATTGTAAACGAGCTAAGAGGTGAAAAAATCGACATTATTAACTGGAGCAACAACCCAGCAATTTTGATTGAAAATGCATTAAGCCCAGCAAAAGTTATTTCAGTTATGGCTGATCCGGATGAAAAGGCTGCCAGTGTTATTGTACCGGATTACCAATTATCCTTAGCAATTGGCAAGGAAGGTCAAAACGCAAGATTGGCTGCACGTTTAACCGGATATAAAATAGATATTAAGAGTGAAACTCAAGCAATTGATTCTGGTGAGCTACCTGAAAATTATATGGAACTAGGCATGGAAGACAATGAGAGTCAAGCTCTGACTGTAGAAACAGAGAATGAATAATAGGAAGTGATTGATTGAATAGCAAGAAAAAAGTACCTATGCGTTTATGTGTGGGATGCGGAGAAATGAAACAAAAAAAAGACATGATGCGCGTGTTAAAAATGGATAATAACGAATTTGTATTAGATGTGACCGGTAAGAAAAATGGCCGCGGAGCATATGTCTGTTTTTCACAGAACTGTTTGGCTATGGCAATAAAAACAAGAGGATTAGAACGTTCCTTTAAACAGGCAATTCCAAAAGAAGTTTATGAAAAACTCGAAAAGGAGATGAAGACACTTGAACTCAAATAAAGCCTTATCTCTAATTGGCCTAGCTACAAAAGCAGGCAAAACGGTCAGTGGTGAATTTACAACAGAAAAAGAAACAAAGGCAGGAAAATCATGCCTAGTAATTGTAGCTACTGATGCATCTGATAATACAAAAAAGAAATTCAAAAACATGTGTGAATTCTATAAAGTGCCAATCTATTTTTATAGTGATAAAAATACCTTAGGGCATGCAATGGGAAAGGAATTCCGAGCGTCGTTAGCAATATTGGACCACGGATTTGCCAAAGGAATTCGAACGTTTATAGAAACAGAGAATCATACGATTGCATAGAGGAGGTAGTGAATATATGTCGAAATTGAGAATACATGAATTAGCAAAAGAAATAGGGAAAAATAATAAAGATTTATTGGATTTCCTGAAAGATAATCATATCGAAGCAAAAAGTCATATGAGTACATTGACAGAGGAGCAGGTAGGTATTGTAAAAAATAAATTTGCAAATCAGAAGGTTGGGGGAAAATTGGAAGAGAAGAAAACAGAAGAAACGAAAACACCAAAGGCAACTGCACCAAAGGCGGCTACGCCAACAGAAACACACAAAACAGCACCAGTAGAAACACCATCAAAAGGAATTCCGGAAACTACTTCAGATGAAACAAAAAAGAAGTCTAATATTGTACAGGTGTTCCGTCCTCAGAATACACAAAGTGCGAAACGTCCAAATACTGGTACCGGGACCAATCAACGTCCAAGCAGTAATTATCAGGGGCAACGTCCAAATAGCAACTACCAAGGACAGCGTCCAAATAGTAATTACCAAGGACAACGTCCAAACAGTAACTATCAGGGACAACGAACCGAAGGTTCTGCTACACCTGCTGGAACAGATGGAACTACCCAGCGTCCAAGCAGCAATTATCAAGGGCAACGTCCAAATAGTAATTATCAGGGACAACGTCCAAATAGCAACTACCAGGGACAGCGTCCAAATAGTAATTACCAAGGACAACGTCCAAACAGTAACTATCAGGGGCAACGAACCGAAGGCTCTGGTACACCCGCTGGAACAGATGGAACTGCTCCACGTCCAAGCAGCAATTATCAAGGGCAACGTCCAAATAGTAATTATCAAGGACAACGTCCAAACAGTAACTATCAGGGGCAACGTCCAAGCAGCAACTATCAGGGACAACGTCCAAACAATAATTACCAGGGACAACGTCCTGATGGAGTCGGAACTGATAGGAGACCTGGTACAGAAGGTGGACAGCGTCCAAGCAGTAACTACCAGGGGCAAAGACCAAGCAGTAATTATCAAGGGCAACGTCCAAATAATAATTATCAGGGACAACGTCCAAATACGCCTGGCGGACCAAGAAGAGATGGTCCAAATGACAAACGAAATGATACTCGTACAGCAACTACAACTTCTATTATTGCAGAGCAAAAACCACAGCGTAAAGTTGGAAAAGATAATTTTAAAAAGAAAGAATACCACGATAAAGTAGATCGTGGTCCTAAAGGAAAGAAAAAGGTAGGAACGGTTACTCCTGTCCAAAAACCACAGCCAAAAATTGTTAAAGTAGAAGAAAAGATTAAAATGGTTGTTCTTCCTGAAATTCTTACTATTAAAGAATTAGCTGAAAAAATGAAACTTCAACCATCTGCAATTGTTAAGAAATTATTTTTAAATGGAAAAGTAGTTACTGTAAATCAGGAAATAGATTATGATGCAGCAGAAGAAATTGCAATGGAATTTGAAGTTTTATGTGAAAAAGAAGAAGTAATTGATGTTATTGAAGAATTACTTAAAGAGGATGAAGAAGACGAATCTAAAATGAAGAAACGTCCGCCAGTTGTCTGTGTTATGGGTCATGTCGACCATGGTAAGACTTCATTGTTAGATGCAATCAGGGATACGAATGTTATTGATAGAGAAGCTGGTGGAATAACACAGCACATCGGAGCCTATGTAGCCAATGTAAACGGAGAGAAAATCACATTTCTGGACACACCGGGACATGAAGCTTTTACTGCTATGAGAATGCGTGGAGCCAGCTCTACCGATATCGCAATTCTTGTAGTCGCAGCAGATGATGGTGTTATGCCTCAGACAATTGAAGCAATTAACCATGCAAAAGCAGCAGGTATTGAAATTGTAGTAGCTATTAATAAAATGGATAAACCAAGTGCGAATATTGAACGAGTAAAGCAGGAATTAACCGAATATGAACTAATTGCAGAAGACTGGGGCGGTAAAACAGTATTTGTTCCCGTTTCAGCAAAAACAAAAGAGGGAATTCCAGAATTAATGGAAATGTTATTATTAACAGCCGAAGTATTGGAATTAAAAGCAAATCCAGATCGCGAAGCCAGAGGTCTCGTTATTGAAGCAGAACTTGATAAAGGAAAGGGCCCGGTAGCTACCGTGCTTGTTCAAAAGGGAACCCTTCATGTTGGTGATCCAATTGCAGCGGGTTCTGCATATGGTAAAGTTCGCGCCATGATGGATGATAAAGGAAAACGCGTAAAAGAAGCAGGTCCTTCCATGCCAGTTGAAATCTTAGGATTAAATGATGTTCCAAATGCTGGTGAAGTATTTGTAGGCTGTGAAAATGACAAAGAAGCTCGTAGCTTTGCCGATACCTTTATTTCTCAAAGTCGTGTACGCATGTTGGATGATACCAAGTCAAGAATGTCTTTGGATGATTTGTTCACACAAATTAAAGCTGGAAATATCAAAGAACTCGGCATTATCGTAAAGGCTGATGTTCAAGGATCTGTAGAAGCTGTGAAACAAAGCTTACTGAAGCTCTCCAATGATGAAGTTGTAATTAAGATTATTCATGGTGGAGTTGGTGCAATCAATGAATCTGACGTCATATTGGCATCAGCATCAAATGCAATTATAATTGGATTTAATGTTCGTCCTGACGCTACAGCAAAAGAAACTGCTGAACGTGAATCAGTAGATATGCGATTATATCGTGTTATTTATAAAGCAATTGAAGATGTGGAAGCAGCTATGAAGGGAATGCTAGATCCAATATTTGAAGAGAAAATACTTGGTCATGCAGAAGTACGTCAAACATTTAAAGCTTCCGGAATTGGTACAATTGCAGGATCCTTTGTATTAGATGGTACATTTGAACGAGGATGTAATGTGAGAGTAACACGTGAAGGCATTGTTATATTCGATGGTCCATTAGCCTCTTTAAAACGTTTCAAAGACGATGTAAAAGAAGTACGTACCGGATTTGAATGTGGTTTTGTATTCGAAAAATTCAACGATGTTAAGGAACTTGATATAGTAGAATCCTATAAAATGGTTGAAATTCCACGATAAGCATAATTAGAATTGAGGGATTAATTTGAGAAAAAATAGTATTAAGAATACCAGAATCAATGGTGAAGTACAGCGGGAGTTAAGTAATATTATACGTGGTGGCATTAAGGATCCACGTATTGCTCCCATGACTTCTGTTATGTTGGTAGAAGTAGCTCCAGATTTAAAGACTTGCAAAGCATATATTAGTGTACTTGGAGATGAAAAGATTCAGACAGATACCATCATAGGTCTGCAAAGCGCTGAAGGATATATACGACGTGAATTGGCAAGAACCCTAAATCTGCGTAACACACCTACCATTAAATTTATTTTAGATAAGTCAATCGCTTACGGAGTAGCCATGTCCAAAATGATTCAGGATGTGACGAAGGATTTGAAAGACGAGGACGAATAAATGAAACTAGAAGAAGCTTTAAGAGATGCTAAGACAGTTGCTATCAGTGGCCATATGCGCCCTGATGGTGACTGTGTTGGCTCTTGTATGGGTTTATATCAATATATTAAGCAGAATATATGTAATATTGAAGTAGATGTTTATTTAGAGGAAATTCCTGTCAAATTTAATTTCATTGAATCAACGAAAGAAATCAAACACGAAATAACAGAAGAGAAATCTTATGATTTATTTATTTCTTTAGATTGTGGTGATATAGAAAGACTTGGATTTTCTAAAATACTATACGAAAAAGCAAAAAAAACTTTTTGTATTGATCATCATATAAGCAACGAATCTTTTGCCATGTATAATTACATTGTCCCTGAAGCAAGTTCTACTTCCGAACTGGTCTATCAGTTAATTAATACAGATATCATTACAAAAGAAGTAGCTATGTGTCTATATTTGGGAATTGTTCATGATACTGGTGTATTTCAATATACTTCCACAACACCATCTACAATGGAAGCTGCTGCAAACCTTATGCGTACCGGTATTGATGCAGCACAAATTATTGACAATACCTATTATGAAAAGACATTTCCACAAAATAAAGTATTAGGCTATGCCTTATTAGAAAGTAAATTGGTATTAAATGATAAGTGTATTACCTCTATTATTACCCAGAAGGATATGGAATTCTTTGGAGTACGTTCCAGTGATTTAGACGGAATTGTAAGCCAACTACATTTTACACAGGGTGTAGAAGTATCCGTATTTCTATATGAATTAAGACCAGAGGAATATAAGGTCAGTTTAAGAGCTAAAGATAAAATTGATGTCAGCATCATTGCTCAGCATTTTCAGGGTGGAGGACATAAAAAAGCTGCTGGATTTACCATTTTTGGTGATGTACAGGCAGCTATGCAAAATATTTTACATGAAATTGCAATACAGCTAAGATAGGAGTATATATGTTACATGGAGTTATGAATATCTGGAAAGAAAAAGGATTTACATCCCATGATGTAGTTGCGAAATTACGTGGTATTTTAGGGCAGCGGAAAATCGGACACACCGGTACACTTGATCCAGATGCAGTGGGTGTATTGCCTGTATGTTTAGGAAAAGCAACAAAACTGTGTGATATGCTGACAGATACCGATAAGGTGTATGAAGCAATTCTTTTGCTTGGGCAAACAACGGATACACAAGATACCTCTGGTATGATACTTTCAAAAGCTTCCACGGAATCACTAGATGAAGAGAAGGTTCTTAGCTGCATTTCATCCTATATTGGTAGATATGAACAAGTACCTCCCATGTATTCAGCACAAAAAATAAATGGAAAAAAACTATATGAGCTAGCTCGAGAAGGCAAGATTGTTGAACGAAAAGCCAAATCAGTTTGGATACATCATATTGAAATAAATAGAATGGAATTACCAAGAGTTTATATCACCGTAACCTGTTCCAAAGGCACTTATATTCGGACCTTATGTCACGATATAGGTCACTCCTTAGGTGTTGGTGGCTGCATGGAACATTTAATACGAACAAAGGTTGGTAGTTTTGAGCAAACACAAAGTCATACTCTTAATCAGATACAAGAAGCAAAACAATTAAATAGTTTAGAAAATTACATTATTCCAATTGATCAAATGTTCCTAAACTATAATTCTGTTCAAGTGCAAAAGGAATATATTTCTTTTGCATATAATGGAAATCCGCTGAAATTAGAATATTTGTCAAACGAAAAATCATTTCAGCATAAAGATAATGAAATGGTTCGAGTATATGATGAGAATGGACAGTTTATTAGTATCTATAACTATCAAAAAGAAACAGAAATATTTAAAATAGTTAAGATGTTTTTTGATCAAAACGAAATGACATAAGAGGAAGAAGCATGCAATATATCAAGGGTATAGAATCCTATAAAGAAACGCACCAGACAGCAATTACCTTAGGAAAATTCGATGGATTACACCGAGGGCACCAGAAATTAGTAGATCGTGTAAAATCATATGCAGATCATAATACTAAAAGTGTGGTGTTTGCATTTGATATGCAAGTATATTTCAAACAAAGAGGAATAAAAAAACAATATATCATGACAAATGTGGAACGCTACTTGAAATTAGAAAAACAAGTAGATTATCTAATTGAGTGTCCCTTTACAGAAAATATCCACAATATGAAGGCCGAAGATTTCATATCCGAAGTTTTGGTTAAAAAGTTCCATGTGGCTTACGTAGTTGTTGGGACAGACTATCACTTTGGACATGGGAAAAAAGGAGATGTTCAGATGCTTGCGCACTATGCCAAGATTTATGGATATCAACTGGATGTTATAGAAAAAGAAACTCATGAAGGAAAAATCATTAGCAGCTCTTATATCAAAAGAGAAATTATACAAGGGGATTTTGAATTAGTAAACGTCCTGTTAGGCTATCCATACAGCATACGCGGAACAGTAGAACATGGACGTAAGCTTGGAAGAAAGCTTGGCTATCCAACCATGAATATTACTCCAAAGAATGAGAAATTATTACCACCAAATGGGGTATATGATTGCCGCGTTTTGATTGATGGTAAATATTTTGATGGAATTGGTAATTTAGGCTGTAAGCCAACCATTGCACAGAAAATGAAAATTTTAATGGAAGTCTTTTTATTTGATTTTAGAGAAGATGCCTATGGAAAAAGAATTGAAATTCAATTCTTACGCTTTGAGCGGGCTGAAATTAAATTTGCCTCTATTCAGGAACTAGGACAACGAATGGAACAAGATGTCCTTTGTGGAAAAAATTTTTTTGAGGATTTACAATAAGATAAAGTTATGTTACAATCAATAAGTATGAAATCAGCCAGCATTCAGTAATTGGAAACTCCAACCATTACTTAATACTAGGCGGTTAAAAGAATAAGAGGAGGATTTACCCATGATAGCAAAGGAAAAGAAACAAGCAATTATCGCTGAATATGGCAGAACAGAAGGAGATACAGGATCACCAGAAGTTCAAATTGCTATTTTAACAGCAAGAATCAATGAATTAACAGAGCATTTTAGAGTTCATGCTAAAGATCACCATTCTAGAAGAGGATTACTCAAGATGGTAGGACAAAGAAGAGGTCTTCTTGCTTATTTAAAGAAAACTGATATTGAAAGATATCGTACTTTAATTGAACGTCTAGGACTCAGAAAATAATATGAGACTTAAAAGTGAGGGACGGAAAGTTAGCCGTGCCTCGCTTTTTTAGCGAAAACAGGATAGAAAGTAAGGGACCGAGACCACTGAAAAGTATAATTAGGATGAAAATAAAGTGTATTTTTCAGTAGTTTCGGGGATTTCTGTCAGAAAGAGGAGAAAACATGTATAAGAAATTTGAAATGGAATTAGCAGGAAGAACATTACGCGTTGACATCGGAAGGGTTGCCGCACAGGCAAATGGAGCAGCATTTATGCATTACGGTGATACAGTCGTATTATCTACAGCAACTGCTTCAGAAAAACCACGGGAGGGCATTGATTTCTTCCCTCTTAGTGTAGAATATAACGAAAAGTTATATGCAGTTGGTAAAATTCCAGGCGGATTTAACAAAAGAGAAGGAAAAGCATCTGAAAATGCAGTATTAACTTGTCGCGTTATAGATCGACCTATGAGACCTCTCTTTCCAAAGGACTATCGCAATGATGTTACTTTAGAGAACTTAGTGTTATCTGTAGATCAAGATTGTAGCCCTGAATTAACTGCAATGCTAGGTGCAGCAATTGCAACTGCAATCTCAGACATTCCTTTCGATGGACCTACTTCTACTACACAAGTTGGTTTAATAGCAGGTCAATTTGTCTTTAATCCAACAGCAGAAGAAAAAGCAGTTTCTGAAATGGAATTAACGGTTGCATCTACTAGAGATAAGGTAATTATGATTGAAGCGGGTGCGAAGGAAGTAAGCGAAGCAAAAATGCTGGAAGCCATTTTTGCTGCCCACGATTTGAATAAAAAAGTCATAGAATTTATTGATACGATTGTTGAAGAATGTGGGAAAGAAAAACATAGCTATATCAGTTGTTCCGTTCCAGAAGAATTATTTACAGCAATGAAAGAAATTATTACCCCTGCTGAAATGGAAAAAGCTGTCTTTACAGATGAAAAACAAGTTCGAGAAGAAAACATCCGTGCCATCAAGGAAAAACTAGAAGCTGCATTTGCAGAAAAAGAAGACTGGCTTGCTGTTCTTGGTGAGGCTTTATATCAATATCAAAAAAAGACGGTACGAAAGATGATTTTAAAAGATCACAAACGTCCAGATGGAAGAGCCATTGATCAGATTAGACCTTTAGCAGCAGAAACAGATATTATTCCAAGAGTACATGGTTCTGCCATGTTTACACGTGGACAGACACAGATCTGTACAATTACAACCTTAGCTCCTTTGTCAGAAGCACAAAGAGTGGATGGTTTGGATGAAGCAGAGACTTCAAAAAGATATATGCATCACTACAATTTCCCATCCTATTCTGTAGGCGAAACCAGACCATCCAGAGGACCTGGACGTCGTGAAATTGGTCACGGTGCTTTAGCTGAAAAAGCATTGATACCAGTACTACCTTCAGAATCCGAATTCCCATATGCAATCCGTACTGTATCAGAGACTTTTGAATCCAATGGTTCAACCTCGCAAGCAAGTGTTTGTGCTTCCAGCCTTTCTCTTATGGCTGCCGGTGTACCAATTAAAGCAGCAGTTGCCGGTATATCAGCAGGTTTAGTTACTGGTAATTCAGATAGTGATTATTTAGTATTAACAGATATCCAAGGATTAGAAGACTTCTTTGGAGATATGGATTTCAAGGTTGCAGGAACTCACAAGGGCATTACAGCTATCCAAATGGATATTAAAATTCATGGATTAACTAGACCAATGATTGAGGAAGCAATTGCCTGTACAAAAAAAGCAAGAACATTCATCTTAGATGAAGTTATGAATAAAGCAATTTCTATTCCAAGAGCTGAAGTAGGAAAATATGCACCAAAGATTATACAAATGCATATTGATCCTGCGAAAATTGGAGAAGTAGTTGGTCAAAGAGGAAAAACCATCAATACCATCATTGAATTAACTGGTGTAAAAATTGATATAACAGATGATGGTGCAATATCAATTTGTGGTGTTGATTCTGAACATATGGATAATGCTATGAGAATGATTGAAATTATTACTACTGATTTTGTTGCAGGTCAGGAATTAGAAGGTACTGTAATTAGCATTAAAGAATTTGGTGCCTTTGTAGAATTCGCACCTGGAAAAGAAGGCATGATTCATATTTCCAAGATTTCTAAGGAACGAATCAATCGTGTAGAAGATGTCCTTACCATTGGAGACAAGGTAAAAGTTGTATGTCTTGGCAAAGATAAAATGGGTAGAATCAGCTTCAGTATGAAGGATGTAGAAAAGTAATCATATAAAAATTATAAAAGAGACAAGGTTTACTGACAGATATTGTGAGTAAATCTTGTCTCTTTTCTTTTCTAAATTAGTACTAAATTTCTTCTGTCTTCATATATTGTTTAAAGAGGTGGACAACAATGAGAACTGGAATACAACATATAGCGCTCCTACAAAATCAGAGAAAAAAAGAACAGGTGCTTCAAGTTCTTGCAGCTACAATACGGGAAACAATTGAAAGAAAGTCAATAGATTTTATGTATTTACAAGAAATCCGGCTTCGAATACAGCAGCCTTTGGTTATGATTTATAAGGGTAAAGAATATCTTCCGCTCCTTTTAAATACTTCCAGACATATCGTAAGTAAAGAGGAGGTACAAGAAACTTTGGAATATATAAGTAATTATTCTCTTTATGCTTATGAATATGAAATGTGTCAAGGTTATATTACTATTGAAGGCGGACATCGAGTTGGATTAACAGGCAAAACAATAATGGAAGATAAGAAGGTAAAAAACTTGAAGTATATATCCTCTATTAATATCCGGGTATCTCATGAAATTATAGGCTGTGGTGAATCAATCATTCCTTATATTACAGTAAACAAACAAATATGTCATACTCTCATTATTTCACCGCCAAGATGTGGTAAAACAACTCTTTTAAGGGATTTAATTCGTATTATTTCAAATGGGAACGAATGGATCAACAGTGGATCTGTTGGTGTAGTAGATGAGCGTTCAGAAATCGGTGGCTGTTACCTTGGTATTCCACAAAATCAATTAGGCATGCGAACTGATATTTTAGATTGTTGCCCAAAAGTGGAGGGAATGCTGATGCTCATACGTTCTATGTCTCCTCAAGTAATTGCAGTGGATGAAATTGGCAGTGCTCAAGATGTACATGCTATTGAATATGCTATGCTTTGTGGCTGTAAAATGTTAGCCACCATTCACGGTGAGTCCATGGAAGAAATCCGCAAAAAGCCTATTTTTGAACAACTAATCAAAGAACGAAGGTTTGAACGCTATGTTGTATTAAGTCATCAGAAACAAGTCGGAGAAATCGAAGGAATCTATGATGAACGAGGAAGTAAATTATGCTCAAGCTTATGGGAAGTATCTTAATTATTGCGGCTAGTTCAGGTATTGGCTGAACTGTTGCTTTGGAAATGCAAAAACATATGGAAGAACTGCAAAATTTAAAACATATTATTTTAATGATTCGCGGTGAAATAAAATATACAAAAGCACCCTTAGGTGAGATTTTTGGACATCTATCCATGAAATGCCAAGAACCTTATAAAAAATGGCTACATTCTTTGAAATTACAATTGGACAAAAGATCTGCCAGTTCTTTTGTATCCGTATGGAATACTTCCATTGATCAAAATCTATCCTTGTCTTTTCTAAATAAAAAAGACATTGGAGAATTAAAAATGTTAGGCAATCTTATGGGATGCCTGGATCAAGAGATGCAGCTGGCTACTTTGGACTTATATATGGAACAATTAGATAGACAACTGCAAAAAGTAAGAGAAGAAATACCTTCTAAAAAACGATTAAGCAATTATCTTGGTGTGATGGGAGGAATTTTCATTGCAATTATTCTTATGTAAAAGATACTTATTTATTTGAGACAGGGAGGAATCAATGAGTGTTAATCTGATTTTTAAAATTGCGGCTGTTGGGATTCTGGTCTCTGTATTAGGTCAGGTACTCAAGCACAGTGGTCGGGAGGAACATGCCTTCTTAACCAGTCTTGCAGGACTATTATTAGTTTTATTTTGGATTTTGCCTTATATATATGAACTATTTAATACAATCGAACAATTATTTTCATTATAGGATGTGAGTAAATGACAATGATACAGGTAGGAATTGTTGGCATTGCAGGTACTTTACTTGCCATACAGTTTAAAGGGGGAAAATCCGAATATAGTATTTACATCAGTGCAGTCATTAGTTTATTTGTGTTTGTCTGTATCTTAAATAGGCTAGCAGACATTATAGCTGCTATAGAAACAATCCGTACATACCTTTCTATGGATATCGTCTATATTGAAACTTTGATTAAAATGATTGGTATTACTTATATTGCTGAATTTTCCTCTAGCATATGCAAAGATGCTGGATATCAAGCAATTGCCTCTCAAATCGAAGTATTTGGCAAGCTCAGTATATTAGCACTTAGTATGCCCATTCTAATAACATTACTGGAAACTATTCAACAATTTCTATCCTGATAATTGGAGTAAAACATGAAGAATATCATAATAATCATCCTATTATGTTGGATACAAGTACTCCCCATAACTGCCTCAGAATTACCCGAAGATAAGGTGCTTGTTCAAGAGAACGTAGAAGAGCAATTATTGGATAAACTTGCATTATCAGAAATTGATTCCGTATTAAAAGATATTTTTCCAAGGGAAAAATTGAAATTTACAGGAATTGTAAAATCCGTTTTGTCAGGCAAGACAGAACTAACCGGAGAACTCATTGGACAACTTCTATTCGATCAGATTTTTTATGAATTTCAGTATAATCGAAAGAACTTAGCTCATATCATTATACTAGCTATTATGGCTGCTGTGGTCAGTAATTTTTCTAATGTATTTCAAAATAAACAAATTTCCGAAATGAGCTTTTATATTCTGTATCTATTAATTCTTACTCTTTGCCTAGATTCTTTTCGAGTAGTTATTGCGGGTGTGGGGGATGGGCTGACCCAGCTTTTGACTTTTATGGAAGTTCTAAGTCCTGCATATTTTCTTGCTGTTGGTATTTCCTCTGGTGGAAGTACAGCAATTGTCTTTTATAATATTGTATTATTTCTAATTTTTATGATTGAATTAGTCATATTGAATTTTTTATTACCTCTCATTCATGTATATATTATGGTGGAAGTAATTAACCATCTTTCACTGGAAGATAACTTATCGAAGTTTTCCGAATTACTACATCTATTAATTGGATGGATTCTCAAAAGTCTATTAACCTGTGTAATTGGTTTGAATGTAATTCAAGGATTGATCACACCAGTCATTGATTCCCTAAAACGTACCACCTTAACTAAAACAGCCGAAGCCATACCAGGAATTGGAGATGCTCTAGGTGGTATGACAGAAGTCGTACTAGGTACAACTATATTAGTTAAAAATGGAATTGGTGTTTCAGGTGCAATGATATGCATATTCATTTGTATGATTCCCCTGACACAGATGGCAATTATGACTTTATTATATAAGTTAATTGCTGCAGTCATACAACCTATTTCTGATCAACGAATTGTAAGCTGTATCAGCAGTGTGGGAGATGGATATCAGTTATTACTTCGAGTTATATTTACCGTTGGTGTATTATTTTTACTAACAATTGCCGTGGTAACTGCTACTACAACGTAAAGGAGGAAACAATGTTTACATATATCTATGAGTGGGTAGAAAATTTGGCCTTTTATCTAGTGCTTACAACAGCCGTCATACAAGTAATTCCAAATACAAATTACAAAAAGTATGTTCGATTTTTTACAGGGCTTTTATTAATTTTACTATTAACAACACCTATTTTGAAAGTATTTGGCATGGAGCATTCATTTTCTAATCTTAATCACAATGTAAAATTTCAGCAGGAATTGCAAAAAATACAAAGTACCACTGCATATTTGGAAGGAGTGAATATCTGTGACTATATTCCAGAGCAACATTTGGAAGAATTTCAAACAACCCAATAAAAATCAATTAATTGTATTGCTACTTGTTGGGATGCTCTTAGTTGTAATTGCCATACCTGCTGGCAAACATAATGTAAAAAAAGAAAAGAAAAGTAATCATATAGAATCCTTGGAATACACAAATGCAACTTACCAGACAAGTTTAGAAACTCAACTAGAGCAGGTATTACGTAAAGTGGAGGGTGTTGGAGACGTAACCGTTATGCTTACTTTAAAATCCTCTACTGAAAAAATAATAGAAAAAGATATCAGTCAAAGAGAAAATACTCGAGAACAGACTACCGTATATGAAGAAAATAATAGTGGGGAACAAAGTCCCTATGTTAGTAAAGAGATCACACCTGAGATTGCTGGTGTTGTGGTAATTGCTCAAGGTGGTGGAAGTGCAGTAACCATTCAAAACATAACCGAAGCAATCCAAGCATTATTTAATGTAGACACGCATAAAATTAAAATAATGAAGTTGAAATCATAAAAAGAGGAGGAACAACATTGAAGAAAATATTTAAAAAGAATCAGGTGATCATTACCACATTAGCGCTTATGATTGCTGTAGCTGGTTATTTGAATTATTCCGGTAAAATTTTTGGAGATAAAAAGGAAGAAAAAACAGTTAGCAGCAACCTAGCAAACAAAGAATTACTGGATATTTCACAGGAAGATGAGCAGACGTCTGGGGAAATCCAAAGCAATGATTTAGAAGTTGCAGACAGGGAATCCGAAGGAACTCCTGGTGAAGCAATACTTACAAGTGCTGAAGCTAGCAACGTAGTTGCAGAAGCTAAAGTATCCCGAGAACAAGTACGCGCGAAAAACAAAGAAACATTGCAGACAATTATAGATAATGCCAATCTTAGCAACGAGCAGAAAGCGGATGCAATCAATCAAATGATATCCATGACAGCCATATCCGAAAAAGAAGTATCCGTGGAAACCCTACTTGCATCCAAGGGCTTTCATGAAGCAGTAGTAAGTCTGACTACGGATACTGCCGATATTGTTGTTACTAGTTCTGAGCTTACAGATGCCAATCGAGCACAAATTGAGGATATTGTATCAAGAAAAGCAGAAATTGCTCCGGAAAATATTGTAATTACACCTATTCATACAGGAAAATAGTTGCTATAATGTATAAGGATAAAAGTCGTAGATAGTAGGAGAAAAGAATGTCACATATAACGAATGAAATTAAGAAACGAAGAACCTTTGCAATTATTTCTCATCCGGATGCCGGAAAAACCACTCTAACAGAAAAGTTTTTATTATATGGAGGTGCGATTAATCAGGCCGGTTCTGTGAAGGGAAAAGCAACTGCGAAACATGCTGTATCTGATTGGATGGAAATTGAAAAAGAAAGAGGTATCTCAGTCACCTCTTCTGTATTGCAATTTAACTATGATGGATATTGTATTAATATTTTAGATACTCCGGGACATCAAGATTTCTCAGAAGACACTTATCGAACCTTAATGGCTGCTGATTCAGCAGTAATGGTAATTGATGCTTCTAAGGGAGTGGAAGCACAGACAAGAAAATTATTTAAAGTATGTGTAATGCGCCAGATTCCTATTTTTACATTTATTAATAAAATGGATCGGGAGGCAAAAGATACATTTGAACTATTAGATGATATAGAAAAGGAACTAGGAATTGCCACTTGTCCAGTCAATTGGCCAATTGGCTCTGGCAAATCTTTTCAAGGTGTATATGATCGGAAGAATCAGGAAGTAGAGTTGTTTTCTAATACAAATAAGGGAACGACTGCTGGAGCAGTGCAAAAAGTTGCATTAACCGATGCAATTACAGAAACATTAATTCATACAGATGCTAAAAATAAATTAATGGAAGAAATCGAACTTTTAGATGGGGCAAGTGCTGCCTTTGATCAGGAGATGGTAAATAATGGTGCCCTATCTCCAGTGTTTTTTGGTTCTGCACTTACTAACTTTGGTATAGAGACCTTTTTACAACATTTTCTTATGATGACATCTGCACCTAGACCCAGACAAACAGATATTGGAGCAATTGATCCCACTATTACATCAGAATTTTCTGCCTTTGTATTTAAAATACAGGCAAACATGAACAAAGCACATCGAGATCGAATTGCATTTATGAGAATATGTACTGGTGAATTTGAAGCAGGTATGGAAGTATATCATATGCAGGGCGGCAAAAAAATAAGGTTATCCCAGCCACAACAAATGGTGGCAAGCGAACGCAAAATAATTGAAAGTGCTTATGGTGGAGATATTATCGGAGTATTTGACCCCGGAATGTTTTCTATTGGTGATACCCTTACAAATGCGCCTAAAAAGTTTTGCTATGAAGGGATCCCTACCTTTGCACCAGAGCATTTTGCACGAATTAGGCAAGTAGACACTATGAAACGCAAGCAATTTATTAAGGGAATTAATCAAATTGCACAGGAAGGTGCCATTCAGATTTTTCAGGAATATAATACGGGAATGGAGGAAATAATTGTAGGAGTAGTCGGAACCCTTCAATTTGATGTGTTAAAGTACCGCTTGGAAAATGAATACAACGTGGAAATCAGAATGGACCAATTGCCATTTGAACATATTCGATGGATTGAAAACGAAGATGTAAACTTAGATAAAATTGTAGGAACTTCTGATATGAAAAAAATAAAAGATTTAAAAGATCGACCTTTGTTATTATTTGTTCATAATTGGAGTATTAAAATGACCCTTGATCGAAATGATGGATTGCTATTATCGGAATTTGGACGTTCTTAGGTGTAATTCAAGAGATTTCTAAGTTTCTATTTTCAAAAAGGATTAGATTTGCTATAATAACAACAGATATCAAACCAATTAGGAGGTTTAAACATGGGAAAAGATGAGAAAAATACTTGTGCAGTGCAATCAGATTCCAATTTGGGAGATGTGCAGATAGCCGATGAGGTAGTTGCAATTATTGCTGGCCTGGCAGCTACAGAGATTGATGGGGTCGCTTCTATGGCAGGAAATGTAACCAATGAATTAATCAGCAAGCTTGGAATGAAAAATTTATCTAAAGGTGTTAAGGTAGATGTGTTGGAAGGAATTGTAACTATATCTATGGCATTAAATTTAAAATATGGTTATAGTATTATGGATATTACAGCCAAAGTACAAGACAAGGTGAAGTCTGCCATTGAAAATATGACTGGTCTTACCGTTGCCGATGTGAATATCCGCGTTGCTGGTGTCGAAATGGAAGTAAATGAATAATCATTGCCAAGATGGAAACAGATGTAGTATAATAGAGGATGTCGGATGGCATCCTTTTTTAATGACAATAGAAAATTCAAAATGCATGTTTTCTAACGTTAAGTGAAAATGATGGGTTTATAAATATCCACGAATATAATAATAAAGGGGACGCAAAATGGGACGATCAGAACTTAGAAAGCATATCTTTCGAATGATTTTTCGAATAGATTTTTATAAACCAGAAGAACTTTCGGAACAGTTGCAGTATTACTGTGAATATTTGGAAGGTTTGGAAATAAAAGATCAAGTTTATATTTCTGATAAATTTAAAGAAATTTTAGAGAAAATAAATGAAATCGATGATCTTTTAAATGAAAGTACTACTGGATGGAAGACTTCACGTATGAATAAAGTAGATTTATCAATTTTAAGACTAGCTGTTTATGAGGTGAAATGGGATGATGAAGTGCCTACCGGTGTAGCAATCAACGAAGCGGTCGAATTAGCAAAGGTATTTAGCAGTGAAGAGGGACCAGCCTTTATTAATGGAGTACTTGCCAAATTAGTGAACTAGGAGCTTTAACATGGGTAATACTTATACGGTCAAACAAGTAAATACATATATCAAAAATATGTTTACACAAGATTACATGCTTAACCGCATTTACGTTAAGGGGGAAGTATCTAATTGCAAATACCATACTTCCGGTCATATCTATTTTTCCTTAAAGGATGAATCCGGAGCAATTGCCTGTGTTATGTTTGCGGGACAACGTGGTGGACTTACATTTAAGCTCTCTGAAGGACAACAAGTCATTGTCCTTGGAAGTATCAGTACTTATGAACGTGATGGAAAATATCAATTATATGCCAAAGAAATTCTGTTAGATGGTGCCGGATTATTATATGAGCGCTTTGAAGCACTCAAAAAAGAATTAGAAGATATGGGGATGTTCGCTCCCGAATATAAGAAACCGATTCCACGATATTGTTCAAAAATCGGTATTGTAACAGCTCCAACAGGTGCTGCTATTCAAGATATTATTCATATTGCCAAAAGAAGGAATCCATATATACAATTGATATTGTATCCAGCCCTAGTACAAGGTACAGAAGCAGCAGCCAGTATTGTTAAAGGCATACAAATGCTTGAACAAACAGATGTGGATGTGATAATTGTAGGACGTGGCGGTGGATCCTTAGAGGATTTATGGGCATTCAATGAAGAAATCGTAGCACGGGCCATTTTTGATTGTTCCATTCCAATTATATCTGCTGTTGGACATGAAACCGACACTACAATTGCGGACTTTGTTGCCGATTTACGTGCCCCAACCCCTTCAGCTGCAGCAGAACTTGCTGTTTATGAATACATGGATCTAAAGCAAGAATTAAACGGATATATGAATCAGCTTCAACGTTTGATTACAGGAAAGCTACGTGAAGCTCAAGGAAAAACTGAACAATATGAATTGAAAATGAAGTATCTGCATCCAAGAAATAAATTAAATAACAAAAAGCAATTTTTAATGGAATACGAAAATAAAATGAAGATTTTGATGAGTCGTAAATTAGATTATAAGAAGCATCAATTAGCATTATATATAGAGAATATGAAAGGGCTGTCCCCTTTGAGTAAACTAAATCAAGGCTTTTCCTTTGTACAGGATTCAGACAGCAAGGTAATAAATAGTATTTCTAATGTCACTATAGGAGAACATGTGAGCATTCGTGTAACTGATGGTTCCATTTATGCTAAGATTACAGGATTAGAACAGGGGGAAGACTCATGGAAGACATCAAACTAGAAGAATTGTTTGCAGCACTAGATAACGTAGTGAAAGAACTTGAGGATGATAAGCTCTCCTTAGAGGATACTTTTGCTTCTTATCATAAAGGTATTGATTTTATTAAAGCATGCAATGACAAAATAGAAACCATAGAAAAACAAGTCATCTTGTTAGATGAAAATGGAGAAAACCATGAATTTTAATTTTGAAGAACAACAAAAAATCAAACAAAAAAAAATAGAAGATATTCTTGTATCTTATTTACCGAAACAAGAGGGTTACCAAAAGACTATCATTGAAGCCATGGAGTATAGTCTATTAGCTGGTGGAAAGAGACTGCGTCCTATGCTTATGCAGGAAACATATCATCTATTTGGAGGAACTGGAACCCTTATAGAGCCATTTATGGCAGCCATTGAAATGATTCATACCTACTCCCTTGTACATGATGATTTACCTGCAATGGATAACGATGATTATCGAAGAGGCAAGAAGACCACCCATATTATATATGGAGAAGATATGGGGATTTTAGCAGGAGATGCCCTGTTAAATTATGCGTTTGAAACAGCATCTTTGTCATTTGATCTTGAACCAGCCAAAGCACAGTTAATTGGAAAAGCAATTCAGGTATTGTCTAAAAAAGCTGGAATATATGGTATGATTGGTGGACAGGTAGTAGATGTTCAATGCTCTGGCAGTTCCATTTCAAAGGAACGTTTAAACTTTATATTCGAGTTAAAAACTAGTGCTTTAATTGAAAGTTCTATGATGATTGGAGCTATTTTATCAGGTGCATCTTCAACTGATATTCAAACAATAGAAAAAATAGCAAAAAATATAGGCATTGCATTTCAAATCCAAGATGATATTTTGGATGTTGTCAGTGTCCCTGAAATTCTTGGAAAACCCACACACAGTGATGAAAAAAATGAGAAAACCACCTATGTCACTTTAGTAGGACTAGCATGTGCCAAAGATGAAGTAGCTCGATTTTCCAAAGAAGCCATCCAATTACTGCATCAGATTACAGACAACATAAATAAAACAAGAAAAATTCACGATACATCATACTTAGAATGGTTATTAGAAGCACTGATACATCGCGAAAAGTAGAGAGGTACGTATATGGTACTAGAACAAATTAATCAGGCAAACGATATTAAGAAAATAAGAAAAGAAGATTTACCACTATTAGCAGAAGAAATACGTTCCTTTCTGATTGAGAAAATCAGTATGACAGGTGGACACTTGGCTTCCAACCTAGGAGTGGTGGAATTAACTATGGCTATGCATCTTGCATTAGATCTTCCAAAGGATAAAATTATTTGGGATGTGGGTCATCAGTCTTATACACATAAGCTTTTAACTGGAAGAAAAAACGGTTTTGATGATCTGAGAAAATATGGCGGAATGAGTGGCTTCCCAAAACGAGGCGAAAGTGATTGTGATGCTTTTGATACTGGACATAGTTCTACCTCTATTTCAGCCGGACTTGGATATGTAGAAGCCCGAGAAATATTAAAAGAAGATTATCAGGTAATTTCTGTAATTGGTGATGGTTCTTTAACAGGCGGCATGGCATACGAAGCTCTCAATAATGCATCTAGATTAAAACGTAATTTTACTATTATATTAAATGATAATAATATGTCAATATCCGAAAATGTAGGTGGAATGTCTAGATATCTTGATAGCTTGAGAACTGCGGAAGCATACACTGGCCTAAAAACAGGAGTAGAAAATATACTTCATAAAATACCAAGCAAAGGACAAAAGATTGTATCTTATGTACAAAAGACTAAAAGCAGCATCAAACAGCTCTTTGTCCCTGGTATGTTTTTTGAAGATATGGGTATTACCTATCTAGGACCTATAGATGGACACAATCTAAAAGAAATCTATAAGACTTTACGCGAATCACAAAAAATAAAAGGTACGGTTTTAGTGCATGTATTGACCAAAAAAGGAAAAGGCTACGCTCCGGCAGAAGCCGAGCCATCCAAATTTCACGGAACCGGACCATTTGATATTAAAACTGGACAAGCACTTAACTTGCCTACAACAGATTCTTATACGGATGTTTTTTCTAAAGTTATGTGCAGTATGGGACAAAAAGATCCTAAATTAGTAGCTATTACAGCTGCTATGGAAGATGGTACCGGATTGGCATTATTCAAGCAAAAATATGCAAATCGTTTCTTTGATGTGGGAATTGCAGAGGCCCATGCTGTAACCTTTGCAGCCGGTTTAGCAGCTGGAGGATTAAAACCAGTATTTGCTGTCTATTCTTCTTTTTTACAGCGAGCTTATGATCAGATTATTCATGATGTCTGTCTGCAGAATCTTTCTGTAGTATTTGCTGTTGATCGGGCGGGTTTGGTTGGAAGCGATGGTGAAACACACCAGGGTGTCTTTGATTTATCTTTTCTGTCCACTATGCCAAATATGACAATTCTATCACCTAAAAACAGATGGGAACTTGCTGATATGCTCCGTTTTGCCATTGATTATAAAGGTCCAATTGCACTTCGTTATCCAAGAGGTGAAGCATATGAAAAATTAGCTGATTTTCGTGCCCCTATTGTATATGGAAAAGCAGAAATACTATACGAAGAAGACAGTATTGCTATATTTTCAGTAGGACATATGATGGCTATTTCCGTTGGAGTACGTGAAGCTTTAAAAGAAATTGGATATAGTTGTACATTAGTCAATGCCCGTTTTATCAAACCAATTGATGAAGCATTAATAGAAGAATTGTCTACCACTCATAAGCTTTTTGTAACCATTGAGGAAAATATATTAATTGGTGGATATGGGGAACAGGTCTTAGCATACGTATCCAAGGCCGATCTATCTGTGAAAGTAGCCTCTTTTGGTATTCCTGATGAATACGTAGAGCATGGGAATGTAAACGTATTAAGAAAAGAAGTTATGCTTGATCAAGACACCATTGTAAAGAAAATCATTACAGCATATTTAAGATAAGGGGAAGCAATGAAAGAGCGTTTAGATATTCTGTTAGTGAAACGAAACTTAGCAGAATCCAGAGAAAAAGCGAAAGCGATTATTATGTCAGGAAATGTATTTGTAGAAGGGCAGCGGGAAGATAAAGCAGGAACTTCCTTTCCGGAAACAGTTACAATTGAAGTAAAAGGAAATCCACTTCCCTACGTCAGTCGTGGAGGATTAAAGCTGGAAAAAGCCATTGCCAATTTTCAGATTTCACTGGAAAATAAAATTTGCACAGATGTAGGTTCTTCTACCGGTGGATTTACTGACTGTATGCTGCAAAACGGTGCAAAAAAAGTGTATGCCATTGACGTAGGGCGCGGTCAGTTAGACTGGAAATTACGACAAGATTCACGAGTCGTATGTATGGAAAAGACCAATATACGTTACGTAACTCCAACTGATTTAGCTGATTCCATTGACTTTTCCTCTATAGACGTTTCCTTTATTTCGTTGACAAAGGTCTTACAGCCTATCTATGAATACCTAGTTTGCAATGGGCAAGTCGTGGCACTAATCAAACCACAATTTGAAGCGGGGCGTGAGAAAGTTGGGAAAAAAGGTGTTGTACGAGAGAAATCAACTCATTATGAAGTAATAGAAAAGGTAATTAATTATGCCATTTCCATTGGTTATGAAGTTTTAGATTTAGAATTTTCACCAATTAAAGGGCCTGAGGGTAATATTGAATATTTGATTTATCTCCAAAAAAACGAGATACAATCTGATACCATAAAGGCAGATCTGATACAAGTTGTAGATAAAGCATTTGAGACATTAGCAAAGTGAGGAACAACATGAAGAAATTTTATATCATCACAAATGCCAGTAAAGATGAAAATTTTCAAACTACCATGCGTGTAAAAAATTATTTGGAAATGCAGGGCAGAATCTGTATCTTGGGAGAACGAAACAAAGAGGGATATTTGGTAAATATGAACCAAGTGGCAGATATGGATGGGGTTATTGTACTTGGTGGTGATGGAACACTTATCCAGGCATCTAGAGAATTGCGAAATTATACGGTTCCCCTGCTAGGCGTGAATTTAGGAACGCTTGGTTATTTAACAGAATTAGAAGTACATCATATAGAAATTGGAATTGATGCACTATTAAGACAAACGCCTATGATAGAAGAACGAATGATGTTAAAAGGTGTTCTTAATGACCAAACAGAAGATATTGCACTGAATGATATTGTAGTAACTAGACTAGGAGAATTAAGAGTTATACACGTCAATGTATATGTAAATGGAGAATTATTAAATTCCTATCAGGCAGATGGAATGATTGTATCAACACCTACGGGATCTACGGGATATAATATTTCTGCCGGAGGACCCATTGTTGAACCTACAGCTTCCATGATTGTGTTAACACCGATTTGTTCTCATGCATTAAATACCAGCAGTATTGTACTTTCTGCTGAAGATGAAATTACTATAGAAATAGGACCAGGAAGAGATGGAAGTATTGAACATGCTGGTATAAGTTTCGATGGAACAAAAATGATTCATGTAGAAACTGGTGATTCCATAACAATTCAAAAAGCGGAAGCCATTACAAAACTGATTAAGCTTAGTAAAGTCAGTTTTCTGGATACCTTAAGAAAAAAAATGAAAGGAAACTAGTATATGAAAGGCAGCCGACATGCTAAAATAGTAGAATTAATAAATCAAAGGGAGATTGAGACCCAGGAAGAATTGGCAGAGCTCCTGAATCAATCTGGAATGAAAGTAACACAGGCTACAGTTTCACGAGACATTCGAGATTTGAAATTAACAAAGGTATCAAATGATAATGGAAAACAAAAATATGCAATTTTACATTCCAAAGACAGTGATATGAGTGCAAAATATATACGTGTTCTAAAAGATGGATTTCACACAATGGAAATGGCACAGAACATCTTAGTAATAAAAACAGTAGCCGGAATGGCCATGGCGGTAGCTGCAGCAATTGATGCAATGAATTGGACAGAAGTTGTGGGTTGTATTGCTGGTGATGATACAATTATGTGTGCAATCAGAAGTGTAGAAGAAACAATAAATGTGATGGATAAAATCCGTAAAATAGTTGCCTAGGAGAAAAGAATGTTACGAAATCTGCATGTAAAAAACTTAGCATTAATTGATGAAATTGACGTGGAATTTAAGTCGGGCCTAAATATTTTGACTGGAGAAACTGGAGCAGGAAAGTCCATTATTTTAGGATCTGTAAATTTGGCATTAGGAGGTAGATATTCTGCTGATATGCTTCGACAAGGAGCTGAATTTGGATTGGTTGAATTGTGCTTTCAATTAGAAAATGTAAAACAAATTCAATGCTTAAAAGCTCTTGACATCTTTCCAGAAGAAGGTCAAATCATCTTAAGCCGTAAGCTAATGGATGGACGTAGTGTCAGTAAAATCAATGGTGAAACAGTAAATATGAAAACCCTAAAAGAGGTTTCTAGTATTTTAATTGACATACATGGTCAGCATGAACATCAATCCCTATTATACAAAAAAAACCATCTTTCTATTTTAGACGATTTTGGCAAAGAAAAAATAGAACCCTTAAAACTAGAAGTTTCAAAGGCATATGCCACCTTTTCTAAATACCGTCATTCATTGGAAACAAATCAGTTAGATGAAGAAACCAGGAAAAAAGAACTCCTTTTTTTGGAACATGAAATAGAAGAAATAAAAAGTGCCAATTTATTAATAGATGAAGATACGGAGCTTGAACAACAATTCAAGCGTATGACTCATGCAAAGAAAATTATAGAAGGTGTAAAAGAAGCATATAACTTTACTGCAGAATCAGATGAAGTGAATGCCAGCGACAATATCAGCCGTGGAATACGAGCTTTACAGGATGTGTCAGCTTATGATCAAGAAGCCGAAGCTCTCTATGAACAATTAGTACAAATTGATGGACTATTAAACGATTTCAATCGGGAATTAGCAGATTATGGAACACAGTTAGAATTTTCCGAAGCAGACTTTGTAGAAATTGAGACTCGTTTAAATATAATCAATCATTTAAAGAGTAAATATGGAACAGAAATTTCTGATATTCTTGCATATTGTGAAAAAAAAGAAGAAAAACTATTACAATTGCAAAATTATGATTTATATATAGATGATCTAAAAAAAGAATATGCTGCAAGTAAAATTACTTTGGATAAAATTTCAGAGACATTAACAAAAGCGCGGAAAAAGTATGCTATTTCTTTTGGTAAAAAAATCAAACAAGGTCTTTTAGATTTAAATTTCATAGATGTCGCTTTCGATCTTTCTTTTAAAAACTTAGATGAATGTACTTCTAACGGAAGAGATGAGGTTGAATTTATGATTTCCACTAATCCAGGAGAACCCATTAAACCTCTTGGAAATGTAGCTTCTGGCGGTGAATTGTCTAGGATTATGTTGGTCATTAAAACAGTTTTAGCGGATAATGATGACATCGAAACCTTGATATTTGATGAGATAGACACTGGTATCAGTGGCCGCACTGCAAGTAAGGTGGCAGAGAAGATGGCAGTAATCGGTCGAAATCATCAGGTCATATGCATTACCCACTTAGCACAAATTGCAGCCATGGCTGATGCTCATTATATCATAAAAAAAGAAGTAAAAGGAAATATAACCAAAACAGAAATTCATTTTCTAAACGAGACGGAATCCATTCAGGAATTAAGTCGTATTTTAGGTGGTTCAAAGATTACTGATGCCATGATACAAAGTGCAGTGGAAATGAAAGAATTGGCAAAGAGTGCAAAATAAAACAAGTGTTTAATTTTCAAAATCTCATATACTAAAAAAGGATATCAAATTGATATTCTTTTTTTATGTAAAAATCCGAACTTAATCATAAACGCAGCAGGAAGGATGGAGAAAATGAAAAAACGTTATATTATATATTGTCTAATAACAGTTACCATTATTATGGGATTATTAAACACGAATACTGGTAGCGCTAATGAAGAAAAAGAAGTTAGTATTCATAACGTAAATGAAGACTTGCTTATACCTGGTGGAATGCCTGTTGGTATATACATGGAGACAGATGGTGTCTTGGTTCTTGGAACAGATAAAGTGAAAGGATTGGATGGCTTAACTTATGAACCGGCCTGTCATTTAGTCAAATCCGGTGATTATATTACGGGTATAAATAATATTGTAATAACAGAAAAGAAAGAACTTGTAAATGCTGTCGAAGCATTAACAGAGAAACATCTTATATTAAAGATACGAAGAAAAGGAACACCTATTGAAATCGCTTTTGATGCCATAGAATCTGAACAAAAAAATTATCAGCTTGGGATTTGGGTACGTGATAATGTTCAGGGACTTGGGACCATTACCTTTTTGGACAGTCAATCTAGATTTGGTGCCTTAGGACATGGAATAAATGATGTAGATACCAATGAATTAGTAGAAATCTCAGAAGGAAAATTATATGAAACCAATATTAGTTCTATTCGAAAAGGGAAAACAGGAACCCCTGGTGGAATGGAAGGAATTATTGTATATAATAACTATAATGTATTAGGAACAATTACCCAAAATACAGATTCCGGTATATATGGAAAAGTCGAAAAGATTGACAAACTTTTTTCAATAAATACCCCTTTATCCGTCGGAAGTAAGGAAGAAATAGTAGAAGGTAAAGCTACAATTCGTTGCTTTATTCATGGTGAATTAAAAGATTTTGACATCTTAATTACAAAAATAAACTTACAGGAAAAAGAGATAAACAAAGGAATTATACTAGAAATTGTAGATGAAGAATTACTGGATATTACAGGTGGAATCATACAGGGCATGAGTGGAAGTCCCATTTTGCAGAATGGAAAGCTTATCGGCGCAGTAACCCATGTTTTTGTACAAGACAACAAAAAAGGATATGGTATTTTCATAGAAAATATGTTGAATCATGTCGAATAACTCAAAATTATAAATAAAACACAAAGGTTGTCGAAACTAGCAATATTGTTGTGCTTGCTTATGTAAATACTTGCATATTATAATAACCAAGTGGTGTCGTTTCAATCTATGGATTTATATGGAGGTTTAAATCATGGATTTGTTAAATGTTGCTATAGCTGATGATAATGAAAGAATTTTAGATATCTTAGATGAGATCATTACAAACGACAAAGACCTGACTCTAGTTGGGAAGGCAAACAACGGAGAAGATATGTATCAAATAATCAAAAACAAACAGCCAGATGTTGTACTATTGGATTTGATTATGCCAAAAATGGATGGATTAAGCGTTATGGATAAGGTAAATAATGACAAAGATATGCAAAAACATCCAGATTTTATTGTCGTTACAGCTATAGGACAGGAAAACATTACAGAAGATGCCTTTAAACTTGGCGCAAATTACTATATTATGAAGCCTTTTGATAATGCAACACTACTTAGCAGAATCAAACTTGCCAGTAAATCAATGATAAGCGCCGAATCAAAAAATACAATAGAGCCACTAAAAAAGCAATATGGAGAAAGAGATTTAGAAAATTATATTACTGATATGATTCATGATATAGGTATTCCTGCTCATATCAAAGGCTATCATTATTTGAGAGATGCCATTACCATGGCGGTCGAAGATATGGATGTTCTAAATGCAATTACAAAAGTTCTATATCCAACCGTAGCGAAAAAGCATCAAACAACCTCCAGCAGAGTCGAAAGAGCCATTAGACATGCTATTGAAGTGGCATGGAGCAGAGGTAAATTAGATACGATAGATGAATTATTTGGCTATACCGTAAGTAATGGAAAAGGTAAACCAACGAACTCTGAATTCATTGCTTTGATTGCTGACACCATACGATTAGAACATAAATATAGATAAAACTTTCCAAGATGACGAAAATACGATATAATATGTTAAGAGAGTATTCAGAGGATGGAGGGAGACTTATGAAAAAAATATTATTTGTAGCTTCGGAATCAATACCATTTATTAAAACTGGGGGTTTGGCTGATGTTGTCGGAACTTTACCTAAATATTGTGATAAAGATAAATATGACATTCGTGTCGTACTTCCCAAGTATTTATGTATGAAAGGGGAATGGATTGACCAGTTAGAATATAAAACACATTTTTATATGGAGCTATCATGGAGAAGCCAATACGTGGGTATTTTGGAATTAGAATATAATGGAATTTTATTTTATTTTGTAGATAATGAATTTTATTTTTCAGGATATCAACCCTATGGTAATATATACGAAGATATTGAGAAGTTTGCTTTTTTTTCTAGAGCAGTTTTAAGTATGCTTCCCATTATTGATTTTAAACCGGACATTATACATTGTCACGATTGGCAGACAGGATTAATTCCTGTTTATCTTGATAATTTCCGCTATGGCGGCGAATTTTATCGAACAATAAAAACAATTATGACCATACATAATTTAAAGTTCCAAGGAGTATGGGATACAAAAACTGTACAGGATATTACAGGATTACCTTCCTACTATTTTACACCTGATAAATTGGAGGCATATAAAGATGCCAATTACCTGAAAGGTGGACTGGTATATGCCGATGCTATTACTACCGTCAGCAGAACATATGCTCAGGAAATTAAAACCTCCTTTTTTGGTGAAGGATTAGAAGGATTGCTATGTGCAAAAGCAGGAAGTTTAAACGGTATTTTAAATGGAATTGATTATCAAGAATATAACCCTGAAACAGATAACTTTATTTCTAAGACATATTCGATTACCAATTTCAGAAAAATGAAAGTTAAAAATAAGATAGCACTTCAGGAAGAATTAGGCTTGGAAAAAGACCCAAAGAAATTTATGATTGGTATCGTATCTAGACTGACTGATCAAAAAGGATTGGATTTAATTGCCTATGTCATGGATGAATTATGCCAGGATGAGATTCAACTTGTTGTTTTGGGTACGGGGGAAGAAAAATACGAAAATATGTTCCGCCACTTTGCGTGGAAATACAATATGAAGGTATCTGCAAATATTTATTATTCAGAAAAAATGTCTCATAATATTTATGCGTCCTGTGATGCATTTTTGATGCCTTCTTTATTTGAGCCATGTGGATTAAGCCAGTTAATGAGTTTACGTTATGGCACTGTACCAATTGTACGTGAAACTGGTGGACTTAAGGATACAGTAGAACCTTATAATGAATTTGAAAAAACAGGAACCGGATTTAGTTTTGCTAATTACAATGCTCATGAAATGTTAGGAGCCATTCGATATGCACAACGAATTTATTATGATAAAAAAAGGGATTGGAATAAAATAGTAGAACGCGGAATGGAAAAGGACTTTTCCTGGAAAAATTCTGCTAAGCAATATGAAGCAATGTATGATCGAATGTAAGACAAAGAATATAACATGAAATTTTAGGAGGAAGAAATGGAAAAATACAGAGTCAATGAACTAAGGAAGATGTTTTTGGAATATTTTGAAAGTAAAGATCATCTTATTATGAAAAGTCATTCCTTAGTTCCACATAATGATAACAGTCTTTTATTGATTAATTCAGGGATGGCACCACTTAAGCCATATTTTACCGGTCAGGAAATTCCACCAAACAAACGGGCAACTACCTGTCAAAAGTGTATTCGTACTGGTGATATTGAAAATGTTGGAAAAACAGCAAGACACGGTACCTTTTTTGAAATGCTTGGAAATTTTTCTTTTGGAGATTATTTTAAGAAAGAATCTATCTCTTGGACTTGGGAATTCTTAACGAAAGTGGTTGGATTAGACCCGGATAAACTTTATCCGTCCGTATATTTAGAAGATGATGAAGCATTTGACATTTGGGAACACCAAATTGGAATTGCACCAGAACGTATTTTTAAAATGGGAAAAGAAGATAATTTCTGGGAGCATGGTTGTGGACCTTGTGGACCTTGTTCTGAGGTATATTATGATCGTGGCGAGCAGTATGGCTGCGGAAGCCCAGATTGTACCGTAGGCTGCGAATGTGATCGTTATATGGAGATTTGGAATAATGTATTTACTCAGTTTGATAATGATGGAAATGGTAATTATACCGAATTAGAGCAGAAGAATATTGATACAGGAATGGGATTAGAACGTTTGGCAGTTGTTGTACAAAGTGTGGATTCTATTTTCGATATTGATACCATCAAAGCACTTCGTGAACATGTGGAACGTTTGGCACATGCTGCTTATGGAAAGGATGTTTCAACAGATATTTCTATTCGTGTGATTACTGATCATATTCGTTCCGTAAGTTTTATGATTTCAGATGGAATCATGCCTTCTAACGAAGGAAGAGGCTATGTACTTCGCAGACTTTTACGAAGAGCCTGCCGACATGGAAGATTGCTTGGAATAAAGGGGAAATTCTTAACTGAGCTTTGTGATACCGTAATACAAGGTTCCAAAGATGGCTATCCTGAATTAGAAGAAAAGAAAGATTTCATTTTTAATGTAGTCAGCAAAGAAGAAGATAAATTCAACCAGACTATTGACCAGGGACTTTTAATTTTGACAGATATGGAACAAGAAATGAAAGAAAAAGGTGAAACTATACTTTCTGGAGAGGCTGCCTTTAAATTATATGATACCTATGGTTTCCCAATTGATCTAACAAAGGAAATCTTTGAAGAAAAGGGTCTAAGTATTGATGAAGCTGGTTTTAAAAAGGCTATGGAAATTCAAAGAACTACCGCAAGAGATCACAGAAAAATAACCAACTATATGGGAGCTGATTCCACTGTTTATGAATCTCTTGATCCAAAATTAACTTCTGTTTTTGTAGGCTATGATACATTGATTCACGAATCTGTTATTACGGCACTCACTTCTGAAACAGAAGTAGTAGATGCACTATCTGATGGGGAAACAGGAACCTTATTTGTAAACGAAACTCCATTTTATGCAGCCAGTGGGGGACAAGAGGCAGATCATGGTGTAATTCGTACCACAGAGGGTGAATTTCAAGTCTTAGATGTAGTGAAACTTTTAGGTGGAAAAATAGGACATCTTGGGAACGTAACAAAAGGTATGATTAAGGTGGATGATGTTGTATCTTTAGAGGTCAACGAAGAAAAAAGATTCCTATCCGCGAGAAACCATAGTGCCACACATTTATTACAAAAAGCATTGAAAATAGTCCTTGGAAATCATGTAGAACAGGCTGGTTCCAGTGTGAATTCGGAACGGTTACGGTTTGATTTTACTCATTTTTCAGCTATGACATCCGAAGAATTAAAACAAGTGGAAGCAATTGTAAATAAAGAAATTTGGGAAGCACTTCCTGTTCAGGCTGTTAATATGCCAATTGAAGAAGCACGAAAAACCGGAGCAGCAGCCCTCTTTGGCGAAAAATATGGTGATATTGTACGAGTAGTCAGTATGGGTGATTTTTCCAAAGAATTCTGTGGGGGAACTCATGTATCCAATACTGGTTCTCTTATGGCATTTAAAATTCATTCAGAAACTGGAGTTGCAGCTGGAGTACGTAGAATTGAAGCATTTACTTCTAAAGGTCTTATGAATTATTATCAGAAATTAGAAAATAAGATCAATCAGGCTGCCGCATTAGTAAAAGCTGCACCAGAACAATTATCAGATAAAATAGAAGGACTTCTTCTGGAATTAAAAGCTGCTCATAGTGAAAATGAGAGCTTAAAGAGCCAGCTGGCAAAAGATGCAATGGGAGATGTTATGGATCAGGTAGTTGAGATTCATGGTGTAAAATTACTTGCGATTAAAGTAGAGGGTGTTCAAATGCACAATCTTATGGATTTAGGTGACCAATTAAAGGAAAAATTGTCAGAAGGTGTCATTGTTATTGCCTCTGTTGTAGATGATAAAGTGAATCTTATGGCTACGGCAACCGACGGTGCAATGAGCAAGGGTGCTCATGCAGGCAATTTAATTAAGTCCATTGCAGGATGTGTAGGCGGTGGTGGCGGCGGACGTCCACATATGGCCCAGGCCGGTGGTAAAAATCCACAGGGAATTGAAGCAGCATTAGAAAAAGCGAAAGAAATATTAGCAACGCAAATAAACTAATATATCATACTTAACTTTACATTACTTCATATGAAAAGGAGGTACAAAAGATGGCTGTGTTAACATACAAATGTCCGAATTGTGCTGGTGAAATTTTATTCAACCCCAACACACAACAATATGAATGTCCCTATTGTATGAGCCACTTTACAGAAAGTGAGTTGCAAAAGATTAGTCAGGAAGAACATGGGGATTCACAACCAAAGCAAGAAGATTCTCAACCAGACGCCTCACAAGAAGCAATGATTTATAATTGTCCAAGCTGTGGAGCCGAAATTATAACCGATGAGACTACAGCAGCAACCTTTTGTTATTATTGCCACAATCCAGTTATCTTATCTGGTAAATTAGATGGCAACTTTTTACCAAATAAAATTGTACCATTTATGATAGATAAACAAGAAGCTATTCAACTTTTCTTTGACTGGATTAAATCCAAGAAATTTGTTCCAAAGCAATTTTTTTCTAAGGATCAAATTGATAAAATTACCGGTATTTATTTTCCTTACTGGGTGATGGATTGTGATGTAAAAGTTGATGCCCAGGCAAAAGCAAATAAAATTAGAGTATGGGAAACTGGAGATATTGAATATACGGAGACAAATCAATTCGATGTTGTTCGTAAAGGTGCAATACATTTTGAAGATTTAAGTAAAAATGCGCTGCAAAAAGCCAATAAAAAGTTAGTGGAAGGAGTAATGCCTTTTCAAACCCTCAAAATGCAACCATTTACCATGGGTTATTTAACTGGATTTCAAGCAGAAAAAAGAGATATGGAACAGGCGGACCTTCAGCAGGCAATGGATGATGAGATGAACAAATATGCTGATATTATTCTTCGCGAAAGTATCAGTGGTTATTCCACTGTACAAATGGAACACTTGGAATTGACTGCCGAACATTCTTCTTGGGAATATGTATTACTTCCTGTTTGGGTTTTAACCTACCAAAAGTCAGGTAAATTCTATTATTATGCTATGAATGGACAGACCAAGAAAATTTGTGGTGAGTTGCCGGTGGATTATAAAAAATTATGCATGTATTGTGGAATTATTGCATTCATCCTATTTACTTTACTTTTAATAGGGGGGTGGTTTATATGGTAAATAAAATAAAAGCCCATATCTGGTTACTAGGATTGACTGTTTCTTTATTCTTGGTTTCTTTAACCACTTTTGCCCAGTCTGAACCTTTGAATACAAAAGTTTTTGATGACGCTCACATTTTGACAGCTGAAGAAATTACTGAAATGGAAGCTTATATTCAAGAAATAATAACTTATACAGAAATGGATACCATTGTAGTAACTTCTAATGATATGCAGGGGATGGACAGTCGGGAATATGCAGATGAATATTATGTCAATCATAAGCTTGGAAAAGGGGAAGGAATGAGTGGTGTTCTCATCCTTCTAAATATGGAAGATCGGGAGATTTATGTGTATACTCGTGGATATATGAGAGAGTACTTAACCGACACTCGTATTGATACTATATTAGATGATGCATATGAATATCTGTCAGATGATGATTACAATATGGGGATTATGGCCGCTTTAGATGATATTACAGATTTCTACGAAAAAGGGGTTCCCTCAAATGCTGCCAGTTATGATGTGAAAACAGATTCTATGATTCGTCATAAAGCTTTGCTGTGGTGGGAGATTTTGGCTGCGGCAGCTATTAGCATCCTTTTATTTGTAATAATATTCTTCCGCGTGACCCACACATATAGTATGAAAATTACTGGAGATAATTATCCATTCCGTGAAAACAGTAAATTAATATTAAGTGTAAAAGAAGACAATTTTGTACGAAAATTCGTGACCAAACGACGAATTGAAAAGTCAGATCATTCGGATGGATTTGGCGACAACTCTTCTTATTCTTCTTCAAATGGCGGCTCTCATGGTGGTGGTGGAAGAAGTTTTTAAAAATTGTCAATAAACAGTTGACGAATATCTAAAATATGGTATAATCTAAGATAGTGCAACAAGAAAAATACCCAAACAGTCGTATGGTGCACAATATAGGACTGGAGGGGAGGTTAGGTGTGAGACTATGTCAAATGTAATTGTAAAAGATAACGAGACGTTAGATAGCGCTTTACGTAGATTCAAACGAAACTGCGCAAAAGCTGGTATTCAACAAGAAATTCGTAAGAGAGAACATTACGAAAAGCCAAGCGTGAAACGTAAAAAGAAATCTGAAGCTGCTAGAAAACGTAAATTTAACTAATATGTGCAGAATAAAGGGGGTGTCCAAACACACTCCCTTTTTACGTTTTATTCAAAAGGCTTAATGTGTATTTAAAAAGTTCTAAGAAAAGGGTTGAATTTATGTGGGAAAAAATCATATTTGGTTACAACGCTTACCATGTTATACTTTGGTTTTTAACCTATAGTATGTTAGGATGGTTAATTGAATCAATATTTATGTCAATTTGTAATAAGAAATTAACAAATCGAGGATTTGCAAAAGGTCCCTTTTGCCCGATTTATGGAGTCGGTGCATTGACCGTTTTTTTTATTTTACGACCATATAGTGATAATGTAGTAATTTTATTTTTTATGGGTTCTATTTTAGCGACCTTTATAGAATTAATAACTGCTCATATTATGAAACGGATGTTTGGAGAAATTTGGTGGGATTATACAGAAAAACCTTTTAATTACAAAGGAGTTCTGTGTTTGGAAAGTTCAATCGCATGGGGTATATATACCATTGCTTTATTTGGATTTTTACAGAATTATATTATGATGTTTGTTGACTATATACCTATTGAAATAGGACGGATAGTTGGCAGTATTTTATTAATTGTATTTACCCTTGACTTTTTAATTTCACTATACACCGAAAAGAAGGATTGTATTCCTGACAATGTTTATGAATTTAAGGAAATGATATTAGCAAAAATAGGAAGATTTTAAACCGGCATCTTGTTGCCGGTTTTTTTAATTTTAAAGTCATATTTTAATACTTATGATATTACAATAATAGTAGACGATGAAAAAAGGAGTTGTTCAATGAAAACAATCCTGTCAGTATGTTTTTCTTTTGTTCTTATACTGCAAAGTATCTTTTTACAACCGATAAATACGGATGCCTCAGAAATAGCTATCAGTTCTCCATCTTCTATACTTGTAGAAGCCTCTACAGGACAAATCATTTTTGAAAAAAATGCAGATGAGAAACTTCCTCCAGCAAGCGTTACAAAGATTATGACACTACTATTAATTTTTGATGCGTTACAAGAGCATAAAATCAAATTGGAAGACATGGTTACCGTATCAGAATATGCTGCTTCTATGGGAGGTTCCCAGGTCTTTTTTGAACCAGGTGAAACTCAGAATGTAGATACTATGATAAAATGTATTGCCGTTGCTTCTGCTAATGATGCCTGTGTAGCAATAGCTGAGCACATTGCCACAACAGAAGAGGAATTCGTCAAGAACATGAATCTACGTGCCAAAGAACTCGGAATGAATAACACAAATTTTGTAAATTGTAATGGGTTAGATGCAAAACAACACCTAACCACTGCCAAAGATATTGCACTCATGTCTAGAGAACTTCTTGTTGATTATCCTCAGATACACGATTATTCAACGATATGGATGGAAAATATTATTCATACAACAGCAAAGGGCAATAGTGAATTCGGCTTAACTAATACAAACAAATTAATTCGTCAATACGAATACACTACTGGATTAAAGACCGGATCTACAAACAATGCTAAGTTTTGTATTTCAGCTACAGCAAAGAAAAACGATATGGAATTGATTGCAGTTATTATGGCTGCACCAGACCCCAAAACAAGATTTGCTGATGCCACCTCATTGTTAAATTATGGTTTTGAAACATGCAGCAAATATATCGATCACCAAAAATTAAAAATGTCTCCTGTGTCTATTAAACATGGTGTCAAAAAATCGGTAACAGGTGAACTTCTTAAGCCTTTTCAATACATTGAGACTACAGGAGCAGACATGAAACAAATTTCACGAAAAATAAAACTAAAGAAAGAATTACAAGCACCAGTGAAAAAAGGAGATCAAATCGGAGAAGTTCACTATTATATTGGGAAAACCCCTATCGGACATATTCCAATTCTAGCCAAGACAGCAGTATCTGAAATAAACTATAAAACTGCCTTATTTCAGATATTAGAGAGCTTTTTCTTGTAAAAACCAAGGAAAAATTATATAATGAACAAGGTACAAAAGAGTATAAAAGTGGGGAAATAAAATGATAATCATATTTATATTGATTTTGATAATTTTTTTAGAGATAGTGAGAGAGACACATACCTTTAAAGTAACACATTATCAAATTAAATCTCCAAAACTAAGTAGGAGAAAAACAGATTTAAATATTATGTTTTTAAGTGATTTGCATAACACCGTTTATGGAAAAAGCAATGAAAAATTAATAAAAAAAATAAAGGAAGAAGCCCCTGATTTAATACTTGTCGGCGGTGATATGCTGATTGGAAAACGGGATATTCCTTACACTACAGCAGAAAAATTCATGATACAATTATCTATGATTGCTCCTGTTTATTGTGCAAATGGCAATCATGAACAGCGT
The DNA here is from genome assembly GCA_036656615.1 of Lachnospiraceae bacterium. Lineage (GTDB taxonomy): Bacteria > Bacillota > Clostridia > Lachnospirales > Lachnospiraceae > CAUPWF01. Next base: position 25,144 of record JAVXHY010000010.1, on the reverse strand, counting down.
ATGAGAGAAAAACCACAGGAATATGGTTTTGCATATGATAAATACAGAAAAACATTGACCAATAATCGAATAATTATGTTAGAAAATACATCCTACGTTCGAGACTGGGATAGTGAATTAGCTTTGATTACCGGATTAGAGATTCCCTTATTCTACTATGACACATTTAATCATTGTCAACTAAGTGTAAATGAAATAGAAGAAAAAATCGGAAAATCCAGTATGGTTTATTATCAAATACTTTTGGCACATAATCCAGTTCATGCTGATACCTATGTAAAATGGGGTGCTGATTTAGTTCTTTCTGGTCATTTACATGGCGGAATTATAAGGATTCCATTTGTTGGTGGAATTATGTCACCTCAGGTCAAACTATTTCCTCGATTTTCAGGAGGTATTTATAACGTAGATCATTCTACCGTGGTTGTAAGCAGAGGATTGGGTAATCATACCATTAAGCTTCGTCTGTTTAATCCAGCAGAAGTAGTGATGTTACATTTAAATGGAAAATAATAGATAGGATAAGATAATTATGGGAATACCGGTAAAACTGGAAGCTTTTGAGGGACCATTAGATTTACTTATGCATTTAATAGAAAAAAATAAAATTGATATCTATGATATTCCTATTGTTGAAATCACAAAACAATACATGGACTATATTCATGCAATGGAAAAAAGTGATATTAATGTTATGAGTGAATTTCTACTAATGGCAGCAACTCTTTTGGATATTAAATCACGCATGCTTCTTCCAAAGGAAAAAAATGAAGATGGAGCAGAAGAAGATCCGCGACAAGAATTAGTAGAACAATTACTTCAATATAAAATGTATAAATATATGTCATATGAACTAAGAGATCGTCAAATGGAAGCGGAACAAATGTTATATAAACCTCCTACCATACCAGAGGAGGTGCTGACATACAAAAAGCCCGTTGATTTAGACCTTTTATTAGAGGGTATTACCTTACATCAATTAAATGATATATTTAAAGATGTAATGAAACGAAAAGAAGATAAAGTAGATCCAGTAAGAAGCACCTTTGGTCAAATTGAAAAAGAAGAAGTAACTTTAGCAGAAAAATTGAGTTTTGTAGAGGCTTATGCATCCAAATATCATAAATTCAGTTATCGTGAATTACTGGAAAATCAAAAATCAAAAATGCATATGGTGGTAACATTTTTAGCAATTTTAGAATTAATGAAGGTCGGAAAGATAACCATACAACAAGAACATACCTTTGATGATATTTTTATTACTTCATTGGTCTAGATAATATGGAGGAAGTAGTTTGAGAATCAGTAAACTAGAAGGAATTATAGAAGCAATTTTATTTACTATGGGCGAATCCGTAGAATTAGCACAATTAGCCACTGCTATTGAACATGATGAAAATACCACTAGAAAAATTATCCATAATATGATGGATCACTATGAGAGTGAAAACAGAGGTGTACACATTATTGAACTTGGAGATGCCTTTCAAATGTGTACTAAGGTGGACTTATATGAATATTTAATACGTATTGCAAAGCAGCCAAAGAAACAGGTTCTCACAGATGTATTATTGGAAACCTTATCTATTATTGCCTACAAGCAGCCTATCACAAAACTGGAAATAGAAAAAATTCGTGGTGTAAAAGCGGATCATGCTATGAACAAATTAATAGAATATAATTTAGTGCATGAAGTAGGAAGACTCAATGCTCCTGGAAGACCACTGGTCTTTGGAACTACAGAAGAATTTCTTCGCAGATTTCGAGTTTCATCTATTGATGATCTTCCTATTTTAAATCCAACTAAATTAGAAGATTTCAAAACAGAAGCAGAAGATGAGGTTCAGTTAACTCTGGACATCTAATTTCTTATATTTTCATATGAGTATTAGTAATGTGTGTCAAAAATTATGCATATGAATAGTAATAACTAATACGCTGTGCAGGTATGTGCCATTGAAACGAATTCTACTATGCTTCTTGCTCTTATTACTCCTTACCCAGACTTTGTATGCACAAGAGGAAATCAACGAACTATACGCCCAATCAGCCGTTCTTATGGATGCTGACAGTGGGCGTATTTTAGTTGAAAAAAATGGATATGAAAAAAAAGCAATGGCAAGTACGACCAAGATTATGACTTGTATTCTTGCATTGGAACAAAGTAAACCTACCGACATTGTAACGGTAAGTAAAGAAGCTGTTATACAGCCTAAAGTACATTTGGGTATGAAGGTGCAGGAGCAGTTTTATATGAAGGATCTGCTTTATTCTCTAATGCTGGAATCTCATAATGATACTGCAGTAGCAATTGCAGAACATATAGGTGGAACTGTGGAAGGATTTGCCAAGCTTATGAACCAGAAAGCACAATCTATAGGATGCAAAAACACTTATTTCATTACACCAAATGGACTAGATGCTTCTAACGAAACAGACAGTCATGGTACAACGGCGGCAGACTTAGCTCTTATCATGAGATATTGTATCCAGCATTCACCAAAACGTATGGAATTTCTTGAAATCACACAGACACCTGTCCATAGTTTTGTAGATTGTTCCAAGACTTCGTCTTATCTATGTAATAACCATAATGCATTTTTACAAATGATGGATGGTGCCATGACTGGAAAAACCGGATTTACCGGGGAAGCAGGATATTGCTATGTAGGAGCTTTAGAGCGTGATGGGAAGACCTTTATTGTGTCTTTATTAGCCTGTGGATGGCCCAATCAAAAAAATAACAAGTGGATGGATACAAAAACTCTTATGGAATATGGAATAGCGCATTATGAGTTGAAAAATATCACCGATTTTTCCAAAAAAACAAATGATCTTAATCCTATTTTAGTATTAAATGGCCAAACTTCTCAATTAGGTGAATCTGCTTTGCTTAAAATAGGAATTCAAAAGGAAGATAAAACTATGCTGCTTTCTAAGAATGATCAAATAGAGCTACAATATAAATATCCAAAAGCCATAAAAGCTCCCATACAAAAAGGAGAAAAAATAGGACAAATCAAATATCTGCTAAATAAAAATGAATGGCACTCTGAAAGTCTGATTGCTTTAGATACGATTGAGCAAATTAATTTTACTTGGTGTTTTCAAAAAGTCTTTCAATTGTATGAAATGCAGAATTAACTTGCTAAAGTATACGTTTTTACTTTCTATCTTGAAATAGATGTGGTATCATATGTTAAAAGTAAAATCAAACGCGAAAGAGGAGTGAAGTATGAAAAATGTCCAGAAATATCAACGAAGTTATTTTATGCCTCCCAAAGTCACTTATGACTGGGTCAAGGCAGATTATATTAGTAAAGCACCCATATGGTGCAGTGTAGATTTGCGGGATGGCAATCAGGCTCTCATTGAACCAATGAGTATTGATGAAAAGGTAAAATTTTTCCAATTACTTGTATCGGTTGGTTTCAAGGAGATTGAAGTAGGATTCCCTGCAGCATCTGAGACAGAATATCAGTTTATCAGAAGAATCATAGAAGACGGGATGATTCCGGAGGATGTGACCATTCAAGTGTTGACACAGGCCAGGGAACATATTATCAAACGAACCTTTGACGCAGTAGAAGGTGCTCCACATGCCATTGTACATTTATATAATTCTACGTCTGTAGCACAAAGAGAACAAGTATTTAAAAAATCACAATCCAGCATCAAAGAAATTGCCATAGAAGGAGCAAAGCTTCTAAAAGAATTGGCGGAAGAAACCGATGGTAATTTCACCTTTCAATATAGTCCGGAAAGTTTTCCGGGAACAGAAGTTGATTATGCACTAGAAGTGTGCAATGCAGTGTTAGATGTCTGGAAACCCACCACAGATCGAAAAGCAATTATTAATATTCCAACCACAGTCGAAAATGCCATGCCTCATGTATTTGCCAGTCAAGTGGAATATATTCACAAGCATCTTAATTATCGAAATGAAGTGATTCTTTGTTTGCATCCACACAACGACAGAGGATGTGGGGTATGCGATGCAGAATTAGGTGTGCTTGCTGGAGCAGACCGAATCGAAGGAACCTTATTTGGTAACGGAGAACGTACTGGAAATGTTGATTTGATTACCGTTGCTATGAATATGTATTCTCATGGAGTCGATCCTGGACTTGATTTTTCTAATATTCAGGCAATCTGTGACACCTATGAATCTTTGACCCGAATGAAAGTCTATGACAGGCAGCCCTATGCTGGTGATTTAGTTTTTACTGCTTTTTCCGGATCCCATCAAGATGCCATTGCCAAAGGAATGGCTTGGCGGGAAGAAAAACAATTGGATACCTGGACAGTACCTTATCTGCCTATTGATCCAAAAGATGTAGGGAAAACTTATGCTTCCGATGTCATACGTATTAACAGCCAGTCTGGTAAGGGTGGTGTAAATTACATTCTCAAACAAAACTTTGGCATTAGCCTGCCTGAGCAAATGAGAGAAGAAGTCGGATATGTGGTCAAAGATATTTCCGATAAAGCACATAAGGAATTGACTCCGGAACATGTATATCAAATATTTGAAGAGCATTATCTATCCGTAAAGAATATTTTCCAAATTGAAGCTTGTCATTTTCATCAGGAAGATGGCATTACCACCAATACTACCATTCATCATTGTGGGAAAAATGATGAAATTATCGGACATGGAACCGGACGCCTGGATGCAGTTAGTAATGCCATCCAACAATATTTTGGGATTGAATATGAATTAATGGCATATGAAGAACATTCTCAAGCAAGTGGTTCTTCTGCGAAAGCAGTTGCCTTTGTAGGAATCAAATCCCACGATATAATTTACTGGGGAGTCGGAATTGATCCAGATATTATCAAAGCATCCATAGAAGCATTAGTAGTAGCAGTTAATAAGATTCCAGAAATAAATTAAATAAAAATCAGCCACTTCAAGCAATAACACTTGAAAGTGGCTGATTTTTATTTTTATAAATTATTATTTTTCGTCTTCAACAACTAAACGATTTAAACGTTTATCCATGATAGCAAGGATGACACCACTTATAATTGCAATTGCTGCAATAATGAAGTATACAGTTGAGAAATCAAATTTCAATGTAAATTCATATAAGTAACCATAACATTTACCAGAGATGAAGATAGAGAAGATCCATACACCCATCATAACTGATAATAATTTAGCTGGTGCAAATTTTGAGATAAAAGAGTTTCCAAGTGGAGAGAATACCATTTCACCTAAAGACAATAAGATACCAAAAGCTAAGATCCATAAAATACTAGCCTGTCCGCCGCCTCTTGTAACATCAGCCAAAGCAAATACTACATAAGAAACGCCAAGTAATACTAAACCAAGAGCAGTTTTCTTAAACATACTTAAATCGCCCTGTGGTCTCTTTGAAAGTTTAAACCATACTGCACCAAGAACTGGTCCTAATGTAATACAGCAGAATGCATTCAAGGAATCAAACCATGCAGTAGGAATTTCGAAGCTTCCGATCATCCAGTTTGCAAGTCCTTTGTCGCCACCCCAGTAGTAATATACTGGCATATATGCTAAGTACCAGAATATCCAGAAAATAACTGAGAATAAAGATACTAAAACAATAGCAGCAACTCTTTTCTTTTCAATAGTTGTAAGTGGTTTGTTTTCAATTGTTTCTTTATGTGCATGTTCAGAAGCCTTGTCAAATTTAAAAGGTTTTTTACCTGCTTCACCTAAGAAACGTGATCCAAAGAAAAACCATACAGCATCAATAAACATTAAGATTCCACAAAGCAAGAAACAGAATCTGTAACCAGCAGCAACTGCGATAAAACCAACTGCAGTTGTACCAATAAAAGAACCAATGTTAACAAATGAATACTGTAATGAAAAAGCACCATCTAATTGGTCAGGATCGTCAAAAAGTCTACCTGTGATTGCTGAGTTATTTCCTTTGAATAAACCAGTACCAACTGATACAAGAATAATCATAATATTAACCATAGCAGCAGACTGTGCCTGCCATCCACAAAGATAACCAAGTCCCATTAAAATCATACCAACTGGAACACAATATCTAGCGCCGATAAAATGGTCAGATAAATAACCACCGATCAATGGAGCCAAATATGTAAATGCTACTAAGTTAGCGGTCATTTTAGCACCATCTGCAGGTGTTAGTCCGATACCACCTTTTGCTACTGTTGCTACTACAAACATTGCGATCAACCATTTTGCTGAATAGAATGCCATACGTTCAATTGTAAATGATAATGAACAAACATAATAACCAAAAGGTTTTTTGTTTTTTACTGCTGTTTCTCCCATAATTCCAAAATCCTCCAATAACTTTTTTTTAGATTTCTCTTGTGTATTCTTTTAACCAACTACGTTCTTCATCCGAAAGATGAGGTGCGATGGTCTGGAATACCATTTTGTGGTAATTATTTAAATAATTACGCTCTTCGTTGTTCATTAGACTTGGGTCAATTGCATCCAAATCAATGGGAACAAATGTACATGGCTCGAATTCCATAAACTGACCAAATTGAGTCTTTTCTGATAACTTGGTAATCAATTCATTTTCAATACGGATACCATGTGAACCTTCAATATAAATGCCAGGTTCGTTTGTGATAATCATTCCAGGCTCAAATGGATGCGTTTCATCCCGAAGGGGATTAATCTGCCACCTGAAACCAGTAGGCGCTTCGTGAATATTGAGAAGATACCCAACTCCGTGACCTGTACCACATTTGTAATCAATGCCCAAATCCCACATAGGTCTTCTTGCAAGAATATCTAGATTGTATCCGATAGCACCTTGCAAAAACTTAGCCATTGATAAATTAATCATCCCCCTTGTTACTGCTGTAAAGTGTAGCTTTAATTCCGGGCTGATTTCTCCAAGCGCAATTGTTCTCGTAATATCAGTTGTTCCTTCATAATAGTTTCCACCTGTATCAGAAAGGTAAAGATGTTCTGCAAGCAATGGGACATCCGATTCTTTGGTTGCACCATAATGCATCATTGCTGCATGTTCCTTATAAGCGGAGATAGGAGCGAAGCTCGGCCATAAAAAGCCTTCCTGCTGTGCTCTGAATTCTTCCAGCTTATCCGATGCACTGATTTCAGTAATGTCCATCTTACCTACATTGTTCTTCAACCAGTACATAAATCGTGTGAAGGCAATACCATCTTTGACATGGCTTTTCTTGAAATTTTCAATCTCCACTGTGTTTTTAACTGCCTTAAAAAGAATAGTAGGATTAGGAGCTTCTACTGTTGCTATATCTTTAGGGATATTGTTATATATAGCATAATTCAACTTTCTAGGATCAATTAAAATAGTTTCGTCTAAATGAAATGTCTTCACGAAGTCATAAATATCATTGTATGGGTTTACAACAACATTCACTTTTTCAAATTCCGCCTTAATTTCGTCATTTAGCTTATGTTCATCCATAAACAAAATCACTTGATCTAAGGTAACAACAGCATAAGATAATACCAATGGTGAATAGGATACATCATCCCCACGGATATTCAGAAGCCAAGCAATATCATCTAATGTAGTGATAATATGAACCGTGGCACCCAATTCCTTCATCTTATTTCGCACCCTGGATAGCTTAGACGCGGCACTTTCACCGGAATATTTTTCTGCTAAGAAAAATGCCGGTTTCAAAGATAAAGCTGGTCTGTCACTCCAAATGTCCCCAATCAAATCACATTCGTAATCAATGGTTCCATTCTTTGCATGCACCACCTGCTCCAAAGCCTGTCCTTCACCAACAGCAATGACTCTGCCATCAAAACCCAATCTTCCATGTTCTGGAAGTGTAGATGCCAGGTATTCTTCTGGCGTTGGAACACCTGGTTCGCCAATTTCGAAAAGACGAACTCCACTGCCAGCCAGCTGCTCCTTGGCCTGTATAAAATATCGTCCATCTGTCCATAGACCGGCATCATCATTCATGATTACAACTGTACCGGCAGAACCGGTAAACCCGGAAATATAAGCTCTTGCTTTAAAATAGTCTCCGACGTATTCACTCTGATGATTGTCAGCGGAAGGTACCATGTAAGCATCCATTTTCTTCTCTTTCATGAGTACTCTAAGTTGTGCAATTCTTTCTGCTACACTCATTTGAAAATCCTCCTTTTGACATATAAATTATTTATCCCTGCATTTGGGATTGTATCATAGAACGCAGTCTATTGACAATAAAAACTTAAGAATATATTGAAAAATTTAATAAAAAGTTACTAAAATTTTAAGGGACGAACAAATGTATGTTGTATGCACACATAACGATTTTGTATATTATCACGGTAATGTGAGAGCACGTTACCATACGACGTTAATTATTTAACAGTTTTTTCAAAATAGTTGAATTATTGTTTAAAAGAAAGTACAATGAAAGTGATAGAATTTTTTTCATGTATTATTTTAATAAATATAGGAAGTGGAGGTCTAGATTATATGAGTAACAAAACAACTAAAAATTCGGCCAGCATGAGAATTAATGCATTGCTTGATCGTGGAAGTTTTGTTGAAATTGGTGCTGGAATTACTGCAAGAACAACAGATTTCAATATGACAGAGAAAGAAACTCCAAGAGATGGTGTAATTACAGGATATGGAGTAATTGAAGGGAATCTTGTATATGTATATAGCCAAGATTCGTCTGTATTACAAGGGGCTGTTGGAGAAATGCATATGAAAAAAATTATTCATATTTATGATTTAGCAATGAAAATGGGTGCCCCAATAATTGGTCTTTTAGATTCAGCAGGTATCCGGCTCCAAGAATCTACCGATGCTCTCCATAGTTTTGGTGATTTATATAGAAAGCAGACATTGGCCTCTGGAGTAATTCCACAAATTAGTGGGGTATTCGGCACCTGTGGCGGTGGTCTTGCTTTAACCTTAGCTATGAACGACTTTACTTTTATGGAATCCTCAAAAGGCAAACTATTTGTAAATTCGCCAAATTCTATAAAAGGAAATGATATTACAAAATGTAATACATCTTCCGCTATTTTCCAAAGTAAGGAATCTGGTTTAGTAGATGGAATTGGTTCAGAAGAAGAAATCATCCAACAAATTCGATCTTTTATTTCCATCCTGCCTGCCAATAATGAAGATGATCACTCCTATGATGAATGTACTGATGATTTAAATCGTTCCTGCGAAAGAGCCGGAGTTGTATTTGATGATCCATCTATCGTTCTTGGAATCATTTCCGATAATCATATATTTATAGAAACAAAAAAGAACTTTGCGAAAGATATGGTAACCGGTTTTATACGACTAAATGGAATGACTATTGGTGCAGTAGCAAATCGGACTAAAATATATGATGAAGAAGCAGAAGTAATAGAAACATTTGATGGGTCTCTTAGTATAGAAGGATGTAAAAAAGCATCTCGTTTTGTTAATTTCTGCGATGCGTTCAGCATTCCAATACTTTCGCTTACAAATGTAAATGGATATAAGGCAACCAAAAATACCGAGAAAAACATTGCAAAGGATGCGGCCGCCTTAACTTATTCCTTTTCAAATGCAACGGTACCAAAAGTAAACCTTATTATTGGAAAAGCTTATGGAAGCGCTTATTTAGCAATGAATAGCAAAGCCATTGGTGCAGACATGGTCTATGCATGGCCAACTTCCGAAATTGGTATGATGGATTCCATGCTAGCTGCAAAAATCATGTATGCAGACAGTTCCTTTTCTGTAATAGAAGAAAAAGCGAAAGAATATGAAGTATTACAGTCAAGTCCAGATGCGGCGGCAAGAAGAGGTTATGTGGATAGTGTTATTGTTCCAGCAGATACCCGAAAATATTTAATAGGTGCATTTGAAATGCTATTCACAAAAAGAGAGGATCGTCCAGCAAAAAAACACGGATCGATTTAACGAGGTGAAGCAACGTGAATAAAAAAATAAGTTTAATAATAGTGATTCTTGTATTCGCACTAAGCTTTACTGGCTGCGAAAACAAGGAAAATATCAAAAATACTTATGATTCCTCTTCCTTAGAGCAAATTTCCGAGATCATAATTGGAAGCTTTACGCAAATGAATCAGAAAGATTTTCAACACTTTATGGATGGATCAGAATTAGAAATTAATCTTACTTTAATGCAAACAGGACTTCCTGTGGAACAAACTTCTTTTGTAAGTATGATGAAAGCTTGGAAGGCTGCTACAAAAGAATGCGGTACTTATGTAGAAAATGATGGTTATAAAATACAAAAGACAAATCAAGAAATAATTTTAAAAACAAATGCTGTTTTCAAAAAACGTGATGCTGTTATAACCTTTATATTTGATAATCAGCAAAATATAAAATCACTGACCATTGATCCCAAATATTCCACCGAAGAAATTCTTAAAAAAGCGGGAATGAATACAGTAATTGGCATGGGAACCGTTTTTGCTGTATTGATATTTATTTCAATTATTATATCCCTATTTAAGTTCATCCCTGATATAGAAGCAAAATTCCACAATAAGTCCAACTCAAAACCTATAGTAGAAGATATTCCTTCTGCTAATATTCAAGAAGTACCTGAAATGGAATTGGAACTTATAGCCGTTATAACCGCGGCAATTGCAGCAGAAAGCAAAACCTCACAAGATAAAATCGTGATTCGTTCCATCAAGCGCAGACCATCAAATAAATGGAAATAATTATTCATTAGGAGGAGACTAAAATGAAAAAATATGCAATTACAGTAAATGGAATCACATATGATGTAACCGTAGAAGAAAAAAATGATGAAATACAAACAGATATTCCACAAGCAGCCCCTGTGAATATGCCAGTACCAAAGGATACAGCATCCCAAGTTTCAGATGAAAATACAGGACGTATTCGTGTAGAAACAGGTGCTGCCGGTAAAATATTTAAGTTAGAAGTAAAAATAGGGCAGCGTGTAAAAAAAGGAGAAGCTATTGCCATCTTAGAAGCTATGAAAATGGAAATCCCAGTTGTAGCATCATCAGATGGCACTGTAGCAAGTATCCATGTAGCGGTAGGGGATAACGTTGAGGCAGGACATTTATTAGCTACATTAAACTAGAATTATAATGGAGGTTAAAAATGGAATATATTATAAACACATTAGGAAACCTCGTGCATCAAACGGCTTTTTTTAATCTTACTGTAGGAAACTATATTATGATTGCTGTAGCATGTTTTTTCCTATATTTAGCGATAAAAAAAGGGTTTGAACCCCTTTTATTAATTCCAATTGCATTTGGTATGTTATTAGTTAATATTTATCCAGATATTATGATGACTATAAAGGAATCTAGTAATGGTGTAGGTGGCTTACTGCATTACTTCTATTTGTTAGATGAATGGGCAATCTTGCCATCTCTTATTTTCATGGGCGTTGGTGCTATGACAGATTTTGGGCCATTAATTGCAAATCCCAAAAGTTTTTTATTGGGAGCAGCCGCACAATTAGGGATCTTTGCTGCATATCTAGGAGCAATGGCATTAGGATTTAGTGACAAGGCAGCGGCAGCAATATCTATTATAGGAGGTGCCGATGGTCCTACTTCTATTTATCTTGCTGGAAAATTAGAACAAGCTTCCCTATTAGGTCCCATTGCTGTGGCCGCATATTCTTATATGTCCTTGGTTCCTATTATACAGCCACCTATCATGAAGCTTTTGACTACTAAAAAAGAACGAATGATTAAGATGGAACAATTACGACCTGTATCTCATCTAGAACGTGTTCTATTTCCAATTGTTGTAACCATTGTAGTCTGTACTATTTTACCGTCTACTGCACCTCTTGTTGGAATGCTGATGCTGGGCAACTTATTTAAAGAATCCGGTGTGGTTAGGCAGTTAACAGAAACCGCCTCTAACGCACTGATGTATATTGTTGTGATCCTGCTCGGAACATCAGTTGGCGCAACCACAAGTGCAGAAGCATTTCTGAATCTAAACACCATAAAAATTGTGGGGCTTGGACTCTTAGCCTTTTGCTTTGGCACTGCCGGTGGTGTATTATTTGGAAAACTGATGTGTCTGTTTACTGGTGGCAAGGTAAATCCACTGATTGGATCAGCCGGAGTCTCTGCTGTTCCAATGGCAGCAAGAGTATCACAGAAAGTTGGAGCTGAAGCAGACCCTACCAATTTTCTACTCATGCATGCCATGGGACCTAATGTTGCAGGAGTCATTGGCACCGCAGTAGCTGCTGGTGCATTTATGGCTATTTTTGGTGTATAAACTAGGAGGAATGACTATGATAGAACAAGAAAAAAAACCAATACAAATAACAGAAACCATTTTACGTGATGCCCATCAATCTCTAATTGCTACACGTATGACAACGGAACAAATGCTGCCAATTATAGAGAAAATGGATCAAGTTGGGTATCATTCTGTAGAGTGCTGGGGTGGAGCAACCTTCGATGCATCCTTACGATTCTTAAAGGAAGACCCTTGGGATCGACTTCGCAAATTCCGTGCAGGATTTAAAAAGACCAAGCTTCAGATGCTGTTTCGAGGACAAAATATACTGGGATATCGTCCTTATGCTGATGATGTTGTAGAGTATTTCGTACAAAAATCCGTAGCAAATGGAATTGATATTATTCGTATTTTTGATTGTTTTAATGACTTGCGCAATCTCCAGACTGCAGTGACTGCAACCATTAAAGAAGATGCAGATGCTCAAGTAGCACTTTCTTACACTATTGGAGATGCTTATACTTTGGAATATTGGATTGATATTGCTAAAAGAATTGAAGACATGGGTGCCACATCCCTCTGTATCAAAGATATGGCTGGTCTCTTAATGCCATATAAAGCAACCGAACTGATTCATGCTATGAAAGAAGCCATTCATATTCCGATTCAGCTTCATACCCACTATACCTCAGGTGTGGCTTCTATGACTTATTTAAAAGCAGTAGAAGCTGGAGTGGACACGATTGACACAGCCATATCCCCTTTTGCACTGGGCACTTCTCAGCCAGCAACAGAGGTGATGGTAGAAACTTTCCGAGACACCCCTTATGATACTGGATTTGACCAGAATTTACTGGCAGAAATTGCCGATTATTTCCGTCCAATCAAAGAAGATGCATTGAAAACTGGACTATTAAATCCAAAAAATCTAGGTGTAGATATTAAAACGCTTCTCTATCAGGTTCCTGGAGGCATGTTATCTAACCTTACCTCACAGCTTAAGGAACAGAATGCGGAAGATCGTTATTATGATGTATTGAAGGAAATTCCCAAGGTGCGCCAAGATCTTGGGGAACCTCCACTGGTAACCCCATCATCACAAATTATTGGAACACAAGCAGTATTCAATGTATTAATGGGAGAACGATATCAGATGGCCACCAAAGAAACCAAAGATGTATTAAGTGGTAAATATGGCAAAACCGTTAAGCCTTTTAATGAAGAAGTACAAAAGAAATGCATTGGTGACTTAGAACCTATTACCTGCCGTTTTGCAGATACACTTCCTGATGAATTAGAAACACTAGAAGCAGAGATGGCCCAATGGAAGCAGCAGGATGAAGATGTTTTATCCTATGCTTTGTTTCCACAGGTAGCAACTGATTTCTTCCAGTATCGCCAAGCACAGCAAAGAAAAGTTGATCACACCGTTGCTGATTTAAAAGATGGTGCATATCCTGTATAAAACTAACTGCTTGAATTGCCAATCCATGTCGTGTATAATAAGCAAGTGTGAAACGAAAGATAAGATTGTGGAGGCGTACTGTGAAAAATAACTCAAATGAATTGTTGAGCAAAATTAATGAAAAATATGATGAATGCAGCAAAGGTCAGAAGCTTTTAGCGAATTATATTGTTGATAATTATGATAAAGCCGTTTTTTTAACAGCTGCAAAATTAGGCAAGACAGTAGGCGTAAGTGAATCCACTGTAGTTAGATTTGCAACTCAGCTTGGATACAAAGGCTATCCAGGCTTTCAAAGGGCATTAGAAGAACTTGTCCGCAATCGTTTGAATTCCATTCAGCGCATGGAAGTGACCTACGGACGTATTAGCCAGTCAGAAATACTGACCTCAGTTCTGCAATCTGATATTGAAAAAATCAAGCTGACCCTTGCAACTCTAGATCAAGATGCTTTTGAATCTGCTGTCAAAACCATTGTAGAAGCGAAGCGAATCTATGTAGTAGGTCTTCGAAGCTGTGCACCTTTGGCTAGCTTTCTAAGTTTTTATTTAAATCTTATTTTTGATAATACCTGTGCAGTTCATACAAATAGTTCTAGCGAAATATTTGAGCAACTGATTCGAATTAATAAAGATGATGTAATTATAGGCATAAGCTTTCCCCGCTATTCCATGCGAACCCTAAAAGCATTAGAATTTGCTAATACTAGGCAGGCAAAAATCATCACCCTAACCGACAGTGTACATTCTCCAATTAATTTATACTCTTCCTGCAATCTGATAGCCAGAAGTGATATGGCATCCATTGTAGACTCTTTGGTGGCACCTTTAAGCGTGGTAAATGCCCTGGTAGTTGCACTTTGCATGCAAAAGCAGAGCGAAGTTATTTCAACCTTTGAGACATTAGAACAGATATGGGATGAATATCAAGTATATAGTGGTGATGAATTAAACCAAGTTAATGATAAGATTGCCATGAGTTTTAAAAAACAAGAAGAAAAAGAAAACAAAGAGGATATAAAATGAGCAATATATTAATTGTTGGTGGTGGAGCTGCTGGCATGCTGGCATCTATATTTGCCGCTAGAAATGGACATACGGTTTCTATATTTGAAAAAAATGAAAAACTTGGAAAGAAATTGTTCATTACAGGAAAAGGCAGATGTAATATTACCAATGCATGTGATATGGAGGTACTCTTATCTTCTGTAATGAGCAATTCTAAATTTCTTTACAGTAGTTTTTATGGATTTTCAAATGAAATGGCAATAAATTTTTTTGAAGAATTAGGAGTAGCGACTACGGTGGAACGCGGAAACCGTGTTTTCCCAACCTCCAACCATTCTTCTGATGTAATCACAGCCATGACAAGGGAAATGAAACGACTGGGTGTCTGTATACATTACAACAGTATCGTAACCCATATTGTTGCAAAAGAAGGCTGCTTTCACCATCTTGAATTAGACAGTCATACTACAGTTATGGGAGACGCTTGTATTGTAGCAACTGGTGGGCTTTCTTATCAGTCAACCGGTTCAACTGGTGATGGTTATCGGTTTGCAAAAGAATTGGGACACCATGTCACCAAACTTTCCCCATCCTTAGTGCCATTGTCTATCAAAGAAGCTTATGCAAAGGAACTACAGGGGTTATCTCTAAGAAATATAACCGCAACAATCTTAGACCAAAAAAAGCAATTATATTCTGACTTTGGAGAAATGCTATTTACACACTATGGCGTATCCGGTCCTCTAATTCTAAGTGCAAGTAGCTATATTGCCAGCACACTTCGTGAAAAAGGCAAAGAGCTTCAACTGTTAATTGATTTAAAACCCGCATTATCATTGGAACAATTAGATCAGCGTATTATTCGAGATTTTGAAGAGTATCATAACAAACAGTTTAAAAATGCCCTTCACAAATTATTTCCTACTAAATTAATTCCTATCATGTTAGAATTAAGCGGACTAGATCCAAATAAAAAAATATCCGCA
This sequence comes from Lachnospiraceae bacterium, assembly GCA_036656615.1. Taxonomy (GTDB): domain Bacteria; phylum Bacillota; class Clostridia; order Lachnospirales; family Lachnospiraceae; genus CAUPWF01. The sequence continues at coordinate 9,492 of JAVXHY010000010.1, read as the reverse complement.
ATATCCAAAGAAGAAAGACAGTCTTTTGTACAATTGATTAAGAATTTTCCTATGACCATTACAGGTCTACGAGATTATAACGAAGCAATTATTACAAAAGGGGGTATTGTAACAAAAGAAATTAATCCAGCTACCATGGAATCCAAATTAGTGCAAAACCTTTATTTTATTGGTGAAGTTTTAGATGTAGATGCATTGACAGGTGGCTTTAATTTACAAATAGCATGGTCTACTGCTTATGCAGCTGGAACAAAAATAGGAGGATAAAAATGGGATACAATATTGCAATTGATGGTCCTGCAAGCGCTGGAAAAAGTACCATTGCAAAGCAAGTTGCAAAAAAATTAGGTTATATATATGTAGATACGGGAGCCATGTACCGAGCAATGGCTCTGCATTTTATTAATCACAACATAAAAGAAGAAGATTACCCCTCTATTGTAAATGCATGTAAAGATGCAAAAATTACAATTGTCTATGAAAATAATCTACAACAGGTATACTTAAACAACACCAATGTTACGGAAGCTTTACGGCAGGAAAATGTAGGGATTATGGCATCAAAATGTTCTTCCATACCTGAAGTAAGAAATCATTTATTAGAATTACAAAGAGAATTAGCAAGAAGCAATAACGTTGTAATGGATGGACGTGATATTGGAACTACCATATTACCAAATGCTAATTTAAAGATCTTTCTAACTGCCAGCATTGAAGCCCGTGCTGGTAGACGGTATAAAGAATTGCTTGAAAAAGGAGTCGACTGCAAATTAGAAGCAATCAAACATGATATTGAGGAACGAGATTTACGGGATAAGACCAGAGCCATTGCACCTTTAAAGAAAGCGCCTGACGCCATCCTCATTGATTCCTCTGACAAGAATATTGAAGAAGTGGCGGCTGTCATTTTAGGAGCCTGTGTATGGAAATAAAAATTGCAAAAACAGCTGGATTTTGTTTTGGAGTAAAACGAGCGGTAGACAAAGTATATCAACAAGTAGAACAGCATCAGGCAAAACCGATATACACCTTTGGACCAATTATTCACAATGAAGAAGTTATAAAAGATATGCGGAGCAAAGGCGTGAATATATTAAATGACGAAAAAGAACTATATGCACTAACTGATGGCATTATTATAATTCGTTCCCACGGAGTACCGAAAAAAATCTATGATATCTTAGAACAAAAAGGATTAACATATGTGGATGCAACCTGCCCTTTTGTAAAAAAGATACATTTAGCTGTAAAAAAAGAAAGTGAAAAAGGAAGACATATTATCATTATAGGAAATGAAACTCATCCCGAAGTAGAAGGTATAAAAGGCTGGTCAACCTCACCGGTTACGGTGATCCAGACAAAGGAAGATGCTGAAATATTTGCAGATTATATAAGAAAACACAAACTAGATAAAATCAGTATAGTATCCCAAACGACATTTAATTACAATAAATTCAAAGATTTAGTTGAAATTATTATTGAAACAGGGTATGATGTAAGTGTTTTAAATACAATTTGCAGTGCAACAAAGGAAAGACAATCAGAAGCAAAAAGCATTGCAAGGGGCGTTGATGCCATGATTGTGATTGGTGATAAGCATAGTTCCAATACGCAAAAATTATTTGAAATATGTAAAACGGCATGTAACAATACGTACTATATACAGACACTTGACGATTTGGATATGAATCAATTAGAGTCCGTGGACACAGTAGGTATTACAGCAGGGGCATCCACGCCCAACAATATAATTGAGGAGGTTCAAAATAATGTCAGAATTAACTTTTGAACAAATGTTAGACGAGTCTTTTAAAACTATACGTAACGGAGAGGTAGTGGACGGTACAGTCATCGATGTTAAACCAGATGAGATCATCTTAAATATAGGGTATAAAGCTGACGGTATCATCACTAGAAGCGAGTATACCAACGAAGCAAATGTTGACTTAACCACACTTGTATCCATAGGTGATCCAATGACTGTAAAAGTTTTAAAAGTGAATGATGGTGAAGGTCAGGTACTGTTAACTTATAAAAGATTAGCAGCCGAAAAAGGAAACGAAAAATTAAGAGAAGCTTTTGAAAACAAACAAGTATTAAAAGCAACGGTAGCACAGATTTTAGGTGGTGGATTAAGTGTTGTTGTGGATGAAGCAAGAGTCTTTATCCCTGCAAGTTTAGTATCCGATTCTTATGAAAAAGATTTAAGCAAATACGATGGTCAGGAGATTGAATTTGTTATTAGTGAATTTAATCCTAGAAGAAACCGGGTAATTGGAGATAGAAGACAATTATTAGTTGCTGAAAGAGCAGAATTACAGAAAGAATTATTTGCTAAATTGCAAATAGGAGACACAATTGAAGGAACTGTTAAAAATGTGACTGATTTTGGTGCATTTATTGATCTTGGTGGTGTAGACGGATTATTGCATATCTCCGAAATGTCATGGGGACGTGTTGAGAATCCAAAGAAAGTATTTACTGTTGGCGATGTTGTAAAAGTCTTAGTAAAAGATATCAATGATACTAAGGTAGCTTTAAGTTTGAAATTCCCAGAATCTAACCCATGGGCAAACGCATCTGATAATTATGCTGTTGGAACCACTGTACATGGCCGCGTTGCACGAATGACTGATTTTGGTGCATTTGTTGAGTTAGCACCTGGTGTTGATGCATTACTTCATGTTTCTCAAATTTCCAGAGCACATGTTGAAAAGCCGTCTGATGTATTATCAGTTGGACAAGAAATCGAAGCAAAGGTTGTTGATTTGAATGAAGTAGATCGTAAAATCAGCCTAAGCATGAAAGCTTTAGAGCCAGAAATGGAAGAACCAATTATAGAAGAATAAAACACAGGTTGTATACCTGTGAAAGAGGTAAAGAATACTGATTATTCAGTAAACTTTATCTCTTTTTTTGAGAAATACTTATTGTTAAATATTCATCAAGATGTATCACCATATAAACAAGAAATTTGTTGATTATCACTAGAAATTTATATCATTTTCTAGTATAGTATATAAGTAAGATTAAAGGAAGGAAGGGAAACGAGAATGGGACTTTTAACGTTTAAGGGCGGTATTCATCCAGATGACGGCAAACGTTTGGCGAAAGACAAGCAAATCATTGAATTAAAGCCAAATGGTGATTTGGTATACCCACTTTCTCAACACATTGGAGCTCCTGCTGTACCGGCAGTAGAAGTTGGATCTAACGTGTTGAAAGGTCAAAAAATTGCAACTGCAGGAGGTTTTGTTTCATCACCTGTGTATGCAGCAGTATCAGGTACAGTTAAGGCAATCGAACCACGTTTGAATGCAACAGGAATGAAAGTAAACTGTATCATTGTAGAAAACAACGGAGAATATGAAGAAATACAATATGCTCCTGTTAAACCTTTCGAAGAACTGACGAAAGAAGAAATTATTAAATTAATAGGTGATGCCGGAATTGTGGGAATGGGAGGTGCTGGATTTCCGACCCATGTAAAGCTTTCACCTAAAGAACCGGATAAGATTGATTTTATTATTGCGAATTGTGCGGAATGTGAACCATATATTACAGCTGATTATAGAAGAATGCTTGAATATCCGGAAGAACTCGTGGGCGGAATGAAAGTTATTTTAAAATTATTTGATAATGCAAAGGGGCTTTTTGGTGTAGAAGATAACAAGCCGGATTGTATTGCCAAATTACAGGAATTAGTCAAAGATGAACCACGAATGGAAGTATTGGCTCTAAAGACCAAATATCCACAAGGGGCAGAACGACAATTGATTTATGCTACATCCGGAAGATCAATTAACTCCTCTATGCTCCCAGCAGATGCCGGTTGTGTGGTAGATAACGTAGAAACTATTATTGCAATTTACAATGCGGTCATCAAGGGAAAACCTTTATTTGAGCGTGTTGTTACTGTCAGCGGAGATGCCATTAAAGAACCTGGAAATTTCAAAGTTCCATGTGGTATGAATCAAAGAGAACTAGTAGAAGCAGCCGGTGGCTTTTCCTGCGAACCAGAGAAAGTGATTTCTGGTGGACCAATGATGGGATTTAGTATGATTACCATTGATACACCAATTACAAAGACCTCTTCCTCTATTTTATGTCTTTCCAAGGATCAGGTAGCGGAACACGAACCATCTGCTTGTATTAATTGCGGAAAATGCGTAGAAGCATGCCCAAGCAGTATTGTTCCTTCTAGATTAGCTGATTTAGCGGAGCGACACGATGCAGAAGCATTTGAAAAGATGTCTGGAATGGAATGTGTAGAATGTGGCTCTTGTAGCTTTGTCTGTCCGGCGAAGAGACAATTAAAACAATCCATAGGCTCTATGCGTAAAATTGTTTTAGGCAATCGAAAGAAAAAATAAGAGAGAGGTGAACAAACAGTGAGCGAGAATTATAATATATCATCATCACCACATATACGCTCCAAAGTGACCAGCAGCAATATTATGCTTATGGTAGCCGTAGCTTTGTTGCCGGCAACCCTGTTTGGTATTTACAACTTTGGAATAAATGCTCTGGTTTTGATATTAGTAACCACAGGTACTGCAGTTTTAACAGAATATATTTACGAGAAATTAATGCATAAAAAAATCACTATTAAGGATTATAGTGCAGTTGTAACTGGTTTATTACTTGCACTGAATCTTCCACCCTCTGCTCCCTGGTGGATGGGTGTTATTGGTGCAATCTTTGCAATCTTAGTTGTAAAGCAATTATTTGGAGGATTGGGACAGAACTTTATGAACCCAGCTCTTGGTGCAAGATGTTTTCTTCTAATTTCTTTCACCGGAAGAATGACTACATTTGTATATGATGGTGTTTCAGGTGCAACTCCGTTAGCACTCCTCAAAGCAGGGGAAAGTGTAAATACCATGGATATGTTACTTGGAAATATTGCAGGAACTATTGGTGAGACTTCCGTTATTGCAATTATGATAGGCGCAATTTTCTTATTGATGTTAGGTATTATTGATCTGCGAATTCCTGGAACCTATCTTGTTTCTTTTGTCATATTCATCATTATTTTTGGTGGACATGGATTGGATTTGAACTATATCACCGCTCATCTTTGTGGTGGTGGTTTGATGCTAGGTGCTTGGTTCATGGCAACTGACTATGTAACCTCTCCAATTACAAAGAATGGACAAATTGTATTTGGTATTTGCCTAGGTGTTTTAACCGGTCTATTCCGTTTATTTGGTGGATCAGCAGAAGGTGTGTCTTATGCAATTATTATCTGTAACATTTTAGTTCCACTAATTGAAAAGGTGACTCTTCCAAAACCATTTGGTAAAGGAGGAAAAAAATAATGAATAAAATATTAAAAAACACATTGATACTTACAATAATTACTTTGATTTCTGGAATCAGTCTTGGATTCGTATACGAAATAACAAAAGCTCCAATTGCAGTTGCACAGGAAAATGCCAAACAAGACGCTTATAAAACTGTGTTAACAGATGCAAAATCTTTTGAAACATATTCTGATTTTGATGAAAAAGAAGCAACAAAGCTTTTAGCAAAAGAAGGTTATAAAGACGATATGATTAGTGAAGTTGCTGTAGCTAAGACTTCCGATGGCGAGGATATGGGTTATGTCATTACTGCTATTTCTAAAGAAGGCTATGGTGGTGACATTAAAATATCCGTAGGAATTTTAAGTGATGGCACTGTGAAAGGCATTGAACTACTTTCTATTAGCGAAACTGCTGGTCTTGGAATGAAAGCAGCAGAACCTGAATTTAAAAATCAGTTTCAAGATAAAAAAGTCGAAAAATTTGCTTATACAAAAACCAAAGAAAAAGGCGATGATAAGATTGACGCGCTTAGTGGTGCTACAATTACAACAAATGCTGTAACCAACGCAGTGGATGCAAGCCTTGTATATTTTCAGAATGTGTTAGGAGGTAGTGCAAATGAATAAGTGTACAGAAAGACTTTTTAATGGTCTTGTTAAAGAAAATCCTACCTTTGTACTGATGTTGGGGATGTGTCCTACACTTGCTGTAACAACCTCGGCGATTAATGGTATTGGTATGGGGCTTTCCACAACCGTGGTACTTGTATTGTCAAATATGATGATTTCTATGTTGCGTAAGATTATTCCTGATTCAGTCAGAATGCCTGCTTTTATCGTAGTTGTTGCTTCCTTTGTTACCATTGTACAGTTTTTATTAGAAGGATTTGTTCCAAGTTTATATTCTGCATTGGGTATTTATATTCCTTTGATTGTTGTTAACTGTATTATTTTAGGAAGAGCTGAAAGTTATGCATCTAAGAATCCAGTCGTTCTATCTATCTTTGACGGTCTTGGTATGGGACTTGGATTTACAGTAGGACTTACTTGTATTGGTATGGTAAGAGAATTAATTGGTGCTGGTCAGATTTTCGGTGCACAGGTTATGCCATCAGCTTACGAACCAATCACAATCTTTATTTTAGCACCTGGTGCATTTCTTGTATTAGCATGTTTAGTAGCAATTCAAAATAAAGCCAAACATCATGCTGCACAAAAAGGTAAAAAAGTAATAGAATCAGCAGGCTGTGGCGAAGGCTGTGGTTCTTGCGGAAACTCTTGTGGTAGCAATGTATTTCCAACCGGAAATGAGAAAGAATAGGAGGGTACAAAATGAAAGAATTATTAATCATTGCAGTTGGTTCTGCACTTGTAAACAATGTTGTACTTAGCCAATTCTTAGGAATTTGTCCATTTTTAGGTGTTTCTAAAAGAGTTGAGACAGCAGGCGGTATGGGTGGTGCAGTTATTTTCGTTATCACAATTGCTTCATTCTTTACAAGTTTAATTTACAAATTTATATTGGTACCGATTAATTTTGAATATCTTCAAACAATTGTATTTATTCTTGTTATTGCAGCATTAGTACAATTTGTTGAAATGTTCCTGAAGAAATCGATGCCGGCGCTTTACCAGGCACTTGGTGTATATTTACCTTTGATTACAACAAATTGTGCAGTTCTTGGTGTTGCACTTACCAATGTACAAAAATCATATGGTATCCTATCTGGTGTTGTAAATGGATTTGCAACTGCAACCGGATTTACCATTGCAATTGTAATCATGGCAGGTATCAGAGAAAAAACAGAGTTTAACGATGTCTCCCCTTCTTTTCAGGGCACGCCTATCGTCTTGATTACCGCAGGACTAATGGCAATCGCATTCTTTGGATTTTCAGGATTAATATAGGGGGGCAGGAAAATGAGTATAACAGGAATTATTTTGGCTGCAGTTATTGTAGGCGGAACTGGATTATTCATCGGTGTCTTCCTTGGTGTAGCAGGTAAGAAATTTTCAGTAGCAGTAGATGAAAGAGAAGAAGCTATCCTAGGTGTTCTCCCAGGAAATAACTGTGGTGGATGTGGATATGCTGGATGTGGTGGTTTAGCTGCCGCAATCGTGGCTGGAGAAGCGGAAGTTGGTGGATGTCCGGTAGGTGGTGCCCCAGTAGCTGCTCAGGTTGGCGAAATTATGGGATTAGATGCTGGAGAGCAAATACGAATGACAGCATTTGTAAAATGTGGTGGTACTTGTGAAAAAGCCAAACAAGAATATGAATATTTTGGTGTAGAAGATTGTGTTATGGCTGGTATGATGCAAGATGGTGGACCAAAGGCTTGTAATTATGGTTGCATGGGTTATGGCAGCTGTGTAAAAGCTTGTCCATTTGATGCCATTCATGTAGTAGACGGTATTGCAGTTGTTGATAAAAACGCATGTAAAGCATGTGGTAAGTGTATTGCTGCATGTCCGAAGAAACTGATTGAGTTGGTGCCATTTAGTCAAAAACACTTAGTTCAATGTAGTTCTAAAGACAAAGGAAAAGAAGTAATTGCAGCATGTTCTGTTGGTTGTATTGCTTGTAAAATGTGTGAAAAAGTATGTGAAGCCAATGCAATTACTGTTGTGGACAACATTGCACACATTGATCCTGAAAAGTGTACAAATTGTGGAGCATGTGCAGAAAAATGTCCAAAGAAAATTATTCTTAAATAAATAATTTAAAACCAATATGTATAAGGAAACACCCTGCACTTTTATGCGGGGTGTTTTTAGCAATACGAATTCTCATTTTATTGGAAAGGAGATACCATGGATAAAGGATTGCCCCTTTTGAAAGAAGATGTAAAAAATAACCTGCTACCGGTTTCTTTATTATTGTTTTATTATATTTTCATAAAAAAATTTCTACGAATCACCTGCTTAATGGTTGCCTTAACAGGTCTTCCTTGTCCTGCCTGCGGATTAACTAGAGCTGGTTCTCTTTTATTACAGTTGAAATTTGAAGCAGCTTTTAAAATGCACCCCTTTATTTATGTAATTATACCCATGATAATTGCATATGCTCTCTTTCGGTATCTACTAGGAATATCTATAAAACCTCTAAATTATATTTCTATATTTTTATTGATTTTACTATTCATTTTTTATATTTATCGTATGATTCATTTTTTTCCTGGGAATCCACCCATAAGCTATTATTCAAATAATTTGATTCATTTTATTTATGAAAAGAGTTGTGAAATATGTAAAAAGATGTTACTATAGCACAAATAGGAGGCTTATTATGGACGAAAATACAACTAACATTCCAGAGGTAAATATTGAAAATACTCCGGAAACAAATGAACCATTAGTATCTGAACCAGTACCTGAATCAGCACAACCAGTACCTGAATCAGCACAACCAGTACCTGATCCAGTACCTGAGCAGAAAGTATATCAGCAACCAATAACAGAGCAGACCAATTATTCTTATAATACCGCATATAATTCTACTGCTCCCAAAACTGAATTAGATGATTCCCCTCTATCAATGGGAGAGTGGGTTCTTACGATTTTAGCAGTTATGATACCTTGTTTTGTAGGAATTGGTCTTTATTTTTACTGGTCATTCAGTAAAAAAGGAAACATAAATCGTCAGAATTTTTGTAGAGCTGCATTGATTGTTTATGGAGTACTTTTTGTTATTTATTTGCTTTTTATGATGCTTTTTGGATTTGCATTTATAAGTTCTATGAACTAATCGGGTAGGAGGTAGATAATTATTTTATCTACCTCCTAGCTGGCTATTGTTTTGTTTGTCAGCACACTATGGAGCATAATAGCTGAGCGCCATATACCGCCGATTGTGTATGGATATCCTCTTTTAACTGGCGACATTTCTCTGCAAGTCTTGGGTGAATGGGAATAATTCGTTCCTTTTGATTTTTAGTCTCATGAACGATAACGCATGAGGAATATAAAATGCTGACTTAAAAAATAATGCCTGTGCGGTAAAGCGCACGAGCACTATTTTTTTGCGTTTTTATCCATTTGAATTTTTGCACGGAGTACAAAATGAGCGACCGCAGGCTTGTTCATCAAACAGCAGCAGCGCGTTTTGGTCATTGCTTGCTAATTCCGGTGCTTCTCGTACAAATTCTGTGCTTCTTGTCTATGTCAGATGACGCCAACTCAAATCC
>JAVXHY010000009.1:0-75537 GCA_036656615.1 Lachnospiraceae bacterium | reverse complement strand
TTTCCATATTCAAAAGAAAATTTAGATTGGTAGGAATGGCATGCAAAGATGGAAACTATAATAGAAATGAACGAAGTAAAGAAAACGTTTGGCAATTTAAGCGTACTTGACCGTATTAATTTAGAGATAGAAAAAGGTGATATTTATGGACTTGTTGGAAGAAGCGGTGCTGGGAAGTCCACCTTATTACGTTGTATAAACGGATTGGAAACCTATGACCAAGGGATGCTTAAAGTAAATAACACTGAAATTTCCGCATTATCAAAAACAGACTTAAGAACTTTTCAAAAAAGCATTGGGATGATCTTTCAGAATTTTGCATTGATAGAGCGACGTACGGTTTATCAGAACATTGCACTTCCTATGAAAGTCTGGGGTATGAACTCAAAAGCCATTGATTACAGAGTAAAAGAATTATTAGAATTAGTTCAAATTCCAGAAAAAATCAATGAAAAACCAGCAGTCCTATCAGGTGGACAAAAACAAAGAGTTGCCATTGCAAGGGCACTTTCCTTAAGTCCCAAGATTTTACTATGCGATGAAGCTACCTCTGCATTAGATCCTCAGACCACTCAATCCATTTTATCATTACTAAGAAGCATTAATAAAAAATTAGGGCTTACAATCATTATCGTTACCCATCAAATGTCCGTAGTCCGTCAGGTATGTAACAAAGTATCTATTTTGGAACATGGTGAAATTGCGGCTACAGGATTTGTAGAAGATATGTTCTTGCATCAGCCTCCTGCTTTTCGCAATTTCCTTGGTCAGTCTAGGATAAAACTGCCCAATCAAGGTATAAACATCCGAATATTCTTACCTGCCCAAGTAGCACAAACCTCTATTTTAAGTTCTATAATTCGGGAATTAGATATGGACATACCAATTGTTTCCGGTCAAATGGATACTTATCGTGATGAAGTAATTGGAAATTTTGTACTTAATATTTCAAAAGAAAAAGTAGAACACCTAACAAACATTTTAAATAAAAAGAATGTAGAATGGCAACTGGAAGAGACCATCATCACTGGAAATTCGGAGGTAGAATCAAATGATTGATGAAATAATAAGCACTCTAGTTCAAGTTGTTGGTCCTGCTACATTAGAAACTCTGTATATGACCCTTTCCTGTATGATATATGGCGGTATCATTGGTTTTGGAATTGCCATTATACTGTACATAACAGGAAATAATGGAATGTACCCTAATCGAATTATTTATGCGATTATTGATTTTATTGTAAATACCTTTCGATCCTTTCCATTTATTATCTTGATTGTTGCAATGATTCCAATTACTCGCATGATTATCGGCACATCCATTGGAACAAAAGCTGCAATCGTTCCTTTGACTATTGCCATGGCACCTTTTATTGCACGCATATTTGAAAACGCATTCCAGGAAGTGGATTTGGAAGTAATCGAAGCTGGACGTTCCTTTGGCATGACAAACAGACAGGTGCTTTTTCATATTGTTATGGTAGAATCTTTCCCTGCGGTTGTATCCGGATTCGTATTAGCAACGATTACTGCTATGGGTGGTACTGCCATGGCTGGTGCCGTTGGGGCAAAAGGACTTGGCTCTGTAGCTCTGATGTATGGATATCAAAGCTATAATGATTTAATCATGTATATGACTGTTATATTACTGATTATGATTGCACAACTAAGTCAAAGTTTTGGAAATTGGATCTATAAAAAAATAAAATAATAGTTACTACATGGAGGAAAGAAAATTGAAAAAGAAAATAATTATAAGCATTATGTTAAGCCTTGTCGTATGTACGTCTCTCGCCGCATGTTCCAGTACAAAAGCAAAAAAAGAAAGTAACAATACAAAAAAAGATACCATCATAATCGGTACAGAACCAAATGCTGCACCAACTGCTGAATGTATCAAACCAATATTAGAAGAACAAGGTTATAAAGTTGAAATTACCTATTTCGATGATTATGTGTTGCCTGATACTGCTCTTGTAGAAGGATCCATTGACTGTAATATTTATCAGCATACTCCGTATATGGAAATGTATAATAAAGCACATGATTCTAAATTAATGATGGCTGATTTGATTGTGTATCCGAATCTTGGCATATATTCTACCGCTTACAACTCTTTAGACAAAGTACCTGATGGCAGCCAGGTATCTATTACAAACGATGCCTCTAATGAGGATCGTGCTCTTCGCTTGTTGCAGGATGCCAAATTGATTACTCTCCCAGAAAAACCAGGTGAAACCGGACTTTACGCTTCTTCTGATATCATTGAGAATAAGAAACGTTTAGAATTTGTGTCTGTCGCAGAAACACAATTAGTAGAATCAATGAATGATGTGGCTATTTCTGTCTGTCCAAGTTCTCATATATTAGCAAATAAGATGGATCCAAAAAGTGCCTTTATTATGGAAGAACCAAATGAAGATGCAATGATTGGAATTACGATTCGTCCAGAAGATAAAGATACAAAATGGGTTAAAGATATGTTAGAATCTTATAAAAATGATAAAGCCAAAGCTGCTTTTGATAAAAGTTATCAGGGTGCTTGGCAATTAGTAATCGAATAATAAAAGAACCCTTAGTATGACAGAAACAATTTGCTCTCGATCTCAATGATTTCTTCCATGGCAATCTTCGTTCCATCAGTCATACAAACAGCTCTATTGTATGCATCAATTTTCTTCACGCAACCGGTTACGGTCAGATAGATTCCACCGTTCTTTTTATCATCTGGTCGGAAGTAGGTGATAGTTATTTGGGGATGTTCTTTCATTCGCTCTGCCACAAGACTCATCTTTTCGCTTAAAGCCTCTTTTTCATACTCATCCAGTTCTTTTCTTCTGTCCGTCAGTCTTGCTGTTTCTTTGACCGCATCACCATAGCCGGTAAGCGCAGCAAAGGGGGCAAATTGTGCTGCACGATCCATCCTTGACATGGGAGAATGCTTTTTGGAAACAGGGTGTGGCAGATGAATGATATCATCGTAATTTTGCTTCATGCTTTATGCCCTCCTATCTGTCGATTTCGATCTATTGTGGTAGCACCTTCCTCCAAATTCATTCCTTTCAGAATGGCATTTTTCCCATACTTCTTTTTAATGGAAAGCATTGCTTTCTGTGCTTTTTTTTCACGCGCAAGCTCCAGATCCCGCTTCTTTTGCTTTTCCTGTTCCACCGTATAATCTGTAAACAAATTAAGCTGCGTATAATCATCCGCTTTAGGACAATTGGCTTCATCCACAACATGATTTGCCACTAAATGAACCCTTCGCACCAACAGTTTTTGATTCACAATACGATCAAAAAGCTCCATAACCGCTTCTAAAATCAGTTTTGTTGAGGAGGTATATGATGTGAGATTAACTGAACCATGTGCGTGTTTGGGAATGGCACGTCCGTAACCATCCGTGGTCACTTCACCACGATAGGCTTGCCGTGCTTGAGGATCTGTCAGATTTTTAATGTCATAGCCAACGGTCAAAACCATCTGATTGGTCACAAGTTCCTTATCCACCAAATCCAGTACCAAAAGTTCCGTCATTTCCCGTACAATTAATTTTGCTTTTTCAAAGCTGTACGGGTGCTGCAGTACTTGACCAGATCCAATGCTGTTGGAGCTTGGTTTGTATGCCTTAATATCAGCAATCGTGCATGGTTCATACCCCCAGGCATGGTCAATCAGTAATTGGGCATTGATACCAAACAACTGATATAGCAAGTCCTCATTGTAGTAATCGGTAGACTTTCCTGTGGAACATCTTGCCACATCTCCCATAGTAAAGATGGCTTGTTCCTCCAATTTCTTTGCATAACCTTTACCCACTCGCCAAAAATCGGTGATGGGACGATGAGACCATAATTTCCTTCGATAACTCATTTCGTCCAGTTCTGCAATTCGCACACCGTTTTTATCTGGGTGGATATGCTTTGCCTCAATATCCATCGCTATTTTGCTAAGATAGAGGTTTGTCCCAATTCCTGCCGTAGCGGTGATACCAGTGGTTTCAAGCACATTCAAAATTATTTTCATGGCAAGTTCTTCTGGGGTGAGGTGGTAGATACTCATATAATTTGTAACATCCATGAACACCTCATCGATGGAGTAAACATGAATATCTTCTGGTGCAATATAGTTCAAATAGGTGTTATATATTTTGGTGCTGTACTCCATGTAAAGTGACATTCTTGGTGGTGCAGCAATATAGTCCAAGGATAGTCCCGGAGAATTCTTTAATTCAGGAGCATTTATAGATGCTCCAAGAAACACTTGTCCCGGCGCACAACGTAGACGTTCCGCATTGACTTCCCTGACCTTTTGTACCACCTCAAACAACCTTGCCCTGCCAGAAATTCCATATGCTTTCAGTGAGGGTGAAACGGCAAGGCAGATTGTTTTTTCCGTTCGACTGGCATCAGCAACAACCAGATTTGTGGTCATAGGATCAAGCCCACGCTCCATGCACTCCACTGAGGCATAGAATGATTTCAAATCGATGGCTATATATGTTTTCCTTTTCATGAGTGGCATGCCTCCTTGCTTTTTCTTCCTGTTTGCCTTGTACTTATACATAAAGACTCATGAAAGTACTCATTTATGTTATATTGAATTCAGGTGGTTCATCCAAATGATTGGAAACATACTGCCCATTTTTCTTACGCTGTCTTACACACTCAGAAAGTAAATATTCTATTTGTCCATTTACTGACCGAAAGTCATCTTCTGCCCATGCTGCCAAAGAATCATAGAGTGTTTTAGATAGTCGTAATGGAATTTGTTTTTTTATTGTATCAGCCATAATTAATACAAACTGCCCGAATTGACAATCGGCTGTACATCATGATTTCCACAAAGCACCACAAGTAGATTTGATACCATGGCAGCTTTTCTTTCTTCATCCAAAACAACCACTTGATTTTCATTGAGCTGATTGAGTGCCATTTCCACCATACCAACCGCACCATCTACAATCATCTTACGTGCATCTATAATCGCTGATGCCTGCTGTCTTTGTAGCATAACCGCAGCGATTTCTGGTGCATAAGCTAAATACGTAATTCGTGCTTCTATGATATCAAGCCCTGCCTCTGCTACTTTTCCTTGGATTTCATCCTTGATGCGGGCTGCTACGATTGCACTAGAACCACGCAGACTTCCTTCATCTGCGACTCCATCTCCCGTTGTATCCACATCAGGTGCAACATCATAAGGATAAACTCTTACAATGTTACGCAGTGCACTATCACACTGCAAGGATAAATATTCTTTATAATTATCTACCGTAAATACTGCTTTGGCTGTATCCACTACACGCCACATAACAGCAATTCCAATTTCAATCGGATTTCCCAAACAATCATTGATTTTCTGTCTATTATTGTTTAATGTCATAATTTTTAAGGGAATATGCTTATTTACCGCCTCTGCCGACAAGCGTTCACTGACAGCTCCTACCATTTTACCATTACTGCTTCGTACATCACCACTTTGACTAAGCTTTGTGCTTGCAGCTGGATTGACAGACGTACAAAATGGATTCACAAAATAAAAGCCTTCTTTTTTTAATGTTCCAACATAATCCCCAAATAAAGTTAATACAAGCGCCTCCTGTGGCTTAATCACCTTTAAACCTAAAAATGGAATCCATCCTATACAGGCCCAAATAATACCTATTACTAAAAGTGGTACACTAAACTGTGCCCCCAAAACAATACAGCCTATAGATGCAAGATACAGCAATAGTAATACCGAAAGTATCAATAATCCATTTTTCCTGTTTTTCATTACTTTTTCTTCCATGATTAACTCCTCTTTTCTTTTTGATATCACAATGATATCATTTTGTCTCCTTCCTGTCAATCCTATTTCATTGTTTAATCACAGACTATTCCTGAAGCTCTTTGATTATACATAATTGATTCATAACTTCTTTGTAGAAGTCTTCCAAACCAGTATATTGCTCCTGTCTTAAGGCATCTACCATATGACAAAGTATTTTATAAAGAGGAGTAAATCCCATGTTCCCTGTAATTCCCTTTAATGTATGGGCAAACTCAAAAGCTTTTTCATAATCTTTTTCTTCTAATGCTTTTCCTAAATTAGCAAAAGATTCATCATTGATAAAAGATACAAAGCAAGTTTTATACAAGTCTACATCATCAATAAAACGTTCCATTATTTCATTAATATTCACACCGTATTCTTCTAGTTTTTTCAGCATTTTATCCATCTTTTCCCTCGCTTTCTATTGTAAAAATTGATAAATGGTTCGATAAAGCAACTCTGGTTCAATGGGTTTAGCTAAATGGGTATTCATACCTGCACTCTTAGATTTCATTATGTCCTCATCAAATGCATTAGCAGACATAGCAATAATCGGTATCTTTTTGGCCCACTCCTTATCTAGATTTCGGATGCTTCTGGCTGCTTCTAGACCATCCATTACCGGCATTCTGATATCCATTAAAATAAGATCATAGCCATGCTCCGGTGCAGCCATAAACTTCGCTAACCCCTCCGCTCCATTTTCTGCAACATCTACACTGGCTTTTTTAAATTCTAATAGTTTCTTGGCTACCATAATATTTAACTGATGATCCTCAACAAGCAAAATATTCTTTCCGCTAAAATCATAGTCTATCTGATATTTCAAAGTACCAATTACTGAATCTTTTTCTACTGTTTCTTTTGGACTCCCAAAAGGAATAATTACTTGAAAAACAGTTCCCTTACCATAACTACTTTCTACGAAAATAGTTCCTCCCATAAGCTGTGCTAGATTCTTAGAAATAGCTAATCCAAGTCCACTGCCTCCATAATTGGATTTTGCACTAATATTTTCCTGTGAAAATGGTTCAAATATTTTGGGCAAAAATGTTTCACTGATTCCAATTCCTGTATCACTGATTTTAAAGCAAATGATTGCTTTATTGTCTTCTTCCCCAACTTGAGAAATATCAAGATGAACAACTCCGTCTTGTGGAGTGAATTTGACAGCATTTGAAAGAATATTAATAAGAATTTGCTGAAGTCTCACACGATCCCCTAAATAGCTCTTTTTACATCCTTCAAATTTGGTTACCATATAAGTTACACCCTTTTCATTCGCCTGTGCATTTATGATGGTACCAATCGCATCTAATAATTGATCACAGATGATTGGTTCATTCTTTAGAATAATTTTACCACTTTCAATTCTAGACATATCCAAGATATCATTCAGCAATAGCAATAAATACTGAGAGGCATATAGGGATTTTTCGATACTATCTCTAGCAGATTCCCTATCATCCAAGCTTTGCATTGCAATCTGGGACATTCCAATAATAGCATTCATTGGGGTTCTAATTTCATGGCTTATACGAGAAAGGAATTCTGATTTAGCTGCATTTGCACGTTCCGCCATTTCTACTGCCTCTACAAGTTCCTTATTCTTTTTCTTTTGTTCCTCAACAGCATCGGTAATATCCGAACGTGTCATTAAGAAACTTTTCAACTCAGAATTAATGTAACTAAAGCGCAATTGCTTTTGCAATATTTTCCCTTGTGAATTAGGGACACTATAATAAATATGATAAGTTCCATGATCCTTCAGCTGCTTTAGAATATTGGATATCGTCAGTTCTTCTACAACATGTGAAACATCTTCAGAACATACATATTTGTGAATATAGAAATGTGTTTCTTCTTCAAAATTTTCACTTTCAATTGCATAATCATTCCCAAGATTCTGCTCACTGTAACGAACTGCTGTATTACGCTGTCCATCCACTACCACTAGGAAATCATAATCCGTTTTTACAATTGCTTTCATTACATTTTGCATCATTCTTTCATTGGTAATATCTGTAGAATAGAGAAACGCAACAATGTCATTATCTTCCGTTCTTTTCATCATATGAGCCGTCACAATAGTCCAATATCTACGTCCATTAATTTTTCTAATCAATTCCATTGACAGAGTTGTTTCTCCACTACTAAAATAACGTAACAACACATCTCGGCCAAAAACAGTTAGATACTTTTTCTTCATCTTTTCTGTTATTATTTCTGTATATACGTGATCAAAATAATCCTGTACTGTTTTAGAAGCTTTCATGTGCTTAAGGATTTCTGGAAACTTGCTTTTATAATCTAAAATGGTATTTTGTGTCAGATTAACATTAAAGGATGCCAAAGTTGCCTTTTGCATAGCCTCACGATAAGATACTTCCTCCTGATACCTTTTCTCCGCTTCTTTTTCCTTTGTAACATCACGTCCTACACAATATGCTTTCTGTGGATTTCCATTAGCATCGAAAATATTAGTGTAGATCACTCGTTCACACCAAAACTTAGCATCTTTTTGTTCTCGAATCCAAAGATCTGCTGTAACTTCTTTTTCTCCCTCTTTCAACCTGCGAATCATATCAAAAAAGACAGGAGCACTGTCCTTGCGCAGATGTTCTTCTTCTACAACTGAATGGAGGTAATTAGGAATAACAAAGTTCTCGGGATTTATTTGGGGAGAGGTGGAAAAAATAGTCATGGTATCCATTTGGTAATCATACTCCCAAATATTAATATTCGCTGATCTAACTGCCGCTGCGTAACGAAATTCACTTTCTCTAAGAGCTTCTTCTGCTTTAAACTGATCATGTACATCTGTAAAAACAGTGTATAAAATAGGAACCTTGTCTGAAGATTCTAATAATTGTCCAGACACATGCATCCAGCGATAGCTACCATCTTTCTGTAATACACGATGAGTATAATCAAATTTGTGCTTATTTATATTAGCTTCCAAAACTGCTTGCATTAATCCTTGTCTATCATCTGGATGAAACACATCCAAGGTAGAATGACAAGTTGCCTTCGTATATTCCTCTTTTGTCATTCCACAAAGATTATATACGCCATCGCTGATAAAGATTGGTGTAAAGTTTGCATCCCAGCGATACATCCCCACTCCTCCTGGAATAGAATGTATCAAAGTTTCATATCTTTTGGCACCTGCGCGAATGGTTTCTTCCATTCGTTTTTGTACGGTGATATCTGTATAATAAGCAAAAATACACTCCTCCCCATTTTCATTTGACATATGCTGTGAATATTGATTTACCCATATGAAGCTGCCATCTTTTTTGATGATTCGATATGTGACTTGATAGGAATCTGATACCTTTATCCGTTTCATAGCTAGCTCTTTAATCCAGTCAATATCTTCTACACATATGAAATCCCACGCATTCTTCCAAGACAATGCTTCCACTTCATCGTCATCTGTATACCCAAGCATTTCATGAAACTTTGAGTTAGCAAATATGATTTCATATTCTGGATATGCAGTTACAATAATCAATCCAATTGGCAAGGAAAGAGCCATTAATTGTGCCTTCATTTCTTCTATTTTATTCATATTACCACTCTCCCTTATCCAAATTCAAAAAATGCTGCATTGTTTGATATAACAGTATTGGCTCAATGGGTTTGGATAAATGTGCATTCATTCCTGCTGCCTTTGTTTTTTCAATATCCTCTTCAAATGCGTTAGCAGTCATAGCAATAATTGGTATTGTTTTTGCATCTGACTTTTGCATCTGACGAATTGATTTTGCTGCTGTCAGACCATCCATCACCGGCATTCGAATATCCATAAGAATAGCATCATAATAGTAATGATTTTTTTGAGCAAAAAGTTCAATGGCACGAAGCCCATTTTCAGCAACTTCAACCTCTAAATTCTTGCTATTCAGCATTTTTTTTGCTACTTCAATATTAAGCAGGTGATCTTCTACAAGCAGAACCCTTTTTCCTGTGAAATCATATTCATTTGATATTGTTTGCTTTTCTTTCTCATATTTTTTATCATAAATTTCCTCAAAGGCAGAATAGAGTGAGGACTTAAATAATGGCTTTGAAATCAAAAGATTAACTCCCGCTTGTTTTGCTTCTATTTCAATTGCTGCCCAATCATATGCCGTCATAATAATAATTGTAACATCTGGTCCCACAATTTTACGTATTTCCCGTGTGGTTTCAATTCCATTCATATCTGGCATTTTCCAATCAACCAAGATAATATCATAGTATTTTTTCTTTGCGCATTTTTGCTGTACCATTTCTATTGCTTTCACACCACTCACAGCATATTCCGCCTGCATTCTCATATCCAGCAATATTTGTCTGGTATGTTGACAAATAATAATATCATCATCCACAATTAATGCCTTGAGATTTTCAAAATGCACTTTTGATTTATTTCTTTTTCCTTGTTTACTTTTCTCAGAAATTCCAAGTTTAATTTCTACAATGAACTCACTTCCCACACCCTCAATACTATTAACATGAATGGTCCCATCCATTAAATCAACTAAATTTTTGCAAATAGCAAGACCAAGACCGGTGCCTCCATATGGAGTCGTTGTACCTGTATTTTCCTGTTCAAATGGTTCAAATAAATGTGGAAGAAATGATTCACTAATACCAATTCCTGTATCATTCACCATGAATTTCATCAGAACTTCATCCTGATTAATTTTTTCCTGATGAATAATAAATTGTACCTTTCCTCCAGGAGACGTAAATTTAATTGAATTTGAAATAATATTAATAAGAACTTGCTGTAGCTTCATTGGATCCCCAATATAATCTTCCTCCGTAAAACTGGTGATAATTGCATCGTATTCTACACCCTTTTCTTTTGCCTGAGTATAACAAATGCTATTTATTTTATTTATAAATTCTTCAAAAGGTATTGTTTCATGACGGATCAATGTTTTGCCACTCTCAATTCGGGACATGTCTAGAATATCATTGATAAGTGAAAGCAAAAAGCGTGCAGAAATTCCAACTTTAGATAAATATTCCGAAACCTGTTCTGGATCATTGATGCTGCTTGCAGCTAGAGTTGACATTCCAATGATTGTATTCATCGGTGTTCTGATTTCGTGACTCATGCGAGCAAGAAACTCCGATTTTGCGGTATTGGCTTGACGTGCAGCTATCAAGGCGTCTTTTAATGCCTCATTTTTTTGCTGCTCAATATTATATATTTCTGTAATATCTGTACGAGTTAATATGATTTTTTTTCTGGGTTTGTCTAGATAAGAAAATTGAAGTTTCTTTCGGCTAATTCTTCCATCCGCTTCATGAACTCTACAATAACTTGTATATATCTCTTGCTTTTCCAATCGTTCAAATAAATTGGCAAATGACATATCGTAAATATTTCGCTCTATATCCTCTTTCACTACAACTTTCTGTGCAAAAAGCGTAACCTCGCTTTCATAATCACATGAATAAGATGGAGGTATGTTGGTTGTTCCATCTTTTTTTGCAAAAAGTGTGTAGGAATTAGTTGTAGCATCTAACAATGCCAAGAAATCATAATCCATATTCACAACAGAAGCAACCAAAGCACTGGATGTTTTTTTCTGGTCAATATCTTGGGCATAAATATAGGCTTCAATATCTCCACTTTGTGGATTGGCAAACATATCTAATTCAATATTTATCCAAAAAATATGATGATTCCCAAAGTTTACATAAGCTTCTTGGTTTACACTAATTTTTCCTTCATGATATATTTTAATTAAATGTTCTCTATTAAATACGGCTTTATACTTGATCAAATCATCTGCATCCATGTGGGTGGCATATTCCAGTTGGAAAAATCCATCCACGGTTCCATCTCCCTGGAAACTCAAAACTACTGGATCATTACTTTGACAATCCTCGCAGATATTTTTAGTAAGATTCATCTTGAAAGAACCGATTACATCCTGATTATGTATCTTTCTCCATTCCTTTTCTTCATGATATCGCTCTTCTAGTCTAATACGCTCTGTTATATCAATGGCTGTACCAATTGCTTTCATTGGTTTCCCATTACTGTCAAACATGGTAGAATAGGAAATCTCATACCACCACCAAACCTTATGATCTTCATTCCACCAACGCCCTATACTTTTTGCTGATTTTTCCCCGTCGAAAACCTTCTTATACATTTCAAGAAGTGCTGGTGCATCTTCTGGGTGTAACGGACTATCCGGCCACAGAAAAACTTCCGGTATATGTTCAATAATAGAAATATGATCAAAAGCAGTAATACGGGTGGCATTATTAAAGTTATAAATTGTCTTACTGGCAAAATCAAGCATCCAAAGAGTAACCCCACATTGTATAGCTGCTTGTGAATAGGTTTGCTCCAGTTGTTTTATGTCCAGTATTTTTTGGTGATCATATTTGTCCATAATCGGTTGTCTCCTTCCAATCTGAATCCATGTTTTCGATTTTCGTTACATCGATTGCAACTTCTAAATGAGCAATTTTGCCATTATAATTAATGTTTTTCCCTCTTAGCAGAAAAATCTGTGATGTATTTGGTATCTGAAACAAACGTGTATAAACTTTATCTTCCGAACTTTTTGACAGCGAACAAATTTCACAAGGTTTCGATTGATGCATCAAGATATCATAACATTTTCGACCCTTACATTCATCAAGTGTAACACCTAGAAATTTGCAAAGATTGGCATTCACATAAATCATCTCATAGCTATCTATATCGCAAGCATATATACTATCATTAATTGCATCTAGAATGCTCTCTGCGTCATTAATCCACTTTACAATTGAGGTGGCAACCGTTTCTTCTCCATAAACGGAAACTGTATTTCTACCATGGCACTTTGCATTATATAATGCCTTATCTGCATTTTGATATAATGCATCAAAAGAATGGAATTCTTTCGATGAAATAGCAATACCCATGGAACATGTAATCTCCTTATTCTCTCCTTCAATTTGAATATCAAGCATACTGGTACCAAGTTGATGTGCTTTATTTTTAACTAGTTCTATATCTGGAATATCCTCAACAAATACAGCAAATTCATCTCCACCCATGCGTGCTACAATATCTTCTTTTCTAAAAAATGAACGCAGTCTATCTGCCACAGCACCAATCACCTTATCACCATAGTCATGACCATAGCTATCATTAATCGTCTTGAAATTATCAATATCCAACATCATCAAAGAACAAGTACTGGTGGTAAGCATTAGGCGCTGGCTGATCATTTTCTCAGCACTAACACGATTAATAAGTCCTGTCATGAGATCCGTCTTCACTTGTTCTGACATGGT
Source organism: Lachnospiraceae bacterium (assembly GCA_036656615.1). Taxonomy (GTDB): domain Bacteria; phylum Bacillota; class Clostridia; order Lachnospirales; family Lachnospiraceae; genus CAUPWF01. The sequence goes on along the minus strand of JAVXHY010000009.1, from coordinate 62,415 downwards.
ATTATATTCTTTCACCATTTGCTTAAAACGATAGTTCGATTCCAATACATTTTTCACCCGCTGGGTTACTACTTCCGAAATAAAAGGTTTCACAATATAATCATTTGCACCCATCGAAAAGGTACTAATCTGCTGTTCTGGGCTGTTATCTGCCGTAATCATAATAACCGGAATACCATCAAATTTAGGCTGGCTTTTCTTATACTGTAAGAATTCATTTCCATCCATAACCGGCATACTTATATCCAACAAAATAAGATTGACTTGATTTTGTTTTTCCTGTAATATTTTTATTGCTTCTTCTCCATTTGAAGCTTCCAAAAAAAGGAACTTATCCTTCAGTATTTTCTTTAAAATAGTTCGATTAATTTCTGCATCATCCACAATCAATACAGTGTTAGTCTCATAGCTGCTAGACATCCATGCTTCTCTATATTTTTTTAATTCAGAGTCTAATTCTTTGCGCATAGTTATATCATTTAATTCGCCAATTACTACATGCTTCTTTCCTACCATAGATCCGTAGTAAAGTTTTGTGTGAATCCAGATAGATATTCCATTGGCGCGTTGACGAACATATTCACATTCAACTGTTTTGTGTTTCTGTGTACAAGTGCGAAATGCATTTAACAACGGTATATGATACGCTTCCTTCACCACAATTAAAATATCAGGTGCTTTTGCCATCATATCTTCATGTCCTAGAAGGGCATAATAAGCTTCATTCACCCGGATCAATTCAATCTGATCATCCACGAATTCATAAATGGCCACTGGCTGCAATACATTACTAAATAAATGCTTCATTTCCGTATTGAAATTAAACACATCATCATATTGGTTGTTTTTATACTTTAGATTGTTCAGTATATTGGAATTTAATAATAGATGTTTGCAAAGCTTCTCATATTCACAAACTGGCATAGGGCGGGCAAAATAATAGCCTTGTACATAATCACAACCCACGCTCCTAAGAAAATCTACCTGTTCAGCTGTTTCTGCGCCTTCTGCTATCACAGGTATTTTTAGCCATTTTGCCATTCTTATTACAGAAGCGATAATATTCTCCCCTCGACCTGTAACATCTGTTTTGGTCAAAAATCTCATATCAATTTTCAAAACATCAATCATGATTTCCTTTAAAAGACTAAGAGAAGAGTATCCACTTCCGAAATCATCCATCATAATAATAAAACCATGGCTTTGCAATTGCGTCATTGCTTTTTTCATGGCAATTGGGTTGTCCGTATAGGCACTTTCCGTTAATTCCAAATTCAATAGTTCGGGTTCCAGTTGATATTGATTGACAAGAGAAAGAAGTATTTCTGTTAATTTCGGGTTATAGATATTGACTCTGGAGACATTTACAGAAAGTGGATATGGCTGTATCCCTTGTAGCTTCCAGTTATGAAGACATTTACATGCCTGTTCCCATACATAGTAATCTAATTTTGTAATAAATCCGTTGCGTTCAAACACGGAAATAAATTTATCTGGCGTTAACATACCCTTAACAGGATGCATCCATCTAACCAGTGCTTCTGCACCACAAGGTAAATTTGTGTGAATATTATATTGTGGCTGCAAATATATTTGGAATTCACCATTCTTAAGTGCAAATTTCATATCATTTGTGATTTCCTGTTCATTAGATAAATCCACGCTCATACTTTCATTGTAATAGGCATAAAACTTAATATAATTTCCTTTGCAGGTCTTAGCGGCCAAAGTAGCTCTATTGCACATTTCTTCCACAGATATGGTACTGTCTTCTATAATATATATACCTAATGACGGTACGATATCATAATTGGGATTATATCTTGCAAGTGTCTCCTTGGATTGTTCGATCATAGGACCTATGGTAATTGGATTATAAGGCACACAACATCCAAATACATCCGATTCTATTCTTCCATAAGTCACTTTTTCTATTCTATTGGCTGCATTTCCTAAATGCTTTGCCAGATAAATCAACAATTTATCTCCTTCATCCGATCCAAAAAAGGAGTTAATCAGTTGAAATCGATCTACATCAAAACGAAGAAAAACAAAAATTTCTCCCGTATTATTATCTAATAATTCACGAGTTGCTTCAAAAAATTTCGATTTATTATAAATGCCAGTCAAAGCATCATACTCCGATAAATATTGCAGCTGTTTCAGTGCTGACAGCTGACTACGATCTATTGCATTCTTTAACCGAAACATAATAATTTCCAAATTATATGGTTTAGAGATAAAATCCCAAGCGCCGAGAGCCAGTGCCTTAATTTCGCTGTCCTGATCACTATTATCTGTAGTAACCAATATGGGTAAATTGCTATAGCTGGTATTCCCATGAAGAGTCTCTAAAACAGCGTAGCCATCCATGACTGGCATCGTCAAATCTAGCATAATAGCTACAATATCCTCTACATGTTTCTTTAGAATATCCAATGCTATTTGACCATTTTCAGCCTCAAGCACAAGATAATCCTTGGATAAAATTTTTGACAGAATGGTGCGGTTAACTACACTGTCATCCACCACCAAAACTGTTTTTAAAATAGTCATATCAGCGCCTCCTTGCAATCGGATAATCCAGTGCAGGCACTTCTATGCAAGGATTTCTCGATGTCACCTTTTCTTATTGTATTTTGCAAGTTTTACTTTACCTAACAAAATTTATCTACTTTAATTATAAGCATTGTACAAAGGATTGTCAATAAATTACATTCATACAGCTGCATTTTCTCTTATTCATTTTCTCCTTTATTCACCTGTAAATCTGTAAATCCCTCCAGTAAATAATGACGGTCCAAAGACTGTCCTTCCCTATATATTTCGTGGGATTCACGATTAATCCTTTGGATTTCCCGAAGAAAATCCCTGGCCGAAATCACATGGCATCCCTGACTGCGAATCACAATTTGCTCCAATCCATCTGACGTGGCAACTGTCACGGAATATTGCTTCTTGTTTTGGTGGGCGAATTTTTCAATATATTGATCTGCTGTTTCTGCTTCCTTAGTAAATACTACATGTATATTATGATAATCTGTAATTTCCGTCTGATGTCCTTCAATCCGATAGGCATCAAAAACTACAATTAACTGGCAATTCAAAACAGCCTGATAATTACAAAGCATATCTAGTAGCTTCCCTCTTGCACTATCCATATTAATCATTGCTAATTCCTTTAATTCATCCCAAGCATAGATAATATTATACCCATCCACAAGCAAATACATTTCTTTTTCTTCTTTACTAACGGAGCTTTTACTTATTTCATGGTTCCACATTGCCGGTATGGATTCTTTGTCTGCGCGAACTGCATATTTTCTATTCCGTGTTTGTTTTGCCTGACTATTGGCATGACTGGTACGAGCAAGAATTTGATTTACTTCTTCTTCATTAATCCATGGTTTCTCCCCAATTGATCCTTGTGTCGTTCTGTTTAATGAAGCACTAGAAAGTATTGTTTCACTATGAATTGTATTCTGTATAAGGTCTACTTGATTCTCTATCTGTTGATAATCTTTGACTTGATCCCAGCTAACAATCTGCCCTGTTCCATGACTGCAAAACACAGAGCTTGTGGGATGCTGCATATCCTGATCTGAGTTATAAGCGACCTCTTCTATAATCTCTGTTGAATTATGACAAGGTCTATAACCTATTATTTGTAAAGAAAGCTTTCCTTCTCCTTTTGTATAACCAAGAAAATCTGTCTGATAATGACGCATAGTTGCTACAGGCACTAATCCTTCTAGGATTGCAAGTCCATCTATACACTTAGGTGGCTCGAAATCTCCGCCCATTTCCTTCAAATCCATCATTGCCCTTCCAACCATCTTTTCCGGCATTTCCAATCGACACTTATAAAACGGTTCCAATAATATGGAGGATGCCTGTTTTAATCCCTGACGTACGGCACGATAAGTAGCCTGCCTGAAGTCGCCGCCTTCTGTATGCTTTGGATGGGAACGTCCGGCTAATAATGTAATCTTTATATCTGTTATCGGTGCTCCAATTAATACACCCTTATGTTCTCGTTCCTTTAAATGCGTAAGAATTAGTCTTTGCCAATTCTTACCTAATAAATCAACGCTGCATTTATTAGCAAATTCCAGACCACTGCCCTGCTTCCCTGGTTCAAGTAACAATTGTACCTCTGCATAATGGCGAAGTGGTTCAAAGTGACCAACTCCAATAACCGTATCTATAATTGTTTCTCTATATACAATAGTTCCAGCATCAAATTCTACAGCTACTCCAAATCGATCCTGTATCAGACTTTTCAAGATTTCAATCTGAACCTCACCCATAATCTGACACTGAATTTCTTGTAATTCTTCTTTCCAAATAAGGCGAAGTGCCGGATCTTCCTCTTCTAACTGATGAAGTTTGGACATCATAACAACTGGATTACAGCCTTCCGGAAGCTGTAAACGATACCTTAAAACAGGAATCAGTAACGGATCTTCTCCCTCTGCTTCCTTACCAATTCCCTCTCCCGGGTATGTATGTTCCAAACCGGTTACTGCACATATAGTTCCTGCATCTGCCTCCGATACCGATTCAAATTTTGCACCAGAATAGATACGAATCTGATTGATCTTTTCTGACTGCCCATTGCTTTCCATGGTCATTTTAACTTTCAAGATTCCTCCAGTAACTTTCAGATAAGTCAAACGATTCCCCTGATCATCCCGTGCGATTTTAAAGACTCTTCCACCAAATTCCGCCGTGTATTGGGGTATACATATATACCTTTCTATTCCTTTTAACAACTCATTTACACCAATCAATTTCAACGCAGATCCAAAAAAGCAAGGGAATACCAATCTATTTTGAATCAATTGTTGAATTTGGTTCAATGTAACCACCCCGGTATCAAGGAAGCTGTCCAATGCTGCTTCATGACTCATTGCAATATTTTCATAAAAGCTTTCTGTATTCTGCTCACTGAAATCAATACATCCACCATCTAGCTTCTTACGAAGTTCTTGAAGAATCCAGGCTTTATCCGTACCGGCCTGATCCATTTTATTCACAAATATAAAAACGGGAATCTTATATTTCTCAAACAACTGCCATAAAGTATGAGTATGAGCCTGCACTCCATCCAAGCTGCTAATAACTAAGATTGCATAATCCATCACCTGAAGTGTTCGTTCCATTTCTGCCGAAAAATCCACATGCCCTGGAGTATCCAAAAGCGTTATTTCTAAACTATTAAAATTTATAATAGCCTGCTTAGAAAAAATGGTGATTCCTCTATCTCTTTCCAGCTTATAAGTATCTAGAAAAGCATCTTGATTATCGACTCTTCCAATCTTACGTATGCTGCCGCTTTCATAGAGCAATCCCTCTGATAAAGTTGTTTTACCAGCATCTACATGGGCCAGCATTCCTATTACTATTTTCTTCATCTCTATTCTCATTTCAATATGGTATGGAAACAGCCTCCACCTCATCTAGTTACATTTTACACTTTATATTCCATTGTTCTATAGTATAGCATTTTCTATCTTCTACCGCAAGAAATGACGTTGTGCTTTACTAATATAGAGCGTTACTTTACTAAAATATAGCAGAACTTTTTACATATTTCCTGGTATATGGACATACAACAAAACATTGTCCACATAAATCTGCTTCAATTCCTGTTCGTTCTCTCATGATTTCCAGTTGTTTTTGTTTACAGCTTTTCTCTAACAGAAGCTTTGAACGATCAATTTGAGGATTCCAAAGTACACCGGTCAGAGCATTGGCAGGACAAATATCTACGCAGGCATGACAGGTATTACATCTAGATGTTTCTATGGGTTGTGCACAGGATAAGGGTGCATTGGTTAGCAGCGAAGATATTCTGACTGCGGAACCATATTCCGGTGTTACCAAAAGACAACTCTTTCCAATCCAGCCAAGACCGGCTCTTGTAGCTACTGTTTTATGCGGAAGCTTTGTGCGAAATCCCTCTTCCCAAACAACCACACTGGTTGTCTGGGCCAGTGCTTCATATCCCTCTTGTTCTAGGAACTTCGCACCGGAAGTTACAATTGCATCTAATTTGGCATTTAGTTCATGATAAGTATCTAGATATTCCTTTGTTGGTCCATCTTGAATTGCCTGGATAATTGGGATGGGAATCGGTACCACTACCGCTGCTCCATAAATTAGATTTCCTTCTACACTGTCTTTCAAATCTGCAAATCCGACTAGCTTAGCCCCTGCTTCATATAACACACTGCGCAATTGTTCCGAAATAACTTTCATTTTCTTTCCACTCCTTTCGTTCAAACAGATACTCAAAGTTCTCCCTACTAATTTCTTGTAATTCGAACCTTTCTAACTTTTCCTTTCATTGGCTTGTCCTGTAATGCTTCTAATACCTGCTTCCCTTTTCCATTTAAAATCTCTACAGATGTAAGACTCTCCCTCACATCAATAATTCCAATATCTTCAGATTCGACACCCTGAATATTACATATTGTCCCTACTATATCCACCGCTCGCATTTTAGACTTTCTTCCACCACCAATGGATAGACGAGTGATGGAATGATTCAGAACTGCACCTTTTCTGGCTCTTGGAATAATTACCTCTTTTTGATACTCCATAAACCTCTTTTTATCAGATATATTACAGAAAGGACATGGTTCTATAGGTAATGTCATGCCCATATACTCCTCAACCATTTGTTTCATTTGTATATCTGATTCAGACAATAAGCTGATTGCTTTTCCACTTTTCCCATTTCGTCCTGTTCTTCCAACACGATGAACATAAGTCTCCCGCCCCATTGGGAAGTCATAATTAATCACATGGGTCATATTTTCAAAATCAATACCTCTTGCTGCTACATCTGTTGCAATCAGATATCGAATTCTTCCTGTTCGAAAGTTATCAATGGTTCGCAATCGTTCCCGTTGTTCCAATTCACCATGAATCATACCACATGGGATTCGATCTCTTTTTAACTTATGGTACAAAACACCTACCATTTCTCTTGTACCACAAAAAATCAAACAACTCTGTGGATTTTCTACCATGAGTATGTTCATAAATGTTTCATATTTATCATCTGTTTTTGTTTCATATACTACATGACTAATGTCTGCCTTGGTTTCTTCTATAGGCTCTTGTATAACAAAAAAAGCATCTGTCATGTATTCTTTTACCAATAACTGTACCGATTCCTCAAGGGTTGCAGAAAACAATAATATTTGCCGTCCAGCAGGCAGAAGGGCTATAATCTGCTTTACTTCTTCTAAAAACCCCATGTCCAGCATCAGATCTGCTTCATCTATAACCAAGTACTTCATATCTTGAAGCTTCAGACTTTCCCTGCGAATATGGTCCATGACCCGTCCAGGGGTTCCAACTACAATATGGGACTTCTGACGCAAGGTCTGAATCTGCTTATCAATTGGAAATCCTCCAAACACGGCTGGTACCTTCAATCGTTTCTTTCTTCCAATATAGAATATCTCATCTCTGACTTGTACCGCCAGTTCCCTTGTAGGCTCTAAAACAAGTGCCTGCGGAAGGTTTGGAAGCCACTCCACCTTCTCACAAATAGGTATGGCAAATGCAGCAGTTTTTCCTGTTCCCGTCTGTGATTTAGCAACCATATCTTTTCCTTCCATAATCATCGGAATGACTTCCTTCTGAATGGGTGTGGGAGTCACATAGCCAAGCAAGGTCAGTGCTTCTATAATCTCTGGGTCAAAACCAAATGCAGTAAATTTATTTTCTATCATATCTTTCACATTATTTTCCTTTACATATTATCATTTATTCTCTGTTTATTCCTATTATACCTCAAGAAACAGCTGATACAAAGCAGTATTTTATTTATGTACCGATGATAAATATTTTAAAATATCACTTGCATTATTTTCAGCACTTGCTTTTTCAAATACCTGTTCAATCATACCTTCTCTGCTAATTACAAAGGTTGTTCTTTTTGTACCTAATGCAGTCTTTACACTGTAAGCCTTAATAACCTCACTCTCAGTATCTGCCAATAAGATAAAGGGAAGTTCGTTTTTCCTAGCAAAATTCATATGTTCTTCTACACTGTCTTTGCTGATTCCAATCACAACAACACCGTTTTTTTTGAATTTTATATAAGCATCTCGAAACGAACACGCCTGTTTCGTACATACTGGCGTTCCATCTTTGGAATAAAAATAGATAATTACCTTTTGTCCTTTAAAATCTAAAAGTGATATTTGTCTTCCTGCTTTGTCTGGCAACGTAAAATCGGGTGCTTTTTGTCCTATTTCTAACATTGTATTTCCTCCTAATTGTCAAATCTACAGATAAAAAAAGACTCTTAAATCCAGCAACGGATAGGCGCACATTTCTGTACCGCATATCGTATTCCAGATTTAAAAATCTCAATCCATCTACAGCTATATAATATGTTATATTAAGCATATCATGAGAAAATCGAAATAGCAATACTCAAAGCCGTATTTCAAAGGGGTTTAAAGCAATATCTTCAATTGATGTTCATAAATCCACTGATTTGAATATTGTGTCCTTATTCGTGTCTTCGCCTGTAAAACAGAATCTTGTTCCATATTACGTACGATTTGCTGTGCCTGATCAATAAAATAAAGGGCCTCAGAAGGATGGTATTGTTCATATGTATCATAACCAAAATTCTTTGCATCCCATCTCATAAAATATGCTCCTATCTGCTGTCCGATTTCTGCAAGGGCCGGTACCGCCTCGTTCAAAACAATATAATTACCGCGACTTGCCGCCTCAATTACTGTTAATCCAAAAGATTCTGAAAAAGATGGGCACACAAATAGATTGCTCAACGTAAATAATTCCAGTACTGTTTCTCTTCTCACACCATTGGGAAAGCCCACATCCGATGTGAAAATAATATCTGATTCTTTTAATCCATTTTTGATTCCATAATCCTTTATAATTTGTTTATAAAGTCTTGGATCTATATCTGAGCACGAAAAATCACAAAAAACAACTGCTACCTTTTGATTACAATATTGACTGATATATCCTGCTAATTGAGCAACTATATGAAACTTTTTGCCCATAGTCAGACGTCCCGGGCAAACAATGAAGATATCGCTCCCATACAAATCTATTCTGGAACAAATTTGACGAGTCTCTTGGTTCATTCCTATCAGAATATCTAAACTATTATGAACACAAGCACAGTTAGACAACTGTGTATTATACTGCTTCGAAAGAGCATCCAGTCCACATTTAGTTGGATAGACAAATTTTGTGTGGGGCATCTCACTAAACATACAGTTCATTGGATAAGTTGCTTCTAAATGTATAGATGGAGCTGAATGAGTAAATGCAAGGAACTTCACCTTTGGCAAGAATTTCTGTGCTTCTCTTATAGCCACATTATGAATCAAATGTACCCCTTGATAAAGAATATCATGCATAATACATACCTCTATATCCTGTAAGTATTTTACATAATCCTGTTTGATTATTTCAACCTGATGGAAGAAGCCAGGCTCTATGGTATCTTCTGCTCTGGTATAAGTCTTCCAATGAAATATATCTCCATTTTCACTATTGATTATTGGAATCCACTCAATACGTGGGTCAAGAAAGATGCCCCAGCGCTCCTCGTATTTACAATGCTCTGTTACAAGCAGCCTCACATCCATATGATCCGCAAGCAACATCTTTATTTGTTCACTTACAATATGGACCAAGGAATATGTGTTTGAAAGACCATTGAACATAGTTAAAATTGCAACTTTCATTTTATCATCTCCTAGCACACATGATACTTAGATATCATATGATATAAGGACACCGATTATGTAGTATCTAATCTATTATTAGGAGGGATTTATTTGAGTATTAACTTTTGGACTGCTAATTATTCTAATATTTACACACTGAACAATCATACACAAGAGAATGCCAGCGCAACCGGTCAGGTATTAGTAGGTGGCTCTGCTACCTATCATAATTATAGTGTTGGACAAAATCTTCCTTTAAAAACAGAGGACATTTATTTTGCATTAGTCGTAATGAATGATATGAATATTACTGGAGGTACGAACTACTCACAGAATAGTGGTCTGAACCTAGGCGGAACCGTAACGAATTATACCATGAATAATCTAAACGGTGTATCCGGTCAGCCACTCCCCTACACCTTTGGCTCTGCCATTTTTCCTTATTTAAGCAATTATTTACAATGTTCCTCCATTGGATGGGCCTCTTTACCTTCTAATGGAACATCCGCAGTATCTGGAACTGTATTAACTTTAACGGGAACGGATTCTGCCTTCAATACTTTTCTGATTGATTCTACCAATGTAGCTAACTCCGGACAACAGATCAGTGCAATAAAAACCGTGAATATTATTGCACCAGTCAGCTCCACAATTCTAATTAACTTGCAAGGGAAATATATTACTCTTAATGATTTCGACACCCAATACCACGGTGCACCAATCACTCCTGCACAGGCTCAATATGTTCTATGGAATCTTCCCGAGGCTCTTACAATACAATTGGATTCTAATATTTACGGTGCTTTACTCGCCCCCTTTGCAGATATGAACACCGCTGCAATTTCCATTTATGGAACTCTATTAACCAAAAATTTAATGGGTTCTCTGAATGCTATAAATAATTTTTTCAGTGGTTCTCTTCCAGATTTATACAATCCGTCCTTTACAAACACCTGTACCAGCTTTACAACAAGTACTACAACGACTACCACCACTACGACTGCTACTACCACAGATTCCAGTACAACCATGTCCACAACCACCTGTGTACCTCATCCTTGGAATCAAGCGGTCAATGATTTAATTGAATCTGTTGCATTGGAACAGGCTGCGCTTTCTCATATTCTGAATGCAGAAGGTGAAAAAATACAAAAAGCAGTTGCCATGAATTTCTCAATTAAAGATTTACTGGCTATTAACAAATCTGTAAAAAACACCACAAATGCTATTACACGTTTGGAAATCATTCTGCAAACGAAGCTTAAAACAGTCAATCGTAATCTCTGTAATTAGAATTACTTACCGTTTACAATTTGAAATGTCATTACCTATTTGTTTATAATTATGCTTTGGTCGCAAAACAATACGTCCCTTTTCCAATCTCTTTCGACCTATAAAGTGCACTATCCGCACGGTGGAATAAGTCGTAGAAGTTGGTTCCATCGTGTGGATAGCATGCAATTCCCACACTGACACTAACTGGATATTCTTTATGATCTATGATAATTCCTTGATGTAACCTTATAATCAAGTGCTCTATAATAGTTATAATCTTGCTCTTCTCACCAACATAAGGTATACATGCCAAGAATTCCTCTCCACCTACACGTCCTACAACATCATTTTCTCCAAAGGAATGACTGATCCGCGCTGCAATCTCACAAATAACCTCATCTCCCTTCACATGCCCTAGCTGATGATTCATTTGTTTTAAATTATCAATATCAATGATACATAACGCAAATTGCTGTTCGGATACCGCATTTAAGAGTAATTTTTTTACCTGGTTCTCTGTTTCCCCTTTATTTAGTAATCCTGTCATACAATCTATCTGTGGCGATTCTATAAGGCGATTGAATTGACCTTCCTGTTCGATTTTTATATTTTTCTTTTTAAGATTATCATTATCAATAATAACTACAATCAGACTAGCGCCTCCATGGGGGCTTTTCACCACATTTCCAGTACCTAGAATCCAAATGGGAGTACCATTTGATTTAACCACTCGAAACTCAATCGTAATCGTATCTCCCATGCTTAACTGACGACGAATTTCTGTGTTAACGTATTCTACATCCTCTGAATAGACAAAACCAAGTGCACGATTTTTAAATCTCTCATCCATCTCCTTCGCTGTATATCCCAACATACGCCTATATCCCTCATTGCAAGTTAAAAAGGTGAATTCTTGATCCAATCCAACTTGAAAAATACCTGCATAAGCATTATCCACAACATCCTTCATACTCATTGGCTGTGCTGGACGAAATGGTACGTATGTCATGCTTTGCGTATGTTCATTTGTGATATCATTCTCTGCAAAAGCCTTTTGCATTGATTGGTTCGTAAGGTAAAAAGCTTCAAATTCAGTAGCTGTCATAGGGCAGTTATAATAATAACCCTGTAATAGTTCCGGACCAAATTGTTGAACAATTTCTTCGATTTCCAGTGTTTCTATCCCCTCAATGCATACACACATATTCATGCTATGGCATAGATTGACAATTTGTGTAATGATTTTCTGATCTATCACATCATAAGATATACGCTCTAAAAAAGAGCGATCAATTTTTAATTGGTCTACACTTAAAATACGAAAAATACTAAGGGAAGAGTAACCGGTACCAAAATCATCTAAGGCAATTTTAATTCCCTGACCCCGAATGAAATCAAATACATGCTGCATTTCTTTTGGATCACTGATTTTGCCACTCTCTGTTAATTCCAAAGTAATAGCGGATGGACGAACATCATATTTAGCCAAGGTGTCTATCACGAAGAATTTGAATTCTGGATGTTCAAATTGAATACTGGAAACATTAATACTCATTTGAAAATCGGGCATCAATTTACTCCATAGAGCACATTGCATAATCGCATTTTCCAAAACCCAGGCTCCCACCTCAATAATCAACCCACTATCTTCTAAAACAGGAATGAATTCATAAGGTGAAACACCTTGTGGAAAGGTCGGATTCTCCCAGCGCAGCAATACCTCACAACCATATAAAGAAGCGTCACAAGCTTTTACCAATGGCTGATACCGAAGGGAGAACCCTTGAAATGCTTTCTTTACTGATTCTCGCAGACATCCTAAAATTTGCATTTTAAAATGCTCTTTCATTAAAATTTCATCTGAGAAAATAACCAGTTGATTTTTCCCTTTTGATTTGGCGGTGCGCAGTGCCATACGAGCATTGCGATATAGCAGCTCGCTGTCATTACCGTCATTTATATAGATGCTGATTCCACCTGATACCGTAAAGGAGATATTGTTTTCCTCAATAAAAACAGATGTCTGTGCAGCCTCTTGTAACATATGAAAGCATTGCACTGCCTTATTCAATTCTCCATCTGGAAAAATCAAACCAAAACCATCCCCATCTAAACGATAAATATCCACATCTGCCGAAACACTCGCTCTTACTTTTTTTGCGAAAGAAGCAAGTACTTTATCACCAAATGAATAGGAGTACAAGTCATTAATTCCTTTGAATTCATCGATTCCAACAATTAAAATAATTTTTGATTCTCCTGCTTTTACAATGGTCTTTAGTGCCTGTCTGAATTCTCCATTGTCCTTTAGACCGGTAATGGAATCAATTGTACTTTGTGGATCTATTAGACTGAACTTTCTTATGAATCCCAATTTATTTTCCTCCTTATTTTCACAAATAAAAGAACTGCATAATCTAAGTTTGCATAATTAGACTGTGCAGCTGGCAAATTTTCTACTTATATAGTGAAATCCCTATAGCTTTGTGTCACCATCTTTCAATGGTTTTACTAAAATTAATTATTCAGTTGTATCTCTTTATCCTAAACCATACCCGCTATAGGTAAGGTAACCATAAAACTTAATATTCATACATAAATACTTACTGCAAAAAATGGTAACTAATGTTATAATGATTTACAAGAATTTTCACACAAAGGAGCCAAACATTATGCAACAAAAAGAAATTGTTTACGAACGAATCTATAACGATTTTCTAATTAGGCTTTGTGAAGGTGAATTTCCAAAAGGAAGTTCCATACCTAGTTTAACAGATTTATGTCTATATTACAATGTTGGAAAGAATACTATTTTAAAAGTTTTACAAATGCTCAAAGAAAACAAGTTCATTACGACCCTTCCTGGTAAAGTTGGACAAGTCCTCTTTGATAATCAGAATTTAAATCAGTATCTAATGGATTTACCGGGCTTTGTATGTGATAAAGCAGTTTTGTTAGATTATTACTATGCAATTCGCGTCCTTTTTCCGTCCATCTATACTTATGCATCTCTCGCCTGTAAAGAAGAACAGCTAAAGAAAGTCAAGGTACTTGTGGAAAGCTTTCAGAATGATGTGAATAGCAGTGATGATTATATACACCTTTCCATTCACATGTTCAGTGAACTACTCTCTTTTATAGATAATCAACTAATTAAGAAAATCGTGGAAATTACCATGCGCAAAACCATATTACCCGGAGCACTGTTATGTGGACACCAAATCCTTTACAAAGAACTCATGTTACAAAGTTCTAGAACAATGGGGATTCTTTATGAGGCTCTTGAAAACAAAGACGAAGCTCTATTAAACGATTGTTGGAAAAAAATACTTACCCTTTATCCTACTATCTTTGAAAAAGCCCTTGACTTAGGTATCTTTCCAGATAATGCAAGCAAAAAAGAAATAAATATATTCCAAGAAATGGATACTGATAAGTGCTTTATTCTTGCTTCTATGTTCCGTCGCAAAATACTCAGCGGTTCCTATGCCCCGGGAGATTTGCTTCCATCTATTTCAGAAGCCAAGAAAATGTTCAAGGTATCCACCATTACCATCCGAAAAGCTTACCAAATATTAAGTGAGATGGGGTTTGTACAAACCATAAATGGACGTGGTACAGAGGTCATTGCTTATTTGGGGCAAAAGCCATCTAAGCCTCTCCAACAGGTTGCTTTGACAAAGAAAAGCGGTTATTTGGAATCTCTTGTATTTCTAGAGATTACCTGTCCCGTTCTTGTAGCAGAATCCAGCCACATTTCCTTTCCTGATTTACGTTATGACCTCAATAGTCCCTGGAACCCTGATTATCAATACTCTATCGCTACTATTTTCTATCATCTTTTTAAAGGAATGAATTCTAATGCTATTCTTTCTATCTACTATGTGAACAGCAACCAACTATACTGGGGCACCTACCTTCCGGACGTTCCTGCAAATAATAAGCTCAAGAAAGACAACCACCAACAATGCCTAAAAGTCATTGACAAATTAGAACAAGGTAATCATATCGAAGCCTCCTCCATGCTGCTAAGTTTATTAAAAACACTGTATCCTGCGTAAGCTATTAATTACGCGGTTTATTATAAACCACACAATATGTGAAAGTCAATCATTTTTTACAATGATTTCCTCATTATAAATAAGATATGAATCTTTACCATTTTGCTTTACATAATATAATGCCATATCTGCTTTATGGAATAGTTCTGAAAATGTTGTTCCATCCTTTGGAAATAGTGCTACACCTATACTACATGTAATATCGCACTTGGCATCAATCTGTTCAAAGCTTACTCTAAATACAGCTGCTATCTCTGCAAGTTTGTGCTCTAACTCATATCCCAGCTTCCATCCATTCAAAAGAGCCACGAATTCATCTCCACCTATACGGCCAACAATATCTGTTTCCTGAAACAATTCCTTTAACTTATTTGCAATGCCAATCAGTACCACATCACCACTTTTATGACCAAGCGAATCATTTACTTGTTTAAAATTGTCAATATCAATCATAAGAAGTACTGCCGGTTCCCTTGAGGTACTGATATATTGTTTCATTAAATATTCCGTGGTTCCCTTATTATAAAGTCCGGTCAACGGATCATGCTGTGCAATTTCTATTACCTTGCTCAATTCTTTTTTGGCAGCATCAATATCTTCAATCACACCTACCACACGACTAATACGCCCATCTTTATCATGTACTGCTGTTGAGGAAACTCGACACCAAAGGAAGCTGCCATCTGACTTTTTGATGCGAAATTCTGCTGTAGAAGAGATATCTCCGCTTTGCATTTTATGATAAAGGTCTAAGAATATGGATTCATCGTCCTGATGAATCAGATGTTCATGTAAGAATCGTTGTGGAAAATCATCTGAAATCAATTGATAACCAAATGTTTTTTGGAAATTTTTGGAATGACTAATCATTTTATCAACGGGATTCCATTCAAATATAATATCCCTTGTCTGCGTAACGATTATATCGTAACGCTGCTTTTCTTCCTGCAATTGGTTTTGTGTGTCTTTCAATTCGGAAATATCCGTAAAACTACCATAAATAACATCTTCACCCGATGGCAGTCTTACAAATGCACCATTCATTAAAAACCACCTTTTTTCTTCATTCACCGGAAACAATTGAACTTCATTCGTTACGAATTTATTCTTTTTAGATTGAGTAACGATGGACCGCTTTAGCCCGTCAAAATCACAGGCATATATGATGTTTGCAATTTGATTGGAATAATGTTCCTGAAATTCTTCTTTCGTTAAACCCAATATTTTATAGAAGCCATCATTAGCACCAATCACAGTGAAGCCATCATCTACAAGACATTTGAAAATCCCCCCTGGTATATTGTTAAAAATAGTAAGAATCTCCTCGTGCATATCTTGAATTGACTTTTGATTCTTTTTACGCTGATGATTCACATAAAAAAGAAACAGCTCTATGATAATCAGAAATCCAACCGTCAAAAGCAACACCTGTTTTGCAATTTGCATTGCACGAGAAGCAACGATTTTATTTGGTAGAACAGAGAGTAAATACCAATCATTAATACCAATGGGCATATAACTCATGGTACGTTGTTCATTTTGACATCCATAAACAATCTGTCCTTCTTTTCCTGTCTTCATATTCCGTATCATTTGATCTAGCTTATTAGAAGGAATCGGCGGTGTTAATTTTAATCCATCATATATACTTTTAAATTCAGGGTTTGCCCTCCGGTTATCTGACATAACAAAAATATTTCCCGCCGTATCTGCCACATAACTGTAACCTTGACCATCAAAGAAATCAGCAGATAAGAACTCGACTAACTCTGACATTAGAAATCGACCTTTTACAACTCCTATAATTTCTCCTTCTTTACGAATAGGTGCAGCTAAAGAAATAATTTTTTTATTACCATCTGATGATTGCTCTAGATCGCTGATAGCAGTATGTCCATTCTTGGCTTCTTGAAAATAACGACTTGTTGAAATATTATCTATGATAACTCCATCGTAGTCATATAAATTGCCATCTAAAGTAGCAATCGTAATACTTTTAAATGCCCGGTTCACATCCTTATGACTCTTCATACTACGCAATGTTTCTGGTGAAGTAATAGGTGCATCACTAGCACCTAAACAGTTACCAACTCCTTCTATGTACGTCATATCATTGTGAATGCGTTCCTTGATAAGGGCTGTTAGCTGTATCGAACTTTCACGAACTACTTGATCCACACGTTTTTGCTCTGTAGTCTGCACTTGTTTCAAATAAACAGTTGTAAGTAACACAACAAGAATTATCACTCCAAAAATGAATGAGAAATTAAATAATACTTTTTTGACCTTGTTTTTCTTTGTCATCATTCTCAATCTCCTTTCACTTTTGTTTTATCTGTCTATAGCTACATATTATCATAGTTTTCTAAATTTTACGATACAATCTTACAATTATTGGCTGTATTTTCATACTAAAACAGAGCCAACATAACTGGCTCTGTTTGATCTCATCAAGTACTTATTCATCATACCAATAATAAGTCTGTCGTCCTACCTGCTTTGCTTGATAAAGTGCTCGATCTGCATTGGCATACAAGGTATCATAGGTATAGTGATGATTTCTGATCATGGATGCAATGCCAACCGAATAACTTGCAGTACCATGTTCTAGCATTTTCTTGGCAGACTGTTCGAAATTTTTTTGCATAGATAGAATCTTTTGAATGGTATCCTCTTTATCCAAAGGTATGTATTCAAATATGGCGAACTCGTCCCCACCCATTCTGCCAATGATAGCATAATCACTAAAGTTTTGTTTTAAAAATTGAGAAAATAGCTTCAGCAATTCATCACCTGCCATATGTCCATGATTATCATTGACCTGTTTGAAATAGTCAATATCAAATACATACATATTTCCCACTTCTGTCACGTTCATTTGTTGCTGTGCATATAGTTTGAACGACTCATTATTATAAAGTTCTGTCATCAAATCCAATTCCGATTTCTTTTCAAACTGCTTAGCAAGACTCATGGCTTCCTTTGCTTTCTCGCTTAAGGATTTGGGATAATATTCTCCATGCTGCTGTTCTGCAAAAGGAATAGAGTGATGGATGTGGATAATCTCCCATTTCTTATTATGTTTTCGATATAGAACACTAAATCTTACATCCATATCAATAGGTATTTCACTATCTGACAACTCATGTTGACGCGCCCATAGTCCTCCGTAAACAAGATATACATTCGATGATATAGTCAGACATTCATACCATTCATCAATCACATTAAAACAAACCGGCTCCGTTCCCGATTGAATCTGCTCTATATTCTTCATCATTTGATCCAAATCAGTAAAAAATTCATGCTTTCCTGTGCCAATCAGAACTAGTTCCTCTGAGAAATAAGAAACGATTTTATCGAAATGCTCTTTGGTTGGTTTTAAGACATAATAATGCCAAAATGTCTTTGTACGACTACAGCAAAACTCTTGATCCGTCATGAGATTCCCTCCTCAATTTATCAATGTTTCTATCTCATTCTGCATTTTCTCTGTTTTCTAGTTTATCATAATTTCTTTCATTTTACTATGGATAGTTCGATTTTTTTTATACATACACATACACCCATATACATAAATATAGAATGTACATGGGTGTATGGAAATAATGCTTTAACACATTGTCATATGTATATTTTTATCATGATACATCGCTTCATCTGCCATCCGTATCAAAACTGTTGTATCCTCTATTTGAGAGTATATACCATATCCAACAGAAATTCGCATTGCATGTGTATGTCCGTCAAATATGATTGCCCTGCCAAATTCTTCTTGGATTCTCTTCATCTTGCACTTCACATAAGAAATCTCTGAACAAGGCATAAGGATCATAAACTCATCTCCACCCAGTCTTGCTACAAATTCCTCATCATCCAAGCAAATTTGAAGTTTCTTTGCAGTTGCTTTCAACAATTCATCCCCAACTGCATGACCGTATGTATCATTAATAAGTTTAAAGTTATCGAGATCCAACACAAAGACAGCAAAATCTTTCTTTTCCTTTTGATACATTTGTTCAAAGTTCATTAATACATCAAAGAACTGTCTACGATTCGGCAGATTGGTGAGTGGATCATAATAAGCAAGTCTTTGGTAGTCATTTGCAAGCCTATGATACTTTTCCCGTTCAATCTCAAGCTCTGCCTGAGTTCTCTTTTGCTTCGAAACATCTTGACAGGAAATAATAACGCACAAGAAATTATGACGCTGATCCTTTGCTATAGAAGCAGAAATTAATACATCCTTAATTCTTCCCTTCTTGCATTGCATTTTTACTTCCGTATTTATTAAATCTTCATTGGAATCCAGTTGACTAAAATCAAGAGTCCCTATGATCAGCTTCATAAAGTCCGTCCCAATTAGTTCCCATTTATTGTAGTCTAGTAAATGAGTAACTGCGTTATTATACTTTAATATTTCCTTATTCTCATCAATTACAAATATGGAATTATTACTTACTTGCAAAATATCGTCAGACGAAATTACCAAATTAATGTTAAACACATCCTGTCTATAAATAACGGCAAAATATCCGATACCAAAAAATGCTGTTCCTATGCTTGCCATGGCTGGAATGCTTGGCCATGTCAGAGGAAGAATAACATCTGTAACTACTCCAAAGAATATAGTTAAGACGTCTAAAACAATGAATCTAATTGCCATTTCTCTTTTCATCTTATGTTTTACTAGTTTACCCCATTGATATAAGAGATAAAATGCAATCCCAAAATATACAACCACATAAATCAAATATGCCCATAGCCAAAATGAATCTATGGAATTTTCATAAGTCCAGCCCCAGCCATTGATGGATGGAATAATACGTTGTGCTAAAGAAGTGGTTGTACCAGATAGATTTCGAATGATCAGAATAACTGCTGGGATAAAAAACAAAATTTGTTTCCACCACGCCATGATTTTTTGATTATAATTGGTTAATGCATAGAAATAGTATGCTGTAAAAGCTACAAATCCACACCACCCTATGGAGCCTAGTTTATGCCAAAAGAGCGCCTGCTCTGAAGTGGCTGATGCGAAAAAATAAGAGTTACAAAAAGACCACCAACCCAAGCTCAATAGAACAATACTAGCTGATATATTTAAAACACTTTTTCTTTCTGCAGTCAGCATTTGCACTGCACCTATACAAAAAGATGTGTAAATGACAATCGATATAATGGATAATATATTCATGTGTTATCCTCCTGTTTGTTATGAAACATAGTATGGAATTTGGTATTTTAGTAAACATCTTCTTTCCATCCATATATCGTTCATAACTTTACCATATTACACGGGGGTTTTCAAGATATCATTTTGTTGTTTATGTTCATATTATGGTATTTTCAAGGCTTTTACACCCAATTATAAAGAATTTTTACAAATAATACTTGCAATTCGCTTACAGGCACATCCATCCCCATATGGATTAGACGCATGAGACATTGCTTGATATACTTCCGCATCTGTCAACAAACGTTTGCATTCTTTGTAAATTGTATTTTCATTTGTTCCAACCAGCCTCAGAGTACCAGCAGCGATTCCTTCTGGACGTTCCGTTGTATCCCGCATAACTAGAACTGGTTTGCCAAGACTTGGAGCCTCCTCTTGAATTCCACCACTATCCGTCAAAATAAAAAAACTATGAGCTAGAAAATTATGAAAATCTACTACATCCAGTGGTTCAATAATATGAAACCGCTCATCTTCACCAAATACATCTGCTGCCATCTGACGCACTATTGGATTCATATGAATCGGATAAATAACCTTCAAATCCAAATGTTCATCCACAATACGCTTAATCGCACAAAACATATGACGCATAGGCTCGCCTAAGTTCTCACGTCGATGTGCCGTTAACATAATCAAACGGCTCCCCTTTGCCCACTCCAATTCCGGATGGGTGTAATCACTATGAACCGTTGTCTGTAAAGCATCAATAGCTGTGTTGCCTGTTACATAGATACTGTCCTTTGACTTTCCCTCACGCAGCAGATTATCACGAGAAATTGTAGTGGGAGCGAAATGATATGTTGCAATAATTCCAACTGCCTGACGATTAAACTCCTCTGGATAAGGAGAATAAATATTGTACGTACGCAGACCTGCTTCTACATGTCCTACTGGAATCTGCAGATAGAAACATGCTAAAGCAGTAACAAAGGTAGTAGATGTATCCCCATGTACCAATACAATATCTGGATGTTCACTTTCTAAAACTACTCGTATTCTTTCTAAAATATTGGTCGTTACATCGAACAGCGTTTGATTCTCCTTCATAATAGACAAATCATAATTAGGTATAACTTTAAATGCCTCAAGCACTTGATCTAACATTTGTCGATGCTGTCCTGTAACACAAACAACCGTCTGCAATTCGGGATGGTTGTTAAATTCATTCACCAATGGGCACATTTTAATTGCTTCAGGACGTGTGCCAAAAACTAGCATTACTTTTTTCATAATTGATTTTCCAGCCTTTTTATTTTTTCCATACAGACTTGTATCAGTCCAATTGGTTTTTCTTTATATGTGTTCGCCATATATTCACAGGAACGAATCATCCATGCAGAATCTGCATTATAAAGCGGTTTTTCATGTCCTATTTTCGTCTCTTTACAATAGCTTTTTATATAGGTATTTACACGATCCTCATCCCCCATGCAAGCTCCTGCATAAGCAAGCATGCTCCAATAAAATGAAGCTTTCCCATCATAATAATGTTCCAATTCTTCCCATTGATAAACCGATGAAAATTGTTTGTACACTTCTTTGGAATATACATCTTGGGGTGTTACAACACCAAATATAACCGGAAACAGCTGCGATGCTGCACTTGGATAGAATTCCTCCCATTCAAACTCAGAGGCAGGCTCACCCGAAGTACCCACTGCCGGTTCATAGTATTGACCTTTCTGATTCCATAACCCTTGAATATTCTTGCGCAATACCTTCTGGTTCTTTACTAATTGTTTCTTTAATTCAACAAATTCCTCTTGATTGGATCCAGAAGTATCTAGCTTAAGCATGGTAATCAGTTCAGACATATCCTGACATCCAGCATACACTTCTGCATTATCCATTAGAAATTTTATTTTGTAATCCGGTTTTGAATAACTTAACCCGTGATTCATTGTTTCCAACATAGCATTAGAAACAGCCAGCAGCTCTGTCTTATGATTTTCCAGATATTCCTGTTCTTCATATTGTCTTGCGAATCCATATACAAGGGATAGAAAAGTTGCTGCATAAGAGTCTGTAGAGTCATACTCTCCCGTGGATTGTTCCTTTGTAACGATTCCATTTTCTATCACTACATCATAATTGTAGATGGTTCCAGCAACACCGTTGTAATCTTCTTTTTTATCATTTAAATGGGCAAAATGCCAGTCGATGTAATCTCTTACCTGTTCACGGTATTCCCCTTTTTCATCCCCATCTATCAGCGCAAGAGCCGTAAAGCAGGAAAAGTATGGTACCACAGATGCATTGCCCTGATTCTCCGGACGTTTTGCAAAAGCACCATTTGAGAGTTGTGTAGTAATAAGCCACTTCTTTTCTATATCAGCCTGCTGATGATAAGCCTCTGCTCTTTCATTATATTGTGTGCGAAGCTTGTCATTTCTCCAGGATGACAATGCAATCAATACAAGAGTTGCTCCCGCTAACAAAACAATCAACGCATAGATTTTTTCTTTTTTTATCATATTACGTTTTTCCTATCCCTTTTTATTTAACATATTCAAATATCTCTTTCATACTATCATAAGCAAGTCGTTTCCGAAAATGATACTTGGGTTTTTCATCCCATTGATCAAGTGAAATGGGACTGCTTTTGATCGTGACACCATTACCATTTGCCTGCCACACGAATCCCACATGTATTTCCGAAAGATTACGAAATTCCACTCCATAATTGGCATAAAAGTCATCCAGTCTTTTACCACCTGGAGGATCTGCCACATTAAGCAGCGCCCATGGAATACGAACTTCTATATCCTCACCATTGATATAGAAATCGGAAAGTGAATCATACTCTAAAGCCGATGGATTTCCATTACCATGATGTAATGCACCTGTATTGAAAGCCTTTGGCGGTTCTAGTACATGCTGTGCATTAAAATAGTGTTTACGCACATACTGACGTACAATTGTGAATTCATCT
This sequence comes from Lachnospiraceae bacterium, assembly GCA_036656615.1. Lineage (GTDB taxonomy): Bacteria > Bacillota > Clostridia > Lachnospirales > Lachnospiraceae > CAUPWF01. The sequence continues at coordinate 39,168 of JAVXHY010000009.1, read as the reverse complement.
CCATTTTCTGGTGGCATCGTATTTTTAAAATATATATTCTCTTTGGTTTCTTCAAAATGATGTTGTGCATCATATGCATCATAGCGCTGATGTACCATCAGACTTGATGTATCCTTGTCTTGAATAACCAGTGCGAAATCAGCCTTTCGGTCATATTGTACTTGATTGGTTTGGTCATTGGTCGTTCCAATACGCGGAGCAATATCTAAGGGCAATATTACCTTCTGATCAGATGGCACATAGCCGGGAATATGTAGTTTGAAATACAAATACGTTTCATCAAATAAAGTCTGCACCATGATTCCCTGATCTTCTAACAGCGGCGCAACACCCTCCCATTCGGTATACTTCCCATCTGGATAGCAGACAGAATCCTGATCACCTGAATCTACTGCAAGAATTCCCATGCTTTGGTTTGCTGACTGCACATCCTTCCAATTTGAAAGAGTATTGGGTATGGACACGCTTTGGCAATTCCAGGTATTAGCTGACCAATCATCCTGCCACCCCGCCAAACAACCACCTTCAAATCCGGCCTCAATCATATCTGTATATAATTCACGAAGCATGACCGCCTGTTCTTCTTCTGACAGTCCACCACCATTTCGGCCAGACACTTCATCCACACCTGCAACTCCTCTAGAAACCGGAAGTCCAAATGTAGATGCAATAATTGGCATGTACATATGGTATTCATTTAACTTGGTAAGATAAGTATAAAAGGCATCCGGCTTTCCCTTTGGATTCTGATTTTCGGTATATGCAGGGTCAAAACTAAGGAATTGTGGTTCATAGGTATTCAGATCATAAGCAGCAAAGTAGCCTGTTTTTACATATTTACTCATAGAAATCACCTGAGTATTCACATGGGCTAGATTTTCATACAGACCCGGACTAAAGGTTGTATCATGAATCAAGGGATCTGTGAATGCACTATTACGAAAAGCAAGTAATTTTTGAGTCTTGAATTTACCAGTTTCATATGTAAACAAATGATCTGCCACTCGTGCAAGGATGGTTTCAAACGCACTGGAATTTTCCCATGTACTACAATACTTCCCTTTGTAACCGGTATCATCCCGTCCTACATCATTTGTATAAAGTACGAGTTTTGAGTCCCATTTATCACCAACTAAATAGCCCATGACCCATGGGGAAACATCCCATGCATAGGACCGGTCTCCGATTCCATGCAATATATTAATCATTTCACACCCTGCATCTGTTAGTTTTTCTTCTAATCGACCTGTTAATGCATCCTGCATATGTGCATATTCTTTTTCCGAAAGGCTCACCCCCTGTAATAAAAACAAAGGTTCGCTTGCCTTAGAATTATACATATAAAATGCCTTATAAAAATCAGGATTCATTTTATCTGCAACTTCTATAACATTTGCATTCATATCTGCAATTTCCTGGAACCAATCCAAATATAATTCTGTAGACACTTTTTTACCACCTGGTAAGGATGAATGAATCGTGACTCCTTTTGTTGTAAATTCTTTCCATTCACCTTGTTCATAGTGTTCTATTTGTTTTTCATTGCATCGAAAAATTGGTGTAACCTCACTACTGTTATGAATTGGTAAGGCCACTGTAGTATCATAATACAGAAAGCAAAATATACCCACCGCAATAAGCAGTACAGCAAAGAATAGGATAGGGATTGCCCACTTGAGACGTTTGTTCTGCTTTTTCATATATGCCCTCCATTTCTATATTCTAAGCAAATACTTTAAATCCATTCTAGCAATATCTCCATACCTTATCTGCTATATTGATATAGAGCTTCAATATTCTCATCCATGAATTTTCCCCTCTTTATAATAGTACTTTTCAAATGCTCCAATGCCTCTGCATAGCTTTTCGGATCAACATCATTACCATGTTCATCCTGACTTTGCAGTGGCTCTATAAAGGTGTACCCCCAAATAGTAAAATTACGATCAATGGCTGGTCCAAGCAGCTCCACTGTCTGATCAATTTCTTCTATTAGATACGCATCACTTAGAACTGTTTCCCGTAGCAATCGGTATTTATCCACCACCTGCCTTGTGAATTCCTCATCCTTAAATAATGGTTTGAACCAACAGTTTTCATTTACAAAGAATCCATCCGTCTGGGTAACATGCCATGCATAATTATCCAGTGCATTATTAAAATCCCATACGGACATACATAGTTTGCCCCCAAGGTCCTTATACATATAGGTAGATAATGTACCTGCATCATTATTCATAAAAAATTCATTCAGTACATAATATGTAACAAAAGAATCCATATCAATGTAAGCTTTATATCCTTGTTCCTTGTCTTTGAAATAATCCGAATACAACACGCGTTCAAATTTACTGATATCATTTTGAATATAGTCCAATTGTTTTTTTGTTATTTTTGAACTCTTTGGATAAGAAATGCTTAGCTTTTGAGAAGTCAAAGCTGCATAGGTACCGAAATTATCCAGTTCATTTGTCTCACTGCCTTCTCTATCGCGCTTTACAAGATATGCTGTTTCACCTGTAATTGACGAAACTGTTTGCAGTTTTATACGATTAGGGGATACTCCTACTGGCTCAATGGCAAGATATAGACCTTGGTACTTTCCATTTAAAAACAATTCACAATACCGAGTGTCTGGAGCCCAAGTCATCGTTTCCCTTGCAACACCATACATCAAATGATTCCGCAAGAGTGTACGATCCAAAAAAGGGGCATTCAATACCCAATCCGAATCACTTTTCATACCTAAAAATTGGATTTGATCTTTATCCTCTGTATGCGCTTTCTTGTAAGTTTCCACACGATACTGCTTTTTATCAAAAGCAAGATAGGATGAGTTCCCACGATATTTAATCGTAATCGGCAAGGAATATTGTGGCTCATCGTCCAAATAATTCAGTGCCTTATTTTGGTCAAATACCTTCATGGTTCCCCAGATCACACTCTCTTTTTGAATATCCTGACCCTTTGTTTCTACGGTTATAATTGGCAGGTGTGAGGAGAAGATATCTTTTTGATGTGGTCTTTTATCTTCTTGTTTTTTCTCAGCAGCAAGTTTTGCTTCTTTTTGTTTCGTTTCCTCTGCTATCATTTGTGGCTTTATCACATAATTAATCAGTCCTACGGAAAGTATTAAAAATAACAGTATGGCTGCTGCTGCCCATTTTCTTTTCATTTCATCCTCCCGAAAGTATGATTAACAGTTACAAAAATTCCCTTCTATTAGCGGCTCATATCGTCTGATTGTATCACCTGATTCACACTGGTAACACCTTCAATATGGAACAATTCATCCTCGATGGGCTGATTTGCACGCTTAGCGCCACGTACAAGGGTTCTTGCACTTACTTCATACACTAAGTCTACACGATCCTCAATTACATTTTTGGCACGTAAATGAGCTCGGCCAGAATAATATGCTCCCATGACACCCTCAATTGATCGTAAAGACTCAACCGTTCCTTTAATAATAATAATATATTTATCTTCTGATCCAACCTGTCGAAATATCATCAAAAATACAAAGATTGTTACCGAGCCAATCAATGCCGGCATATATTTGGAAATTCCACAGGCAATACCGGCTGCAATACACCAAAAAATAAAGGTTGCATCTCGTACATCCTTAACTGCTGTACGAAAACGAATAATAGACAGTGCACCGACCATACCAAGGGAAAGTGCAATATTGCTAGAAATAACATTCATAATTAAAGTAGTAATAATCAACAGCATCCCCAGAGATACATTGAATTTCTTGCTGTATGCTGTACCCGAATAAGTCGCCCAATAGGTAAACATAATAAAAAGTCCCAACAGTACTGCTACAACATTGTTGAGCAGGGCACCACTAAATGTGGCATTTCCCATATTTGAAAAGTTATCAAGAATAAATTCTTTCATCATCGTCTCCTTATAATCTGGCTTGTAAATATTTGCTATTTGAAGTTGCAAGCCTGTCAATTGGCTCTAATGCTTGTTTGAGAGGGGTAGGCAAAAATCCGTCATATTTAACCTCTAAAACGCCCAAATCTGATGGCATAAGTAATCTTTCTGCAAATGCTGGGCGTAAAAAATCTTCCACAATAGGGCAAGATGTTACATTTCGATCAAATGTAATACGGATATTATTATTTGTATAGACATAAGCAAAACGATTATATTCCACAATGACCTTTGGCCGATATGCACCCAATGTCAATCGTTTGTAACACTGTACAGCAAGTGGCTCCCCTTTATCCAGGAGAAAGCTGTAGTTCGTATGTATCATTTGTTGTGCTTCTTCCCGGGTAATCCATAAGGTTTGCTTACGTCCATCACTACCGGCCTTTTGCTTCAATTCCAATTTCACCTTTTTATCTTGTGGTGTATACACACGAAGTCGTAACTTTGATTTTTCAAATAAGCCATCTAGCACGTCTTGCATATCTCCATCATGTTCCGAATCAAAATAGAGAGAACGCACGTTATATCCATTATGCCCATTATGAGGATCAGGTTGAATATATGCTCCTATATAATTTTGTACTCGTATATAATCAATAAAAGAAATAATATATTTAATCTCTTTACGGTAAACATCTAACATGTTTAAGCATCCTTTCTAGAACATGAAAAGCTTATTGTGCTATTCTACTGCAACGGAGCAGGTGTTGGTATTGTCACTTCCGGACTAAAGCAGTCTATCAGCTTTTTCTGTGCTCTTAAGGAGGCTATTTTCATAGCTTCTCCTACAATCATAACATCCGTCACACCATACTGTTCTATATATTGCTGCATGGTTTCTGTACCCGCACCAAATATTTCATCATTCAATAGAATAACCTTATTAAAGTATGGTGTCAACCATACTGCCAATCCTCGTGACATAGTTCCCCCAACCATAAGAAGAGTTCTCTTCGACTGATCATCTCCGGACATAACTGCAGACTGAAACTCTGTTCCAACGAAAATGTTATATCCACCTCGTGACAATGCAATGGTTGGTGCTTGATATTTCTCTTGTTTATCCTCAACCATTTTTGTTATCAGTTCTGTATTCTTTTGACGCCAAATATAAAAGTCCACACGATCCGATATGGTTTTCGTTTTGTATCCAAGAGCCTGCGGATCAAGTCCGCCTTTATAAAGTGCTACGTATTCATACTTATAATCCGAAAGTGGTACCGGAGTAATTCCCAGCTGATCAAGAAATTGGTTGGAAGCGTAACGGGCACCCATTGTTGTCCACATATAATCTGTATTGAGAAACATTTGCTCATTACGATGATCGCGTAATGTTTGAAATGCATCTATGGTAACAATTCCTGGTGTCAGTCCTGCATACAAATCATGTACTGCCTGTTCATAGCCATTGGAAAATTTCACATAGGAATCTGTTTCTATAGAAAGTGCATCTGGTACTGCAAAATAGTATTTTCCAATTCCTTCCGGCAGGCTTCCCATCGCTTTATTTATCGTTGTACTAGCCGATGCAATACCCTCCGAAGTTCCTTTATATCGCTGCATAGTACGAGTATTTAGCACTACATATTCCGATGTGATATCTATTAATTTTTCAGGCTCTATAGGTGTGGAAGATGTGGAATTTTCCTGACCTTTGGTCTGTAATTTTTCTGTATTAGATTCCTTATTTGCTTTGTATAGCGGAAGAATTTTCGGTGGCTGCAATATCTCCGGTGGCCTTTTAGCAAATTCTTTCTCACGCCATATTTCTGCATTGGATATGATTGGGTTCCATTGAATTTTCTTAGGAATTTTAAAAATCTTTACTGCACAAATAATAATACAGGTCACTAATATAATAGCAGGAACATAGGACACCAACTTCTTTTTCCGAGAAGATTTTATTTTCTTTTTTACTGCTTGTTCTTCATTTGTCACTGCATTAGCGGATAGTTCCTCTAATTTCTTCTTCGATAACGTTGGCTGATAACCACAACCATAGAACGCATATTTCCCGATTTCTGTAAGTTCCTCCGACAATGGAATCTCTCTTAACAATTTACAGCCATAAAAGGTACTCATGCCAATAGAAATAATTCCTTCTCCACCACGGGGAAGTTGTAAAACTCGTAACATGCTGCATCCCTGAAACAAATGGGAAGAAAGCTGAGTCAACATATTGTCTTTGTCAAAACGTATGGTAGACAGTGCTTCACAATTTCGGAAAGCAGCTTCTTCCAAATCTGTCACACCAACTGGAACCTTGAAATTAGACAGACGTACACAGCCCTCAAAAGCAGATATCCCGATTTTCTCAAGACTGCTGCTCTCAGGCAATATAATTTCCCTAAGCCTCACACAATCATAAAATGCAAAATCCTCTATGATACGCAAGCTGGACGGAAGTGTAACACTCTTCAGATTCATACATTCATAGAAGAAGCTGTGGGTAATAATTTCCACTCCTTCTGGTATAATAATTGATGCCAATTTCTCCTGTCTGCGAAAACAAGATGGACTCAATGCTTTAAATTCTTCAGGATCTGTAAAAATAATACAATCTGTCTTAACATGATGACCGGTTACTGTAACCAAATCTGTCATCATATCCTCATTGACTTTTGGTACTTCTATACCAGGTGCTGCCGGGCAACACAATCCACCCTTTTCCGCACTTACAAAACCAAAGATTTGACAACCATGCCCTATACGAATACTCCCCCTGGCTATCACAGATTTGGTTTTCCCATATTGTCCTACAGATACATTGTCTTCCATATAAATATTCCCTTGGGAGAAAATATCTCCATATACACGGGTACCATTTTCTAGAAAAACATCTCCTTCTGCAAATATATTTCCACAAACAACAGCACCTATATCCAACCGTACAGACTTATGTGAACGCACATCCCCTTGTACCGAATAACCATTGAGAATTAAAAGCTTGTGCTTGGTAATAATAGACGCATTGAAGCGCTTATTTTCATCCGTATTATTTTCATTTACCTGACGAATTCCCCGCTCTACCTGTTTGTAGACATCCTGACTACGATTTAAACTTTTTTCTATTTCTTTTAATTCTCGTTCTAACTGGGTGCTTTTCTTATTTTCATCTGCTTTATCAAATACAATTTCCTTTGCATAAAGACGGCGAAAACTAGAATTCTTCCCAATATGTATATTATTCTTACTGGTAACACTGATACCAAGATTACAATTTTCTTCAACAGTCACGTCACCAAATGCATCTGCCCAACGGGTCAGATGCGTATTGGCACCAATATATAGGTTCTTACGGCAGGCAATTGCTCGAATATTCTTTGCAGCAATGAGGGTAGCATTCTGTCTTGCATAAATCTCCTTATTAAACTGTATTCCTGCTGGTGGTGTGAAATCCTTTCCCCAGGAACATACGATTTCTTCACAAACAGTATCAGGCAATAAATCTGTTTTGTCCGCTTCTATCACATGTTCTTCTTTGGATAGTTTCAGAACACCATTTCCATCATATTTCTTCCACGCTTCCTCGAACATTTTACAAAAAGATATAGAAAAATACCGTGGATTTTTTGAATTCTCCTGTCGAATATATAAGGGTTTACTTTTTTCTAAACGAGATGAAATAAATGCTACAACAATAGGCGCAATCATTAAGACAAAACTCAATACCACAAAACAAATCAGCATGTTCATATTTTCTGCTCCTTATTTTCTTCTGTGTTAAACCGTTCCGTTTTTGCCCAACGCACTGCTCGACCTGTTACCAAATCAATCAAAGCATCGAAAAATCCCAATACAATATTCCACAGATAGAAATAAAAGCTAAATGCCATCAATGGCAAAAGCATAACATCATGGTGGCTACCATCCACTAATAATGCAGAGGCAATTTCATAAAATGGAGCGAAATTCCCATAGGAATTATAAGCTGCAACAAACATCAAGATCCACCACCCCTGAAATACCTGCATCTCACCTAAGAAAAATAAAAGTAATGAATCTATCAATCCCAGCGCCAGTAAAAACGGCACCGCATAAATCAGAAGTAAAAACATACCATCTAATTTTTCCCGCAGTCCTAGGAATCGAGAAAAAATAGTTGGAATAAAGTAACGAAACATAACACCATTATGTCCTCTAGACCAGCGCCTTATCTGCCGTCCACGTACACTCCATGTCTCTGGTGATTCTTCATAGCACTCTGCATCATTAGCATAAAGTACCTTATACCCCTTGGTATATAGTCTATAAGTCAGCTCCGTATCCTCTGCTAACACAAAAGTATCGAAGCCACCACTGTCAAGAACTAAATCCTTACGAAAAGCACCTACCGTACCACCATATTGTGGCATCAGACGCAAATTATATCGCGCCTGCTGATCCGCCTGATATCCACCAGAACGTTCTAAATTCAACAATCTAGTCAGAAGATTTACATTGGTATTATAAGGAATCACCCTCCCCATCACTGCTCCAATTTCCGGATCGCAAAAGGCAGTTGCAAGGGCTCGCAGCATGTTCTTACTAGGCCTATAGTCTGCATCGAAAATTATCATCACATCACCAGTTGCAAGAGCCATTGCATCATTAAGTCCTGCTGGCTTTCCACGCACATCCGAGCTTCGATGTAAGGGGCGAATAAAGGGATAACGACTGTGATAGTCATCTAACATCTCACCAGTTGCATCTGTAGAATGATCATTGATTGGAATAATTTCCAATTTGTCACGATCATAATCGCATTCCAACAAACTTGTCAAAACAAAATCCAACACATTTTCCTCATTGTGCATAGGAATCAGTACTGATATTTTGGGCAAATCACTATCATATATATCGTTATAATACATGCGCTGTCTTCCATATAAACGATTAAGTGCAAATAACAAATGGCGTGCCATGTAGCACAGCATAATAATAACCGTAATAATAAAGTAAATCTTAAGAATTAAAATGATTACATCCATTGCCAATTCACCCCCGTTTTCCGTGTCTCATACCGTAAGATCACTCGTTTAATGAAATAAGAATAAATGCACACCAGATATAAAAAATCAAAAAAAGGACCAAGTACAAAAAACAAAGAAGCCATATAGAGGGAAGAAGCTTTATATAGTAAAAACAAAAAGCCAACATATCGAATGCATCCAAAGACAAACGAATAAAATAGAATTGCCAAAAAAGTAATGTGTTTCTTAAGGCCACTATGTACCGTTAGACCTGTAGCCATACCTGCCACCAACATAAATGCCAGCCAAATACCAATTTGCTGCTTCATATATAAATCAGAATAATCCGACAACGTATATGGAAAATACTTGCCCCAAAAAAGAAAATATACACAGGAAATCACATGAATAATAAGAGACATTCTCAAAAAAATGGCCATTGCCTTGCTGCTTTTCCTCATTGCCGCACTAGCCAAAAGCAAAAGTAATGAAACAATAATATTGATTAGAACAAATTTTATGGATGGCATAGAACCCGGAAGCTGAACCGAATAAACACCACCAAAAAAAGGCAAAAATTCTCCAACTGTAATATTCATTTGTGCAGCAGGTATCACGACGGACAAAAGTGAAAGAGTTTTATTGGCGAGATGCCATGAAATGCTGCTATAAAAGAGCAGATATAATAAAACACAAGGCAGAACAAAAAATACGAAGTAGGGTAAAACCTGCTTTGCAGAAATTTGCAAATGTCGAAATGTTCGGGCGTAATAAATAGTTTGTTTCCCGTATAAATCTTTCTTCTTCTTCATAACATGCTCCTTTTATAGCTCACGATCAATGGTTCTTTTGCTATTATATCATCCCTTATCTACGCATTTAGACTGGTTTCAAGAATTAATTCATAAGCGTTTTAATTTCACGGATTTGAGCATAATAATTAAAATTGTATTTAATTATAACATGTTTTACATTAAATTTCCATTTGTTTATAATATGTCTTAAATCAAGAAAGTAATCGAGTGACTTAACATCTCAGTAAAAAGGTACTACAATTAGGCAAATTCAGATATAAAATAATTGTAAATATTCTCAAAAGATGTTATGCTACTATTTCCTTAAACAGGTCACAACAGAAAGGTAATACTATGATAAAAGTTGAGAACTTATCTTATGAATTTCCACAAAAAGAGTTATATAGTCATATTTCCTTTACTATAGAAGACGATCAGCATTGTGCTTTTATAGGTACCAGCGGAAATGGAAAGAGTACATTGATTGATTTAATTATAAATCCTGAAAAATATTTATTTGACGGGACGTTAGAGCTTACCCCCAATTGCAGAATCGGGTATGTAAGTCAGTTTTCTGCAAAAGAGAAAGCAAAAGAACTCACTGTGCTAGAATATATAGAAGCGGAATATAGAAAGCTTCAAAATGACTTAAGCTTACTTTATACGGAAATGGAAACATCCCTAGATATGGATTCCCTTTTAGTTAAATATCAACAACTTTTAGATCAGTTTGATGCAATTGGTGGTGACAATTTTGAAAGCATGATTCAAAAGAAATTAAACTTGGCAAACCTAAGCAATCATCAAAATAAAAAAGTGTCGGAACTAAGTGGTGGAGAATTCAAACTGATACAAATAATAACAGAAATGTTAAATAGCCCAGATTTATTGATTATGGATGAACCAGATGCATATTTAGATTTTGAACATATAAATGCACTTAAAAACTTAATCAATTCACACAAAGAAACACTCTTAATCATTACACATAACCGCTATTTGTTGAATCATTGTTTTAATAAAATTATACACTTAGAAAACATGGAGCTCCAGGAATATGATGGTAATTTTACCAATTACAACCTGTCTCTATTAGAAAAGAAAATCGAATTACAGGAATTATCCGCTGCTGATACACTGGAGATTGAAAAAAACAGTCTTTTAGTTGATAAATTAAGAGCAGATGCAACACGCATTTATGATGTATCCAAAGGGAAAACATTAAATGCCCGGGTGAAAATGCTAGAACGTTTAGAAGCTCGAAGAATCAAATCACCATTTGTAGATATGAAACAGCCAAATATCTGTTTTACTCCAAATAAAGAACTGCAAGATACCATTGTATTAAAGGTAAATGATTATCATGTTTCCTTTGATGAGGAACTTCTAGAGCATGTAAATTTTGAGATAAAGTCTACAGATAAAGTGGCCTTAGTTGGTTCCAATGGGACCGGAAAAACCACCTTACTCCATGATATATTTGAAAACAACTGTGATTCTATTCAAATTCACAAAGACATAGAAATGGCTTATTTATCCCAACTTCAAGGCGAAACCCTTCATGAATCCAATACCATACAAAATGAATTTCTAGATTGTGGTTTTCACACAAATCAGGAAGTTGCTTCTTATCTTTTGGATTATGGGTTTTCAGAAGAAATTATGAATCAAAAAATAGACACTTTATCCGGTGGTGAAAAAAGCGCCCTTCAATTGGCTAAAATCGCCACCAGCAAAGCAAATCTCTTGCTTCTTGATGAACCTGCAAATCATTTGGATATTTATGCACAGCTTGCACTGGAACAAGCAATGAAAAACTACCCTGGTGCAATCCTTATGATTTCACATGATTTTTATTCCATCGTAAATTCTACGGATTATATTTTGTTTATTGAACATAAAACCATCCGTAAAATCAGTACAAGAAAATTCAGAAAGATGATCTACGCCCGCTATTTTGATTGTGACTATCTAGAAAAAGAACAAAAGAAGAAATCTATAGAGACCAATATTACACGCGCTTTAAAAGACACAGATTATAAACTTGCAAAAAGCTTATTTGAGCAATTGAAAAAGGAAGAATCGTAATATCCCCCCTCTCTCCTATTGTTCAAAAACATACTCCATCATTTCCGATTCACAGCCATGATGAAATCGCTTGCAGCTTGTACAATTATTTTCAAACGGATAATTTGCAACTGCCAGTGTTTTAAAATTCAATTTTTCATAAAATCCCGGAGCTTTGGCTGTTAAAACCAGTCTGGATGCTCCTTTTTCTTTAGCTATTTCTAATGCTCGTTCTACAATCTGGGAACCATAACCCTTGCGCTGAAATTCTTTTTTAATCGCAACATACCGCAGTACGATTTCCTGGCAATATTCTATGACTACGCCACATCCTATTCGAAGCCCACTATGAAGTTCTATTAATTCAATACAAGAAATCATTCCTTCCGGCGTGGGTGTATTCTTAGTTAGTTCTAAGCCCTCTTCTATCAATAAGGATACTAGTTCTGAAAAATTCATTGTTTCTATTAATTTTACTTTCATTATGACACTCCTTCCCTTTGAAACTACGTAATAATGTCTTTTCACCATTATACGCCGAAAACTCTAACCAGACAAGAATTCTTCTATATATTATATTTCCGGTACGACTGATAACACAACCAAACTGCCACTGCCACAACAACCAAATACACAACCGGAACCACTTGCCATTGCATGAAAAATCCTTTCCCAATAGTAACCAATCTTGCATCTAATAACCCCTGCATTGATACCAAATTATTTGGCATTCCATTCCATATTTGAGAAGCTACTCGATATTGTTCTGGGATATTGAAAGCTAATGCAAGCATAAGATATCCAGTCATAATAGCCAATGATATGACATTGGTTTGAAAATGCTCCGATAATACCATTGCAATTGAAGAATGTAAAACAGCTGTAATTAATACGATTCCTGCTAATATACACATTACGTTTCCTGTACTTAGAGCATACGAACAACCAGGGTAAATCATCTGAATCTGCGCATAAAATCCTTCTAATCCATAAATCATAAAGTTAGGAATTGCAGAGGCAAGCATCAATCCCACTGTAGCTGCTAATGAAAATGTAACTCCTACAAATATTTTAGCAAAAAACAATTTGCTTTTTCCTTGTGCAGTACATAGATTCAGTTGATCTGTATGTTGCATATGTTCCTCCGCAAAAATAGAAGATACACATATTGCACACAATAAGACTTGTAAAGCTTCCAGTGTATAAAACATTGCAATCATTACTTGATACCCGCTACAATACTGATACAGGAAAGGTTTTGCTATGTTTTTATCCTGTTGCACCCAGTACTTATTTTCCTGTTCTGTAAGGAATACATTCTTTCTATCCGCTTGCAATATCTTTGTTCTACCTTCATACATTTGCTCTGCATTCATATTTGTAATATCATCATTGCCTATAATTATCATAAGCATTCGTGAAAATGTATGGGGCATTCGTACATCCGTATTTCTATATTTTGAGAACATGTTCTCATCCAATTGTTGTCCTGACATCTGTATATCCTCTTGAATATGTTCTTTCGTGTTCTCATAATAAGAAGAACCATCACTTGTCTTAGAAGATAAAATACTTGATAATGGCATAAAAAGCGAAATAGCAAACATGATAATCAGTGTCATCCATACCATTTTCTTCTTAAACAATTTCTTATACTCAAATCCAACTATATTCCAAAAATTATACATGATTTTACACCTCCCGAAATTTCTCTAAGTAAAATTCTTCTAATCCTTGACTAATTTCATTTCTTGCCCCATAGAAAACCAGCCGCCCCTCTTTCATCATTAAAATCCAGTCTGCTATATGCTCCACATCCGACACAATATGGGTAGAAAGAAGCACAATACTATTCTTTCCAATCTCAGCAATCAATTCACGAAATTTGACTCGTTCCTTTGGATCCAGCCCAGCTGTTGGCTCATCTAATATTAATATCTGTGGATGATTTAATAATGCCTGAGCAATTCCAAGCCTCTGCTTCATCCCACCAGAATAGGTTTTTATTTTTTTACATGCAACTTCTTTTAATCCAACTAATTCTATCAATTCCTTACTACGTCTTTTGGCTGTGGATTTAGTGATTCCCTTCAAAGAAGACATATAGAGTAAAAAATCTCTTCCCGAAAAATTTGGATAATAGCCAAAATCCTGTGGCAAGTATCCCAATACACTTCTATACTTCTCTTCTGAAACATCCATACCATCAAAAGAAATATTTCCACTGTTTGGTATAAGAATGCCACAAATCATACGTATAAGTGTTGTTTTTCCTGCACCATTTGCACCTAATAGACCATAGACACCTTTCGATAATGTTATGGACACACCATCAACAGCTACCTTATTTTTATATTGTTTGGAAACACGATTTATTGTAAGTTCCATGTATATTCCTCCGTTTGTTTGAATAATTGAAATCCTTCTCTTCCATTTAATATTACAAGAAAAACGATAACAGTAACCCATCCTGCTGCTCCAAATATTTTATGAACAGGTACTTGCATCGTAAAAAATACCAGCATTGTAACACTGATTAGTATCGTGATTGCAATACAAGAATAAACCCCCTCTTTTCCTCGTATTTTCCGAATGACAAATAAATCCAGAAAACAAGTCATTAAATATGGTACTAGAATATAGATTCCGTAATAAAATTGTTCTGCATAATAATGTTGCCAAAACAGTGGGCACAGAATAAGGAGAACAAAGAAATTCATCATTCCAAGCACACATAATCTGGCAAGCACAACTGCTTTTAATGAGAATCTACTTGATAATTCCAATTCTTCCATCCCATATTGGAAAGAGCGGCTACTTTCCATTACCATAAGTAACGAGTAGATAGGAATCATAGCCGAAAAAATTCCAAATGTAATATTTGCACTTTTGTTTAAACAAAACAAAAGTACTCCAAATAGCAGCAATGCAATGATCCATATTGATTTCCGAATATACCCAATCTGCCCCAGCACAAATTCAGATATTGATATCTTCGGACTATCTATACAACTCATAAATTGCTGTTTTCTGATTGGTTTTGGAACAGCATATATTTCTTTTAATTCATTTTTTAATACTTTATTCGTCTTGTTGTCAATCAATTGTCTCAATGTAATTCCTCCTCTCCTATTGCTTGCTTTAACTTATATAAACACGTTTTTATTTTTCTATAAATCTGAAATCGTGACATTTCCAGGACTTTACAAATCTCGTAAATTGTCAACTCATTCACATATCGCAGAAAAATAAGCTCCTGCTCCTCACGCTCTAATTGTAATACAGCATCTCTTAACATTATGTTTTCAATCCGCACATCTTCTCCATTCTCTCCTGTGATCTCGTCCTCCAATGGCATTTCCACTTTTTTACGATAATAATCAACACATAGATTGCGGGCAATGGTATAAAGATAGGCCATTTCTTTTCCCCTTTCCCTATAACTATGATTTTCCAAGAAACGAAGGAAGGTTTCCTGAGTAACATCTTCTGCTTGCTGTTGCTTCTGTAATTTCATATAACAGTATCGGTATATCTTGTCATACTGTTCTTCTATGTCAATAGTCACTATCAACCCCCCCTTTATAATGTTTAACGAATAACGAATATAAAATGTGCGGTCAATTTTATATTTTTAAATTGATAGTATCATATTACATCTTTATTGAATTTATCCATAGTTATATTTTACAAAAATAAATGCTTGGATTATAATACTTGTATAAGCTCTATCCATTGAATCATCCATCACTTAACGGAGGTGAAATCCATGAAAATCAGAGAAACCTATACCTGCCCTTTAGAACTCACCCATGATATGATAAAAGGAAAATGGAAGCCCATTATTCTGTGGCGTCTGCGTCTTGGTCATACATCCTTGTCTAAATTAGAAAATGATATTCAAGGTATTACACAAAAGATGCTGCTTGAGCAATTAAAAGAGCTCCTAGAATTTGGGTTAGTAGATAAAAAAATCTTTGACGGATATCCTTTAAGGGTCGAATATTTCTTAACGGAAAGCAAGGGAACGAAAATGTTAGAAGCTTTAACCATCATGCAATCAATAGGCATTGAATATATGTTGGAAAATGATATGGAAGATATCCTTCGTGAAAAGGGTGTCATTTCATAATGGTATCTTTTGTACACACAAAAAAGTGGGTAATTTACAAACTTATCTAACTGAAATATAATAAGATCAACAAACAAACCTTAGTATTGATAAGTATTGGAGGGAACGATATGATCGTAACAAGCACAGGTATTATAAATCATCAAATTGAAGATAAGTATGGAAAACGTGGAACAGAATTTAACGAAAATGGTATGCCCACCTATTCTCTTCCGTTTAAAATTCAGCAAGCTCCAAAAGATGCTATTTCTTTTGCCCTTGTCTTGGAGGATAAGGATGCTTTTCCTGTAAGTGGAGGGTTTTCGTGGATTCACTGGACTGCGGCAAATATTACACGTCTAGAACTACTGGAAAATGAAAGTCAGACCGCAACCGATTTCGTGCAGGGAGTGAATAGTTGTATTAGTATACAAGGTGGACAGCAAAGTAAAGAGTTATCAAGCTTCTATGGTGGCATGGCTCCGCCAGATGCGCCACATACATACGAATTACACCTATATGCTCTAGACACCATGTTGGATTTGGAAAATGGATTTTATATGAATCAGCTCTACAAAAAAATGGATGGACATATGTTAGACCAAGTGACATTAAAAGGAGTTTATGACCATTCATAAAAAACAGAAAGTACATAGGTGAAATCATGATTAAGAAAATTGACCATGTGGTTATTACAACTGAGAATATAAGCAGATGTTTTGAATTTTATGAAAAAGTCGGATTTACCTGTAAATCATCTGATGGAAGGTATGCAATCTTTGCTGGTGATTTCAAAATTAATGTTCATATAAAAGGACACGAGCTCTTACCTCATGCACAGAATATACAAACTGGCAGTGCAGATATGTGCTTTGAAATAACAGAAAGTATGAATGATTTTAAAAATATGGTGATAAAAAAAGGACTGAAAATTGAGCTGGGAGTCGTAGAACGCAATGGTGTTAACGGAGCTATGCATTCCGTTTATCTTCGTGATCCAGACAGTAATTTAGTGGAATTCTGTAATTATGAATAACTTATATCTTTCTTTTTCTGTCGTTTTTCCGCTGTTTTGCATGATGGCTTTGGGGTATCTTCTCAAAGTCATCGGCATTTTTGATTCTCAATTCCTAGCACAGCTAAACAATTTATGTTTCAAAGTTTTTCTACCAACCATATTATTTATTCATGTATATCACAGTAATTTTCAGGGCAACTTTTCCGTCAAACTTATTGTATTTGCAATAGGTTGTGTTATATTGTGTTTTTTGAGTTTATTATTTCTAGTTCCTTTATTTGAAAAGGATCATAAAAAGCAAGGAGTGATTATTCAAGGTATCTTTCGCAGTAATTTCATCTTATTTGGGATTCCCATAACCACTGCATTATATGGCAATAACAACGCTTCAACCACTGCAATTCTAATTGCTTTTGTGATTCCCCTCTTTAATACATTATCCGTTATTGCACTGGAATATTTTAGTAATAAAAAAGCAAATGCAAAACAAATTATAAAGGGAATTATTAGAAATCCTCTGATTATTGCTTCTGCCATTGCCTTTCTATTTGTCCTTACAGGAATTAAATTACCAATTCTGATTGAGAAAACTGTAACCGATATCTCTAAGATTGCCACTCCCTTAGCCTTGATTATATTAGGTGGTTCCTTTGCATTTAAGAATCTCACACATTCTTTAAAAGCTCTGTTCTTTAGTATTTTAGGCAAATTAATACTAGTCCCTTTAATTTTTATTTTTCTTAGTATTCGACTTGGGTTTAAGGGAATGGATCTTGTTGCTTTATTTGCTATGTTTGCAAGTCCCACGGCTGTCTCAAGCTATACCATGGCACAAAGCGCAGATGCCGATAGTGTACTTGCCGGTCAGATTGTAGTTGTTAGCTCTATTGCATCCATTCTAACTATTTTTATTTGGATCACCTTATTAAAATGGATCGGCGTGATTTAAGACAGGAATAATGATAACAGATTTTCTACAAAAGCTTGACAAATATTTATGTAAGCCTTATTCTTTAAAAGAACTAAATATTTCTCGGTAGGTGAGGCTACCGCAGGGATACGGGTTGCTGCCGCGGAGCAGTGGAGACACTGTGAGAAGGTTAACAATCTATGTCGAAGACAAGGCATAGAATAATGCAACTTCACTGGTGACTTTCTGTCACCGCGCCCCGCGAAGCTGAAGCTTGAACGGTGGCAGAGTATAGGCTCTGTAGTAATCTGCGGTGTGAAACCGTAGGTGTTTTTTGTGGGTATTCATTCCCCTGTCATCGTTTTATGAACGCTGACAGGGGAATTTTGCATTTTATCCATAATAGTAAGCGAATCATGCTTGCATGAATGAGCACATTTACTCCCCATTGGGGTTTATGATAGATATGTTACAAAAACAGGAGGTGTAAAGAACATGGACGAAGGAAGTAGCACCGGCAATAACCCGCCGGAACCAATAAGACAAATGAAAAAAATGCTGGCTGCTTTCGTGCCTGATTTTTTCACTAATATCCTATAAATTTCGGTGTTTTATGCCGTGCTTCCGAAACAAACAATCAATAGGAGGTATTTGACATGAACAAGAAAAAAACGAAAAACTATTCCAACCGCCTGGTGCGTCGGAATAAACAAAATTCCCGCCTTTTATGGGCAGCAACAAACAACGAAACAGTCCTCTTTTCTAAGTATACAACCGGATATGAAGGTTACGATTCTCAAATGGTAGATACCATGAGGGAACATTATGGGGAAAATAAAATCACTCATCAAAAGAAATTAAGTTTATTACACCGGTTAATCATAGCTTTTGTAAATCCATTCACCCTTGTGCTATTTGCGCTGGCTATGGTATCACTGATCACCGATGTCGTGATTGCTGCCCCCGGCGAGGGCGACCCCACCGCAGTGATTATCATTACTGCTATGGTAACCATCAGTGGGTTATTACGCTTTGTACAGGAATCCCGCTCTGGTAAGGCTGCCGAACGCCTTACTGCCATGGTAGAAACCACGATTTCCATACAACGGGGAAAAGAAGGACGCCAGGAAATGCCCATCTGTGAGCTGGTAGTGGGGGACATTGTTCACCTGGCCGCTGGAGATATGGTACCTGCTGATTTACGCATTTTGCAGGCCAAAGATTTATTTATCAGTCAGTCCACACTCACCGGAGAGAGCGATCCACTAGAAAAGCTGACGCTGTCAGAAAGTAGTTCCTTAAAAAATCCATTAGATTGCCGAAATCTTGCTTTCATGGGAAGTAACGTAATAAGCGGCTCCGCAATTGCCATTGTAATAGGGGTGGGGGATGATACACTTTTTGGAGAAATAGCACAAGATATCACCGAAAAGAAACCCCAAACCAGCTTTGAAAAAGGTGTGAATTCAGTATCGTGGGTACTAATACGATTCATGCTTGTCATGGTGCCAATTGTCTTATTTCTCAACGGTTTTACCAAAGGTGATTGGCTGGATGCATTCCTGTTTGCCCTCTCAGTTGCAGTGGGATTAACTCCGGAAATGCTTCCCATGCTGGTTTCTGCCAATCTTGCACGGGGCGCAGTGACCATGTCGAAACATCAAGTCATTGTGAAAGATTTAAATGCCATTCAAAACTTTGGTGCAATGGACGTACTTTGTACAGATAAAACCGGAACTCTGACACAAGACAAAGTAGTTCTGCTCCATTCCCTTGATATCCATGGCAAGGAAAATGAGCGTGTCCTACGCCATGCATTTATTAATAGTTCTCATCAAACAGGATTAAAAAACCTAATGGACATTGCGGTCATCCAGTATGCCCATGAGCGGTCTCTTACCGAAGCGTGGAATGGCTACCGAAAAGTAGATGAAATTCCCTTTGATTTCAATCGACGTCGTATGAGTGTCGTGGTTGAAAAAGAGGACAAGACACAACTGATTACGAAAGGTGCCGTTGAGGAAATGCTTTCCATCTGCAGTTTAGTGGAGTATCAAGGTCGTGTGGAACCAATTACAAATATGATTAAAAAAGAAATTCAGGAAACCGTAGCTTGTTACAATGCCAGGGGAATGCGTGTACTTGCTGTTGCACAAAAGTCAAATCCTTCTCCTATTGCTACGTTTTCCATTGCGGATGAAGCTGATATGGTGCTGATGGGCTATCTGGCATTTCTTGATCCACCCAAAGAAAGTACCGCCAAGGCAATTCATACCCTGCAGGAATATGGTGTATCTATCAAAATTTTAACTGGCGATAACGATGCGGTGACACGTTGCATCTGCAAGCAAGTAGGTATCCCAGTGGAACACTTAATATGCGGTTGTGAATTAGAAAAAATGAGCGATCAACAGTTACAAGTTATAGTAGAAAAGGCAAATGTCTTTGCCAAACTTTCTCCAGCTCAAAAAGCACGAGTAGTAACCATGCTTCGTGCAAATGGGCACACCGTAGGCTTTATGGGGGATGGAATCAATGATGCATCGGCAATGAAAATGGCAGATGTTGGTATCAGTGTAGATACTGCCGTAGACATTGCCAAGGAGACGGCTAACATCATCCTATTAAAAAAGGATTTGATGGTACTAGAGCGTGGTGTAATCGAGGGACGTAAGACCTATGCCAACATCATCAAGTATATTAAAATGACGGCAAGCTCTAATTTTGGCAATATGTTTTCGGTACTAGCGGCAAGCGCATTTTTGCCATTTTTGCCTATGCTGCCTATCCAACTTCTTGCACTGAACCTCATCTATGATATCTCTTGTCTAACTATACCGTGGGATAACGTAGATAAGGATTATTTAAAAGTGCCTCGCAAATGGGACGCCTCCTCCATCAGTAAATTTATGCTGTGGATTGGACCTACTAGCTCGGTATTTGATATCACCACATATGTGGTCCTGTATTTTTTCATTTGTCCCATGATGTTTGGTGGGTTCTTTAAGAACCTCGACCCGATGGCACAAGCCAGTTTTATCATGTTATTTCAGACTGGCTGGTTTGTAGAATCACTTTGGAGCCAAACACTGGTCATCCACATGATTCGCACTCCCAAAATCCCATTTATTCAAAGTCGCGCCTCATGGCAGCTGACACTGCTTACCACTTGTGGTATTGCAGTTGGAACCCTTGTTCCATTTACACCCCTTGGTCATATGCTCTGCATGATGCACCTTCCACTTATCTATTTTCCATGCCTGATCGTAACAATTTTCTGCTATATGGTATTGGCAACCGTGGTCAAAAAGGTATTTGTAAAAAGATATGGGGAATTGTTGTAGTATGATTTACCACCATGCAAAAATAAGGGCAGTGTCACTTTAAATGACACTGCCCAAGAAAAAGCATCTATAATTCTTCCATTCTGTTAAGTATTTCTTTATAAAATTCATTTTGACTTCCCATTTTTTTGATACTATCTAAGACTTCACCATCTTTTAAGAATATGATTCGCTTACAATGACTGGCAATCTGTGGATCGTGAGTAACCATTACAATCGTTTTATGAAATTCTATATTAATACGTTCCAGTGCTTCAATTACCACTTTTGTCACCCTTTGCTGCTAGCTTAAGCCAATGCTTTAACACCACCGCATCATTTTGATCCAATTTGAAGTAACACTACTGCTCCGTTATTTTGTTTCCTATTTGTGATTTTCAGTTGTCCATCGTGTAGTTCTGCAATAGTCTTTGCAATCGATAGACCAAGACCATAATGTTTCCCCGATCGCTCTGTTTGTTCACTATAGAATTCGACGGCAGCGTTTTTAAGCCCATATGAAGTAAATCCTTTCCCATTGTCTATTATGATAAAGGATAATACATGATCCCTTCCAACAATTTTAAAATCAATATTGCCACCTATAGGAGAATACTCTGCTGCATTATCCAGGATATTTAAAACTGCCCTGCCAATCAGCTCTGCATCTCCATAAAAAGTTTCTGGCACTCCTATGCATTCTACACACAGAACAAGATGTTTTATTTTGCAAAGTGCTTGTCCTTCTTTTTCTATCTCCATAATGAACTTTGAAACAGAAAATGTATCTTTTTTTATAATCTGTTCTTCTAACTGAGATGCTGTAGTCATCAAAAGACTCATATAATTTTCAATTTTATCAGAACCTGTTTGAATATATCTCAATAGCTTTTCATCCTCTTTTGATGGATTGGATTCAAGCAATAATTCTGTATTGCCTTTGATGATAGTCAATGGTGTTTTCACATCGTGTATAATGGCTGACAATTGAAAGTTTTTATGACGCTCCATCTCCCATTGTTCTTTTAAAGAACTTGATAATGCAGATTTTAATTCATCTATGGATTGTAAAATTGTATGAAACTCTCGAATATGCGTATGAGCGATTTCAAATTCTAGATTCTTTTGTTTGATTTCATCTGTTGCCTGTGCAAGGGGAGTCAGTTCCTTTTTTAATTTTTTGCTAAATTGAAAAGCAATAAGAATCCCCGTTATAATCATCCATGTAAATAATAGAATTAATACCCCCCATTCCGGTTTGGGAAATAATTTGTGTAGCCTGGAATCTGCAAAATGGGCCTGTATATCATATTTTATGATAAGAGGACATCCTTGATTACGTTCCAAATACTTGTATTGGTTTTGAGATAGTGCCCCCTCTCCTGATGATAAGACTTCTGTTATATCTCCTATCTGTTTGGAAGACATATTACTGCTTTGTACATGAAGATCTTGGTCAAACAGAACATAAGTACAGGGAAAAGGAATTAAGGATGGATCAAAGGTTTCATTTCCTGTCAATTGACTTTCCACATTGTTAATCACTTGTTCAGAGTAATTGGCAGGTCGAATGATGCCATTTTGGAGTGCATAATAAAAGCTAAGTAGAACAATCCCGAACTCTATAATAATAACAAAACAAAATACCACCAGATATCGCATAAATAATATAGATAAAGATACTGTCTTTTTCATTTCCATGTGTACCCCATTCCCCATACCGTTTCAATCGGACAGCAATGGTTTGTCGGAAATTTTGCACGAATATTCTTTACGTGAACACGAATTGCTCCAATATCGCTTTCCGAATCAAATCCAAAAATCTGCTCTAGAATAGCTTCCAAGGTGAAAACCTGTCCTTTATTTCGTACAAGCAGTTCACAGATCTCATATTCACTTTTCGTCAAAGCCAGTGGCTCTTCTTCTATCAATAATTTCTTTTCAGACAAATCAAAACGTACATTCCCTGCGCGAAGCATTTGGTGGTGTTCACGATGTTCTCTGCGCAAATGAGCCGACACTCTGGCCCGTAATTCAGAAAGACTAAATGGTTTTTTGATATAATCATCTGCTCCTAGAGAAAGTCCCTCCACAAGATCTTGATCCATTGTCCTTGCCGTCAAAAATAGAATAGGCGCATCCACTTCCCTTCTAATCTCACGACAAAAAGAGAATCCATCCATCTTTGGCATCATGACATCCAATAGAACAAGGTCATAAGGCTTTAAATCATTCCCGGTCAGACCCACTGCACTATTCTTACAAGTGACTTGGTATCCGTCCCTTGTAAGTGTATGTTCAATTAGTTTACAGATATCTGCTTCATCATCTATAACAAGAATCTTATCCATTTAATCCCTCCTTTGATTTTAATCCATTTCCTCGTTTCGCCCTTCCCATTTCAAAGCCCATAGATGAAGAATAAGTAAAAGCACAAAACTAAAAATCAATAGAAATAAAAGTCCACTTTTTACACCTGCCATTTCAAGAAAATTAGTTTTTCTCCTTTCACTTTCTACAAGAATGGAGCAGAAATGCTCCCCTATACTCCATGGTAAGAATGGCCAAATCCTATCCCCAAGACCCGTCAAAAGCAGTGCAGAAAGCAGGCTGCCCACTATACCAAACAATATGCCAGTTCCCTTACCAAAAGCATAACAAATCATATAGGTTGCTATGTATAATGGCAGATTTGCAATGAATAAAAGTATCCCCGCTTTGAGATAAAAAGAAATGGGCAGCAGTGTATTTCCCATCCCCCAAAAAGCAATACCAAATCCCAAGGCTGCCATAAGTGAAGACCCTAATCCAAGCAACAGCAAAACTAGAAGCTTACTCCAATGTGGAACTTGTTTCCTCCCGGCGGTAAAAAGAACCATTTGAAAAGAACCCGCTTGATGTTCTTGCTCTGAAGACATCACCCCAATGATCCCAATTACAAAAGGAAATGCTATGGCTAATACCTGTAGATATCCAGTCACTTTTTGAACTTCATTCACAATAGAGATTCTATAATATGCAAGGAAAACTACTGCACATAAAAGGGGAATAAATAAATGAAAGGGCAATAATGCAGAATGTATCATTTTATATACTTCTGCTTGAATATTACGTCGAAAATTGCCCATCCTTACACCTCCCTCTTTTGAAACCACAATGTAGTCACAATGGTAAACACCATCAAAAGGGCAGCTGTAATCATAATCCCCGGTAGAATCACATTACTATGTTCCATTGGACTTCCCGCTTCTACCCAAAGACCATTTGGTAAGACACCAATGATGGGACACATCAATCGTGCAGGTATGGAAAAGGGAATCCACCAATAGCTTTCTGCCGCACAGATGACCGCAATCCCTGAGTTGCACACCATACTAAGCAAAATTGTGGTAACCGTACCCATCAGCTCTGTCACACACATCCACAGGGGGATTTGCCAAGCGAACGTAATCACCAGCAGTAGACTTCCTGTAAGACAAGACATCCAGTTGATTGTCTCCCCAAATAGAAAACCCAAAAAAGTACCTCCCACAAAAAAAATGATACAGGATACCAGCAAAAATAATATACCCACTATAATCTGTGCAAGCCATAGTCTACTCTTTTGTACCACTACACCAAAGAGACCATGTCGATTTCTTTTTCGTTCCCTTGCTATTGTAAAGGCAGAAAATATAGTAAAGCTTCCTGGAAGTAAAACAGTGTACCACCAATTATAAGCACCATTTTGCAGATTACTGCCACCCATCATAGCAAGAGCCAGCAAAAGAGTAAGAATTGGAGCAAGCCATAGTAACATTCGATTGAAACTATGCCTTTGTTTGAGCAATTCTGATTTCACGAAATTAATCATGTTCCACACCAGCCTTTCTGATTACTCCCATAAACAGGTCTTCCAAATTACTAGTTGCTTCCATTCGATCTTCATACCAAAGGGTTCCATTTGCAATGATACCAATATGGTCAGCAATTTGCTCCACCTCGGATAAAATATGGCTAGAAAGAATCACTGTAATTCCTTGTTTTGGAAAAGAACGAATCAACTCCCGCAGCTCCCCAATTCCAATCGGGTCAAGTCCATTTGTAGGTTCGTCTAAGATCAAAAGCTTAGGGTGGTTGAGCAAAGCCATAGCAATTCCAAGCCGCTGCTTCATTCCCATAGAAAAATGACCAGCTCTTTTTTTCCCTGTATTAGTAAGTGCCACCGTTTCCAAAGCCTGGTGGATGGAACTATCTGGAAGACCATAAAGCAATGTTCGTACCTTTAGGTTTTCCATTGCCGTTAGATTTTCATAAATTGGAGGTGCCTCGATCAAGGCACCTATAGACCGTAAAATTTGACGGTTCCAAGGCTTTCCTTTAAAATAGATTTCTCCCGAAGTCGGCGCAGTCATCCCAGTCAAGATTTTCAGCAGTGTAGATTTTCCAGCTCCATTGGGTCCAAGAAGACCATATACCGAATTCTCTGCAACAGAAATCGAAATATTTTGATTTGCCTTTTGCTTTTTATAGTCTTTGCATAGGTTCTTTGTCGTCAATAATGTTTGCATAAAATGCTCCTTTCTTTCTTTGATAAAAAAAGGATAACAAACATATATAAAGATTCTATAAGTAAAACTATATTTCAATAGTTCTTATTCCGGCATTCGTTGTTTCGCAGAAACCGACATTACCTTTATTTTACATACCATAACATGTGCCACCTGTTGATCTGTGAAAATAAAATTCTTTCCGGTCTGATGCTTCATTAAAATGTGAAGGATATTTTTTTTGCTCTCATTTTCTTCTATTAATTCTACTTGACCCATTCCAACGATACTTTGAAAATAAAAGCCATATCCACAAGCAATATCTGCCGGTACTAATTTATGATTACAATCCATTTCAAAACATACATTTGGATTTTGCCTAATCATATCCAACTTTTTTCCTTCTTTTGCACAATGAAAATATAATTCCAAACCATGTTCCGTGTACAAATAACCGAAATTCAATGGAACAATATAAGGTTCATTATCCACCGAGACTGCTATTCTAAATACATGACATTGATCTAAAATATCACAAATTGACTCCATATCTATGACTGCTCTATCGTTTCTTCTCATAAGCGGTTCTTTTCCTTTCGTTATATCTTACATTCAGAATTCACTAGTCTGATCCCTATTTATCTTCTTTATTTAATTTCCTAAGCGTCCTCATATAGAAGCCTAAGAAGAGAATTCCCTTTAACATACTGGACAATGTAATGGACCACCATATTCCATTTAGCCCCAACGCGGTAGCTGAAAGTACTACTGCCAGCGGGATTCGCAACACCATAAGAATGGTACTGATGACGGAAGACAGCATCGTCTTGCCAAGTCCTGCAAATGCACCTATGGTTAATATTTCAATGCACATAAAAAGCTGGGAAACTCCTAAGATTTTCAAATAGTCACTTCCTGCCGCCAGTACTTCCGGTTCTGCGATAAATACTCGAAATATAGGAACTGATAAAAAAATTAACACAGCTGTAGTAAAAATCCCCCATAAAGTCATGATTTTCACAGCTGCTAAATATCCGCTTTTTACACGTTGATATTGTCTAGCTCCATAATTTTGACCAGTAAAGGAATTAATGGACACTCCAAAGCCCTCTGCAGTCATCCAAGAAATTGATTCAATCTGACTCCCTACGCGCTGGACTGCCACCGCCGTATCGCCCCAGCTTGCCACTAAGCGCGTAAGTATCATAGAAATACCAGCCATCAGAATCTTCTGCATGGCTGCAGGCAGACCAATCTGCACAATTCCCCTAATATGACGAAAAGGAGTCTTTGTAAATAACCGAAATTTGTCAAAAATAATTTTATCATTTCTCACCGCTATCACAAATAGCAGTGTTACCACAATTTGAGCACCTACCGTAGCAATTGCTGCACCTTCTACTCCCATCCTTGGAAAAGGACCCAATCCAAAAATAAGGACCGGATCCATTACAATGTTGGAAATAAGACCCACTACATTTACCTTAAATGAAGTTTTACTGTCTCCTTCAGCAGCCAAAATCCCAGTCAAAACCGCATTTAAAAAGGAAAATATAATCGCGCCCCCTGTAATCTGAAGATAACGCATAGAATCTAGAATAATCTGCTGGGATCTAAGTCCAAAGAAACCAATCAGTGGTCCTGCCCCAAATAAAGAGAGCATTCCAAACAAAAGAGCCAGAACCATACCAATTTGAAGTGCACCTTTTGCAAACTGACTAGCCTCCTGCTTATCTTGGCATCCCAAAGATTGGGATACTTTCACCTGCCCACCAATTCTAGCCAAATCAATGACGCCCTGGGACATCCATATATAAAGTCCAGCCGTTCCTACAGCAGTTACCGCTCCCGCGCCTAATCTTCCTATCCACAACATATCCGTCAGATTATAAGCCATCTGAACCAATGATGTAGCCATAATCGGTACAGCCAGCCTTGTAAGTGCCGGCATAATCGATTCATGGAGTAAATCTACATTCTTTCTCATTCTATCACCTATTTCTTATTCCTATTATGCTTTCTCTATGGTGCTGTCAAGACATTCATCCGTTTATTTTAACACACGGTCAATTCTATTGTCTATATAATGAAACTATTTATCCTAAAATCTGGTAACAGTTCAACCATAATCTCAGCGGTATGCTGTAAATTTAGCAATCAGATTATTCGTTTAAATCCTGAGTTTAAATGTTTTTGGCGCAAACTTGTAAATTAACACGCAGGCAACAATGCAGTACAAAATGCAGAATGCAATACACGCAAGCCCAAAGAATAATATAGGCAGCTTTACTTTCATTATAAAAAAACAGAGTAGATAGGTAGCTGAAAGCACCAGCTGATAAGTACCGCTTTTGGATTCTGTCGCAGCGTTATAAGGCTGAAGTAAATAGTAAATTGTCAGGTAATGAACAGAAAAGAAAATGCTCATACACAAAATTGATACCAGTAAAACTGCATAGTTGAGTGGATTATTCGTACCTCCTGAAGCATATAACAAAATCACCAGTCCTATACCGATAACAGCCGCCGGAAGCAAATTTATCTTAATGATTTCCCGCAAACGGATTTGGAACAAATTTAACACAAACGCAGGCTGCTTATAGAAGGAGTATGTCAGCAGGCTGTGGTCGCAGTTCATAAACAGCGCAGTTGTAAACCCAGTCCCCCGGTTAATTGCATACATGATAAACACGAAATATGGTAGAAATGTTAATAGGATTTCATTTATCATTCCCTTTATCTCGGGGACTAAATAAAAAGCAAGGAACAACCCCAGTATCAGAAACGAAGAAATATATGCAATCTTCTTTACTGATTTCCAAAGAATCTTTTGATGTCTTTTAATAAATAATTCGTTTAAGTAGGCAAAACCTTTTTTCTGGCTGGTAATGGCTGTGTCGGCAGAAATTGCTTTCCGGCTCATCTGCCGGGACATCTCTTTGGCTGCATCCATCTGATTCATTGCCTTTGATAAAATCTGCTGATACATATCACGATAGTTTTGAAAAGCCAGAATTTTGCGTAAAGAAACAAAACCGTATATAACAACCAACAGCATAATTCCTATAGTAACAGGAACTGGCATTACTATTTTCAATACAGGCAATCCATAAGCGCAGGCTAAGATTACAAATGTTGCCGTCCACATAAATTTTCCGAGAACGTTTTCATTCGTGGTTTTTCCAGTTTTCTCATAATCTCTGAGAAAAAAAGCCGTCATAGTAAGTTTAAGCCCTGCTATAAAAAAGGGAATCAGCAGGCAAAGCCAAAGCGGAATGTTCTTTATAAAACCATAAATTAGCACAAAAGGCAGAAATCCAATTATAATCTTCAATATGGAATAAATATAATTGATGAGCGTATAATCTCGTGCATCCATTCGCATTAAAATCATTGCATAATACTTATCTCTTGTGGGATTGAACATATAGGTGTTCATAAAAGCACCGATGATACTTAGAAACAGCAGAATATGCAGCGTAGATCCTACGGTAGGAACATCTTTATAAAGATTTGCTGCCCCGACAATCATAAATGTAAAGTATAGAAATTTTCCTAAAAATGTGGAAGCAATCTCCCACATAACAGAAAGTATATTTGCAAAAATTTTCAGTCCTTGCACCTGATACAGTGAATTCGGCAACAACTTTTTCACCAACGGAATTTGTTTCAAGGAATATAGTATGCTGTTGACACGATATGAATTTTTCAAAGAAAACGATATTCTGAGCGTTTTATTCATGACCTTCCTCCCGTAATGCTGCAATAATCTTATCTTTAAACTCGCAGCTATCCAGATTGGTTTTTTCCACCACCTCCAGTTTTCCGTAGTTTAACAAAATAATCTCGTCACATAGATCGAGAGCTAGATCCATAATATGCGTTGAAAAAATAGTAATTCGTCCCTGTTTCAAGGAACGAAGCAACTGCTTCATTTCTTCTGCCACAACAACATCAAGGGAAGTCAAAGGCTCATCCAGCAGGAGAATATTCGGCTGGGCGATGATATTGATGAGCATCTGCATCTTATTCTTCATGCCATGGGAGTAATCCTTTAGGAGCTTGTCTCGATCGTCAGGAGCAATACTCATTGAGTCGAAATACTCGTCAATGCTTTTGGATGTTTTTATACTCTTTTCATTGATATCTAAGAAGAATTTCAAAAATTCTCTGCCTGTCAAAAACTCCGGGACAGTAGGCGTTGAAAGTACGTAGCCGATATCCTCAGCTACAACCTCATGCCGAGTTCCGTTGGACTCTAAGTAAAAACTTCCTGCGTCCGCTTTTATGTCACGGTTCAGACAATTAAACAGCGTTGTTTTACCTGCGCCATTTCTACCCAAAAGGCCATAAATTTTACCTTCCTCAAAGGTAAAGTTAATGTCTCGCAGGACTTCCTTATTTTCAAAACGCTTTTCTAAATGTTCAATTACAAATTTCATATTCATAATTTTTTCTTTGTTCATAAAAGTTTTATCCTCCAAATTTTCATACTTCCTTCCAAACGTATATTAATTTCACTTTCATATAATCTCATAATGACAATCCTTCTAACAGTTACCATCACTTCTAACATAATATTAACATAAAAAGTGATAGAATGTAAGGAGCACTGTCTGACAGATTACGACAAATGAACAATCTCATTCTTACTTATAAGATTGCCCCCATGCTGGGCGCACTGAGACGAGTAGGAGGCAAATTATCATATAATCTGCCTCCTACTCGTCTCGAAATAACATATTCATATTATCGTTCAATAACCAATCCAACTCCAACCTCTGTCATATTTAGCTGCTCCATCATCTTGGCTTTCACTCCCAACGACACACAATGACAAGGATACAATTGTCCTACTGATATCTGTTGTAAATATTGAATCGTCTTTTCCACCCGTTCATTCAGTTCCAAAAGGTGAAACCCACCTAAAATTCCTATGATTCTTTTCTCTTTGCAAATCTCCATTGCATAATTTACAATATTACAAATTCCACTATGGGAACACCCTGTCACAATAAAAAGTCCTTCTTTCGTTCTAAGTACCAATGCAGAATCATCCATTATATAATCTGCTTCCCATCCCTGATCTGTTTTTTGTTTGCCCATAGAATACTTCGGTTCAAAATTATTTTCCCTAGGTATTTCCCCTAGGAATATACAGTTTTTTGATAATTCATAAGGTTTTCTTCTAGGAATATATTTCATCTTAGCGGAAATTTCCTCCATTGTATATGGGGCACTAATATCAATTTCCCCATTCTTTTTCGGCAAAAAACAGTCTGGATGCGCAATCAGCTCTAAGTGGGACAAATTCATATAATTTCCTAAGTACTTCAATCCTCTCGAATGATCATTGTGTCCATGGGAAAGTACTATATGAGTTAGATTTGACAAATCAATCCCCATTGCTTCTGCATTTTGAAGATAGATATTCGAATAGCCGGTATCGAACAAGATACGTTTTCCATCCATTTCAATATAATAACTGACTCCTGGTTCCCCTACATAATATTGATCAATATATGTATAGTTATCTACTAAAACTTGTATCTTCATGTTATACCTCTTTACCTTCTTTCACTCCATATATATTATAAAAATACTCTTCTTATTGTTTATTATACTCCTAAATGGACAGTTTTCCTAATTATTATTCTTTTTCCTTCTTTATTTCTTTTAAAAATGCCGCACACGCCGCAAACATAATAAAGATAAATGGGAATGCAGCTACAAGGGAAATGGTCTGCAATGGTTTTAACCCCCCTGCCATTAAAAGTCCAACTGCCATAACGGACTGGATAATTCCCCATAAGATTTTTTTATTGTTAGGTGGGTTGATATCTCCATTTGTAGTGAGCATAGATAATACATATACACCTGAATTTGCCGATGTAATGAAAAATGCACATAGAGAAACGATAGCCACTATTGATAAGAGAAATCCAAGGGGATACTCTTGCAATACTACAAAGAGTCCCACCTCCGGTGTTGCCACTGCCTCTTTTAATGTTTCAATTGCTAGAAGTCCTTTTTCTCCAAGATTAATTCCAAGGCTTCCAAAGACGGTTCCCCAGATACAGGAAGCAATTGCAGGTACCAATACTACACCAAGGATGAACTCCCGGATGGTTCGGCCTTTGGAAATACGGGCAATAAATACACCTACAAATGGTGCCCATGCTATAAACCATGCCCAGTAGAATAATCTCCAGCTTCCAAGCCAATCGTTATTTCCATAAGCATTCACTCCCAATGCATCTGGAATAAAGTTACCGATATATTGACCCAAACCATTCACCAAGCTATTTAACACCTCAATCTTCGGTCCTACCAGAAAGCACACGAGCATCAGACCGATTGCTACATATAGGTTCGCATCTGAAATAATCTTAATGCCTTTTCCAATACCAGATACTGCTGAAGAAATGTAAATTACTGACACAATTACAATAATTACAATTTGTACCAGTAAATTCACTGGTATTCCAAACAGATTGTTAAATCCTGCATTGATCTGCATCGTTCCAAGCCCAAGGGAAGTCACCACACCTGCAACCGTTGCGAATACAGCTAAAATATCTACTAATTTCCCAAGCCAGCCATTCGCAAGTCGTTCCCCAATTAATGGCTCAAGAATGCTGCTGATAAGTCCTTTCTTTTTCTTACGAAACATAAAATACGCAAGAGCTAACCCGATAACTGCATAATTTGCCCAAGGCAAGATTCCCCAATGCATGAAAAATGATCTCATAGCAAAGTCGGCTGCTTCTGGTGTAGCACCTTCCATTCCGTTGGGATTAAGGTAGTGAGTCAATGGTTCTGCAACACCCCAGAACACAAGACCTACACCCATACCACAGCCAAAAAGTAAACCGAACCAAGATAAATTACTGTATTCCGGTCTGGAATCATCGTCTCCAAGTCGAATCTTTCCATATTTTCCAAATGCAACATACACAACAAATACGAAAAACACAATCATAGCTAACAAGTAAAGCCAACCAAAGTCTGTGGTAAGGAATGTAAATGCTGCATTAGACACCTTGGTAAAGCTTGCGTTAAACGCAACAGACCAAATTGCCATAACTGCAATCAAAATTAATGATACATAAAACACGGTATTTCCCGATTTCTTTTGCTCCATACTGCTCTCCTTTCACTGCTAGGTCAACCTCTATACCTGAAATACGGTTTGTTCCTCTATGTCTGTGGCCAGACTTTCAAGAGCCACTTTTGTTCTATGATAACGCAGTTTCCACTGATCCTCTTTGGAAGTTCCTGGATCACCAAGTGGATAAGGAATCGATATGGTTGGAACAATTCTATTTGACCCAACTGTTTTTGCAACTGGAATCAAATTGCACATCTGTACAATCGGAAATCCTGCTCTTTCAATCTCTTTCACCATCGTTGCACCGCAACGAGTACAAGTACCTCATGTAGATACCATGATCACAGCATCCACATTGTCTTCTTTAAAATATGGAACCATTTCCTTGGCCATTCTCTGTGCTTCTGCTTCCGTGGTTCCTGTTCCCACCGTAGAGTAGAAGTATGGGTGAAGACTGCCATATACTCCTTCTTTTTCTAATATTTTAAGTGCATCTATTGGAGCAATAACATTTGGATCCGCATCCGCTGCTGCAGGGTCAAATCCTGCATGGATGGTCTTATATTCTCCCCCCTTTAACGCTTCTGTTGATGAAATCTCATATCTTCCCCAGCGGGTAGCTGATGCAGACTGAATACGATCTGGATTGTCCACTGGCACAATTCCTCCTGTATTCACAAGTACAATCCTTGCTTTTTTCAAATCCTTTACTGCTAGTGCAATTGGTACACGATCCACCTTTGGAATTGGAAATTCTGTTTGAAATGGCTGGCCATTTAACTTCTTTATTAACATATCTATCATACGTTCAGAGGCAGGCTTTTCGTCTGATAACCAAGTCTGATGACGAATCCCTCTTGGGAAATATCCTTCATCTGCTGCACTTCCCACTTGTTCCTCATTTAAAAGTTTGTTCGCAATGTTTACCATGGCACTCACATCTTTACGCATCTTAGCTGCAATATTTCCACCCTCTAAGATATACATATCCTTCTTAAACATCTCAACTCCAGGATTTTCCACATTCATAGATGTGATAACCGGAACAGAAAACTTTTCTTTTACCGCCTTACAGATTGTTCCACAAGCCACCCCATAACGTCCGGCCTGGAATGCTGGTCCTGCAAGGAAAAGTGAGAAATCTTTTCCCTCTAACATGTTTAGGATCTCAGCTACTGCTTCTTCTGTATTGGTTCCCATGTAATTATCTCCACAAATAATAGTGTGAGTAATCTCTGCATTTAATGACTTTGCAAACTGCATCGCAGGTCCTATCTGACCTTCTTGTATCTGTGGCTTTATACCAGCTTGTTCTTCTCCACCTATTTGTCCAAAAAACTGATTTACATATAAGATTGCTTTCTTCATCGTTAACTCCTCCCTAAAATTCTTTCATGGTTTTTGGAGACCATCCACATACCTGGTCGCCACAGAACATTGCATTGTTTTCCATAATGATGGAACCGTCTTTTCTTACGGAAGCTCCCATAACCTCATCATCAGCCCAGCCACCAGATAAACCGTCTCTTGCAAGCGCTTCCAGTTCTCCAAGCACAGTTTCCATTGGTGGAAGTTCAATCAATTCAGAAACATTTCCACAGGATACAATTGCGTTACACTTTTCATCCAATGTCATCAAAGGCTGTGATTTTCCATCACGTCCTGTACATTCGTTTGAAATTCCTACCGTCTTAATTCCTACATCTTCCAATGCCACTAGACATCCAATAAAATCTGCATCTGGATTCCCGTATCCTTCTTCTGCCACAACTGCACCGTCTGCACCAAGACTCTTTGCAATCTGAGCTACATACAATGCCGCGCGCTCTTTTTGTTCCAGCGCAACATTTAAGTTAGACATGATGACCCCAAGGAAATTAATAGTTTTGCCGTGTTCCTTATATAATGCTTTAATATTTGGACAGTTTTGGAAATCATAGGTAGACCATTTGGAAGATACTGGCATGAAACTTCCTGATACCATTGCTCCATCTAAGATTTCATTTGGATGCATAACCGTTGGAACTGCATGATTCATATCCCAGCCATAGGCAAGATCATTGTAACCCATCTCTTCCATCTGTGACTGTGGCTGCATAACATAGACTACAGAAGGAAGCTTCTCTATTTCTTCACCGCGCTTTATCATTGAGTCTAGCTCAAATACTTCCGTATCCTCTGGGGTTAATTCTTTCACACATCCGGCAATATATTCTGCCAATCTATGTCCTGCCCTTCTTAATGCATCATTCTTCTTCTGCTGCTCTCTTTGCTCAAATGTTTCGTTCGTGTCTGCAACAAGAACTAGATTATTTAATTTCCCAAACAATGTGTATTTCTGGCCTTCACCACTCATGTCAATCAAGCCGTCCTGAAAGCCACCCCAGTGCTTGCCTACAACAAGAACACTACAATTCTTTAGCGCATAGGTGATTCCCTCTCCTGCTGGTTTCAGTGCACCTGTGTACCCTGGAAATGCACTTCTTCCATCCAAGCGTACTCTTGGCTCGATTGCTTCCTTTACAGGACAGAGTCGAATGCTATCTCCGGGCTTGGCTATGTATAAATCTGCCTCCGTAATACGGTCATCCTCTTTGATAAAA
Organism: Lachnospiraceae bacterium; assembly: GCA_036656615.1. Lineage (GTDB taxonomy): Bacteria > Bacillota > Clostridia > Lachnospirales > Lachnospiraceae > CAUPWF01. Next base: position 3,805 of record JAVXHY010000009.1, on the reverse strand, counting down.
TCCAATGCTTCCTGCTTGTTTACTGTCAAAACACCACCTTGGAAGGATATCTTTTCTCCGAAAACGATATCTTTTACGTTGAAATTTCCTAATTCTAATCTCATATTGAACCTCCTTGTTTTGTTATATAGATATTATCTATATATGTTTTGTTTGTTATTCACATATTTCGCTTCTAATAATCGCGCTTATACATGATAATTTATAATTATATTAGCAATAATCGCGCTTATTGTCAAGTTATTTTTTTAACAAATAATTATTTTCTATAAGTGATATAATCAAAACAATATTAGAAATACTTCCATAACCCTGAAGAATATGTTACATTAACTGGAGAAAGTGTTTTACAGAAAGGATTCCTAGAAAATGAAAGCTACAGAAATTGATGACAAAGAATTGCAAAAAAAAGAAAATTATATACGATTTATTAATGCTACACGTGAGCTTATTGTTGAAAATGGTTTGGAGAACCTATCCATTCGCAAAATTGCCGAAAAATCTGGATTGCACAATTCTACGATTTATCTATATTTTGAAGATCTTGACCAATTAATCATGCTGGCGTCCATGAAATTTTTTCGAGAATACAGTCATTCATTAGAAATGTACAGTAAAAAGGCTGCTTCTGCCACCCATAATTTTCTTGCTATTTGGGAATTATTTGTTGATACCATTATGGCGAATCCCTTTATCTTTTATAATTTTTTCTTTGGAAAGCGCAGTGATAATCTAGAGGAACTCATGAGAATGTATTATGATATTTTTCCAGAAGAACGAGATCAGTTTTCAAGGGAAATCGAAGCAATGTATTTTGGGAGAAACATTATGGAAAGAAGCTTGAATATACTGAAAGGTCTTCTCGATGAAACAAATCGTATTACCAGTGAAAATATCACCATGATTAACGAAATCATTGTTAGCTACTGCAAGTACAAGCTCATGGAAAAATGCCAGACCCCTTCGTTAGATTCCACCAAGTTGAAAGAAGATATTTTAAATGCCATCTCCTACGTTACAGGCATATAAGCTCAAACTATCTATGTAGCTTATGGATTTTATACAAGAAAACAAGCAAAACAAAGAGGAACCACTGCCTTCCATGACTGGTTCCTCTTTATTTTGCTTACTAAATTTAAACTTCCAAATAAACTCCTAAATATTACAATATCCCATAATTTCAAAATTTAAGCCAATATAAAATTTATTGTTTCCTTTTCATTAATCTTTGTTTAAATGCTTTTATTTTTTGTCCATATCGACTTGTTTCAACTACTCCAAAAATCAACATCCCACTTGCTGCTCCTTCTGCAAAATCGGATATAGCACTCATGGCATAAATCTCAACAAGTTCTGTATAATGAATGATTTGAGAGGTAAACATAAGTATGACCCCCACCAATAGCAGCCTGTTTACTTTTTTTGTATATCGTCCAATTTCGCTGTTTGTGTAATCCACTGCCTTTAACACAGTTTCTTCTAATTCTTCCTGCATTTGCTCGCGTTTCCTTTCCCCATCAAGGATCTCACGAAGTTCAATTTTATAATAGTCAGACAGCTGAATTAAGACATCTAAATCTGGCATATTATTTCCATTTTCCCACCGTGAAACCGTTCTGTTTGATACATTTACAATTTCTGCAAATTGCTCCTGCGTAAGTCCTTTTTCTTTTCGGAGTGTTTTTAAAAATTCTCCTATTTTTTCTTGGTTCATTACACGATAATCCCCCTTTCAAAAAAAGCATATCAAACATCAACAGAAAGAAACACGACACAACGCGAGAAATATCGTATTTACCCACTGGACACATTGTGTCCACCAAAGAAATTTAATTTTACATTATCACACTAATACAGTAAAATCATCCAACTATGAAAAAAGTCTTTGAGGTGCTTTCCTTATAAGTATAAATCCATAAGAATTTCATCAAAAAATTTATTGTTAATTTTAAAGAATTTATTGTGCTTTCCAATTTCAACAAAACCCATTTTTTGATAAAGTTTTATAGCATTTATATTGTCACTCTTAACTCCCAAATGCAATATTTCTGTTTGTCCATTTTCTTTTGCAAAATTAATCATTTTAATAATCAATGCTGAACCTATTCCAATGTTCCAGTATTTTTTCTTAACAGAAACAGCAAGGTCAGCTTGATGTGCAATTCTCGTTTTTTGCGGAGCCAGTATACTTCCAATACATACAATTTCTTCAGAAATTTTACCTACAAATAAAGCTGATGTTTTAGAATTCGACAAGTTATCAATGAAAATTTCTTCTTGTTCCACGGACATATGAAAACCGTTTAAACCAAAAAGCAAATTATCACTTTCTCCTCCAACCATATTTAAATATTCAATTATTTGCCTGGCATCGGAACGCTTTGCCTTTTCAATATATAAATCAAAATCATTTTTTAATTTGTTCACAGATTCTCACCTCTCCTCTTTAGCCCTCTAAATACATAGCTTGCAACCGTTCTATTTTATCCTTAGTAAGACTTATTTTATCCTCTAAGTATCGTTCCATAGAATTGTATAATGTGCCACTTCGAATCAACTTATGCCTCTTGATTACTTTTCCATCTCTCGTTTCATATCCGCCTAAGTCTCTCGTATTTGGTAAATCTTTAGCATAATACACCTTCCAATATCCATCATTTCTCATTCCATTTTTTCATTTGTTTTAAGGTCTTTTATTTCTGTATTATACACTGCGGGTTAAGTTTACACAAGCTTGTATTCGACTGGAGTTATAGGGGAAACTTCGTAACAGTTCAGCCATGCCATTCACCGTATTTGAAAGAATAATTTTTTTATGCTATACTTTGGCAATCAATACATAAAAGCAGAAAGTAGGGGACTTTATGGCCAAAGGATTTATAGATGTATTGCTTGACAACATATTTGATGCTAACTGGACAGGACGCCACGGTGAAAAATTAACAGAACGTGAATTGAACCTTGTTAAGTTATTCGGTCGCAATGGCAAAGTACTACGCAATATTTATGTACCAAAAGAAAATGGTGAAACATCAGAAATAGATGTTGTTTTCATTACTCAAAAGGGGATTTTCGTCATAGAGAGTAAGAATTACTCAGGTTGGATTTTTGGTGATGAAAAATCTGCATATTGGACCGTAATGCTTTCCAACAGAGAAAGAAATAAGTTTTATAATCCCATTATGCAGAATCATACTCATATAAAATGGCTTGGGCAATACCTCAATGATGATATTCCCTTATTTTCGATAATTGCTTTTTCCGAACGCTGTGAATTGAAAAAAGTAACTGTTGAGAGTCCCGATATCCGCGTTATTAAACGCGACCTGCTTTATGCCACAATACGAAATATTTGGGACAATAGTGAAGATAAGCTCACTGAAGAAAAGGTCGATTCGATATATATAAAGTTAAAAATATTAACAAATATAAGTGAAGCTGCAAAACAGGATCATATTGCAAATATTAATACGAAACACAAGATAGTAAAAAATGTACTACCTATAGAAGCTCCTACCGATACCACTGTTTGCCCACGTTGTGGAGGAAAAATGGTGCTACGAGTCGCGAAAAAAGGGCCGAATGTCGGCAATCATTTTCAAGGCTGTTCCAATTATCCCAAATGTCGGTATATACAGAATATTGAGGATGCCAAAGAGTAAAAAAGAAGGTATGTGTGGTAACGGATGTCTATAAACAATGTAACAGGCACTGATTTTGCTGCTACAACCCTCGCACTGGTGGTTTTCGAAAATCAAAAAAATTCTGTTTACTCTGTCTTGTGTAACGATAATTTGACACCTCT
>JAVXHY010000008.1:0-78093 GCA_036656615.1 Lachnospiraceae bacterium | reverse complement strand
ATTACTACTCAAAACCCGTTCCGGCAGAGGAGTTTGAATATATGTTACTTCATAACAAGGATGAGAGTAGACGGTAGCTATTTCATCATTTGATAAATACGTATGGCCATTTCAGCATTAACTCGATCATCCATACATTTAAAATCCGTATTCAATAGCTTGCAAATTCGACTATAGCGGTATTTGACCGTATTATAGTGGAGGAAGAGTTCTGTGCTGGTTGATTTTAGATTCCAAGAATTCTCGCAAATAGAGATAAAAGTTGGAAGAAAATCACTTTTGTTTTTTTTATCATATGAGCGTAAGCTATAAATATATTTATCTAATAATTCGGTAGCTTCATTTGTATCAAGAACTAAATTAATGAGTTTATATATGCCAAGTTTGTCATAAAAAACCATTTGGTTACTATGATTAAGATTGTGACTAATATGAATGCATTTTTTTGCTTCTTCAAAGCTTTCATGGAGTTCCATGGGATTTTTATGATATCGTCCTACAGCTACCGTGGCTGTAAAACCAGTTTTTTGTTCTATTTCTTTACGCACTTCATCGAAAACGGTCTGCAATTTTTGATGAAATAAAATAAGCGATTGTTCTTCGTAAATGATAAATATAATTGAATCATTTAGTTTATTGTATGCAGTTTGTGTAAATCGTGTTTTTACAATTTGGGTAATGGAGCGGAATAATGTATGCATACAAATTTCTAGATTCAAATTTTTTTTATGGCTTATTTTTTCGGTATAATTTTGTTTAAAATGATCAATATCGACAATGACTATTGTACCGCCATTTGTAAAATCCCAATGATATAGTGTGGCTCTGTTATGAAATTCAATTTCAGAATTGATATTATTATAAATAATATCATGGATAAATTCATCCCGAAAGCGGGAAGCAATTTGGTTATTGCTAATTCGTTTCTGTGTATCTAAAATAAGTATAACTCCGGCATGTTCTAAAGCAATATTTTGGTTTTCCTGGCTGATATCACCATTTTCACCAAGGATCAGAATACCATAATTTGTAGTTTCATTACTGATTTCATAGGTGGGATATTTTGCAGAAAGATTAGTGTAATCGAATGTTTCCATATTTAAATGAAGCAGTTCTTGATAAAATAAATCTGTTTGTGAAGGTACAAAAATTTTCAGAAATTGGGTATCAAAAAAAGCAACCTGACGATGAATAATAGAGGTTAAAGTTTCTAATATCATCTCTACAGGTTTTTCTTTTAGTGCAAGATTAGTAAAAGATTGATGGGTTTTTTCTGAAAAACGTAACTGTCGTGCTTGACTGCTTATGATTTCGCCTAAAACCGGATTGATAATATCGGTAAAAGCGAAATCATCTGGAATATTAATAAGGGGAAAGTTAAGATGATTTGCAGTTTCTATTGCATCAAGTGGAATTGTCCCTAAAAAGCGCTCTGTTTTGATTCCAAAAGCGCTGGCACCATTAGCGTCTAACTTGATTAATAAACTACTAAGATATTCTGGATTATCTTTTAGAGGACCACCGGAAGTAATCAGAAATTCACCACCTTTCATCCACTTATGAATATCTAAAGCATCCATAACAGTAACTGTACTTATTTTTCGATTAAGACCACCATGCCCTGCAATTACTTCTAATCGTTCCATTGAAGGAATTTGAAACATTTCTTTGATACTTACCATGTCCTTTTAAACCTCCTTTTAAACCATCTGTTTTTATCTTCAGAATAAACAAACTACTGGTTTATTATAACATGAAAGTTTTTTCTTTGTAGATAGGAAGATAAAATACCAGAGAAAGTCAATTATTTGATTTTCATCTGGTATTTATATATGGGTAGATTAAAATCCAAGTCCTTGTAATACGATTGCAACGATAATGGTACAAATGGCCATAGAGGTCACATTTGCATTGGTTCCATGTACTCCGTCAGGAAGTTTGCCAGCAAAGAAGTCTGCAACTGGAGCACCCATAATTCCACCAAGAACTCCTGCTAAGAGGGCAACTGGGATAGTACCGCCAAACATTAATACACAGGCAGGGCCAACGGATACAACGGGAACGTAGGTCGCATACCACCCATTATTTTCAAATTTATGAGCATATAAGAAGATTCCGACTCCGGCACCAACAAATTGGGATAATAAAATTGCACCAATTGTTCCAGAACCATATGCAGCCATATCTTTGTTGAGTAGGCAGTCAATTACAAGACCAGCTAATAAAAATAAAGATGCAATTTCATTTCCATAAAAATGTGGCTCTGAAAATTCTGCAAGAGCTCTTCTGACTGACCAAGAGGCAGAGAACACATTTGCTTGTACAGCAGGAGTTTTGCGATGTTCTGCAATTGGTACTTTTTTTATAAATGGAAGTACTTTTACAATGTAGCAAATCATGAATCCTGAAATGGCCATTGCAGCTACATTGGCCACTACTCCAGGTACTCCTAATACTGGGATTACCTTGTTAGCCAGCCAATAAGCTGTTGGTGCACACACAAGACCACCCAATACGGAACTGGTTAGTAGGGCTGAAATACTAGGACCGTACATTAACATAATAGAAGGAGGAGCACCAACAACTGCAATAAATGTTGGAATCCAAGTAGTTCCATCTATATCAAACCAATTAATATAACGAAATACAAAAATAGCTAGTGTTAAAGAAATAAGTTGAGATGCTAATACCCATGGAAACATTGTGCTACTTCCATAGCAGACATCAAAGCCTGCAAATTTAGAATTTTTTATGCTTAAAATCCATGCAACAATTCCTCCAATAATTACCATAACACCAGAAAAAATTCCTGCAAAGAAATTGGGTTCCGTAAAGTTCATAAAAAACCAATAAATTTGTTTGATAATATCACTGGAAATTCCATTCACAATATGGTTATAAGAAAAACATTTTATAGAACCTGCTAATAATGGAAATATGATAAAGCAGGCAAAACCAATTGCGACCGTAATAAAGAGTCCCATAAGGGAACCTAATTTTGTTTGTTTTGTTTCACTCATAGTTCTTCCTCCAAGTAGTAATAATTTATAAGATACTTCAAATAAAACTGCGACATGCGTACTATAGAATCGATTGAAACACATTCATCTGTTTGATGAGCCATTTCATCATTGCCTGGTCCGATAATTAGGAAGGGCTTGTTGTTTTTTGGTATTAATTGTGAGGCATCTGTATAAAAAAACAGCCCTTTTTTGCTTGAATTTATACCTAAGTCTTTATAAATTTTTTCCACACGATGAACAAAAGGATGGTTTTCTTCTGTGCTAACAGCGGGACGATTATTTAAGACGGATACATCAATGTGTAGTCCTGGTTCTTCGTTTTCCATAAGTTCAACTAATTCACTGGCATATTGAATGACTAGCTGGTGATTTATGTTAGTTAAAGTGCGAATATCTAATGTCATTTCAGAAGAATCAGGAATGACATTATTGGATACACCGCCTTTTAAATTTGTGATAGAAATTGTTGTTTGTCCAAGGTATTTATCCTGTGTGTTTGTATCAATATAATATTCTAGACGTTTTTTAAATTCTATAGATTTTTCAATGGCATTAATGCCTTTGTGAGGTCTAGAACTATGCGCTAATACACCGGTGGATTTTATATTAAGCCATAGTGCTCCCTTTTCTGCAATTCCAATCATTTCATTTGATGGCTCCGCAATAAAGAATTCATTGACCGTATTGAGATAATCCAATTCGGAGAGTGCAATAGCACCCAATCCTCTATTTTCTTCATCTGCTGAAAAACAGAAATAAATATTTTCTCTTGGTTTTTCATTTAACTTGAGAAGACTAAGCGCAGCGGCTGTCATAGAAGTATCGCCACTTTTCATATCAACAGCACCTCGTCCAAAGATGAATCCATTTTTTTCTGTGCCAGAAAGGGGTGGATACTTCCAGGAGATACAATCCCCATAGGGGACTGTATCAGTATGGCCAATAAAAGCAATTCCTCCGCAGTCTTGCTTGCCAGGTATTTTTATGATTAAAGTTTGTCGATTGTTACCATGATTGATGATAGTATGTAAGGTATTGGTTGGAAACAATTCGAGAATTGCACTGACCATAAGGCTTTCATTACCAGCAGGCTGACATGTATTTATTTTAATAAATTTTTGTAGAGTCTTTTTACAAAACTCGAAATTACAATAAGTATCAAGCATATAATTATGACCTTTCTTATTTTTTGTAGCTAAACATGGCAAGATCTCCAACACCGGTTTTTCGTACCATACCAAACTTTGACACCCAGCCACCAGCACCCTGACTACGTCGAACAATTCGATTTTCAAAGGAAACAATCTCTCCGTTGACAATGGTATAGGTTGCCAATTTATCGTCCATATCAATTACAGTAATATTGGCAAGCGCGCCAACACCCAAATGACCAATCTTTTCCGTCCACCAATTATTCTTGGTAGTATGAGCTATTAAACTAGCTGGATTAATCGTCATAGATGCAATGGAGTCAGACAAAGACCAAATTCCCATCTCGGCAAGTTCCAAGAGAGCAGGGATATTATCTCTGGTATCTCCAAATCCTTTCATGGTTGCTTGGTTTTGACCATCTGAAATTAAGATTTTTACTTTTTTACTTTCTAGGGCATCATAGGCTAATTGTTGGGATGCTTTTGGAAGTTGTAATCCTTCGCGACTCCCCTGACCGCTTCGGAGCATAGTAGTGACAAACTCAGCGGAAATATTGGTCCCATTTACTAAGTCAATAACTGTACGCATACCTTCGGCGGCATCCATATGTGTTCCGCAACCTGCAGCAGTAGCATGTGCTAAGTGAAGGTTTCTTCCTTTTGACAATGCTACTAATCGTTGCGCATGTGCAGGATCTTGCGTATGTGACATATACATTAAATTAGCTTTAGATGTTATTTCAAATATTTTCTCAATATTTTCATCTGACATGATAAAATGTCCCATATGATCCTTAATTCCAATTGTCAAAGCAGCGGTTGTATTAGTAATAGCGTTTCTTGTCATCTTTTGGCCAGCTGTTTGTGCATCTAATTCACCTTTAAATAATTGAATGATTTCATCGGTAGATAACATGGTCCCAAGAATATTAACGGCTCCAAGATAAACACCAATATTAATTGGTAAACCGTGGTCAATTTCAGCCCCTAGTAAAGATGGAGCCATAAATGTGTTGCCTGCCCCAGGAGATAATCCCATTGTTACCCCATCTTCAACGGCACATGTGATTGGATTTGTGGAAACTTCAAATAAATCACCCAAATGCAGATGCATATCAATTAATCCTGGAACAACCAATAGACCATCACAATTTACAACAATATCACCATTTTCTTCTGGGATGGAATCTGAAACTTCGATAATTATTCCATTTGCAATTGCAATATCTTTTACTTCTTCCACACCATTTTTAGGGTCAATTACTTTTCCATGCTTTAAAAGCATTCGACCACTTTGTGATATGTTTCCAATGGTGTCATTCATTGTGCCGTTTTTCACACTAGTTAAAACATCTGACATAAATTCAACTGATTGTTTGTACATAATTTTGCCCTCCTGAATTGTTTCTAAGTTATGTATTCATTCTACAACATTGATAAAAAAATATCTTTGTCTGTAATAGACAATAAGGTTCTTGGATTGTTATACGAATAGTACGAAATGGATGTTAAATAGATGAAAAAGGCTTAAGCCACTTGTTATGAGATATTATGGGATATATAAGACTTTTATAAGAAAAATATATTTCAGAATATTAACCGGATAACAAACGCATTCATTGTATCAATTTTCTTGCGAATGTTATCCGGAAATTTATGAATCTATTGAATCTATTTAAGAAATTTACGACGGAACAATAGTAAAACGTCCGTCTTTACTAGGTGTAATTTTTTTGTCTTTTTGGATTGCATTTTCTAATAAGTCAAGGACCTGTAAACCGGTTTTATCACAGGAGAGTATATTTTCTTGTGGTACAGTTTGATCCATTACGGCAATGGTGTAGATTTTATTAGGGTCAATTTTTTTACCTTGCTCATCTGTTATTTTTTTAATACGTTTCCCAGGATCAGCAGATGGATCAAAGCTCATTTTTAAGCCAGAAAAATAATAGAACCATCCACTTTGGTTGTTATCAACTGGAATGGAATATTCCAGTGTTTGAATTAAATTTGCACCAGTCATAGTAATCTTACATAACTCACCTGTATCACCATACCGTAAATCAGGAAAGACACGTTTCGTATCAAGGGATGTTAATTTACCTTTATAAAATTTGGCACTCACACCTTTTTGATTTCTACGCCCATCTTTTCCATCATCAAGAAAAAGAGCTATATCAGAATTTGTAGTTGTTCTTAAGAGGTCGGTCAAATAATTCCCAGTGTCAGTTAATGAAAAATCTTCCGTGGCATATCCAAGAACGGTTGGCTTTACTTTCTTAGGAGGATGTATATTTTCATCATCCACCATTTTGATAACATCAGCATTAGTCATGGTTCCATCTACCATTTTAGCAAGTCCTTTTCTTAATGCTCCTTGTGCGTTTTTTAAGGTTGGAAATATTGCATAATGCCCACTATTAAGAGCTGGAAGTAAGTCGATCGTTTCTGGTACAGTAGGCGGTTCCATTCCCTTTAAGCTAGAAAACATGGCACCAGTATCACCAGCCAAAGCCTCCTGTCCTTCCGGGGTGCTGATATATTCTAATAAATCCATGATTAGGTCATACTTCTCTTTGTTTTTAGTTTCAGCAAGGTGCTTATTCAGTCCAACATAACATACGGGATATAGTCTGACCCAGTTACTGTCAACGCCGGGATTGAAAAAGGGCATTAAAGCAAATTCATCTGTACATCCATTGAAGGAAGTCCCCATACGTGCGAGTAATACAGAGTCTTCAATCATGGCACATTGTCGATTGAAGAGCATATATTCCCTGTCAGTATAGGTTAAGGAAAGATCTTTTTTTTGCAATATTTGGTGGTTAATTAAAGATTGGAACGTTTGCAGTGCTGGCTCGAAGTTGTCACCAAAGCTGCCAATTCCATTATTGTAATCGGCTAATTTCTGGGCATTTTCAGGTTTGCTAAAACTGCTTTCATAACCATAACCTACAAAAGCGGTATCTAAAACCTCCTCATTTCCCAATCCTAATTGTAAGGAACGTATTCCAGTTTGTTCTATTTTTTGACAAAGTGTTAAAAATTCTTCGTAATTTGCCGGAACCGTCCATCCGTGTTCTGCAAATAAAGTTTTGTTATATACGATAGCACGAACCTGCGAAGGTCCAGGAAGGTAATATAAAGCACCATCCTTTGAAATATTGTTTAGCATATGGGTCAGATATTTCTCAGTTAAAGGAAGTGAGGACAAATCGAGTAACTGATCCTCCCAGTATTCTTCGCCAACATCCAGAGGCCATGTCATTACCATATCTGTTAAGTCTCCATTTTTCAGACGAGCTTCATATTCTGCAATCCCCATATCGGAGGTATAATTACCGACCTGTATAATATCTAATTGAGGAAATTCTTTTTCGGCAGCTTTTTCAAAGGTCTGAATGGCAAAGGCGTTTTTTACTAAGATTGTTACGGGGATTTTGTCAGGTGCAATCACGGTTTGGGTCAATACATCTTTGGTATCATTCTTAGAAGTTGTTTTTTGTGAACAGCCTACACAAGTAGATACTAGTAAAAGTGCTAGTGTAAATAAAATAAAACGATGTTTTATGGTTGTCATTAGAATTTTCCTCCTTTATATAAGTTTATCAGATCTTTATTTTTTTTGAAAAAACAGTTGCTCAAATTCATTAATTGGCATAGGTCTTGCAAAATAATAACCTTGAATGTAGTCACAGTTTAATCGCCTAAGCATGGTTACCTGTTGGAGATGTTCCACGCCTTCTGCAACTGTTTTCATGGATAACGCTTTAGCCATGGTAATAATACTTCCAAGTATGGATTCGGTTCGTTGTAAATCAGTAGTACCATTACGAAAGAATATTTTGTCTATTTTCAGCGTATCAACAGGAATATATTGTATGAGGTTCAAGGAAGAATAGCCGCTTCCAAAATCATCCATAGAACAACCAAATCCTATTGCATGAATATGATCAATTGTGTGAGTAAAATGTTCTACATCTTCAAATACAGCAGTTTCTGTTAATTCAATCTCAATAAAATGTGGCGGAATATTGTATTTCTCAATTATTTTTTGATAAGGACTTAAAAAATCTGGATTTTTCAAGTGTATGCGTGAACAATTCACTGATATCTTAATGGGTTCATATCCTTCATCTAGCCATTTACGAAGAGTTTTGCATACCTCCTGAAACACCCATAAATCTAAACGAATAATGAAACCATTTTTTTCAAATAATGAAATAAATTCGTCGGGATATATCATGCCCTCTGAAGGATTGTTCCAACGAACTAAAGCTTCGGCCCCACCGATAGATTCATTTTGTGTTAGGTACTTGGGTTGCAAGTAAACTTGGAATTCATTATTATTCAAGGAATCTTCCATCATATCTTCCAACTGTTTCTCACGAAAGAGCAGCTGCCGAACCTGTTCATTAAATATTGCATAACGTAATTTGCCATGAAGCTCTTGTACTGTTTCGGTTAATGCAAGTTTTGCACAATCAATCATAGCTGGAATAGTAAGGGCTTCGGAACCAATAAGATAAACTCCAAATTCCAAATTTAATGGAAGCCATCGATGGTGTTTTTCTTCTACGTAGTCAGTACTTGAGTGATACCATATTTGAAGGCGCTTTTCCAGTTCACTATCATTGATATATTCAATTAAAATACAAAAATTATCTGCAAATAATCGTCCCATACATTCATGGGAAGATAAATTGTTTTGAATTCCGAAAGAAATGCCATGTAATATATTATCGCAGGCTTTTGTGCCAAATTGTTCATTTAGTACTTTGAATTTTTCGATATTTGAGTATATGAGTGCATATTTTTTTTGATTCGGATTTTTCATAATATTGTCGGCTAACTCATAAAATCGTTGGGCAGTATTTCCGCCTGTTATAGTGTCTACATAAGCAATATGTTCAAGTCTGCGCTTGTTGCGGAAAAAGGTCCATGCCAAAGAAATAGTGAGTAACGAAAATGCAACTGTTACAACGCTGCACAGGAGTAATGTGATATGTAGAAACAGTTGAGATTTTTCATTTACGACAGAGACCGGTACAAAAGTTAATAAGCACCATTCGTCAGCATTCAAAGGTGTATATGTCAAATATTCATGAGCAGAACCTAGAGTAAATTCGATTTGTCCATCCTCACCATTGGCAAGATCTGATTTCACCTTCTGTACTTGTGTCTGCATGTCAGCATCTGAACCTGCAATAGAATTCAAAATATTATATCCAGTTTCTAATGCATTTTTTGAACTTGAACGGATGATAGAGGTCCCATCTGGATGTGTAATATGTGCATAGCCTTTTCCGTTAAAAGCGGTCATGGATAATATTTTATCAAAAGTTGATACATCATATGTTGCGGCCAAGGCAACCATGGGGGTGTTGTCTATCATAAAATTATCGATTGGTATGGTGAAAATAATGGAGTCAATGCTATTAATAGACTGTGAAGAGGACATAGAAGGTCGTTTATTTACAATGGTCTCTTGCAGATAAGCAGCATTTTCCAGAGTTGTTATTTTCCCTTTTGAATCATAAGCTGTGCCATTGCTGTCGATTAATAATATATTTTGAAAATCCCAATTTAACTGCTGATTTTGCACTACAGAAGTAAATTCTTCATAAGATGTCATAGGGGTATGTTGAAGCATTACAGATAGAGTTTCTAATGTGAAAAAATTATTATTAATTGTTGCACTGACATTGGTTCCCATTTGCTTGGATATTTCTTGCATATAACTACTTGTCTCGGCCTTTACTGTATGCTGCAAGGCTTTATAGTATTGAAAACATAAAATACCGACACTTATACATACAATTGAAAATAGAAGAACTATCATAAACTGTATTTTTTTGTCTTTATGTGAAAAATCTTTTGGACTATTCATAATACCTCCATTTATCAAAAGGATATTGCTATTATTATTAATAAGCACAATTACCTAATTATGGTATTATTTTATCATGATAAAATGCAAAAAGCCACATATAATTATTATGAATACGTAATAAATGTTCTGTTAACTATATTTTAACTGATCAAGTAAGTAGCAAAGCGGATTTTGAATGTCCGCGTAGGGGGTGTTGATTATTCGAGATTGTATTGATGTAAAGAATTTATGCAAAGTATATCACAATAAAGAGGTGGTAAAATCAATTCGATTTCAGGTAGGGCAAGGGCAAATCTTTACATTTCTAGGACCTAATGGGGCTGGAAAAAGTACAATTATGAATATAATTTCAACTTTATTAAAAAAAACAGAAGGAGAAATTATTATTGATGGAGTAAATATGGATACAAATGCATTTGCGATTAAGAAGAAACTAGGGGTGGTATTCCAGGAGGATGTGCTGGATCGTGATTTGACAATTTACAAAAATCTTTGGTATAGGGGTGCATTATATTGGAAATCTGACGACAGTTTAAACAAGCAGATTGCTTATATTATAAAGTTGCTTTCGCTGGAAAAGATACAACATCAAAAGTATGGGGAATGTTCAGGTGGACAAAGGCGACTGGTTCAAATTGCTAGGGCATTGCTGCCTAATCCTAAATTATTAATTTTAGATGAACCAACGACTGGATTAGATCCAGTTACAAGATGGGAAGTATGGAAGGTATTATTGAAATTACGGAACACACTACAGATGACTATTTTCTATACGACTCATTATTTAGAGGAGGCTTCCTATGCAGATATTATTTGTATATTAAAGGAAGGACGAATAGTGGATTGCGGAAGCTTGAAGGAAATTCAGTGTCGTTGGAAAGGGATACTAGAAAAACCAACGCTGAATGAACTGTATTTTCATTTACTGAAAGGAGATGAAGTGTGCGAAATCTCCAATATCTTGTAAGAAGAAATCTTGATTTGTTTTTAAATAATAAGTTGAATATTTTACTGTCGGCAGCATCCATACCAATTATCATTGGTTTATATGTGTTTTTTTTAAGAGATTTTTTGATTAGTATGGTAGGACAGATTGGTCTTCCATTGGGCTTAAATAAGGAATTTACGGATCGAATGATGTTTGCAGGGTTATTGGTTGTTATGAATACAACGACTTGTTTTGGTATAATGCAAATATGTGTGAATGATACTGCAACAGGGATAAGAAAAGATTTTCTTGTTGCTCCAATTACTCGTTTTTCTATTTTGTTAGGATATTGGATTTCGGCAATATTGGTTTCTGGTTTTTTTACTTATGCAACCATGTTAGTCGGTGAATTTTTCTTTTATAGGATGTATGGGAAGACGCTATCTGTTTTTACAATGCTGTATCTGTTTCTTACGGGGTTATGTGCTTCTGGAATTAATAGTGGAATATTATTGTGTCTTGCTAAAAATCTCAAAAATACGACTACTTTTTCGACGTTTGCAAATTTATATGGTACGGTGCTTGGTTTTCTATCTGGTTCTTATCTGCCATATTATTTTTATCCCAAGTGGCTGAAGCCTATTCTTTTTTGGTTTCCACCGATGCAGATAACAAGTATTTTGAGGCAGTGGTATATAAAAGAGATAAAAGGAAGAATGATTTGCAATTCAACAGAAGCGCTTATGGCGGAAATGCTTCAAAATTTCGGTATTCGCTTACAATGGGATCATAAACTAATAGTTCTAAATCAACAGTGGGCTATCTTGATCTTGAGTTTAGCCGTACTTTTATTTTACTTATATTTGGTATGTAACAAAAGATAGAAATTCTGTTATTGCTTTTGTTACATAGCGGTTTTTCTTTTGATAAAAATAAATATTTCTATGTGCAGCTTCTCCTTGAAGTTTATAAAAAACTACATCAGGGTGAGGCAGCACGTTATAAGCCAAGGTATCGCTGATGAATGATATGCCCATTCCGGAACAGGTGACATTATAAGCAGTTACTTGCTGATCTAATGTTAGAATGGCATGAGGCTGAAATCCATATTCCTGACAAATGCGTAAGCTTCGCTGTCTTGTATCATTTTCTGTTTTTAATAAAATGAAAGGTTCTTTTTCAAAGAGACCTAAGGGAACGGAAGGAAAATCATCTTTTTGATGTTTGTGTTGCTTTATATCCGTTAGGGTTAATTGACATTCTTTTATAGATGTATTAATGGAGATGTCTTTTGGAACGGCAAGTAGGAGCTGCTCAGGCCGATATAAATGTTTTATAAAATTATCTTCAGAAAAGACATAGTTATCAATAAGCAGATCCAATACTCCGTTTTGTAATAATTCTTTTAGTTTTGAAGTACTGTCTTCTATTAAATCAATTTCAATCAGTGGAAAGCGTTCTTTGTATTTAGAAATCAGTGGTGGAAGAACATAAGAAGAAAATAGATTACTTCCGCCAATTGTAAGTTTTCCAACTTTGAGGCCATTTCTGTCAGCTAGATAATTCTGGAAATCTTGTTCAATTCCTTGGATTTGTTCTATGGCAAAGATATATGCTTCTCCACAATCCGTTAATTTAATTGGATTTGTACTACGGTCAAAGAGAGGGGTCCCAATTTGCTGTTCTATACGTTTTACGCTTGCGCTGAGGGATGGCTGTGATATATACAGATTTTTGGCTGCTTTTGAAAAGCTTTTTTCTTTGTATACTTCATATATATAATTCATACTACTAAACATTGGCATTGAATCCTCCTATTTGTGACAAGTCTGTATTTAAAGATGAGATATAATCTAAAAACTATAATAAATATAATCACATATGTATTAGATTATATTAGGATAACATATTATAATAAACAGTGCAATGTAATAACAGGATGAAATGAACGGTGAATGTGGAGGAAAAAAATGGTCAGCATAATCAAAACAAATGGTGAGAACTATAGAAAAGAGAATGATTCTATTGGGATGAAAGAGGTGCCGGGAAACGTATATTATGGGGTGCAGTCTATGAGGGCAGCAGAGAATTTTCGGATTACAGGTTTGTTCATGCATCCTGAAATTATCAATAGTTTAGCATTGGTCAAAAAAGCAGCAGCTATTACAAATTGTGAAGTGGGTGACTTAGACAAAAAAATTGCAGATGCTATTGTAGCTGCTTGTGACGAAATATTAGCAGGAAATCTTCATGATGATTTTATTGTGGATCCAATTCAAGGTGGTGCAGGCACATCGTTGAATATGAATGCTAATGAAGTAATTGCGAATAGGGCGATTGAAATATTAGGTGGAGAAAAAGGCGATTATTCTATTGTACACCCAAATGATCATGTCAATTATGCACAATCCACCAATGATGTTATACCAACTGCGGGAAAGATGACTTCCCTTAAATTATTAAAAAATGCACAGAATGAATTACACAGGCTCTACGAAGCCTTGTGTGACAAAGGAACAGAATTTGATCATGTAATTAAAATGGGAAGAACGCAAATGCAGGATGCAGTTCCAATAAGATTGGGACAGGAATTCAAGGCATATGCGGTGGCTATTAAACGAGATATTAATCGTATGGAGAAAGCCATGGAGGAAATGCGTGCAGTGAATATGGGAGGAACTGCAGTTGGAACTGGCATTAATGCAGATGAAAAATATTTGCAGAGAATCGTACCTAATTTAGCACAAATAAGTGAAATGAATTTGGTACAGGCCTTTGATTTAATTGATTCTACTCAGAACTTAGATTCTTTTGTAGCTGTTTCAGGGGCGGTGAAAGCGTGTGCAGTTACCTTGTCTAAGATTGCAAATGATTTAAGATTAATGTCTTCTGGACCTAGAGCGGGTTTTGGTGAAATTAATTTGCCAGCAAAGCAAAATGGTTCCTCAATTATGCCAGGAAAAGTTAATCCGGTTATTCCAGAAGTTGTAAATCAGGTGGCATTTAACATTATAGGAAATGATGTAACAATTACTATGGCAGCGGAAGGTGGACAATTAGAATTAAATGCTTTTGAGCCTATTGTATTTTACTGCCTTTTTCAATCCATTGATACATTGGGATATGCAGTACATACATTTGTAGATAATTGCATTAAGGGCATTACAGCAAATGAAGAACGCTGTCAATACTTGGTAAATAACAGTGTGGGTATTATTACTGCAATCTGTCCTCATGTGGGATATACGGCAGCAGCAGATATTGCAAAGGAGGCTATTCGAACAGGTGCATCCATCAGACAATTAATATTGGATGCTAAATTATTAAAGGAGGAAGAATTGGATGAGATATTAGAGCCAATGAACCTTACAGAACCTGGAATATCTGGCAAAGAATGGCTGCTTAGAAAGTAAAATTTGAAAAGATTGTTTTTGTAAAGCATTTATGATAAAATTCATCTTGTAAGTCCGAAGCGTTAGGACGGTTGCTATTTGCAACGAATAAGAAGAGGTATTATATGAATAAGTTAAGTGTCATGCGTACTGTATCAGAAGGAATTGCAATGGGGAAGGTGTTTTGTGTCAAAAAGATTTCCTTAAAGCCGGATACCTATATGGTACAAGATGAATCATTGGAATTAGATAAATTAAAGTGTGCAATACAGGAAGCAAGTGTAGAATTAAAAAAGCTTGCAACAGAAAACGATATTTTTTCGGCTCATCTGGAAATCGCAAATGATAAAGCTTTATATGAAGCTATAAGATGTCTAATTGAAAAAAATCATTTGAATGTACAAGTGGCTTTGTGTGAGGTTACACAAAAATTTATTGCTGTATTTGATACGATAGATGATGAACATATGAGGGAGAGAGCGGCAGATATTAAAGATGTCCGAAATCGTCTTATGTGTCAATTAAAAAATCAAAAAAGTAATCCATTTAATGAGATCAAAGAAGGTGTAATTGTTGTGGCGCGGGATTTGACTCCATCTGACATGGCAATGATCGATTTAAACTATGTGTTGGGGATTGTAACTAAGGAAGGTGGAATCACAAGCCATGTATCAATCATGGCAAAAAATATTGGTTTACCGGCATTGGTAGGGGTATCAGAAATTCTATCAAGTGTTGCAGAAGAAGATTATTTAATTATGGATGCAGGGGCGGGAATTATTATTGTCAATCCAAGTCCAGAAGAGATTACAGAATATACGGAAAAAAGGAAACAACAAGAACTGCAGCAGTTAACCTATCAAAAGTCAGTAAAACTTCCGGCACGTACTATAGATGGATGTGAGGTGCAGGTGCATGTCAACGTAGATCGTATTGAAGAAATAAAACAGATTGTGGAAAAGGGGCAGCGGGGAGTAGGGTTGTTTCGAAGTGAATTCCTTTATATGGATAATTCACATTTCCCAACAGAAGAAGAACAGTTAAGGGTGTACAAAGAAGCGGCAATTCTTTGTACAGATGAATTAACGATTCGAACATTGGATGTAGGGGGCGACAAGAAGCTTTCTTATTTTGAATTTGATAAAGAAAAAAATCCATTTCTGGGGTGGCGGGCAATTCGTATTTGTTTGGATATGAAACAAATGTTTAAAACACAATTACGAGCTATATTACGAGCAAGTGTATTTGGAAATATAAAAGTAATGTTTCCTATGATTATATCTATTGAAGAATTAGTGGAGGCAAAAAATCTTCTTGAAGCATGTAAGAAAGAGCTGATAGCAGAATCAATTGCATTTGATGAGCATATAGAAGTAGGTATGATTATTGAGACGCCAGCTTCTGTTATCTTAGCAGATCACTTTGCAAAGGAAGTAGATTTCTTTAGTATTGGAACAAATGATCTGACGCAGTATATATTAGCAGTAGATCGTGAAAATACCAAAATTGCTGCAAAATATAATCCATTTCATCCGGCAGTTATTGCCAGTATTCAAATGGTCATAGAAGCTGGGCACAGGGCAGGGATACCAGTTGGTATGTGTGGAGAAATGGCGAGCAGCCCGGATGCGATAGAGATGTTGATTCGTATGGGATTGGATGAATTTAGCGTAGCTGCATCTTGTGTGGCAAGAGTTAAATATCAAATCCAAAATATGACACTTTAGTTTTGCTAAAAATGAAGTCAAATTCTTTAGACGTTAGGTACAAGTGATTTCCATTCTTATCCGTTATGGTACGAGGAAAGATATTTATTGTTAAATCACTCTTTTGTTCTACTAGCACGGTAGGGGTAGTAGAAAGATTATGAGATAGCCACTCAACTGTTTGCTGGAAAACAATATCTTCGTTATTAGCAAATTCTACAACTAATATTTTCCCATATTACCACCACTTCATTTTTTGTTCTTTTTAATCTTTTCTAATATGCGATTTTGTTTACGGACTTCCAACCTTAAACAAATGTAGTAAATAGCTGTTCCTATAAAATATGGTATTGAAAATGATATTGTCATATCTTTATATCCGTCTGGATGAATATCTACAAAATAAGACGAAATCTTTAAAGTGATTAAGATTATAGCAACAGCAATCAAATATTGAACAATAATCATAGTCAAAGGGGAAAATCTATCTAATCTGTAATGTTGAGAAAGAACACTAACACCTAAAACACTCAAAAGTAGAAACAAAAACATATTTAACTGTGTAGGATTCATTTCTCCTTTATCAAACATTTCAAAAATAGTTAATACTACAGAAATTATCGAATAAGTTATACAAATAACGGGGATAACATTTTTTCTATTTATCACTTTCATTTTGAAATCCTCCTTTATTCATTGTATTAAGAAATAAGTTGAATTTGGCTTTATAGCTTCTGTTTATCTGGACTCTTTCGCCATTGTCCAGTAATGCCATAAGACGCATATTGATTTCAGATTTTAATGAGTTAATTTTATAAACATTCAATATGGTAGATTTGTTAATTCGTACAAATCCAAATTCAAAATAAGCATTTTCTAAATCCTGTAATCGTAGATCTATTCGCACGACCTTATTATCAAGATATGCAAACATCTTTTTTTCAATGGACTCAAAATAATATACATCATTCAAGGAAAATATGATTTCTTTGTCATTTACTTTTCCAATGAGACTTAGACTATGTTTCCTTAAAAAATCTAATATCTCATTTACTTCTTTGGTTTTCATGCGGTAATAGAAATCTATTCTATCTTTGAGAATGTCTTTTTGCTGATATTCATTTACTTTCAATTTTCATTCCCCTCCTTGAAGGGTATTATAGCATGAACATGAGAGCAATGGCTATATATGTAATTTTATAATTTTTATTAAAAACCATATAAACACTTCCGTAGAGTAGAGCTTGAATAACGGCATAGATACCTGTTGAAGCTCCTTGTGTGAAAATATGGACTAGCCCCCATGTAACGGCAAGAATCATACCCCCAAATGGAAGGATACTGATACTACTGAACCAGTTTTCAAATGCTTTTTGTCCATGTGCTATAATTAACATTATTAGCAAACTTTCAAAAGCATAATAAATGTATTGAATTAAGAATTTAGGCACACCAAGATTAGATAATTCGATTATTGGTTTAAATCCTTTCCATACCAAAGAAGTATAAATGATAGATGCAGAAATAATTATAACCACTAATATCATGTTTTTCTTTTTGGTACAATTTTTAGGAATGACAGGTAATTGTTTTACTAATATCGCACCAAGACACCCCCATACTAAACATGTTATCATCCAATGAATAATATGCTGTATCGTAGACCATGTTCCAGAAGTCTGTCCGTACAAATTTGTTTCAATCATCATAAGCAATATTTCAACACCTAATCCACCAAAGGCATATAAGGCATATCGTATATAGTCAGTAGCTGAATTTGTTTTTAACATTGTATTTTCTTTCATGATATATCCCTCTCTTTCTGTCTGTATTATATGATGATTGCTTTTTTAAAACAATATCATGTCTACCGTCTTGCGTTTTTGCTTAACTAAGTTGCACTAAAATAACGTGCAAATCTCTTGTGAGAAATTTGTATAGCCTTTGTCTGATTGTCTATGTATTTTACTGACACCTTGACTTTCACATTGTCACCGTCCTGTGTAAAGATAGGATTTATCAATTCAGAATACAGGAAATCTTTGCTAATGATTTCAAGCACATTACCCTGTCCATAAGTTGGTATATCTTAGAATTTCTTCGTATCAAGGCTCACTTGTAAGTAGTAAATAAGTAGTAAAATGAGTTTTAAAATCTAATCAAACCACTGATAAACACGGTGTTTAGGGGATAATCATAGTTTTACCTGTTTTTTCATTATAAAATGATATAAGAAAGAAAAAAGGTGCTCCGTTTTTATATTTAACGGAACACCTTCTTTGAATGTGGTATATGAAAAGCTTCTATTCAGAATCGCTGATAGGATTTTTTTTAATTGTAGGTTTTATAAAACAGGATAAAAGAATTCCGACTATGATTCCTGTAATTGCAGGAAGGATAAAACCAAGATCCATATTGTACAAAGGAATTTTATGGGCCAATGCAGTTATAAATGGCAAAGCAATTCCAGTTTGATCAAGTGCATAGATAAGACTTATGGTTCCTGTAAATAAAATTGCTGTGGGATAGATATAACGCCATTGTTGAATATGCTTGTGAAAAAAGGATAAAATAATTAAAACAATGGAAACTGGATATAAAAAGTTCAAAACAGGAACGGAAATTTCTAAAATCTTATTTAATCCAACATTAGAAATAATCATACTGATAAATGCAAAAAAGCAAGCCCATGTTTTATAAGTGAATCGAGGAAAAACAGTTGTAAAATATTCACTACAGCAACTGATTAATCCAATACAAGTGTTTAAGCATGCAATTAGAAAAATTAAAGCCAGTATAACCAGACCAACATTTCCAAAGAGATGCAGAACCATTTTAGTTAATGTTTGTGCACCATTTGTAGCAATACCAAAAGTTCCGCCAGATAATGCACCAATATGTGTTAATGCAGCATATACAATTATAAATAATGCACCGGCAATCCATCCGGCTTTGATAGTTTCCTTGACCACACTAGAATCATCTGTTACACCTTTTGCTCGAATATTCATGGAGATAATAATACCGAAGTTTAAGGCGGCGATGGTATCCATGGTTAAGTAGCCATCCAAAAAGCCCTGAACAAAAGAATGATTTGCATAGGTAGCGGTTGGAACTCCGTAGTTCTTAAATGGAGCAATCATACAAGCAACAAATATAATTAAGATGAGTACAAATAAACAAGGTGCTAATTTTTTCCCTAAACGATCTGTTAACTTAGAAGGTGCTAAAGCAATCAATAGAGCCACTGAAAAAAATACAATAGAGTAAATGAATTGGACTAAACCAAGTGATATTCCTTCTGGAAGAAATGGGACCGCAGCCATTTCAAAGGATGTGCTGGCAGTTCTTGGTATGGCAAGGCAAGGTCCAATAGATAAATAAATTAATAGGGTAAAAACTGGCGCAAATAGTGGATGTACACGTCCGGCTAAGACAGACAGCCCACCAGATTTGGCTACAGCGATTACACCTAAAATAGGGAGACCTATTGCACTAATCGCAAAACCAAGAAAAGCGATCCAAGTAAGGGAACCAGCCTGTGCTCCTAAATATGGCGGAAATATTAAATTTCCTGCTCCAAAAAACATAGAAAATAAAGTGATTCCAATTAATAGTAGGTTCTTGTTAGATAATTTCTGCATGTTCGTTCTCCGTTCTTTTATAAAATCAATGTATCTTAATTATTTACAACGAGCAAAGTCAAAATGGTCTATTTGACTGCGTGTTATTAGCTCACAAGTATATATTCTATCATATAAGACAAAATTAGACAATTACTTATCAGTTTTATAATATATTTTTGCTAAATTTATTAAAAGCATAAATGAAAATTGAAATTAAAATTGAAATTAAAATTGAGTTTTATTAATGCTTCTGATATACTCAAAAGAGGTATAATAAGAAATTTTCTTGTAGAAAAAGAAAGAAAATGTATAGACACTTAAGACAGCATAAAGTAAGAGGAGGAACTTTTAAATGAGCAATATTAAAAATTCAATTATAAACGGAAAAACATCATTAGGAATTGAATTTGGTTCCACAAGGATTAAAGCGGTTCTATTAGATGAAGATTATTTGCAAATAGCTTCAGGTAATCATGATTGGGAGAATCAAATAGTAGATTCTATTTGGTCTTATGATATGTCAGCAATTATAGACGGTATGCAGGATAGTTATCGGAAGATGGCAGAGGAAGTAAAAACAAAATACAATGTAACGCTTACAACAATTGGATCCATTGGAATTAGTTCCATGATGCATGGATATATGGTTTTTGATCAGCAGGCTCAGCTTTTGGTTCCTTTTCGTACTTGGCGTAATACAATTACAGAACCAGCTTCGGAAGAATTGACAAAGGTATTTCAGTATCCCATACCCCAAAGATGGAGTATTGCGCATTTGTATCAAGCAATACTAAATAAGGAGCCCCATGTATCACGAATACAATATCAAACAACATTAAGTGGATTTATACACTGGAAACTAACAGGTCAAAAAGTTCTTGGAATTGGGGAAGCATCTGGGATGTTCCCTATTGATATTCATGAGAAATGCTTTAATAAAAAAATGATGCAGCAATTTGACGAATTAACAGCACCCAATCAATATCCGTGGAAATTAGAAGATATTTTCCCGAAGGTATTAGTAGCGGGTGAAGAAGCGGGTGTTCTTACAGAAGCGGGTGCAAAATTATTGGATGTTACGGGTCAATTGCAGCCAGGAATTATATTTTGCCCTCCAGAAGCAGATGCGGCAACAGGAATGGTTGCAACAAATAGTGTTGCTAAGCGTACGGGAAATGTTTCGGCGGGAACTTCAGTATTTGCAATGATTGTACTTGAAAAGGAACTGTCAAAAGTATATCCAGAAATTGATTTAGTGACGACGCCTACAGGTGATTTGGTTGCAATGGTTCACTGTAATAATTGTACCTCGGAGTTAAATGCCTGGGTTTCTGTTTTCAAGGAGTTTGCAGAGGCATTTGATATAGATGTAGATATGACAAAATTATTTTCAGTGCTTTATGGGAAAGCATTGGAAGGAGATGCTGATTGTGGGGGATTATTGGCTTATAATTATTTTTCTGGTGAACACATTACTGGATTTGAGAAAGGATGCCCTTTGTTTGTTAGATCTCCGGAAGATAAGTTTACCTTATCCAATTTTATGCGTGTACAATTATTTACCTCGCTAGGTGCATTGAAATTGGGGATGGATATTCTTACGAAACAAGAAGGTGTGCGAGTAGAGCAAATTCTAGGTCATGGAGGATTGTTTAAGACACCAATAGTAGGACAGCATATTATGGCAGCAGCTATTAATACCCCTGTTACAGTTATGAACACAGCAGGAGAAGGTGGAGCGTGGGGAATTGCATTACTTGCTGCTTATATGCAGCGCCAAGATAAAACAGAAACGTTAGATGAATTCTTAAATCATCAGATTTTTGAAAAAAGTAAAGGAACAACGATAAATCCTAAAGATACAGATGTAAAAGGATTTGAAGAATTTATGGAACATTATTGTGCAGGACTTGTAATAGAAAGAGCTGCGGTGGATTGTTTGAAATAATTGAAAAGGGCAGTAGTTTATATACACGAAAACATAAATATAGTACTTGTTAGAAAAAAGCGGAAGCAAGATGGATAGTTCCATACAAGCTTCCGCTTTTAGATGATATTATTTTTTTGCCATTTTATCAAAAACGCCTTCCAACGCAAAATAACAGTCGTCAAATAGTTCTTTAACTGGTTGATATTGTTTAACAGCTACGGGATTGGGAGCGTGTTCGGAATCAATGGTAATAAACTTATCAATAGCAGTAAAATCTTTAAAGATTCCAGCACCAACACCACCTGTGACAGCAGCACCCATGGAGGCGGCTTCTTCAAGCAGAGTTGGAACCGTGATTTTAGCATCATAAATATCAGCCATAATCTCCCGCCAAACAGTACCTTTTGCACCACCGCCTATGACTAATATTTCATCAATATCAACTTGGGTTCGAAGAACATCCAAACAGATGGAAAGATTCATTGTTACACCCTCTAATACGCTTCGCATAATATCGCCCCGTGTATTTTCGGGTTTTAGTCCAATCCAAGCACCGCGAGCGTTTGGATTCCATCTAGGTGCACGTTCACCCAACAAATAAGGGAGAAATATGACTCCGTTTGCCCCAATAGGACTTTGTGCAATTTGTGCATTCATGTAATCATAAGGAGAATTTCCATGGAGCTTGGCATCGTAGGTTTCCATTTTGCAAATGGTATTTTTAAGCCAGTTGTAGGTACCGCCAGCATATTGCATGGTTCCGTTTGGAGCGTAAAGACCAGGAATGATATGAGCCCAAGTTACAGTACGCATCTTTTCATCAAAAATAGGCTTTTCTGTAGTGGTGGTAATCCAGGCAGAAGTCCCCATACAACTATAAGTTTTTCCGGGAGCAATAGAGCCACAGCCAATGTTAGCTGCTACCCCATCGCCACCACCTAATACTACAGGAGTACCAATGGCAAGTCCAGTAGCTAAAGAAGCTTCTTTTGTGACACCACCAGCAACAAAAGTGGATGGCTTTAATTCGGGCAATTTATCAATGCTGATATCAGCATATTTTAAAATTTCTTCTGACCATTGCAAGGTATTTAGGTCAAAGCAGGCATTACTGTTTCCATCTGAATATTCCGTATAGAAATGACCAGTAAGACGCAACACAATAAAATCTTTTGCATTTAAAGTTTTATAGGTCTGTTCGTAAATTTCTGGTTCATTATCACGTACCCACATAAGCTTTTGAATTCCATAAGAAGCAGTATTTCGATGACCAACAATGTGATAAAAGTCCCATTGACTTATGTGGCTTTCTATTTGTGCTGCTTGCTTTTGTGCACGTTGATCAGCCCATATCATAGAAGGACGTAGTGGATTTCCACATTTATCTACGCAGAGACATCCCATCATTTGACCACTAAAACTTACCGCACCAATATCTTTTGGATCTATTTTTGTGGTCTGAAGTAGATGCTTTGTTGTGGAACAAACAGCTTCCCACCAATCCTCGGCGTTTTGTTCTACCCAAGTGTCATTAAAATAATGTGTATCATAAGAGAAAACTTCGCTCCCCACAAGCAGACCGTCTTCTGAAAACAATGTTGCTTTGTTACCAGAAGTACCCAAATCGTGGGCTAAAATATAAGTGGGCATTTTGCCACCTCCTGTTCTAAGATCCTGGACATACGGTGACTTCAAAACTATTTCGATCACCGCGGTATCTTGATAACGTATACTCGATGGGCTTGTCAAATACGCTATATCCAACAGAAGTAAAATGTTGAATTGGCTTTCCGCGCTTCATGCCCAATAATTTTACATCAGCGGTCTTTGCTTCTACCGCTTCGACAATACGTTCAATTCTAAAAATACGTGTTTCTTCTTTATTTGATAAAATAGTATAGAGCTGCTCGGTTCTTAAATCGTGCTCTAAAATAAAAGAACATTCTTTAAAAGGCAGATACGTCTTGCTTGTTACAATTGGTTCTCCATTGGCACTTCGTTTTCGATGGAGAAAAATCACAAGATCTTTTTCCTGCAGTCTTAGATTCTTCGCAATCGTGTCATCGGCTTTCAGGGTTTTCAATTCCAAAACTTCTGTACTTGGAGTTAGGCCGGAACGATACATTTGATCATTAAAACTTTCTACTTTTTTGATATAATCTTGAGTAATTTTGGGCTGTGATACATAAGTTCCTTTGCTCTTTACTCTATATAACCATCCTTCCTGAACGAGTTCTGTAATTGCTTGGCGAACAGTGGTACGACTTATTTGAAAAGAATCACTGAATTCTTTTTCGGTTGGAATTAATGAACCTGTTTTGTAATTCCCATTTTTGATTTCAGATAAAATCAATTCTTTTAGCTGGAAATAGAGTGGTATGGGAACGGATTTATTGATTCCTGATATTTTGGTTAGCATGATGGTTCCTCCTCATTTTGTTTATGATTTAAAAATCTATACTGCCTTATAATTGGAAATATGTTCCATACATTGTAACATATTTAAGAAAAACGAGCAATATATGTGTAAAATAAGGGGAGATTGACTAAATATTACTATGTACCTATATAATAACATTATATTGTAAAAATTCAATAGATTTTTAATAAAAAATATAAATTTCTTGTAATACAACGGTTTTGTGCTTGAAAGAACAATAAATATATGATATTATTAAGCAAATTATATATGCTTTGTATGCAATGTTAATAGATATATTGCATGATAACTAACCTATAACATCGGAAAAGAGGACAAGAAATGGAGAAAATGATTCAGGCAATTATGACGGAACCAGGGAATATTGTATATCAAGAAGTGGAAGTGCCAGAAATTTCAGAAAACCAAATAAAAATCAAAATAAAACGTATTGGTATCTGCGGGTCGGATATTCATGTAAATCATGGTAAGCATCCCTATACTAGTTACCCAGTTGTACAGGGGCATGAGGTATCTGCAGAGGTAGTGGAAATTGGCGAAAATGTTATGAATTGTAAGGTAGGAGATAAGGTTACTATTCAGCCTCAAGTAGTATGTGGAACGTGCTATCCTTGTACCCATGGGATGTACAATGATTGTGAAGTGTTAAAGGTTATGGGATTTCAAACGACGGGAATGGCAAGCGAATATTTTGTAGTGGATGCAGACAAGGCATTGGTTTTGCCGAAAGAAATGTCGTGGGATCATGGAGCAATGATTGAACCGCTCGCAGTTGCAGTTCATGCGGTTAGGCGTTACAGCAAAGATATGACCGGAAAAAAAGCTTTAGTGTTAGGGGGCGGGCCTATTGGCAATCTAGTGGCACAGACAGCAAAAGCATTAGGGGCGGAAGTTGTACTTCTTTCTGAACTTAGCACATATCGTTTGAAAACAGCTGAAAAATGTGGAATCTTAACTGTGAATCCCAAAGAAAAAAAATTACTGGAAGTGATAGAAGAAACGTTGGGACAAGATCGAGCAGATGTTATATTTGAATGCATTGGGATTAATGTCACTACAAAACAGGCCATCGAATATGCAAGAAAAGGAAGTAGTATTGTGATTGTGGGTGTGTTTGGAGAATTGGCAAACGTTGATATGGCCGCAGTTCAGGACCACGAATTAACATTACTTGGCAGTGCCATGTATAGGGAAGAAGATTATATCAAAGCCATCGAATTAGTGAAAGAAGGCTGGATTGAATTTGAAACATTAATCACTCACAGGTTTGGTTTTAAGGAATTCAAGAAAGGATATGACACCATTGA
The DNA here is from genome assembly GCA_036656615.1 of Lachnospiraceae bacterium. Taxonomy (GTDB): domain Bacteria; phylum Bacillota; class Clostridia; order Lachnospirales; family Lachnospiraceae; genus CAUPWF01. The sequence goes on along the minus strand of JAVXHY010000008.1, from coordinate 52,697 downwards.
CTTAGAAAAAGATAAGGCAATGAAGGTCATGATTAACATGGAACAATAAACAAAGGTAGGAGGGATGAGATTTGAAAACATTAATAGTAGATAAAGAAGGCGTTCTTTCTGTGTTGGAGATTCCGATGCCAACTTATACAAGTAAACAGGCCTTGGTGAAGATGATTAGTTGCGGAATGTGTGGAACGGATGCCCACTTGATCGAAGGAAAATTCAAGGGTGTACCGAAGGATATGTATCCGGTTATGCTAGGACATGAGGGCGTTGGGGAAGTGGTTGAAGTGGGTTCAGAGGTTACAAGCTATAAAAAAGGTGATATTGTATTACTCCCATTTTTAGATCCGGAGCCTTCTTTTGGAGATATTGGATCTGCTTGGGGAGCATATAGTGAATACGGAGTAGTTCATGATCAAAAGGCCTATTCGAAAGGAGAGGAACCAGAATGTGCTTTTGGGCAGAACCTTGTGCCTGAAGACATTGATCCGGTGGATGCAGCGATGATGATTACCTTTCGGGAGGTCCTTAGTAACATTAAATATTTTGGTATAAAAAAGGGAGAACCGATTGTTGTATATGGCTGTGGACCGGTAGGATTGACTTTTATTAAATTTATGAGTTTGCTTGGTGTTCACCCAGTTATTGCGGTAGCTAGAAACAAAGAAAAACAAGAAAACGCTTTGAAAAATGGTGCGGATATTGTTTTAAACAGTTCGGAATGTGATGTCTGTGAAGAGGTTCATAAGATATATCCGGATGGAGTGCCTTATGTATTGGATGCAGTAGGTTCACCAGATGTGATAAATGAGGGAATGAAGCTCATTTGTGATAGAGGAGAAGTGCTGTGTTATGGAGTTCCAAAAACAGAACAAATTACCATTGATTTTAGCAGGGCACCTTATAATTGGAAACTAAATTTTCAACAGTTTCCACGTAAAGATGAAGAAGCTTTGGCATACCAGCAGATATTAACTTGGCTGCGAAATGGAGATATTAAATTTGAAGATTATATTTCAAATTATTATGAATTTGATGATATACTTCAAGCGTTTGAAGATTATGGAAATAAGAAAATCTTAAAAAAGGGAATTATTAAATACAAAAGATAAAAAACCATGCAGGAGCGCATTTTTATTACTCCTGCATGGTCTTTTTTACTTTGGCCCATGAAATTTTACGGGTTTACAATAAAGGGACAATTTTTCCCGCTTAATATATTAATGAGATTGTCGACAGAAGCGGTAGCCATCAAATCAGTTGCCTCTTGGGTATGCGCGCCAGTATGGGGTGTAACTACCACATTTTCAAACTCAAATAGGGGAGACCCCATAGGAGGTTCTGTCTCAAATGCATCTAAACCTAAGCCGCCTAATTTATTTGCTTTTAATGCCTGATAAGCTGCAACTTCATCTATAATGCCACCCCTTGAAGCATTGATGATTATTGTGGTGGGTTTCATCTTGGCAAGCGCTTCTTTTCCAATTAAATGCTTTGTAGTTTCAAGCAATGGAAGATGAAGACTGATTACATCTGAACGCTGTACTACTTCATCGAAGGTACAGACCTGAATGTTATTCTTTATGCAATAGTCGTTGTTTATATAAGGATCATATGTAATGACTTTCATATCAAATCCTTTTGCGCATCGGGCAACTACTTTACCAATAGCGCCGAGTCCCATAATTCCGATTGTTTTTCCTTTTAATTCCATCCCGGTAGAGCGAATCCATTGGCCGGAACGGGTTGTATGGTTTAAATGAGGAATTTTTCTTGCTACGGAAAGGATTAATGCAAAAGTAAGCTCACCTACTGCTTCTGCGTTAACACCGGGTGTATTTGTGACTAGAATGCCTTTTTCCCTTGCAGCATCAATATCCACGCGATCGTAACCAGCGCCATATCGGGAAATGACTTTTAGGTGGGTGCATGCATTTATTACATTTTTTGTTACATAGTCCAAGCCTGCAATATAACCATCGCAGTCTTTCAGTAATGGAATTAATTCTTCTTCGGTAAGAGGCTTTTTGGCGGTGTTGAAAATTAAATCATCTGAAAATGTTCTCAAAACATCTAGAGCATTAGATGATTTTCCGGGTTGTAAAGAGGTTGGTGTTACTAAAATTTTCATATCTAGAATTCTCCTTTCACTAGTGTTACTGCTTCTCTAGTTAAGGCTTCAATTTCTTTGAAATTTTTATCGGCAACAAGGGGATCTTTTACCATCCAGCTTCCGCCGCAGGCGATGATTTTATCACAAGCTAAATAATCCAAGATATTGGATGCGCTAACGCCTCCAGTTGGCATGAATTGCATGCTTGGAAATGGAGCTGACAAGGATTTGATGGTATTTAAACCGCCATACTGTTGCGCGGGAAAAAATTTTGCAATGGTTAATCCGTATTCTAGAAGTACCATAATCTCGGAAGGAGTACATGCTCCAGGGAAAATGGGCACTTTATGATCTAGAGAAAATTCAATTACAGGACGGCTGATTCCGGGGGAAACAAGGAATAATGCGCCAGCGTCAAGAGCCTGTTTGGCTTGTTCTAAATTAACAACGGTTCCGGCGCCTACAATCATGTTTGGAAATGCTTGAGTCATTTTGCTTATAGAGTCATGGGCAGCTTCTGTGCGGAAGGTAATTTCGGCTATGGGAAGACCACCAGCACACAGCGCTTCGCCTAAAGGTACTGCATCAGATACGGAATTGAGTTTGACTACGGGGACAATTTTCAAGTTTGCTACTTCTGATAATATATCAATATGTTTCATGGTTGTATCCTCCATTTATATGAATTAGGTTAACGCGCAAATCGGATTACGTGTAGAAATGAAATCAATTTGCTCTGAAGTGATTCCACATGCTTTCATTTGAGGAATGAAAGTGGTTAGTATATAGTCTAATCCGATTGCGTCAGGGCTATATGCTTTCAATCTGGTGCGTGTGGAATCTAGAGAAAAAAGTAATTGCTTTATGTAGCCGAAATGTATCAGTTGGTTGAATAGTTCGATTTCTTGCTCATCGCTGTGATATTTAAATCTTCCAATGGTATCGAATTCTAGGAAAACACCTTCTTGCAGCAGTTGGAGATGAACCTTCAAGTCAGTACAGGCTCGATCCATATGACAGAAAATCAAATGGTCTGGTGCAATACCTTTTGCAGTCAGAAAATGGAACAAAGGTAAAGGATCGGCATGCTGCTCGACGTGAATCATAAGAGAACAATTGGTCTCCAGCGCGGCAGTTGCAGCAGCGGCGAATAAAACAGAATAACGTTGGCTTAAACCTTCTACATCGATAGCTGTTTTAATAATTCCGGCTTTATAATTAGAAGAAATAGAGGGAAAAGAGGTCTCTCCATCTAGGTACATCCCGGTAGTAAGTTCTTGGATATATAAGTTTGATAATTTGTCAAGGGTACAATTTTGGATCCAATGATTTTTTGGATAAAAGCACAATTTATGAAAACCGGTAGAGGCAATAATGTGAACACCAGAAGCTTTAGAAATGCATACTAACTCATTTGGCATTCGATTGCAGCCACATGGCTGTGCATCAATAACGGAAGAACCACCAGCGGCTTTATAACGTTTTAGCTCGGAACTGCTTTTGGCGATACTATCAAGTAGTAGCGCTTCATTTAAATCAAAAGATACTCCCTTGCTTAGCATCAGATGTTCATGACATTGGCAAAATCCAAGTTTACTAGAAGCGAGAGTACCTAATACGGTCATAATCTCTTTCATAAAATCCTCTTTTCTATTGCCATTTAGGATTATCTATCACAACGGGTTGCCCATCTTTTTCGATTATTAATTTTCGGTATCCCTTTGTTTCAATCGTACCATAATCATGACCGGCATCACTTGGAAATGTATAAAATAGAACCAATGGTATATTACCGGTGTTTACGGTTCTGTGAGCATAACGCCTTGGAACATAGACGGCTTTTCCTTTTTCTAAAGGGATTTCAATAGAATCTCCCTCTGGATTTTCCATTACCATAAAACCTTCACCGTCCAATGCAAAGTATACTTCCGCAGTTTCTAGTATGGTATGAAAGTGACCTTTTGTCATAAAATATTCATTGCCAACTTTGCCGGGATACAAGATAGTTGTGCCAAAGGATAAGTCTCCGGGTCGTTCGGGACACCCTAGTTCGTAAAATTCATACACTAAGGGATCGCTGGTTTCCAGAACCTCTTCCACTTTTTTTGTGTCTAAAAACATAGGTTTCATTTGTGAAAGAGTTCTTTTGGTTGTTTCTGCGGATGAAGAAAAACCAGTTATAAGATTAAAATCCACTAAAAAACCGGAATCCCAATTAAAATTATTCATTATCAATACCTCCTAAGATATAATTAAGATTTTGCGAGTTCGCTTAATTTGGTTAATAATTCATCTGTAATTACCACATGAAAAACTTCGGATATTACCTGAGTCCAACCATGAATGAAGTAAATCCAGCCATCTTCTATATGAAGATTTTGAGATTGGGCTTGCAATGCTGCCTGCTCTTTGAAAAGCAAGTTTCCACGATAATTTATTTCCCAAACAAGGCTGTCTTTCGGAAATTTGCAATTATTTGTCAATGGCGATCCGGGACCATCTTTTCCGAGTCCGGTTGCATTTACAATTAAAGAATGAGGCTTTAAGGAAGCAAGCGTTTTGTCATTGTCCTCAGGAGTGGGATTGTGGATATATTCAAATTGTATCTTTGGATGAATTCCATCTAAAATTTTCTTAGCAGATTCTAAACGTGGAATACTTCTGTTTGCAATCAGAATTTTTTTTGGAATATTTTCATGAAATTTTTCTTGAGCAAAATAGACAGACATTGCTAAGGAACTTCCGCCAGCACCAAGAAGTAATACATCTCCATTATAAGTTTCCCAATAATTTTCCGGAACAAACTGTTCTAAGGCTAGTCCGCTGGAAATAGGGTCCTTCGCATGGGCACATAATGCTCCATCTTTTTTTGAAATAGAAGATACTTCGCCCAATTGCTGTGCATAAGGATCGATGTATTCAAATAAATCTTTGCAGGTATTATACAAATCAATTTTATGAGTGGTCACAAGTGCGCCTAAAGAGAGGGAATCGTTTTTTATAAATTCAACTGCTTCCCGATATTCTTTAGCAGTGGAGTGGGGGGCAAAATCAATCCCTTTAATAATAGCATTAGTTAAACCTAATGCGTGTGCCCATTTTGGGAATACATTCATGATGGAAGAGCTGGCAGTGGTAACGCCAATAAAATAAAGTGTAGGAGCGGTTGCCGGTGTATAAATATTTGCCATAGTTATAGTTGTCCTTTCGTAAATCGTTGCATGTTTTTATAGTAATGTCCAAGAGCGTCGGCAGATTTAATGATATCTTTTAGCATAGGAATTGATAATGCATAGGGTTCTCTTCCTAATTCTGGCTCGGATGCATTTTCAGCAATTATTTGCAGGTTTTCATTTGTAACTTCTACGTATAAATCATCTAATGTGGTAGGTAGCCCGATATTCATACAAAAGGTAATGAATTCTTTTACTGTATGCTGGGGCGTATTTTCTGCAACCATTTGGCATAGAATTCCGAATGCAACTTTTTCGCCATGGAGTGTTTTTGTTCCATTAATAGTAGCTGTAATACCATCCCCAACTGCGTGGGCACATGCACATCCTGTGTTTTCAAATCCAAGACCGCTCATAAGGGTATTTGCCTCAATTACAGCTTCCAAAGATTCTGTTACTGCGTGATTTTCGTTTGCAATTTTTGCAGATAGCCCATTTTCTATAATGGTATCATAACATAACTGAGCAATGGCCATAGACACGCGAGTTCTTTTAAAACCACCGGCTTCTTGAGCAATATAATTATTGCTGTTAGAAGCAGCATTTGCCTTTGCCTCAAATAAAGTTGCCAAGGCGTCTCCCATACCGGAAATAAGAAAACGAACTGGTGCATTTGCAATAATTTCACTGTCAACAAGAACTAAATCCGGACTTTTGGTATAATTGATTGGATGCGAGTGCTCGTGATTTTCTTTATATATTACAGATAAAGCACTGGTTGGTGCATCTGTAGATGCACTGGTTGGAACGATTATAATTGGAAGCTTCAGAGTGTCTGAGACACCTTTTCCAGTGTCGAGGGTTTTACCGCCTCCAATGGCAATAATTGCATCTGGACCAAAAGCTTTTGCTTTTTCACTAATTGCTGCAATACGCTCACAGGTTACTTCGCATTCATACATAACGCTCATAAATTGGTTATTTGCTTCTGTATAGGAAGCAAGAAGCTTCTCTGACAAATCATCATAAAAAAATGGATCAATAATAGCAAAAATTTTCATTCCAAACTTTTCGGTATGAACTGGTAAACGATTAATTTCGCCGGGACCTTGAATATAACGTCCAGGAGAACCAAAAGATTTGGTGGTTACATTTGATTTTATCATATTTTTATCCTCCAATATTAATTAATGTACCTACATAGGTATAAACATACATATACTGTATCATAAGTAGAAAAAAAAGAAAAGAGCTGTTATGAAAAATATGAAAAAAGAAGATGATTTTCTCAATATCCATGTATTGACAACATGAATATTATGTAATAACATAATAACATAACGATGACAGAAATATACTAAAACAAAGGAGAGACGAAAAATGAATGCATTGGAGAAATTGTTTTCGCTGGAAGGTAAAGTGGCTATTGTAACCGGAGGGGCACAGGGGATTGGAAAAGTTGTAGCTACTCGTATGGCAGAAGTGGGAGCGGATATTGTTATTTTTGATAAACAGGAAGAAAAGGCACAAGATGCGGCAAAAGAAATAGCGAATTCTACAGGAAAAAGAACCTTGGCATATGGAGTTGATGTAACGGATCCGAATCAAGTGGAAAAGGCAATTGCACAAGCTGGACAAGAAATGGGTACTTTGGATTTACTGTTTAATAATGCTGGGATTGTAATCCACAAATCTACTAATGATGTGAAACCAGAGGAATGGCTAAAGGTAATTAATGTGAACTTAAATGGAATTTACTTTGTGGCATCTGAGTTTGGGAGATATCTAATCAAACATGATAAAAAAGGTTCTATTGTAAATACAGCATCCATGTCTGCTCATATTGTAAATTGGCCGCAAGAACAGGCATCTTACAACACGTCAAAAGCAGGAGTTGTTCAATTGACAAAATCGCTTGCTGTGGAATATAGCAAGAAAAATATTCGTGTAAATTGTATCAGTCCAGGGTATATGTATACAGAATTGACCTGTAATGTAGATGAAAACTGGCAGGAACGTTGGATGGACTTAACGCCTTTTGGACGTTATGGAAAACCAGAAGAATTATGTGGAGCTGTTATTTATCTTCTGTCGGATTCTGCTTCTTTTACATCTGGGACAGATATCGTAGTAGATGGCTGCTTTACAGTTGTTTAATATAAAAATTCGATTTAAGAAGATAGTGATATGGTAAAAATGTATAAAAAATATAGAAAAAAACAAAAATATGTTAAAATAATAACGGTAATATCATTTGAATATGTATTAATATTGTGAAAATTGTATTGACAAATATGATGGTATGTTATAACATAGTTACAAGAAACAAAACAATCTGTGTAATTAAGAAGGAGGAAGACAATGAAAAAGAAGTTATTAAGTATTATGTTATGTGTAGCAATGGTAGCATCAATGGCTGTAGGATGTGCAAGTAAAAAAGAAAGTTCGTCGGACACAGAAAAAAAAGCGGAATTTAAAGTAGGTTTTGCAATTAAAACACAAGATTCACCATATTTTGTGGCTTTAGTGAAGGCAGTGAAAGAACTCGCAGACAAAGAAGGATGGAAATGTACAGTATTAGATGCTGGTGGTGATACTGCAAAAGAAGCTGAGAACATGGATACATTTGTGGCTCAGGGCATGGATTTGATTTTCCTTGATAGTGTAGAACCAGATGCTTGTATTCCAAGTATTGATGCAGCAGCAGAAGCAGAGATTCCTGTTATCAATTTAGATAGTGGCGTTGGTAAATGTAATCAATGTACTACTGTATATTCAGATAACAAGCAAAATGGTAGATTGTGTGGTAAAGCTTATGTTGAATACTTAAAAGCAAATAACAAAGCAGATCAAGAAATTGTTTCAGTACTTTTAAGTGGAGTAAAAGGTAATGTTGCAGGACAAGAGAGAAGAATGGGTCTGTTTGCTGGTATTATTGAAGCAAGAACAGGCTGTACGGAAGAAGAAGCTTGGACAGCATCACAAAAATTTGAAGATGAATTAACTGCAGGCGGAAAGGCAACAAACGCAGATGCGAAGTTTACAGTACGTGGACAAGGCTGGGGTGCATGGACAAAAGAAGAAGGATTAACAGCAGCAGAAGATTTAATTACCGCTAATAAAGATTTGACATGTATTTTGGGCGAAAACGATCAAATGTTATTCGGTGGTATGGATGCATTAGACAATGCTGGAATTAAAGGTGTTGATATTGCAGCAGCAGCAGATGGTGCAAAAGAAGCATATGATATGATTAAAAAGGGTGGAAACAATCCATATATTGTAACTGGAGAAAATTCACCATATAAAGTAACTGAAAAAGGTATAGAAATTGCAAAAGAAATCTTAGTTGATGGAAAAGACTGGAAGAGTTATGATGATGTTACATTAACAGAAGCTGTAGCAGTCACCAAAGATAATGTAGACGAGCGTTATGACTTTGGATTCTAACATGGGAATCTATTGAATAATAGAACCTATTGGAAAGTGGGTGAAGTCCTCCTTTAACGAGGAGGACTTTTTTCTATTAGTATGTTAGCAACAGGATAAAAACAAGGAAAGGAAGGCGAGTACATGCAAAATGATTATATGTTGGAGATGAAAAACATTACGAAACATTTTGGTGGCGTAAAGGCTCTGACGGATGTGAGTTTAAGCGTAAAAAAAGGAGAAGTACATGCTTTGATTGGAGAAAATGGCGCCGGAAAATCCACGCTTATGAAGATTCTTTCGGGAGCATACCAAAGAGATAGCGGAGAAGTAATTGTGGATGGTACAGTCGCAAATATACATGCACCAAAGGATGCAAAGGATTTGGGTATAGCAGTTATTTATCAGGAATTTATGCTGGCTCCCGATTTGACAGTTGCGGAAAATATCTTTATAGATAAACTGTCAGCAGGGAAAATGACAATTAATTGGAAACAATTAAAATTACAGGCAAAAGAACAATTGTGCAAACTGGGGTTTGATGATATAGACCCGGGAGCGCGTGTTGGCAACTTAAGCGTTGCTTATCAACAAGTTGTAGAGATTTGCAAATGTCTGACTCGTGATGCAAAAATACTTGTTTTAGATGAGCCTACCGCGGTTTTGACATTTTCTGAAATTGAAAAATTATTTGGGGTTATTCGTAAATTAAGTTCAGAGGGTGTTAGTATTGTATATATTTCCCACCGATTAGAAGAAATTTTTCAATTGAGTGATAATATTACCATATTAAAAGATGGTACTTACGTGGCAACCGTTTTAACTAAGTCCATAGATAAGCAAAAACTAGTAAATATGATGGTAGGACGAGAATTGACACAACTGTTTCCAAAACGTAATGCAGCAATAGGAGAAGTTGTATTAAAAGTTGATCATTTGAATGCGGGAAAATTAGTGAATAATATTAGCTTTCATGTTAAAGCTGGCGAAGTGTTAGGATTTAGTGGCTTGGTTGGTGCTGGAAGGACTGAAACAATGCGTGCAATTTTTGGCGCAGATAAAAAAATATCTGGAAAAATTAATTATTTTGGAAAAGATGTAGATTTTAAAGATCCAAGGCAGGCAATTGATAGTGGATTTGGATTACTCCCTGAAGATAGAAAAAAACAAGGATTATTGTTAGAACAGAGTATTCGGATGAATGCCACGCTAGCATCCTTGAGAAAGATAACTAATAAGTTAGGGATTATTAATCATAAAAAAGAAAAAGAGTATGTAAAAACGTTATTGGCGAGCGTTTCTACCAAATATGGTTCAGCGGAAGATAATGTAAATAGTCTAAGCGGTGGTAATCAACAGAAAATTGCACTGGCCAAATGGCTTTCGGCAGATTGCAAATGTATCGTGTTTGATGAGCCGACCCGTGGTGTGGATGTTGGAGCTAAAACAGAAATTTATAAAATCATAAATTCACTGGCAGAATCGGGAGTTGCAATTATTATGATTTCGTCAGAAATGCCGGAAATTATTGGAATGTGTGATCGCGCTATTATTATGCGTCAAGGAGAAATTGCTGGTGAATTAGATAAAAGTGAACTGGCGGAAAACAATTTAATTAAATATGCAATGGGGGTATAACAAAATGGCTGAAAGAAAGAAAAAATTTAGTATAAAGAATTTCCTGATTCAATATAATACATATATTATTTTCTTGATTTTATTTGTAGCATGTTGTCTTTTGTCAGAAAATTTCTTAACTGCAATGAATATTAGAAATATCGCACTGCAACAGGCGGCACCTATTTGTGTGGCGATAGGAATGCTGTTTGTAGTCCTAACGGGTGGAATTGACTTGTCGGTTGGTTCTATTATGGCTTTTGGTGCTGCGCTTACAGCATTGTTGATCAGAGATTACAATATGAATTTTGTTCCTGCTTTGCTTCTTGCAATGGGTGCAGGAATCGTATTGGGAACGTTTACGGGTATCTTAGTGGCTTATGCAAAAATGCAGGGCTTTGTTGCATCACTGGCAATGATGACAATTGCAAGAGGTTTTGCTTTTGTATTGACAAATGGAACACCGATTAAATTGGAACGTGGAACATTAGATACCTTAGTAAACAAGGAATCATTTTTTCCAATTATTATCATTACAATTTTGATTATTGTCTTTTTCTGGTTTGTACAACAATATACTTCTTATGGTCGGATTGTCATTGCAGTGGGAAGCAACTCCACAGCAGTAGAACTTGCTGGAATAAGAGTAAAAAGATATTTGATTTCTGTGTATACCTTGTCAGGAATTTTAGCGGCACTTGCAGGGGTTTTTGTGGCAGCCAGGTCTTCTACAGGAAGTGCTACAGTGGGCAACGGTCAGGAACTGGATGCAATTGCAGCTTGTGTTATAGGTGGTGCATCTTTAGCAGGTGGAAAAGGTTTTGTTGTTAGAACAGTAGTTGGTGCACTTGTATTGGCATTAATTGGAAATATTATGAACCTTATGGCAGTTCCTTCCTATCCACAAGATATTATCAAAGGATTTATTATCATTGCAGCTGTATTACTTCAAGTTGCTACAGACCAATCGGAGAAAACTGTATAAACAATAATTAGTTATACATATAAAATAAAGAAAACCCCGCAGCTCGCAGCGGGGTTTTTGCTTGTTATGCTATGCAAATATACTTCCTATCATATAGTTTGTTTTCACAGCGTAATTATAGTCGTCTACTAAGGTGACTACACAATCTTTTGCCAATGCCCTTGCGTTGCAAGGAAGCTTTCCATCTCTTACTTTTATATATTGAAGTGGAAGAAATTGATGCAGCATACTTAGAGGAATGCCCGTCTCATCTAAATTATGAAATAGACGATCGATAGAATTTTGTACAGCTTCCTGGTTCATATAATAGCGGCTGCGATCTGAAAAACTGTATTTTCTTTTGATTTGTAATTCATTATCAGTACCGTGATAATGAGTTTTCCAATTGACAGGAGAATCTAACATAACTTGTTCTAATATTTCTATGAAATGGGATCTTTTTTCTTCGGGAATCAATTCGTTTTCTATAGCACTTAAGGAAAACAACCCTTCTCTAAGAGAAAAGGTCAGCGCAGGTCCAACTTTAAGAATTGCGATTCCATCAGTTACCATTTTTTTTAATTCTTCAGGTGTCTGATAATCAGTAGAATGGCCTTCAAAAACTAGGTTTGGATGTTTTTTTAATGCATTACACAATTTTTTCGCGGAGAAGGAATTATAATGTGCAATTTCAGTATCCCCGAATTCTACTCCAGGTTGAACGACAACTGCTATTATATAATCGAATGCATTGGTAATACCATGACTTAGAAAGGCTTCTTTGTAAACTTGAACAGTGGATTCAAATGCAAGAGGATTGGTAACTTGAACCGTTTCTTCATCTTTTGCGCCTCCGGGAATAGGTACTTCGCTTCCAATAATAAAGATTGGATGAGCTTCCTGGGGATTTTTCTGTAATAATTCTTGAAAAGCTTCTTCGCATGCAATATAAAGACGAACACCACGTTGGGCAATGATTTGATCACTTAATGGAGTATTAGGAGAATCGCTGCCAAGCTTCATGCTGGTATCTAAGTGTATTTTTTTAAATCCTGCCTTTACAAATAATTGTACCAGTTCAATTGAATTCCTCATAGCTTCTTCTTCTGGAAGGGCTGACCATGTTAAAGGTCCTAGGTGGTCACCACCTAGAATAATATGTTCTAGATCAAATCCAATATTGTTAGCAATTTCGTATACAAAATCAGCAAAATCTTGAGGCTTCATACCTGTATATCCACCGAATTGATTGACTTGATTAGCAGTTGCTTCTATTATAACAGAGTCGTCAAAGCGTTGAGCCTGTTCTAAAATTGCTTCAATTACTAAGCTGTTAGCGGTACAATAAGAGGGAATTCCACTGTGTATTCCTTTGTTTCGTTTTGTTATGATATTGCGTAATACATCTTTCATTTCTATTCTCCTTTTAGGGCAAGATCTACTTCCAATCTAACATATATCGTTGAAATGCCAATGCTTGCTTTGCGTCTAAATCTAGTTGGTCTTCGTTTGCGCCTTGACTGATATCGCGCCAAACATGTATGTTTTGTCCAACTGTTCCCCCGGTATTAACAAAGGGTTCCATAACAACCGTGCCGTTATATTCAATGGATTTGAGTGCGTCACCAATTTCCTTCCATGGAATTCGGCCTTTTCCTGGAACCATGCGGTTACATTCTCCGGTATGAAAATGTCCAAGAAGATTTCCGGCTGTGCGTATGGCATCGCCGATACTGGATTCTTCGATATTCATATGAAAGGTATCTAACATAACTTTGACATTTTCTACTCCTATTTCTTTTACAAAAGCAACACCTTCTTGCGCGGTATTTAATATATGATTTTCAAATCGATTTAAAACTTCCATACCTAATGTTATGTTGTATTGTTTTGCGATGGGTCCTAAAATTTGCATCCCTTCTACACTGCGTTTCCAATCATCAGATTTATTTATAACGGTTGAAAAATCCACTGGCCAATAGGAGTAAATAGCGCCACCTAATAGATGGATATCTAATTGAGCCATGACTTCAAAAAGTCTTGTAAACCATGCGAGACCATGTGCTCTAGTAATAGAATTAGGGGAGCCAATATTTTGATTAAATGCGGGACCATATCCAGCGGTTAATTCAAGACCATTGTTTTTTGCAGCAGATCTAAGGGCGGTAATTTGACTAAAATTATAGTCGGGCAATGGTTTTGCACCCAATTCTAAAATATCGAACCCTAATTTTGAAACTTTGTCTACGTAATAGAGATAGTCTGCTTCCCACTCTTTTTCCCAGTAAGCATAATAAATACCGTGTTTCATATGTTGTTTCTCCTTTTCTTAATATTTCATGTAGCTATGTACGTACATAATAACATTTATACACAAAAAACGCAATGTTGGGTTGACAATCTATGAAAAAATAGGTACGATATTTAATATAAACCATGTAGTTTCATAATTTATAGGAGGGCATAATATGTCATTGGTTACATCAAGGAACATGCTTCTTCAAGCACAGGCTGGTGGCTACGCTGTGGGAGCATTTAATGTTGAAAATATGGAAATGATAAAAGCGGTGATTGGAGCGGCAGAGGAGCTTTCGGCCCCGGTTATATTACAAACGACTCCTTCGACGGTTATCTATGGAACCTTGGAAACTTTTGCGAATATTGTATCGGCAGAAGCCCAAAAAGCACAGGTTCCAGTAGCATTACATTTAGATCATGGAAATAGTTTTGAATTGGCAGTAAGAGCAATAAAAGAAGGATATACTTCTGTGATGATTGATGGGTCGGCTGAAAACTTTGAAGAAAACATTGCAGTTACTAAGAGGGTTGTGGATGTGGCACTTCCTAACAATATACCTGTAGAAGCAGAATTGGGTAAGGTTGGTGGAAAGGAAGATGATCTAGTGGTTATGAAAGATACCAATACAGACCCTTTTCAGGCAGTAGAATTTGTTAATAGAACCCATATTCAATCACTTGCAGTGGCAATTGGAACAGCACATGGATTTTATGATGGAACTCCGGTATTGGATAAAGAACGATTATCTCAACTTCGGAAGGTAATAGATGTTCCACTGGTACTACACGGTGCATCGGGATTATTAGATACAGATATTAAGGATTGTGTTGAACGAGGAATTTGTAAGGTGAATTTTGCTACAGAACTGCGAGTGGCATATACAGTGGCAATTAGAAAATTATTAAAAGAAAATCCGGAAATTTTCGATCCGAAAGCATTAGGAAAAGTAGGTATGGATGCGGTAAAGGAATCCGTTATGAAAAGAATGTTGGTATGCGGATGTGAGAAAAAGGCATAAAAAGTGAAATAGGAGGATCAATATGAAAGCGGCAGTTGTTGTGAAGAATGAAGTAATAAAATACCAGGAAATTGAAGAACCAAAGATAGAAGCCGGTTTGATTAAAGTGAAAGTAAAAGCTTCTGGAATATGTGGATCTGATATTCCAAGAGTGCTGAACAATGGGGTGCATTTTTATCCAATTGTACTGGGACATGAATTTTCGGGAGATGTGGTAGAAATTGGGGAAGGGGTAGAAAAAGTAAAGATAGGAGATCGGGTATCAGGGGCACCTTTGATTCCATGTATGAAATGTATGGATTGTCAAAAAGGTAATTATTCGTTATGTAAGGACTATAGTTTTATTGGTTCCAGACAACAAGGGAGCAATGCAGATTATATCGTGATACCAGAGAAGAATGCAGTGGTATTTGATGAGCATATTCCTTATGAACGAGGTGCAATGTTTGAACCTTCAACGGTTGCACTTCATGGAGTTTTTTGTAATGATTACCAAGGAGGTGAATATGTAGCCATTCTAGGTGGAGGTACAATTGGTATGTTTACCATGCAATGGGCAAAAATCTTTGGTTCTAAAAAGGTTGTGGTGTTTGACATTAGTGAAGAACGTCTGGCAATGGCAAAAAGGTTGGGTGCAGATGATGTTATTAATACCTTAGATAAAAACTTTATGGAAAAGGCTATGCAAATTACGGAACAAAAAGGCTATGCTTATGTATTTGAAACAGCGGGAGCAGTGCCAACTATGCAAATGGCATTTCAATTAGCTGCCAACAAAGCACATGTTTGTTTTATTGGAACGCCACATGTAGAATTAGGTTTTACACCCTCTATGTGGGAAAATATGAATCGTAAGGAATTCAAATTAACAGGATCTTGGATGTCTTACAGCGCACCTTATCCAGGGAAAGAATGGGAATTGACGGCTCACTATTTTGCAACAGGAGAGTTGAAATTTGATGATGGCTTTATTTTCAAGCAAATGCCTATGAGTAAAGCACAAGAAGCATTTGATATGTATAAGACACCAGGGTTAGTAAAGGGAAAAATACTATTGATAAATGAATGATAGAGTGGTGATTGCAGAGGAGATGACATGAACGGAATTATATTTGATGTAGATGGAACTTTGTGGGATTCCACAGAAACAGTGGCACAATCTTGGAATCAGGCCATTAAAGAACAATCCGACTTGGAAAAAAGAGTGACTGGAACTGAGTTGATGGGTGAATTTGGAAAACCATTAGAGGTAATTATGAGCAATCTATTTCCTATGTTGACAGAAGAGCAAAGAATTTCTCTTTCTATTCATTTGTTTAACTATGAAAATCGTTTGGTTGCTGTACAACCTTGCAAGATTTATGAAGGAGTAGCTGAAACAATTAGAAAATTATCTGACAAGTATCCATTATTTATTGTCAGCAATTGTCAGGCGGGCTATATTGAAGCTTTTTTGCAAAATACTGGGCTTGGTTCATATTTTACGGATTATACATGTCCGGGAGATACCGGCATGTTGAAGGGTGATAATATTAGACTTATTATGAAACGAAATGGGTTGAAACAGGGGATTTACGTAGGAGATACCCAAGGTGATGCAGATGCATGTGAAGAAGCAGGAATTCCAATGATCTTTGCTGCGTATGGATTTGGAAAAGTTCAGGGAGAATTTAGGACGATTTACTCGTTTCCTGAACTCTTGACTATAGATTATGAGAATATAAAATAACGCCTGTGGAAGTTATAAGAAAAATGAGGTAGGAATGAAGAAATATTTATTAGGAATTGATATTGGAACCAGTGCTTGTAAAATCGCCATCTTTAACAAAAGTGGGGAAGTTATGGCAAGCGGAAATGGAGACTATCCTGTGTATTATCCAAAACCAGGATGGGCAGAACAAAATCCTGATGAATGGTGGGATGCTGTGTGCAGAACTATTCAGGATGTATTAAGCGGAGGGGAAATAGATTCTGATGATATAGCTGGGATTGGGATAGACGGTCAAGGATGGTCTGCAATTCCAATGAATCAAGAAGGTGTGGTTTTGGCAAATACACCTATTTGGATGGATACTAGAGCACAGGATATTTGTGATAGACTTAATCTTCAAATTGGAGAGGATCAGATTTTCACATTAGCGGGGAATTCGCTGCAGCCTTCTTATACAACGGCAAAGATTCTTTGGTATAAGGAAACGATGCCCAATATGTTTGCACATGTAGATAAGATATTGCAGTCAAATAGTTTTATTGCTTACAGATTGACAGGAGCAATTACCCAAGATATGTCCCAGGGATATGGACTGCATTGTTTTGATATGCACCATGGACAATGGGATGAAAAGATGTGTATGAAACTTGGGATACCAGTGGAAGTATTGCCACAGATTGTGCCAAGTCATCAAGTGATTGGAAGGGTTACAAAAAAAGCCGCAGAACAAACCGGATTAGCAGAGGGCACTTTGGTCGTGGCGGGTGGATTGGATGCGGCTTGTGGTGCACTTGGAGCAGGTGTGATTCATCCGGGAGAAACACAAGAGCAAGGCGGACAGGCTGGTGGAATGAGCATATGTATGAATCAGTATGCGGCTGATCCACGATTGATTTTAGGATTTCATGTGGTGCCAGATCAATGGCTGCTACAAGGTGGAACAACCGGTGGCGGGGGTGTAATGCGTTGGCTGGAAAAAGAATTTGCAGAGTTCGAACGATCGAAAGAACTAGAAACAGGGAAGGCTTCACTGATACAATTAAATGAACTGGCAGATAAAGTAAATGAGGGAAGTGATGGATTGATATTTCTTCCATATATGGCAGGAGAACGATCACCTATTTGGAATCCAGATGCTAAGGGGGTTTTCTTTGGCTTAGATTTTAGTAAAACAAAGGGTCATATCATACGTTCAGCTATGGAAGGAGTAGCATTTTCCTTAAAACATAATATAGATATTGCAGAGGCAACGGGTACGGAGGTAAAAGAACTTCGGGCAATGGGTGGATCTGCCAATTCGCTTCTGTGGACACAAATGAAAAGCGATATAACAGGAAAATCCATTGTAGTGCCATCTTCAGATACAGCAACAACACTTGGGGCAGCTATTCTTGCAGGTGTGGGAGTAGGATTCTATAGAGATTTTGAAGAAGCTGTAACAAGGACTGTGAAAATCACGAGAAAGCACGAACCCAACACAGATCATAAGGAAATTTATCAAAATAATTATGAAATTTATTTGAAGCTTTATCAAAAGCTGGAGGATTTGATGGTTAAAAATACAGAAAACTGAACATAGATCCTCGTTGGTGACTCCGTAGAAAAAATCTCTCGCATAATACTGCGAGAGATTTTTTTAGTCTGTGGAGTCTTGCTCTTCTTTGTATTCCAGAATATCTCCGGGCTGACATTCTAATACCCGACAGATTGCTTCAAGCGTAGAAAATCGAATTGCCCTTACTTTTCCTGTTTTTAAATTTGATAAATTTGCAGAAGAAAGTCCTACCTTTGCGGTTAGTTCATTTAAAGACATTTTTCTATCTGCCATCATTCGATCTAATCTTAGTATAATAGCCATGTGTACCCTCCCTATAATGTTAGTTCAGAATCATGCTGATATTCCAAACCATATTTTAACACTTCGGAGAACACTAACATTAATAGTCCATAGGTTAGATAGTTTCCCTGAATAAAAATGTCAAGCTTTTTAAATTGAAAGCCAAGTATCTGCAGTCCTGTTGGCATTACACCGGGAATAAAGCAGGCAAAAAAACTAGCTGATGTGTAAACAATTCCAATTCCAGACATACAGTTCGTTAAAGTTTTGGAAAATGGTTTTCCACTAATCCAAATTTTAATGAGTGCCACAAAGCTCATAATAATACTAAATGTAAATAAAAAAGCATTTAATATTTCCGTGGCATAAGGGGCTCCATTCCAAAACTCTGTGATTAATATGAAAAGTTGAGCAATGTTTTGCAGACTTATAATTCCAGTTAATATAACCCCTAGTACTAACCGTTTGTTTAATGATTTTGAAAAATTATCCATATGAAATTCCTCCATTCTTATTTGAATTTAACTGCTTATGTTTTCTACAGTTAGCATATCATGCAAATATATAAATGTCAATATAAATATATCGAATAACGATAAAAATGCATTGAATAACTAGAATGAGAGTGGAAAAATAACAGATAAGGTTTATGAAAAAGAGAATAAACATTGTTATTGGATTCCAACTATGATAGAATCTGCCATAGAAACATATGTTTAGTGGGATGGTTATGGACAAAAAGAAATTTCGGAGGAAGTTATTTTGATAAATATAGAAAAAGTTATAAAGAGCCAAGTTTTTAAGAGGATTACGTGTTTGCTGTTGTTAATGATTTTGTTGTATGTTTTTCGAGATATGATGAATTTGATTTTACTGACTTTTTTGTTTTCCTATCTTTTTTCTCGAGGAGATGAACTTTTGTTAGCAAAATTTAAGAAATTAACACCTAAACTTTCAAAGGCAATCTTAACGTTATTATCCACCTTGCTTTTTCTTGGGGTTATCTACGCACTGGTTCATTTTGCGCCAGTATTAGCAAGCCAATTTACAGATGCAGTTATTCAAGTAAAGGGGTTTATTAATCAGACATCTGATAATGAGCTCATTAATTATGGGAAAAATATCCTAGAAAGTATACTGCATGAGGTCATATCGTCTGAAGGAATGAATTTTGCTGCAAATCTGCTAGGCGGTGTAAGTAAAAGTGGAATGGATGTATTTCTTTCATTGATTTTGAGTTTGTTTTTCTTAGTGGGTAAAGATCAGGTGCGTATATTTACTTCTAAATTTAAAAAAAGTAAAATAGCTGTAGTATATCAGGAATTTGCTTATTATGGACAGAAATTCGTATCCTCTTTTGGAAAAGTGATTGAAGTACAGATTATAATTTCACTGATTAACAGCATATTTTCCGCTCTTGGATTATACTTAATTGGATTTTCCAATATTCTTGGATTTGGAGTTATGATTTTCATACTGGGCTTAATTCCGGTGGCAGGAGTAGCCATTTCCTTGGTTCCTTTGTGTATTGTAGCCTTTAATATTGGGGGTATGTTAAGCGTTACATATGTTATACTGATGATTGGAATTCTTCATGGGTTGGAGAGCTATTTTCTAAACCCTAAGCTGATGTCTTCTAAGACAGCATTGCCGGTCTTCTATACATTTGTAATATTAGTAGTAGGAGAGCACTTTTTTGGTGTTTGGGGTTTAATCATAGGAATTCCCATGTTTATGTTTATTTTGGATTTATTGGAAGTACCATTAAAGGATGAAGTTAGTCAGAAATAAAGGTCTCCTTTTTTTGTTCTAAGATAGAACGTTTTGGAAGTTGTGCTAATAAAATAGCAATAAATACAAGACCACAGCCAATCAGTTCCTTTAAATCTAATGTTTGTCCAAGTATAATCCATCCACCAATTAAAGCAAATACAGATTCCAAGCTTAAAATCAAAGAAGCAATGGTGGGGTCTGTATCTTTTTGTGCAATAATTTGTAAAGTATATGCTACACCACTAGATAAAACTCCAGCATATAATAATGGAGCCCAGCAGGCAAGGATAGAAGCAAGGTTTGGAGTTTCTACAAGGAACATGCCGATACCTGAAATAAGTCCACATACAAAGAATTGGATGCAAGACATGCGTACACAGTCTACATAAGTGGAAAAATGATCGATTACTAAGATATGGATTGAAAATATAATGGCACATAGAAACATCAAGATATCTCCTTTGCCAATAGAAAAATTTTCTGTGATGCATAAAAGATACATTCCAATTGTAGCAATGCCCACACTGATCCATACAGATGCAGCAACTTTTTTTCTTAAGAAGATACCAAGAACAGGAACAATAATAATATATAATGCAGTGATAAATCCAGCTTTGCCAACGGTTGTATACATCATGCCGACTTGCTGAAGGTTCGAAGCGAGTCCAAGGCAGATGCCACAACAAACACCACCAATAATTAATTTTTTTGTAATTTTTTTAGTAATCGGAATTTTAGTTTCCGGAACTTTGGGATTCATTTTATCTAAAAAAAAGATACATGGTATTAACACAATACCCCCAATCAGGTTGCGGATACAGTTGAAGGTAAAGGGACCAAGATAATCCATTCCCACACTTTGCGCAACAAAGGCAACACCCCAGATTAATGCAGTAAGCCCTAACAGTAATTCAGTTTTTATTTGTTTCATTTTTATTTTGTATGATGTTTATATAAGATAAACACACACGTTCCTTTCTTTTATTAGAGACTTGTTATACATTTGGATACGGTGGAGTTAAGATTGTGTTTCTGTGGTTCGGCTACTTCAATCACTTATTTTGCCAAATCTCGAATTTGAAAACCTTCTCCAATTACTTCATTTGATTCTAAGATAATTAAAAAGCTATCAGGATCCACTTCCTTAATGGCTTTTTCCACTTGATACATTTGTTTATTGTTACAGGCACATAAGACTACTTCTTTAGCATCTTGTCTGTATCCACCTAAAGCGTTCAATATGGTAGAACCACGTTGGCAGCATTCTTCAATTACCTGGGTAATTGCCTCCCCTTTAGTTGTAATAATCAGGGCCATCTTTCCAGAATTGATACCATACATTACTTTATCTACGGCAATTGCAAAGATTGCATTAATAATCATACCATAGATAATGCCATCTACATCTTTGAAGATAATACCACCTGCAAGAATAATGCCAACATCAGTCAGAAAAGCGATTTTCCCTAGAGAAAGATGAGGCTTTATAGCTTTTACAGACATAATAATGAAATCAGCACCCCCAGTAGAGGAATTTCGCATATAGATAAGAGCATAACCAAGACCGCCTAGAACACCAGTACAAAGAGCCGCTAACATTCGATTGCCAGTGTACATTGGGAAAAATGGTGCTACATAATCAATGATTAAAGAAGAAATAATTACACAACGCACGGAGCGAATAAAAAAGCCTTTTCCTAATAAACGATAACATAATATTGCAAGAGGAACATTTAGTGCAATCGTTGTAATACCAATAGGTAGGCCAAATAAGCGATAGAAAATCATAGCGATACCTGAGAACCCGGTCATTGGGAATTTGGCAGATAAGGCAAAATTATATAAGGCAGCAGCAATTAGAATACTGCCAAGCAGCTCGGCAAATACATCCGTTATAATTCTTTTTGAAAAATATTTTTCTTTCATATTGAATACCTCCTAAGTATGCTGATATGTATGTGACTATAATTAAAACATAGAAAAGTCCTATATGTACGCAAAAATAGAGCATATACGAATTTTAATATTATAATTCGCAAAAGCTCTTCCTCACGAGACTATCATACTTAAGGAAGAAAGTCAATGATAAATCATTCCATTTATAATTGTTTTTTCAACTTGTAAATCCGAATTTAATAGTACGACATTTCCGATTTTTCCAGTGGATATGCTCCCATAATTTTCTTCGATGCCAATTGCTCTGGCAGGATTGATGGTGGAGCAAGTTACAGCTGTCTCTAAAGGAATTCCCATCTGTTTTACTGCAATTCGAAGACAATCCATTAGATTCGTAACGGAACCGGCGAGAGAACCAGTGTCAGTAAGGGTGGCATGATTTCCAATTACAGTAACATCCTGACCACCTAAAGTATATTGGCCATCTGGCATTCCTGTTGCACGGATGCAATCGCTAATCATTACAATGCGATTAGCTCCAAACATTTGGAAAGTGGCTCTTACAACAGAAGGATGGATATGAACGCTGTCACAGATTAGCTCTACCATACAAGAACTATCTCGTGCAGCCCCTACAACTCCAGGGTCACGGTGAGAAAATGGGGACATAGCATTATATAAATGAGTTGCATGACAGGCGCCTAAATCATAAGCTTGCTTTGCAGTTATATAGTCCGCATTAGTATGTGCAAGTGAAATATGCACCTCATCCTTTAAATCTTGGATAAATTTCATGGCTCCAGATTCTTCAGGGGCAATGTCAACTAATTTTATTAGTCCATTTGATGCCATTTGTAACTCGCGAAATAGATTGGAGTCACAAGGAATAATATGTGTGGATGCCTGTGCACCTTTTTTATCTGCACTGATAAAAGGACCCTCCATATTAATTCCAACCAAAGTAGCACCAGAGGTATTTGTATAAGAAGCGGCAGTAGACATAATCTGAGATAAAAGATCTTTTGGTAATGTCATGGTCGCCGGTGCAATAGCGGTAATTCCCTGTTGTGCCTGATAATCTGCAATAGCAGCAATTGCTTCTACAGAAGCATCGCAAAAATCGTAACCCATAGAACCATGAAAATGAATGTCAATTAATCCGGGAATTGCATAACAACCCTTTCCATCTAAAACTTCATGTTCTGAAGAGGCCGAATTACAAAATCGTCCATTTTCGATTATGATTTGACCAGGTGTAAAGTAGTTTGTATCTTTAAAAACCAGTACATTTTTGATAATCATAGAAATCACTCCTGAAATTTGCTCACTGGCAATCGTAGAATCAAGTAAGCTTGAATTCTATGATTGCCAATGAGAGTAGTAGAAATAATTAGTGTGGTATTTGAGAACAAGCAGCTTTATCAGCAACAAGAATTACGTTAGAATGCATTTGCAAGATAGAAGCAGGAACAGTTGGTGTAACAGGACCAAAAAAAGCATCTCTTACAATTTCGGCTTTGTCAGTACCACTGACAACTACTAATATTTTTCGTGCATTCATAATAGTACCGATTCCCATAGTATATGCCTGCTTTGGAACATCATTAATAGAGGCAAAGAATCGTTTGTTTGCTTCAATCGTGCTTGGTTGTAAATCTACACAATGGGTTTCTTTGGGAAAACTTTCATCCGGTTCATTGAAACCAATATGTCCATTATGTCCGAGTCCCAACAATTGTAAATCGACACCACCTAAGGAACGAATGATGGATTCATAACGGCTGCATTCCTGTTCCTCGGAATCGGTTAAACCATTGGGAAGAAAGGTGTTTTCAGGTTTAATATTGATATGGTCAAAAAACTGGTGGTGCATAAAATAATCATAACTTTGATCATTTTCTGCTGGAAGACCTTTATATTCATCTAAGTTAACAGAGTGGATTTGTGAAAAGTCTAAATCCCCATTTTCATAAGCTGTGATTAACTGCTGATATGCACCAATTGGTGTGGATCCTGTAGCTAGTCCTAGAACAGAGTCTGGTTTTGTAATTACCTGTGCAGCAATAATACTGGCAGCTTTTCGACTCATGCTGCTATAATCAGTTGTCTCATAAATTTGAATCATAAAAATACTCCTTTCAATGTTAGGAAACGTGTTTCATCAGCTTCCTATAATTATCAGCATAAAATATAGTTACACAACACTTCCGGTTGCAAAATATTCAGGTAAATGAAAGTTTGGGCAGCTAGAACGAATAAGAGAAAAACTGCCATAGTGTTCAGCGGAAGGATTTTCACATACTTTGTAAAAATTCAAGGCAAGAAGACTTCCTTTTGCTAAACAGATATTTCCATATACTTTTTGAAGTAATGTAATAGGAATGTGAAGTTCTATACACCATAATAACTCATGAAGAGTCGCTTGACAATCACAGGATTTAATTTCTTTGTAAGAAAATAAATTTCTTTTTTCTCGTTTATCACCGTACATACCAAGTAAAGCTCCATTGGCATTCATTTCAAAATTTAAATAAATGGGAGAAAGTACATGATCTGTTGATAACTGTAAAAAGAATTCCATTGCACTATCTTTAAAAACGGGAGCATTCATTTCAGTGTATGTCCGCAGTGGGTTTGATTCCTCGCATGTCATGTGGAGGTAAAATCCATCGTTAGGTACAAATCCCAAATATCCATAGGTATTTGGTAAAATTGTAGTATTCCATAAGGGGTACTGAATAATAAATTGATGGCAGGTATTCAGCAAACTTTTATCATCTATTGTTTTTATAAGGTATTTCATAAGCAATCACTTCCTTTTATTGTTCAAATGTAACAGAGGAAATATATAAATACAAGGAGCTATGAGCACTAATCTTCAAATGTGCAAAAAAAAACGTTAATCATGCCATTGTGTAAAAATCGGGATTTACAATAGGTACAAATAAGTATTATAATAAAACAAGAAAACATAATGAAAAACATAGTAAGGGGAGGAGTTTGAATGTTCAAAGAGAAACTTAATGCTTTGTTACAAACGGTTGATTTTAATCAAACGGAAATTGCATTAATGACGGGTGTAGATGCTACATTATTGAGTAGATATAAAACTGGTAAAAGATTGCCGAACCGAAATAATGTATATTTGAAAAAAATAGTAAGTGGAATAGTAGAAAATGCAACGGAACAAGAAGTTGAACAAATGGGCAAATTATGTTATGCACCACAACATTCCGATAGAAATATTATAGAACAGCATCTCCTGCGTTGGTTATATAATGAAGACGAAAGAGAAATCATTAATGAACATAAGCAAATACAAGGATTTGGGGAAAAATTAAATCGTCTTATGGAGATGTTTCATATATCTAATATCAAATTATCAAGAGGAATCAATATAGATGCTTCGTTAGTAAGCAGGTATCGATCAGGAGTTCGTGTCCCAACTACGGCTAATTGGGTAGTAGATGAGATGGCTAAATTCTTTGTGACAGAGTGTGAGGAATTAGAACAAAAAAGTAAATTAGTGCGAATGACAGGCTGTAAATTGGATGTAAATGAGGTAGATAATAGTTTACTGGAAAAGCTCGTAACAGCTTGGCTGCGCTCATCGGAATATCAGTATGAGCAACTTCGCATAGAACGTTTATTTAAGACTTTGGATAATTATAAACCAACAACTGGACTGCCAGAAGAGGCAATTCAGATATTTGAAACTGTTCCAGATGTGGGAGTTGGCACACAGGCATACATAGGAATCATAGGATTTAGACAATTGCTTTTGCGAGCTTTGATTACGTTGTTAAGGGATTCTAAGGTACACACTTGTTACGTTTTTTCTAATCAATCCTTAGAATGGTTCTTTTCAGATGAAAAATTTCATGATATTTGTATTAGTCTATTAAAATTATTAGTAAAGAAAGGAAGTCGTATTAAAATTATTCATAATCTGAATCGCCCGGTGGAAGAACTGCATGAGGCTGTGCTTCGATGGGGAGGACTACAGATTTCAGGTGCCATAGATTCATACTATTTAGAGGAGTTATCTACAGGGGCATTTAGTCACACTAGTTTTGTAGTGCCAAATAAATTATGCATTCAGGCAGATTTTGTATCTGGAACAGAACAAGAAGCTCGATATTTAGTTTTTACAGAACCATATCTGGTGTCTTATTATTATGACCAATTTCAAGTCCTGTTTCAAAGAAGTAAGAAATTAATACAGATTGGAAGACCAGAGAACTTTAAAGAGCTTGGTAGGATTATGTATGATTATGGGAGGCGAAAAGGTGATACAATTGTAGCATTGCCAGTGTTATCTTTGGGTACTATGCCGGAAGAGGTTTTTACTGAAATGATAGAGCGTTATCCATTTACGAAACAGAAAAAAGTAGAATTGTGTGAATATTACCATGAAAAGGTGTGTTTATATAAATATTTATTAGAAACACAGTGTATGACGGAATATCTTGCATTTGATACACCAAAGGAAATACAGGAAGGAAAAGTAAGCTTTAATCTTCCGGCTCATTTATGCGAAGAAAGTGTTGTTTACACTATGAAAGACTATGCCAGTCATGTAAGGAACTTGATGACTATTTTAAAGACTCACAAAAACTATAAAATGATTCCCCTTAAGACAAAAAAATTTGATAATATAGAAATTGTAGTCAAAAACAATAACTCGGTTTTAGTAGTTAAATTAAATGGGGAAGTAATTACACTATTGTATGAACATGAAGCAATGAGTAGGGTGTGTAATAATTTCTTGGAATCCTTAGAACTTCCTGTTCCAATGGATACTTATGATATGAAAGTAGTTATGAAAGAGCTAGAACACTATTTATAGTTGATTTTATAAGAAGATAGGTGTCCCCTTTTCAGTAAAGTGTATAAGGGGACACCTTGATTTTGACAGGTGGTTATGATTGTGATTCCCAACGGCCAGAAGCGCCGCAAGGTAATGTCAATCCATTTCCACTAACGGGTAAACCGATTTCTTGAGAATCAATGGTACCATGGTATCGTTTTAATTCGACTGCAAGCATATAGCTTAGTACTGCGGGAGCTAGACCAGTAGTATAAGAATTAATGAGAAAGAATAGAGGCTTATCAGAAAGGAGCTTTGTGCATAATTGTACAAAGGGGTGAATGGAATCCTCTATTTTCCATATTTCTCCTTTGGGTCCACGACCGTAGGAAGGCGGATCCATGATGATAGCATCATATTTACTTCCGCGTCGGATTTCTCTTTCGACAAATTTAACACAGTCGTCCACAAGCCAACGGATAGGGGCTTCAGATAAGCCTGAAGAAGCCGCATTTTCTTTCGCCCAAGTAACCATGCCCTTAGAAGCATCTACGTGGGTAACGTTAGCTCCGGCAGAAGCAGCAGCTAACGTAGCACCACCTGTATAGGCGAATAGGTTCAAGACTTTAATTGGACGTTTTGCATGTTTGATTTTTTCGGAAAACCAGTCCCAGTTTGTAGCTTGTTCTGGAAAAAGACCAGTATGTTTAAAGTTGAATGGTTTTAAATTAAAGGTTAGATTTTGGTAGTGAATTTGCCATTGCTTAGGTAGATCGAAAAATTCCCATTCACCACCACCTTGTGTGCTTCGATGATAGTGCCCGTTCATATGTGTCCATTCTTTTTGTATCCGAGGGGTATTCCAAATTACCTGGGGATCGGGTCTGACTAAAATGTACGCTCCCCAACGTTCCAATTTTTCACCTCTAGATGAGTCAAGTACTTCATATTCATTCCATCCATTTGCTATCCACATATCTATTATATTCCTTTCGTATCGGTTAAATTGTATTGTAATAAGGTTTTGACGTATCCATTATAACAAACCATATGTCATAAGTATACTACAAAAACTGAAAATCAAACAGATGCCATTGAACGTTGAATTATAGAAAAAGCCTATAAAGATATATAAAAATACAATGAATGAATGGTTTACCTTATGGATAAACAATGATAGAATATATCTATAAGTGTAAAAACAGGGTACACAAGCCCATAAATGAAAGGTGGTAATTAACATGATAACAATTAATGCAATTGGAGATAATTGTCCTATACCAGTAATCAAAGCAAAGAAGGCTATACAGGCACTTACAGCTCCGGATACAATTGAAGTGATCGTAGATAATGAAATTGCAGTACAAAACGTAACCAAATTAGGTACTGGATTAGGTGGAAAAGTAACATCGCAATCACTGGGTGATAAGGAATTTAAAGTAACGATTCAAATGGAAACTATTCTACAGGAATCATCAGCTGCAGATTCAACGGTGTCTTGTACGTCAAATGCTTCTAATAATACAGTAGTTGTTTTTGCATCTGACCGTATGGGTAGTGGAAATGATGCATTGGGGACCGTACTAATGAAAGGCTTTATTTTTGCTATTACGCAATTAGATACATTGCCAAAGACGATGCTTTTTTATAATGGTGGTGCAACACTTACCGCTGAAGGATCAGATTCTATTGCCGATTTGAAAAGCTTAGAGGAGCAGGGAGTGGAAATTCTTACCTGTGGAACTTGTTTGAATTATTATGAATTGACTGATAAATTAGAAGTTGGTACGGTAACAAACATGTATAGTATTGTGGAGAAAATGGCGGGTGCAGATAAAATTTTGCAACCATAAGAAATAAGCATGGCATGTGTCTAATGACATATGCTGATCGCAGGCTTTGTGAGAGGAGAACCAATAAATGAAACATAACATAAAATTAACGCAGATGGCGAAAACCTCTGGATGAGCAGCTAAAATAGGTCCTGAGACCCTTGCCCAAGTATTGGACAAGCTGCCACATTTTCATGATGATAATTTAATTGTTGGAATAGAAACATCCGATGATGCTGCGGTTTATAAAATTACAGATGAGATAGCAATGATTCAGACGGTTGATTTTTTTACCCCAATCGTAGATGATCCTTATATGTTTGGACAAATAGCAGCGGCAAATTCATTGAGTGATGTATATGCGATGGGTGGAGAACCCAAAGTCGCACTTAATATTGTAGGCTTTCCGAATTGTCTGAATTCGGAAATTTTAGGAGAAATTCTAAAAGGAGGAGCAGACAAGGTAAAAGAAGCTGGAGCTGTATTAGTAGGTGGCCATTCGGTTCAGGATGACGAACCGAAATATGGACTTTGTGTATCTGGGTTTGTTCATCCAGATAAAATATTCAAAAATTATGGATGCAAACCTGGAGATGTTCTAATTCTTACCAAACAAATAGGAAATGGAATAGTTAATACTGCTATTAAAGCAGAATTGGCATCGGAAGAAGCAATAGAAGAAGCACAGACTGTAATGGCTACTTTAAATAAAAAAGGAAAAGAAGTAGTAGAAGCATATCCTGTTACTGCATGTACGGATGTTACTGGTTTTGGCCTTCTTGGTCACTGTATTGAGATGGCAAAAGCCAGTGATGTAACCTTTGAAATTCAAGTAAATGACATTGCCTACTTTAAAGATGCGGTGGAATTTGCTAAAATGGGATTGGTACCTGCAGGAACATATAAAAACCGTGGGTATTCAGGAGATATGGTTGACATGTCAAGGGTAGAAGAATATTTTATAGACCTATTATATGATCCTCAAACTTCAGGCGGCTTGCTAATTAGTGTGCCGGAAGAAGCGGTTGAAAGTATGATGAAGGACTTTGAAAAGAAAAACATGGAGACAAAAGTATCAATTATAGGAAAGGTAGTAGAAAAGGGTGAGAAATTAATCAGCCTTTATTAGGTGCTTAGTATGAATAAAAATCTGTTATATCGAAGTATACCAAAGGTAGACATTTTATTGGAACAAGAAACAATGATGGAATTGATTGCAACATATAGCCGAGATACGGTAGTAGAAGCAATTAGACTTGAGTCAGACAAGCTGCGGGAGTGGATCGGTTCATGCGAGGATGAAGAAGAAGGACAACGAGAGATTGAACTTTTAGAAAAAAGAATAAAAGCATCCGTTATTGCCATGCATACACCAAATATGCGCACTGTAATTAATGCAACAGGAACCATCCTTCACACTAATTTGGGGAGGGCGCCTATTAGCCGAAAACATATGGAGCATGTTGGCGAAATTGCGGCAGGTTATTCAAATTTAGAATATAATCTAGAAGCCGGAAAGCGCGGAGAAAGATATGCCCATTTTGAAGAACTTCTTTGTAAAATTACGGGAGCTGAAGCGGCAATGGCAGTTAATAATAATGCAGCAGCAGTCATGCTGATATTAAGCTCTATGGCAAAGGGAGGCGAAGTCATTGTTTCTCGAGGAGAATTAGTGGAGATTGGCGGGAAATTTCGTATACCAGATGTTATGGAACAAAGTGGTGCGACTCTTGTGGAGATTGGCACTACCAATAAAACACATTTAACAGATTATGAAGAAGCTATTACAGATCAAACCGTAGCATTTTTAAAGGTACATACCAGTAATTATCGTATTGTAGGATTTACTGAAAATGTATCAATAGGTGAACTTACACCTTTGGGTGAGCAACACCATATCCCGGTTATTGAAGATTTAGGCAGTGGGGTATTAATTGATTTAAGTAAATATGGAGTGACCTATGAACCAACAGTACAGGATTCGATACGAAATGGTGCTGATGTGGTTTGCTTTAGTGGGGATAAGTTATTAGGAGGTCCGCAAGCTGGCATAATTATAGGTAAAAAAGTTTATATTGATCAGATGAAAAAGAATCAGCTGACAAGAGCTCTTCGAATTGACAAGTTTACGGCAGCAACTTTAGAAATGGTACTGCAGGAATATTTATCAGAAGAAAAAGCAATCAAACAGATTCCGGTGCTTCGCATGATTACAAAGACTGTCGAAGAAGTGACGGAGGATGCAAATAGCTTAAATCAGATGCTTTGTTTAGCAGAAATAGATGGAAAGATTGAAGTAGAGCCATGCGAGTCACAGATTGGTGGAGGTTCTTTGCCTCTGGAGCGTATTGCCAGTATGGCAGTAACAATAAAGCCTCATCATATTACGACGGCAGAATTAGAAGAACAGATGAGACATCTACCAATTCCAATTATTCCAAGAACAATGAATGATAAAATTGTTTTGGATTCCAGGACCATAGATAGGCAGTGGTTTGAGACAATAGTGAGTGAATTGAAGACGTTGTTATAAAAGACATAAGAAAGGACGCATTCATGAAAAATATAATTATTGGAACTGCGGGGCATATTGACCACGGGAAAACATCCTTAATTAAAGCACTGACTGGACGGAATACGGATCGTTGGGAAGAAGAAAAGAGAAGAGGAATTACCATAGATTTGGGTTTCACTTATTTTGATTTAAAATGTGGAGATCGAGTTGGCGTTATCGATGTTCCGGGTCACGAAAAGTTTATTAATAATATGGTGGCAGGAGTTGTAGGGATGGATCTTGTTATGCTGGTTGTTGCAGCAGATGAAGGAATTATGCCCCAGACTCGTGAACATATGGATATTTTGGGTCTGCTTGGAATAGAAAAAAGTATTCTTGTATTGAATAAATGTGACTTAGTGGATGAGGAATGGCTGGAATTAGTAGAAGAAGAAATTAAAGAAGAGTTAAAGGGCACGTTTTTAGAGCACGCACCTGTTGTGAAAGTATCTGCAGCCACAGGGCAGGGAATACCAGAATTGATTGATGTAGTAGAAACTTTGACCATGGATGAAGTTAAGGAGAAAGATACAGAGACTATTCCAAGACTTCCCATTGACCGCGTGTTTAGCATATCAGGATTTGGAACTATTATAACAGGGACACTATTGTCTGGAACAATTACAAAAGATGATACATTAGTGATGTACCCATTGGAAAAAGAATGTAAAATTCGTAGTATACAAGTTCATGGAAAAGATGTTCCCAAATGTTATGCAGGTCAGCGAGTTGCAATAAATATCTCCAATGTAAAAAAAGATGAGATTCAAAGAGGCTGTGTGCTTGCACCTCCAAACAGTATGAAGAATACCATGTTTTTGGATGTGAAATTAGATGTTCTATCTAGTTCGAACCGTATCTTGACTAATCACAGTCGCTTGCATTTCTTTACAGGAACCAGTGAGATTCTATGTCGTGCAATATTGCTGGACAAAGAAGAAATAGGACCTGGAGAAAGTGGGTATGTACAGTTACGATTAGAAGAAGAAATTGCATTACGCCGAGGGGATAAATTTATTGTACGTTTTTATTCACCAATGGAAACAATTGGTGGTGGAGAAATATTGGAACCAAACCCGGTTCAAAAGCGACGATTTGATGAATTATCTATTGAAGAGCTCCAAAAGAAAGAATCTGGTTCATCGGAAGATATTATAGAATTACATGTTAAAGCACATCATGAAACGATGGTGACGATTGCAGAATTGGCTAAGTTAACCGCTTTGTCGATGGATGAAGTAAAGGAAGATGCAGAATCATTAGAACGGCAGGGAATGATTCAAGTCTTTCGAATGAAGAAAGAAACTTATCTGTGGCATATGGGAAGTCAACAACAAATCAGGCATCTTCTTTTAGAGGAATTAAGAAAATTTCATCAACAGTACCCATATCGCTATGGTATGAAAAAAGCTGAAATTCATATGAAATTCATGAAAAAAATCAAGTTAAATGTATTTGATCTTTATGTGGAGGATTTGATTGCACAAGATGTAATAGGACGACACAATGAATATTTACATTTGCCAGAATTTCATATTCTTGAGGATGAAATATATGTAAAGACAACAAAAATTATGCTTTCCGCTTTTGAGCAGGCTCAGTATGATTTTGTTAGATTTACAGAAATAGATTTTAAAGGAATTGATAAAGCTATAGTGGAAGATATTCTTTTACTTGAGATGGATAGTGGAACAGTGGTGAAAGTTTCCGATAATATGTATACATTAGAAAAAATAATAACAAATGCCAAGAAAATAATTCAACAAAAGTTAGATCAAACAAATTTAATTACCATTGCAGAGGTAAGAGATTTATTTCAGACAAGCAGAAAAAGCGCAAAACCAATCTTGGAATATATGGATAGTATCAAAGTAACCAAGAAGACTGGAGCGGAAAGTGAACGGGTAGCCTACATATGAACTTAAAACAATTAGAAGCATTTGTGCAGATTGCTGAGGGTAAAAGTTTTTCAAAGGCTGCAAAAGAATTGTTTTTAACTCAACCAACCATTAGCGCACATATTTCTTCATTGGAAAGAGAATTAAATGCAAGACTTTTCATTAGGAATACAAAAGAGGTCAATCTTTCGAAAGAAGGAAGTACCTTGTATGAATATGCAAAAAAAATGGTGGGATTAGAAAGAGAAATTGAACAATTATTCGGACAGGAAGGTAAGAGTGGTCAGCAATGCATTACTATTGCGGCCTCTACCATACCAGCACAATATTTACTTCCCAGTATATTAGCTAAATTCAGCGAAAAGTATCCAAAAGAGCAATTTAAAATTATGGAGACGGATAGCGCGAAAGCGGTGGAAGAAGTATTGAACCACCATGTGGATATTGGTTTTACAGGAACGATGTTGGAAAAGAAAAATTGCAAATATATTCCTTTTTATAGGGATGAATTGGTAGTTATCACACCGAATAGTAAAAAATATAAAGAGTTGAAAACAAAAAATGATGGACTGGATTGGATCATGAAGGAACCTCTTATTATGCGTGAAGAGGGATCAGGAACAAGAAAAGAAGCCGAAAAGCAACTTCGTCTTAGTGGCATTAATATTGATAAGCTAAATATAGTTGCGAGTATTGAAAATCAGGAAACGATTAAAAAATCTGTAAGCAATGGAATGGGGATTTCTATTATTTCTAAATTGGCAACAGAGGATGAAGTAAATAATGGGCGGCTGCTATGTACACCATTTCCTATGAGTAATAATGGACGTGACTTGTATGTAGTCTACAACCGAAATTTTCAATTAACTTCATCAGCGGAAAAATTTATTAAAATAATAAAAGAAGTAAAAACACCCGTTGCAGAAGGGTGTATATAGTTTGTAATAAGACAAAGGAGTACATAAAATGATTTATATGGATAATGCGGCAACTACAATGCAAAAACCACAAGAAACGGTTGATGCAGTGATTAATGCAATGAATTCGATGGGAAATGCAGGACGTGGAGCTAGTTTGGCTTCTCTTGGAGCGTCAAGGGTGATTTATGATACAAGGGAGAAATTAGCTGATCTTTTGCATGCGGAAAATCCAAGACAGATTGTGTTTACAAATAATTCTACGGAGAGTCTAAATATTGCAATAAAAGGTATTTTAAATAAGGGAGATCATGTAATTACAACAGTATTGGAACATAATTCAGTTCTGCGTCCCTTATATGAAATGGAAGAACAGGGAGTGGAACTCACGATTATTCCCTGCGATAGTTTAGGTATGGTTACATATGCAGACTTTGAGCCAGTCATTCGGTCAAACACGAAGATGATCATATGTACAAATGGATCAAATCTAACAGGAAATCATATAAATATAGAAAAAATCGGTAAAGTTGCGAAAGCGCATCAAATTATTTTCACAGTAGATGCATCACAAACTGCTGGTGTCTTCCCCATAGATGTTCAGAAAATGAATGTTGATATTCTTTGTTTTACCGGACATAAAGGACTATTGGGGCCACAAGGGACAGGTGGCTTGTATGTACGGGAAGGAATTAAAATCAGACCATTGAAAACTGGCGGAACAGGGGTGGACACTTATAATAAGCAACAACCACAGGAAATGCCTACAGCTCTCGAAGCTGGAACTTTGAATGGACATGGAATTGCAGGTTTGGGAGGCGCACTTGATTATTTACATAAAAAAGGAATAAATGAAATAAGAATTCAGGAACAAAACTTGATGTGGATGTTTTACCAAGGGGTAAAAAATATACCGGGAATTAAGATATATGGAGATTTTAGCACAAAAGAACGATGCCCAATTGTGACTTTAAATATTGCTGACTATGACTCTGCAGAGGTAAGTGATGAGCTGCTCCAAAGATATAATATTTCTACTAGATCGGGCGCTCACTGTGCACCACTTCTACACCAGGCATTAGGAACAAAAGAACAAGGTGCGGTTAGATTCAGTTTCTCGCACTATAATACAGAAGAGGAAGTGGAAATAGCAATTCAAGCAATTACACAACTATCACAAGAGGAAGAATGTTAAAATGAGACAAAAGCAACTAAAATTAGTAATTACATTTCATACGACTGCAGATGCGATGGCGATGGAAAAGCTATGTAAAGAGAAGAATGCAGGAGGCAGGTTAATACCTGTTCCCCGTACGATATCGGCAGGCTGTGGACTTTCGTGGTGTACAGAGTTGGATGAGAGAAATTATATTAGCGAAATCATGAAGGAAATTGGGTTAAAAGAGGATTGTATGCACGAATGTATGGTGTAAGATTAAAGAAAGTGCTGTGGATTGAAGAACCTGTATTATAGGGTCATTTAATTTACAGCACTTTAAATTGTATAGAAAGTTAAAAAGATGATTAGCCTTTGTAAGACTATATGCCAGATTTAAAACAATTTAAAACATGAGGCAAAAGCTTATCACTGTACTTGGAAAGGGAATACTGACCTTCACATAAAGACCAATCATAGAGAAGGGCACGTTCAAACATGGCATATATTTTGATTAGTTCAGTGGTGGTGCTAGTGCTTTTAAATTCACCAGAAGCAATGGCGGATTCAAAGATTTCAGTAATCCAGACATAGTAGTAGCGATTTTCATCAAGTAAACTTCGATTATCTTTTGTTACTAATTGAGAGGAGTAAAGAAAAGCAAGCAACTTAATATCTACACTTGTTTCTATCATATAAAAAAGTTCATGATTTAAGAGTAATAATTTATCATAGGCTGGTAAAAGGGGGTCTACAATGCCTGACAATTCTTCGTATTTTACATCGAATAAATATGATAATGAACTTAATAAGGCATCTTTCCCTTTGAAATAATGATAAAAAGTACCTTTTGAGGTTTTGGATGCGGTAATGATATCGTTAACAGTAGTGTTTTCATACCCTTTTTTATAGAATAAAGTCCAAGCAGCTTTTACGATTCGGCTTTTAATAGACTGTCGCTTACGTGGCATCTAGAGGCACTCCTTTCGCAATGTTATATACTAGTTAGATTAATGGAGCTATTTACAAACAAATAAAAGCAATAAAAGCGGACTGATACAATCCGCTTTTGCTTAAAACAATAGGAAGTTCGCAATGCGCGCTTCCTATTGTTTTGAAAAATTCAGTTCTAATGCTTTATACGATTATCCAACTTGGAAACCATATTTCAATGGGTCATCTTTGTCGATAACGTATGTAGCTTCGCCTGTACAATAAGCGCTACCTGTAATTTGAGGAATAACAGCCTTGAAATCACCAACTGTAGTTTCTTCTTTAATAACACCCTTAAATTGAGAACCTATGAAACTTTCGTATACAAATGGTTCACCAATTCCGATTTCTCCTTTAGCGTGAAGGTAAGCAAGTTTTGCACTTGTACCTGTTCCACATGGAGAACGGTCAGCCATATTGTTACCGAAAACTACAACATTTCTCATGTCGCAACCAGGTGTTGTGGTTGGGCAGTATAATTCAGATAAATCACAAGTTGTAATATCTAATACTGGATGTTTAATTTCTACTTCCTTATTAACTTGTTCCATCAATTTCATACCAAACTTAGTAAGTTCTGGAATCGTTTTAGGTTCAACGTTCATTCCAAGCTGTGTAATATCACATAATGCAAAGAAACTTCCGCCGAAAGAAAGATCATATGTAATTTCTTTTCCATCAATTACTGTTTTAAGGTTTTCCTTGTAAAGGAATGCAGGTACATTTGTTAAAGTAACACTAAGTACTTTTCCGTCTTTTACTTCAGCTTTTGTACGAACGATTCCAGCAGGAGCTTCTAATACTACTTCTGTGTAAGGTTCTTTAGCTTCTACAAGACCAGATTCGATGATAGCTGTTACAGAACCAATTGTTCCGTGACCACACATATTCAAATATTCGCCAGTATCCATGAAGTATACACCAAAGTCAGCCTCAGGATTGACTGGCGTTGTGATGTAAGCACCAAACATGTCGTGATGTCCTCTTGGTTCAAACATAAGAGCTTGACGATACTTGTCATGATTTTTAGCTAAATCATGCTTGCGTTCAATCATTGTATCTCCCTTTAATTCAGGAAAACCAGAGAAAATAACGCGTGTAAATTCACCTACTGTGTGTGTGTCGATTACCTTGAAAGTCGCTTCGAACGAATCAAGGTTTAATTTTGGATTGATTGCCATAATAATCCATACCTCCTTAAGATTTTTTTGTTCTTATAGTTATAGGAATAAACTATAAGTATTTTATAAAAACACCTTTAAAACGAATAAAAATGCATTAGTTTTATGATGTTTTTTTAAAAACCAACGGATAAATGATAAAACTATAACGATTAGACTGCATTCTAGTATATAGTACAGATTCTATATATTATTATGCTTTAAAACCCTTGAAAAGTCAATGAAAATTTGATAAAATAAAATTACTTTAAAAAAGACCAAAACACCCTTGAAATCTACAAATACTTATGTTATTGTATATGAGGTGAGGAAATTACTATGGGAGTAGATGGGTAACTGGTGTGCCTCCTAGTCTTCAAAACTAGTGTAGGGTGTTAGTAGCATCCTGGGTGGGTTCGATTCCCACATACTTCCGCCAAAATGTTAATTAATAGACTGGTTTGTCACAAATGTAACTTATAGACGAATCCTATATATGTAAAATAAATAAGTAAGCAGAGGGAGCTCAGCTTTTTACTTATAATATAATTTAAAAGGAGAAGAGAATGTCATGGATAATTTGCAAATTTTATTAAGACAACACGTAGGTGCACCTTGTGCGGCAATTGTAAAAGCTGGTGACAAAGTGAAAAAGGGAACGTTGCTTGCTACGCCTACAGGACTTGGAGCAAATATTTTCTCGGGTGTTTATGGTACAGTGGAAGAAGTAAAAGAAGACCGTATTATAATCAAGGCTGATGAAGAACAAAAAGATGAGTTTGTTCCTATCGAAGAAGGCAGTAAGTTAGAAATGGTCAAAGCTGCTGGAGTTGTAGGAATGGGTGGCGCAGGATTTCCAACAGGTGTGAAACTAGGAACGGATTTAAGTGGTGGATACATCTTGATTAATGCGGCAGAGTGTGAACCGGGACTTCGCCATAACATTATTCAAATTGAAACAGAGCCAGAAAAAATCATTCGCGGAATCAAATACGCTATGGAAATTTCAAATGCGGCAAAGGCAATTTTTGCAATCAAAAAGAAAAATAGTAAAGCAATTTCAATTATTAAAGAAGCAATTAAAAATGAACCGGCAATTTCAATTTTCTTAATGCCAGACATTTACCCAATGGGTGAAGAACGTGCAGTGGTAAGAGAGTGCTTGGGTATTGAATTAGATCCAACACAATTGCCTTCAGCAGCAAATGCGATTGTACTTAATAGTGAGACGATCTCTAGAATTGCAGAAGCAATTGATGATAAAAAACCTTGTTTCAGCAAAAATGTTACTGTACGTGGTAAGATTGTTGGCGGAAATGAAGAACATGTATTTATGGATGTACCAATTGGAACAAGTGTTGGAGATTTAATTCAACGAGCAGGTGGTATTGATGGAGCATATGGTGAAATCATTATGGGTGGAGCTTTCACTGGAAAACCAACTGTTATAGATGCACCAATTACAAAGACAACTGGTGGAATACTTGTTACAATAGAATTCCCTGATTTGGGAGGCGCTCCAGTAGGCTTGTTAATATGTGCATGCAGTGGAGATGAAGCACGTTTGAGAGATATTTGTGCTAAAATGAATGGTACAGTTAAGTCTATTGCAAAGTGCAAGCAAGCTGCTGAAATGAAAAATGGTTCACTGAAATGTGAAAGACCTGGAAATTGCCCAGGGCAAGTTCAAAACAGCATTCAATTTAAGAAAGATAAATGTGAATATATTATTATTGGTAACTGTTCAGATTGTTCTAACACTGTTATGGGTTCCGCGCCAAAGATGGGCTTGAAAGTATTCCATCAGACAGATCATGTTATGAGAACAATAGGTCATCCATTATACAGACATTTAACTGTATCTAAAAAGGTTGATCAGGATATTTAGTATTTTTTAAGTAAATGTTGGTATTACTATCACTACATAGCCGGTAAGAACCCCCGATTTTTTACAACAGATATCACCGTATCTGTGGCGAAGTAAAGTGATTGTAAATATAAACTTATTGAGCTTCTAATGGTCAATAAGGCAATACGGATAATCCGTGTAAAACAAATAAGGAGGGAAATCAATATGTCAATTACAGCTGAAACAGCGAAGGAACATGCAAATGACCCTGCAGTATTATGTTGTAGAGCCGAAGCAGGACTTACAATCGAAGCTGCTAACTTGGAAGATCCAACAATCTTCGATGATTTAGTAGATTCAGGGTTATTAAAATTAGATGGTTGTTTAACCATCGGACAAGTAATAGGTGCAACACTTACTCAAACTTGTGATTCACTTTCACCATTAACTGCAGATGTACTAGAAGGTATTACAGCAGCACCAGTGGTAGCAGAGGAAGCACCAGCAGAGGTAGCACCAGTAGCAGTACCAGCACCAGTAGCAAGTGCTACATCGGTTGCAGGAGGAGTGTTGAAAATCCACATTGGTAAAGGAAAAGATATTGATATTGAATTGCCATTAGGGATTGGAAGCGGTTCTGCTACAGCAGTAGAAGTTCCAGCTAGCGTTGCAGCAGCAATGAATGCACCAGCTGTTGAACAGGAAGCAAAAGTAGTTAGAAGCTTGACAAGAAAACATTTCAAAATCACTGAAGTAAAAAGAGGACCTGAAACTAAGATCGAAGGAACTACTTTATATCTTCGTGAAGGAATTGAAGCAGACAGTGTAGCATCACAAGAATTAGTTCATGATTTAAAATTAGAGATTATTACACCTGATTTATATCATACTTATTCTGAAACAGTTATGGACGTTCAACCAATTGCAACAAAAGAAGGCGAATCAGAATTAGGTTCTGGAGTAACTAGAGTTCTTGATGGCGTTGTTATGATGTTGACAGGTACTGACGATAATGGTGTTCAGATTGGTGAATTTGGTTCTTCTGAAGGATATTTGGATGAAAATATTCAATGGAATAGACCAGGATGCCCAGATAAGGGAGAAATCTTTATCAAAGGTCAAGTTACAATTCAAGAGAAGACAAACATGGAAAGACGTGGACCAATTGCTGCTCATACAGCATTTGATCACATTACACAGGAAATCCGTGAAGCTATGAAAGAACTTGATGAATCTATGGTTGTTGATACAGAAGAATTAAATCAAGTACGTCGTCCTGGTAAGAAAAAAGTTGTTATTGTAAAAGAAATTATGGGACAAGGCGCTATGCATGATAACTTCTTGTTACCTGTTGAACCAATTGGTGTACTTGGTGCTCATCCTAATGTTGATTTAGGAAATGTTCCAGTAGTAGTATCTCCTTTGGAAGTATTAGATGGTTGTATTCACGCTTTAACATGTATTGGACCAGCATCAAAAGAAATGTCTAGACATTACTGGAGAGAGCCACTTGTTCTTGAAGTATTACATGATGAAGAAGTTGACCTTTGTGGTGTTATCTTTGTTGGTAGTCCACAGATTAACGCAGAAAAATTCTATGTATCAAGACGTGTTGGTATGACCGTAGAAGGCATGGATGTTGATGGAGCTTTTGTTACAACAGAAGGCTTTGGAAATAACCATATCGACTTTGCAAGTCATATTGAACAAATTGGTATGAGAGGAACTCCTGTAGTTGGTATGTCTTTCTGTGCAGTTCAAGGTGCTCTTGTTGTAGGTAACAAGTACATGACACACATGGTAGATAACAACAAATCAGAAGCTGGTATCGAAAACGAAGTTCTTGCTTGTAATACACTTTGCCCAGAAGATGCAGTTCGTGCACTTGCTATGTTAAAAGCAGCAATGGTAGAAGAAGAAGTTAAAAAAGCAGAGAAAAAATGGAATCCAAACGTTAAGAGTACCAATGTTGAGTTGATTTCTAGCGTAACAGGAAAATCAGTTACATTAGAAGAAAACGAACAAGCTTTACCAATGAGTGAGAAGAGAAAAGAAAAATACAGCTAAATCAGGTGAACAATATGAAATATGGCGATAAAATTATTAGAATGGAAGGCGTAATCATTGAGGTACATGATGGATGTGTAGGAATTGATCTTAAAGGTCGTCTGGGGTTTTTAAAGATTCCAATGAGGATGTTGATTACGGATTATCCTATTATAGTTGGTCAGGAAGTTGCATGGAACATGAGTTTTGTGGAACAGATGGGACCAGAAGCCAATAAAAAATATGTAAGTAACCTTGACACGTCTAACAAGCGACAAGAAGAAATGCGCATAAAGAATCACAATAACAAGGAGGTATAACAATGAGTTTAACATTAGTTAAAGGAATGCAATCAGAAATATTCGTTCCTATTACTCCACCATCTGTATGGACACCAGTGACAAAAGAGCTTAAAGATATGACGATTGCTCTTGCGACCGCTGCAGGTGTACACCATAAAGATCAGGAAAGATTTAATCTTGCTGGAGATTTCACATGGAGAAAAGTTACAGACAAAATGAAATCAAGTGAATTAATGGTATCACATGGTGGATATGATAACAGTGATGTTAATAAAGACATTAACTGTATGTTCCCAATCGACCGTATTCATGAATTAGCAAAAGAAGGCTTTATTAAAGCTTGTGCTCCTGTACATGCAGGATTCATGGGTGGTGGTGGAAACCAAGAAAAATTCAAAAATGTATTAGGCCCAGAAGTAGCAGCTATGTTTTTAGAGGAAAATGTCGATGGCGTACTCCTCACAGCTGGCTGAGGAACCTGTCACCGCTCTGCAGTATTGGTGCAGAGAGCAATTGAAGAAGCTGGAATACCTACAATTATTATTGCAGCACTTCCACCAGTTGTACGTCAAACAGGAACACCTCGTGCGGTTGCCCCATTGGTACCTATGGGTGCAAATGCTGGAGCTCCTAACAACGTAGAACAACAAACAGCTATCGTAAAAGCAACACTTGAACAATTAGTTGCAATCCAGACACCTGGAAAAATTGTTCCATTGCCTTTCGAATACGCAGCAAAGGTTTAAAACCTTTAATTATCCAAGGGCAGATGTTTTTCATCTGCCCTTTTTTTAAAAGAACAAGTAAAAATATACTGGAAATTTGTAC
Source organism: Lachnospiraceae bacterium (assembly GCA_036656615.1). Classification (GTDB taxonomy): domain Bacteria; phylum Bacillota; class Clostridia; order Lachnospirales; family Lachnospiraceae; genus CAUPWF01. The sequence continues at coordinate 10,528 of JAVXHY010000008.1, read as the reverse complement.
AGTATAATATATTAAAAGCAAAACTTGGAGGTGCATTAGAGATGCCTGATAAGATAAAAGATTTAAGACGTCTTGTTATAAAGGCCTACCACATAAATGAAGTGGAGTGGGCTGAAAAAAATGATATTTTTGTAGATGGAAGAATGCTAGTAAGTAAGGAAATGATTGAAAGTTTAGTGGCGTCAGAACCACTGATTGAAAAAATAGATATTCAAATAATCAAACCAGGTGACCATGATCGCTATACAGAGTCTATGATGGATATAGTGCCTATATCTACAAAGGTTCTTGGAAATATTGGTGAAGGAATTACACATACGATTACTGGAGTGTACGTAATCCTTACCGGAGTTGATACGAATGGAATTCCTACATATGAATTCGGATCTTCAGAAGGAAATATGCAAGAAAAACTTTATTTAAACAGAGCAGGTACACCCGGTGATAATGATTACATTATCTCTTTTGATGTTACACTGGCTGCAGGAATGGGTCAGGAAAGACCAGGGCCAACAGCTGCCCATAGAGCGTGTGATCAATTTATACAAACATATCGTGATAAGATTAAAAAATTCAAAGGTGAGGCTTGTACAGAACGCCATGAATATCATGATATTGTAAGAGAAGGAAAGAAACGTGTTTTGATTATTAAACAGGTAGCTGGACAAGGCGCGATGTATGACACACACCTTTTCGCAAAAGAGCCTTCGGGAGTAGCCGGTGGGCGTTCAATTATTGATTTAGGCAATATGCCAGTTATTGTTACTCCAAATGAGTATCGTGACGGTATTATTCGCTCAATGCAGTAGGAGGGTATAGTTATGGGTATAGGACCATCAACGAAAGAAACATCATTACATCATTTTCGTGATCCATTATTGGATGTGGTATCTAATGATACAGATTTAGACCTTATGGGTATTTTGATTGTTGGAACCCCAGATGGAAATGAAGAGAAAATGTTAGTTGGAACAAGAGCTGCAATATGGGCTGAATCTATGCGCGCAGATGGAGTTATTATTTCATCTGATGGTTGGGGCAACAGTGATGTTGACTTTACCAATACAGTAGAACAGTTGGGTATACGAGGAATTCCAACTACAGGATTGAATTTTAGTGGAACGGTTGCTCAGTTTGTTGTAACAAATGAATATTTAGAAGGCAATATCGTTGATATTAATAAAAGTGCAGATGGCACAGAAACCAATATGGTTGGTGAAAACAATGTGACTACACTTGACTGTAGAAAAGCTATGGCTTTGCTGAAACTTAAAATGCGTAAAAAAGATATGAATGAAAACAAGTAAGAGAAACTTAGAGACATATGAACTGCGTTGGCTGATTATATTATAAAATAATTTAGTTGGCGCAGTTTTGTGTTAATTTTAAAGAAGTAAGATACCAGAAGTATAGAAGAAAGAAGGGAAAAGAAAATATGACAGCGAAGTACAAAGTTGTTACAAAACATACCAAGGAAGCGTTGGAAGATTTTGTAAAGTTTACATGTAGAATAAAAAGTCCCAAGGCTACTTATCGATTTTGTGTAATCGCCGGTGGTTTTTTATTATTGGCCATGTTCCTAAAGGACAGACCTGTAGGTATGATAGGTTGTGGAGGCGTTGGATTGGCAATTCTTCTATTTGCTTTTACCAGACATAAAATAGGTCTCAGGAAATTAATGAAAACGGATGATAATTATAAAAATCAATCAGAAATGGAATTTATATTTGGTCAAAGTGGCTTCACTGTTGCAAACCCGAGAGGAGGAGAAGCGGTATCATATAAATACGGAGATATTGTTCAAAGTTTCAAAGACAACAAAAATTATTATATAAGTGTAAATGATGAGCTATTTCTTCTGCCATATAGAGATTTTAAGCTAGGTAATAACTTAGACTTTGCTGAATTTATACATGGTAAAACTGGAAAGATCATGATTCTGACAAAACTAACATGGAAACAGAAGCTAGAGAATTTCAATCTTGCCCGGGATGTGGTTAATGAAGAACATGAAAAGAAGATGGCCGCTAAAAAAGAGAATAAGAAAGAGGATTAATCATCCTCTTTTATATAGTAAAAGGAGCTGTTGCACTTTCGGTTTTGTAACCGACGGTGCAACAGCTCCTTGTAATTAATAGAAATAATGTTTACTAAGCTGCTGGTGCTTTGAAAGCATCCTTGAAGAATATAATTGAAGTGTAAACCATTACACAGCAGATTACGTATGTTAAAACAGTTAAAGAGAACATACATGCTACTTTGTAAGCAATAACTACACCAACACAACCAAATACTGCTAAGCAAAGAGCTGCTTTTCTATCATACTTTCCTTCTTTAATGAATTTGAAACAAGCTGCATTCATTAGGAAAGCACAAGATCCCATCATGATTGGGAATGCAGTAGAAACGTTCATTCCAAGTGCACTTACAAGTGCCATACAAGGAGCATATAAACCAACACCAATCATCATAAGAGCGCCCAAGAAGAAGTTGACAACAACACCGATTACTAATTTGATTCCTGTTAATCCTGTTGCGGTTCCTACTAGTCCAAAAGGTCCAACGCCGGCTGTTTTACAAGCTAATACAATTGCAAGTACAAACAAACCAATACCTAATCCGATACGTACATATTTAACATTCCATTTACAAACAATACCAGCTCCAACCAAAGCACCTGCTACTGCGCCTACAAGCATCAATACTAATGTTATTGGACTGATATCAACAAAACCAAAGAATAATAAAGCTTCTAATGTTACAGGGAAAGTATCACCAACATTCAAAGTACCTGGCATAATTTCGTCACGACTGGATTTTGTAAATTTGAAGCCTGCCTGTGTCGTTGCATAGCTACCAATTCCCCAAGTGTCGAGTAAGTTAGTGATTACACCGATGATAGCCAAAGGAACTATCTTTTCCTTTGTGAAATCCTCTTTGTGTGCTAAACAGTCTTTAATAAAATAAAAAGCTGAACATAACACAAAAATACCTAGCACGATTCTTAAAATCATAATAACGTCCATAAATTCATCCCTCCAGATTTGTTAGTTTTGAAACAGTGAAATAGACAAAATAATACTAAATATAACAACCCCGATATGTATATATTTATTCGCTTGTCTATTTATTATCTAATTTTACCAACTTTTACTGAAAAAGTCAATCAAATTAATAAAAAATAACACGATAATGTATAATTAGACAGATAAAAATGCATTTCTTCTATATAATGTTATGCAGGATATAAAATAAAAATGCTAAGAAGTCAGTGTTTTAAAAAAAATACAAAAAAAATACAATTATTATTAAAAAATGCTTGAAAAGATGGAATGCATCTAGTATACTAATAAAGCTGTGACATGATAGCGTTGAAACGTGAGGTTGCTACTTTATATATAGTAGGTTTTCCGTTGAGCGAATGTCAAGTTAGGAAACTGGCGACAAGTCACTGTACGAATCATAGGACCACTAAGAGAGTGGAACAACGTGTGAAGTTTTAATGACACACACGGGAGAGTGTACAGTCACCGCTTGTCGTACTTAGGTTAATAGTACGAAAAGGAGGCGACTTTTTTTATGGCAAGTCAAGTAATGAGAATCACATTAAAAGCGTATGATCACCAATTGGTAGATGCATCTGCAAAGAAAATTATCGAAACGGTAAAGAAAAACGGATCACAAGTGAGTGGACCAGTGCCACTTCCAACTAAAAAGGAAGTAGTAACAATTCTTAGGGCAGTACACAAGTACAAAGACTCTAGAGAACAGTTCGAACAAAGAACTCATAAGAGACTCATTGATATTATCACACCTACTCAAAAAACAGTAGATGCATTATCTAGATTAGAAATGCCAGCTGGGGTATATATCGATATTAAAATGAAGTCTAAGTAAAGAATCAAAATTCAAAACAGTATGTATCCTTATATTTAGGATGATTGCGCTTGAAGCGTAATCCGCTGTAGATTACAGGAGGAAGTAATAATGAAGAAAGCTATTTTAGCTACAAAAGTCGGAATGACTCAAATCTTCAATGAAGATGGAATTTTAATTCCGGTAACTGTATTACAGGCTGGACCTTGTGTTGTTACACAGGTTAAAACAGTGGAAAATGACAGTTATAGTGCTGTTCAAGTAGGTTTTGTTGATAAGAAAGATAAAATAATCAATAAAAACAAGAGCGGTAAAAAAGAGATTGCACACAGACATGGTATAACAAAAGCTGAAAAGGGTCATTTTGACAAGGCTGGGGTTTCTGGAAAAAGATTTGTAAGAGAATTTAGACTGGAAAATGCAGAAGAGTATGCATTGGGCAATGAAATTAAAGCTGATATATTTGCAGCAGGCGACAAGATTGACGCAACTGCAATTTCTAAAGGTAAAGGATTCCAGGGCGCAATTAAAAGACATAATCAAAGCAGAGGACCGATGACTCATGGTTCTAAATTCCATCGTCACGCTGGTTCTAATGGTTCTGCATCTGACCCAAGTAAAGTTTTCAAGGGAAAGAAAATGCCAGGACATATGGGAAGCAAAAAAATTACAACTCAAAATCTTGAAGTTGTTAGAGTTGATGCTGAGAATAATTTAATCTTAGTAAAGGGCGCTGTACCAGGACCTAAGAAATCACTTGTAACAATTAAAGAAACTGTAAAAGCTAACTAAGCTTTAATAGGAAAGGAGGAACACACAGATGGCAAATGTATCTGTTTATAATATCGAAGGCAATGAAGTTGGAACAATCGATTTAAGCGATGCTGTATTTGGTGTTGATGTCAATGAACATTTAGTACACATGGCAGTTGTTAGCCAACTTGCAAATAAACGTCAGGGAACACAAAAAGCAAAGACACGTGCTGAGGTTCGCGGCGGCGGTAGAAAACCGTGGAAACAAAAAGGAACGGGTCATGCAAGACAAGGTTCTACAAGATCACCTCAATGGACTGGCGGTGGTGTAGTATTCGCTCCAACACCAAGAGATTATTCATTCAAATTAAATAAGAAAGAAAAGAGAGCTGCTCTCTTGTCCGTTCTTACTTCTAAAGTAGAAGGAAATAAATTCATTGTTTTAGATCAAATCAATTTTGATGAAGTGAAAACAAAGAAATTCCAGGAAATGTTAAATAACTTAAAAATATCTAAGGCATTGGTAGTGTTGGAAGATGAAAATAAAAACGCAGAATTATCTGCAAGAAATATTCCATTTATTAAAACAGCACGTACAAATACAATTAATGTATATGATATTTTAAAATACAACACAGTAATAGTAACCAAAGCTGTTGTTGAGACTATTGAGGAGGTGTATGCGTAATGGCAAATATACAATATTATGATGTAATCCTTAAACCAATAGTAACAGAAAAAAGTATGGAAGCAATGACCGAAAAAAAATACACATTTTTAGTTCATCCAGAAGCAAATAAGAATCAAATTAAAGAAGCAGTAGAAAAAATGTTTGCAGGAACGAAAGTTAAAAGTGTTAATACGATGAATCTTGACGGCAAGAAAAAGAGACGTGGAGCAACATCAGGAAAAACTTCGAAAACAAAAAAAGCAATTGTTCAGTTAACAACTGAAAGTGCGGATATCGAGATCTTTGAAGGTCTATAAAATTCAGCACCGTAACAATAAAATATACGCTACAATAGCGTGACAACAAATATTGAAGAATGAAAGGAGTGACAGTAATGGGAATTAAAACTTATCGCCCATATACACCTTCTAGAAGACATATGACTGGCTCGGATTTTAGCGAAATCACAAAGAGCACACCGGAGAGATCATTAGTATCATCTTTAAGTAAAACGGCAGGTCGTAATAGTCAGGGAAAAATCACAGTAAGACACCGCGGAGGCGGAGAAAAAAGGAAATATAGAATTATTGATTTTAAAAGAAATAAAGATAATATACCAGCAACGGTTATTGGTATTGAATATGATCCAAACAGAACTGCTAATATTGCACTTATCTGCTATGCAGATGGACAAAAAACGTATATCTTAGCACCAGCTGGATTGACAGATGGTATGAAGATTATGAATGGTTTGGAAGCCGAAGTTAAAGTAGGAAACTGCTTGCCACTTTCAGCAATTCCAGTAGGTACACAAATTCATAATATTGAAATGTATCCAGGCAAGGGTGGACAACTAGTTCGTTCTGCTGGTAACAGTGCACAATTGATGGCTAAAGAGGGAAAATATGCAACACTTAGACTTCCATCAGGAGAAATGAGAATGGTTCCAATCATCTGCCGCGCTTCTATTGGAGTAGTGGGAAATGGTGACCACAATCTGATTAACATTGGTAAAGCTGGACGTAAGCGTCATATGGGATTTAGACCAACAGTACGTGGTTCTGTTATGAATCCAAACGACCATCCACACGGTGGTGGTGAAGGTAAGACAGGAATAGGCCGTCCAGGTCCAAGTACACCTTGGGGTAAACCTGCTCTTGGTCTTAAGACAAGAAAGAAACATAAACAATCTAACAAGATGATCGTTAGAAGAAGAGATGGTAAAAATATCAAATAAATCAGTTTACAAGGAGGTTAGAACCTATGGCTCGCTCACTTAAAAAAGGTCCATTTGCAGACGCAAGTCTACTTAAGAAAATTGACGCAATGAATGCAGCAGGGGACAAATCAGTTATTAAAAGCTGGTCTCGTCGCTCTACGATTTTCCCACAAATGATTGGTCATACAATCGCAGTTCATGACGGTAGAAGACATGTGCCAGTGTATGTTACAGAAGATATGGTTGGACACAAACTCGGAGAGTTTGTTGCAACTAGAACTTACAGAGGACATGGAAAAGACGAAAAGAAATCAAAAGTTAGATAAATGTATTTGAAAGGAGGGTTCATCCATGGCTAAAGGACATAGATCCCAAATCAAAAGAGAAAGAAATGCTATTAAAGATACGAGACCATCAGCTAAGTTATCTTATGCAAGAGTTTCAGTTCAAAAAGCATGTTTCGTATTGGATGCCATTAGAGGTAAGGATGTACAAACAGCGCTTGCTATTTTGACATATAATCCAAGATATGCTTCAAGCTTAATAAAGAAAGTATTAGATTCAGCAATTGCAAATGCTGAAAATAACAACGGTATGAACGTTGATAACCTTTATATTGAAGAATGTTTCGCAGATAAAGGTCCAACAATGAAAAGAATTAAACCTAGAGCACAAGGTAGAGCTTATAGAATCGAAAAAAGAATGAGTCACATCACACTAGTGCTTAATGAAAGATAAGGAGGGAAATAATGGGACAGAAAGTTAATCCTCATGGCTTAAGAGTCGGTGTTATTAAAGACTGGGATTCCAAGTGGTACGCAGAAGAAAAATTTGCAGACTATTTAGTAGAAGACCATGCAATCAGAACATTTCTTAAGAAAAAATTATACAGTGCAGGTATTTCTAAGATTGAAATAGAAAGAGCGTCTGAACGTATCAAAATAATTATTTATACAGCAAAACCTGGTGTTGTAATTGGTAAAGGTGGAGCTGAGATTGAAAAAATTAAGACTGAACTTCAAAAGTTAACAGATAAGAAGTTGGTTGTAGATATCAAAGAAATTAAAAGACCTGATAAAGATGCTCAACTTGTAGCAGAGAATATTGCATTACAGTTAGAAAATCGTATTTCATTTAGACGTGCAATGAAATCTTGTATGTCTAGAACAATGAAGTCAGGTGCTTTGGGTGTTAAAACTGCTGTTGCAGGACGATTGGGCGGCGCTGATATGGCTCGTACAGAGTTCTACAGCGAAGGAACTATTCCTCTTCAAACACTTAGAGCTGATATTGATTATGGATTCGCTGAAGCTAATACAACTTTTGGTAAAGTTGGTGTTAAAGTATGGATATACAAAGGCGAAATTCTTCCAACTAAAGCAATTAAGGAAGGGAGCGATAAATAATGTTAATGCCAAAAAGAGTAAAACGTCGTAAACAATTCCGTGGTTCCATGAAGGGAAAAGCCCTAAGAGGAAACAAAATTGTAAATGGTGAATATGGTATTGTTGCAATGGAACCATGTTGGATCCGTTCAAACCAAATTGAAGCTGCCCGTGTTGCTATGACACGTTATATCAAACGTGGTGGTCAAGTATGGATTAAAATATTCCCAGATAAACCAGTAACTACAAAACCAGCTGAAACACGTATGGGTTCCGGTAAAGGTACCTTAGAATATTGGGTAGCAGTTGTTAAACCAGGACGCGTTATGTTTGAAATCTCTGGAGTATCAGAAGAGATAGCAAGAGAAGCGCTTCGTCTTGCAACACATAAACTACCTTGTAAATGTAAAGTAGTTTCTCGCGCAGACTTAGAAGGCGGTGATAACAGTGAAAATTAAAACATTCAGAGAAGATTTAAAAACAAAATCAGTTACTGAATTAAACGAAGAATTAGTAGCTGCTAAAAAGGAACTTTTCAATTTAAGATTCCAAAATGCAACAAATCAATTAGATAATACAAGCAGAATTAAAGATGTTAGAAAAAATATCGCTAGAATCCAAACTGTAATTACAGAGGCTGGAAGATAGATCGGTAAACATTTGGAAGGAGTGAAAATTGTGGAAAGAAACCTAAGAAAGACACGTACAGGTAAGGTTATTAGCAATAAAATGGATAAAACAATTTCAGTTGCTGTTCAGGATCATGTAAAACATCCACTTTATAAAAAAATCATTAAAAGAACTTATAAATTAAAAGCACATGATGAAAACAATGAATGCAACATTGGCGATACTGTTAAAGTTATGGAAACAAGACCTTTATCCAAGGATAAAAGATGGAGACTTGTGGAAGTTATTGAGAAAGCAAAATAGAGCAAGGCAAATTGTTATTTGCATGTATAATAAAGGAGGTTTACCTGCATGATACAACAAGAAAGTAGGCTTAGAGTAGCAGATAACACCGGTGCAAAAGAATTACTTTGCATTCGTGTATTAGGCGGTTCTACTAGAAGATATGCAGCTATTGGTGATATTATCGTTGCGACTGTTAAAGATGCAACACCAGGCGGTGTTGTTAAAAAGGGCGATGTAGTAAAAGCTGTAGTTGTTCGTACTGTTAAAGGTGCCCGTCGTAAAGATGGTTCTTATATTAGATTCGATGAAAATGCTGCTGTAATTATAAAAGATGATAAAAACCCAAAAGGAACTCGTATTTTTGGACCAGTAGCAAGAGAGCTTCGTGAAAAACAATTTATGAAAATTGTATCATTAGCTCCAGAAGTATTATAGGGAGGTGCCAATATGTCAACTATGAAAATCAAAAAAGGTGATACTGTTAAAATTATCGCTGGTAAAGATAAGGACAAAGAAGGCAAAGTTATTTCTGTTAAAGATAAAAGAGTATTGGTTGAAGGCGTTAATATGATGACAAAGCATTCAAAACCAAATGCTTCTAATCAAAATGGTGGTATCATTCATCAAGAAGGCGCGATTGATATTTCTAACGTTATGTATCTCCAAAAAGGAAAAACTACAAGAGTAGGATTTAAAATGGATGGAGATAAGAAAGTACGTGTAGCAAAAGCAACGGGCGAAGTAATAGATTAATTTGAGGAAGGAGGTCCAGGACTTTGAGTAGACTTAGAGAAATATACCAAAGTGAGATTGTAGATTCAATGATCAAAAAATTTGGTTATAAAAATAATATGGAAGTACCAAAACTCAATAAAATAGTTATTAATATGGGTGTTGGTGAAGCAAAAGAAAATGCAAAGGTTTTAGAATCAGCAGTAGCAGATTTAGAAAAAATCACAGGACAAAAAGCTGTTCTTACAAAAGCAAAAAATTCTGTAGCTAACTTTAAACTTAGAGAAGGTATGGCTATCGGATGTAAAGTTACATTAAGAGGGGAAAGAATGTATGAATTTGCTGATCGTTTGATCAACTTAGCATTACCTCGTGTACGTGACTTTAGAGGTGTTAATCCTAACGCATTTGACGGAAGAGGTAACTATGCTCTTGGTATAAAAGAACAATTGATTTTCCCTGAAATCGAATATGATAAGGTTGATAAAGTAAGAGGTATGGATGTAATATTTGTTACAACTGCCAAAACAGACGAAGAAGCGCGTGAATTATTAACATTATTTAACATGCCGTTTACGAAGTAAAGGAGGGAAATTCATGGCAAAAACATCAATGAAAATCAAACAACAACGTGATCCAAAATTCTCTACTAGAGAATATAGCCGTTGTAGAATATGTGGACGTCCACATGCATATTTAAGAAAATACGGAATTTGCAGAATTTGCTTCCGTGAATTAGCATATAAAGGTCAAATCCCAGGAGTAAGAAAAGCAAGCTGGTAGGTACTGAACACTTGACGAGGTCCTTTCGAGTCTAGTGAGAAGACCGTTCCCAAGCGTTGGCGAGGTATTATCGAGCCTAGGCGCACGGAACCTTTATCTCTATACAACAAACTCCAGCCAAGCAAAAGCTAGGCGAGCATTATCGCTCCAGCCAAGCAAAAGCGCGGCGAGCATTATTGCTCCAGCCAAGCAAAA
>JAVXHY010000007.1:79089-82007 GCA_036656615.1 Lachnospiraceae bacterium | reverse complement strand
CGTTATACAGATGGAAATGATTTCAAACGTACCGAGCGTCAGCGTCTAGTACTTGGGAAGATTGTGGAAAAAGCCCAAAAGGCAAATCTAATTACTCTGAACCGTATTGTTGATAAAGTTCTACCCCAGGTCTCTACTAATTTCACTACCAAAGAGATGATGGGTGTAGCGGCTAATGGAATGAAATATAAAATCGGTAAGACTTCCGGTTTTCCATTTGAAGTAGCAGATACGGATGTTGTACAAGATCATGAAGGCTCTTATGTAGTTCCACTTAACTACGCTGACAACGTGTCAAAGCTTCATAAGTTCTTATTTGGAAAAGAGGAATATGAACCTTCAGATAAGGTATGGGAAATCAACAATGATATTAATTATTTAACAGGACAAGATGTAGATAATCAAGATACCTATACGGATGAAACCTATACTGATGAAACCGGCGTAGAGAACAGTGAAAATTATATAGCTGAATAAAGAATTTAATATTCTAACAGGTTGTACGTTGGATATCCCAAGAAAGAAGAGACTTAAACAATGGAAAAGAAAATAATAGACATTATCATTCCAACTTATAAGCCAGATGAGAAATTTAAGCTTTTAATACGAAGACTGCAGCAGCAAAGTTACCCCATTCATCGAATTTATGTAATGAATACGCTGACAGATACTTTTCCAGAGAAATTTTGCCAGGAGTATGGGAATTTGGAAATCACACATATCCAACCAGAAGCATTTGACCATGGTGGAACGAGACATCAGGGTGCGTTACAATCAAATGCAGATATCATGGTATATTTGACCCAGGATGCAGTTCCGTGTAACCCGCAATTAATTGAAGAACTGGTAAAGCCTTTTGAAGATGAACTAGTAGGTGTGGTCTATGGAAGACAGCTGCCGAATCCTACATGCGGAGTGATTGAATCCTATACAAGAGAATTCAATTATCCCAATGTGAGTAGGGTGAAAAGTAATCAAGATTTACCGGAATTAGGAATCAAGACCTTTTTTTGTTCAAATGTCTGTGCAGCTTATCGCAAAGACATATATAATCTAATGGGAGGATTTACAAGAAAGACTATTTTTAATGAGGATATGATTCTTGCAGGAACCATGGTTCGCGCCGGATATAAGGTTGCATATGCAGCATCTGCTAAGGTGATTCATTCTCATAATTATGGATGCCTAGAGCAGTTGAAGAGAAATTTTGATTTGGCAGTTTCACAAACACAGCATTCGGAGGTATTTGAAGGTATCAAATCAGAAACAGAGGGAATCAGGCTGGTTAAGAAAACGATGCAATATTTATGTAAGATTAGAAAGCCCTGGTTAGTGATTGTACTGATAGCACAAAGTGGATGTAAGTATATAGGCTATCGTTTGGGAAGAAATTATCAGAAGCTACCACAATGGGTAGTAAATAAATGTACTATGAACCCAAGATATTGGAAATGATGGAAATAAAATTATTTCTTAATTGATGTTTTAAGGGAAATATTGTATGATAAAGGGTAAGTGAGTGTAAACTAAGGGATGAAAGGATATAAATATGGCAAAAAGAAGAGCAAAAAGACGTGGAAGAAGGAAACCTAAGCGAGGGTTTGCATCTTGGTCCATAGGAAAGAAGATTGCTGCAATTTTTGGAGGTACTGTAGTCATTGTTGCAACAGCCGGAGTCGTGCTGTTGGCTAGCAAGTTAGGTAAAATAGACAACCAAGTTTTGGATACAAAGAAACTTAATATAACAGAGGAAGTGGAAGAAAAATTAACCGGTTATACCAATGTTGCTTTATTTGGTGTAGATTCTAGAGAAGGTGAATTAGGTAAAGATACCAGAAGTGATACGATTATGATAGCCAGTTTGAACAACGAAACAAAGGAAGTAAAGCTGGCTTCGGTTTTTCGTGATACCCTGATGGAACAATCCGATGGGACATATAACAAGGCAAATGCGGCGTATTCATTTGGCGGTCCAGAAGAAGCAGTAGCAATGCTTAATAAGAATTTAGATTTGGATATTACTAAGTACGTAACAGTAAATTTTAATGCGATGGTGTCTGTGATAGATGCAATCGGTGGAATCGATATTGATGTTTCGCCAGAGGAAGTGGATTATATTACAGGGTACTCTTGTGAAATTATTGAATCAACCGGAATTGATTCAGAAGGAGTCTTTGAACCAGGACTGCAGACGCTAAATGGAACACAGGCTACTGCGTATGCTAGAATTCGATATACAGCTGGAGATGATTTCAAAAGAGCAGAGCGTCAGCGAAGTGTGTTAGAGAAGATTATTGCAAAAGCACAAAATTCTAAGCTTTCTGTAATTAATAAAATTGTAGATGAGGTATTTCCACAGGTTTCCACTAACTTTACTTTGCCAGAGTTGCTTGGTTATGCAAAGTATGCAAGTAAGTATAAGTTGGCTCCGTCTACTGGCTTTCCAATTGACAAGACTACAGATACACTTTCAGGTATTGGAAGTATTGTTATTCCACAGACTTTAGAAAGTAATGCAATCGAATTGCACAAGTATTTATTTGGTGAGGATGGATATGTACCTTCTTCCAAGCTTACAAAGGTGAGTAATGGAATTGCCTATCGGGCTGCTACCGGAGCTAAGGTAGCACCAGAGGAAGTAGAACAAAATTATTATGATAACACGACGACTACTCCAAACAATAATCAAAATACTAATAATGGCAATACAAGTCACCCCACCCCACCAGATTCAGGGACTGGAGGGGGAACGGTCACCCCACCAGATCCGGGAACTGGAGGAGGTACGGTAACTCCACCGGATCCAGGAACTGGAGGAGGAACGGTAACCCCGCCAGATCCAGGAACTGGAGGAGGAACGGTCACCCCACCGGATCCAGGAACGGGAGGCGGAACAGTTACACCATAAGAAGTAGGTT
>JAVXHY010000007.1:77842-78989 GCA_036656615.1 Lachnospiraceae bacterium | reverse complement strand
ACCCCACCGGATCCAGGAACGGGAGGCGGAACAGTTACACCATAAGAAGTAGGTTAGCAGATTGATGGAAGGAAATGAGGGAAAATACATGAAGATAATGAAAAAGATTACTACACTTTTATTTGCAGTATGTCTAGCTGTTCCATGGGTTTCATTTGCGGCTCATGCAGCGGAGGGTACACTTATGTTTTCGGATCCTGCTACGGCAGTAGGTCAAGAGGTCACAGTGGATGTAAAGGTTCGTACCGGTGGTGGAGCCATTGGCGACGGAAAGATAACAGTTACCTATGATGCGGCAGCTTTGGAATTTAAAAGCGGAACCAATGCTACTGGAAGTGGTGGTACAGTTAATTTATCAGGATCAGGAGATGGAGCTGCATCAGAATTAAGCTTTAGTATTGTTTTCAAAGCTTTAAAAGAAGGTGAAACAGCAATCAATGTTGGAAATTATACGGCTTTTTTATATAATAATGAGAAATTGAACCTATCCTTGGGTGCGTCTAAAGTAACAATTGGCCCTGGGGATGGAACGACAGCTCCTGCTCCGGTAGCTGGAAATGCAGTCCAAGTGAAAATGAACGATAAAAACTATACGATTGCAGAGAACTTTGCAGATGTGGATATACCAGAAGGATTTACACGGTCTACACTGAGTTATGAAGGCGCTGACAGACAAGTAATCATGCAGGAATCAAGTGGGCAATACATGTTTTTCCTTCAGGATGAGGCGGGAAAAGGGGAATTCTTCTTATACGATGGTGATACCGATGTATTTGCTCCTTTCGTTAAGATTGATATTTCAGAAAATGCGTATATTATGTTACTAAATAAAACAGGTAAAGCAAAGCTTCCAAGTGAGTATGTAGAGACCACGTTAGAAACAGAGAATGGGGAGAAATTCATTGCTTGGCAAAATGCAAAAAATCCAGATTATTATGTAGTCTATGCATTGGGTAGTGATGGTACCAAGGGGTATTACCAGCATGATACGAAAGATGGAACCTATCAAAGATTTAATGTTCCAAAATCATCTAAGGACACAGATGCAGCTAAAGGTGGATTACTGGGCAAGGCTACTAATTTTGTAGATAAGTATATGAAACAGCTTTTGATTGGTGTATGGGGAATTTTCCTGGTATTTCTAATT
>JAVXHY010000007.1:0-77742 GCA_036656615.1 Lachnospiraceae bacterium | reverse complement strand
GTATATGAAACAGCTTTTGATTGGTGTATGGGGAATTTTCCTGGTATTTCTAATTGTTATTCTTGTATTAGGTGTGAAGCTGTACCATAGAAACCAAGAATTAGATGAAATATATGAGGAAGAGGATGAAGATGAAGATGAAGTCCTTCCAGTACGCAAAAAGGATGCCAAATTCAAAAGATCTAATATGGATTTTGAAGATGAATTTGAAGATGAATTTGAAGATGAAATAGATGAAGATGATGAGGAATATGAAGAGTTCGAGGATTTGGAAGAATTTGATTTGCATGATGAATCTATCGCCAAGACAACGCCTCAAAGAACTTCGGATTCACGTCCACAGAGAACAGGAAGGCCCGAAGTAAGGCAGCCCGCTTCTAGAGCAGCCAGTCAGTCAGATGTGAAGTATCAGACAAGAAATACAGCAAAACCAGAAGTAAGACAAGAAAAGCCGGTTAAAAAAGATATGCAATTCCCGAAATATGATGATGAGGATGATTTTACGGTAGATTTTATTGATTTGGATGATTAGCACTTAAGGAAAAATAAAGAAAAAGATATGGAAAAATCCATATCTTTTTTCTTTACTTTTTTTTGCACTTTTGTTATACTGTAACCCGAAAGTGCAAAGAAAAAGATGCTTTGTACAACAAACACAATAGGAGGATATAACATGTGTGGAATCGTTGGTTACATAGGAGATAAACAAGCAGCACCTATTTTATTGGATGGTCTGTCAAAATTAGAATATAGAGGATATGATTCAACGGGAATAGCCATTTATGATGGAACGAAAATCTCCATGATGAAATCAAAAGGGAGACTTAAGGTATTAAGTGAATTGACTCATGAAGGTGCCACCATGCCTGGATATATGGGTATTGGACATACGAGATGGGCAACGCATGGTTCCCCATCCGATGTAAATGCACATCCTCATTTTAACCAAGATGAAAGTATTGTAGTGGTTCATAATGGAATTATTGAGAATTATGATAAGTTGAAAGGAAAGCTTATACAAAAAGGATATCAATTCCTTTCGGAGACAGATACAGAGGTAATTGCTCATTTGTTAGACTATTATTATCAGGGTAATCCATTAGAAGCAATTACGAAGATTATGACTCGTATGGAAGGTTCTTATGCACTTGGTATTATGTTTCAGGAATTTCCTGATCAGCTGTATGCAGTTCGTAAGGACAGTCCATTAATTGTAGGAAGTACCAAGGGAGGTAATATTCTGGCCTCTGATGTACCAGCAGTACTGCGATATACCCGGGAAGTATGTTTTATTGAGAATGAAGAAATCGTTCGTATGACTAAATCCTCTATGGAATTCTTCAATGTGGATGAAGAACCAATTGAAAAGACATTTACTACCATTGATTGGGATTTGGATGCCGCTGAAAAGGTAGGCTATGAACATTTTATGTTAAAAGAAATGTATGAACAGCCCAAGGCAATTAGAGACACCTTTTCTCCTCGTATAAAGAATGGAAGAATTATAATTGATGAGTTGGATATGGAAGAACAAGAAATCAAAGCGATTAAGAAAATACAGATTGTAGCCTGTGGTTCGGCAAGTCATGTAGGTATGACCGGTAAATATGTGTTGGAGGGATTGACTAGAATTCCGGTAGAAGTAGATGTGGCATCGGAATTTCGATATCGTGATCCGATTATTGAGGAGGGCACGTTAGTAATTGTAATTAGTCAATCAGGAGAAACGGCAGATACGCTGGCAGCGTTAAGAGAAGCAAAAAGGAAAGGTGCGAAGGTTCTTGGAATTGTGAATGTAGTGGGAAGTTCTATTTCCAGGGAGTCGGATTGTGTATTATACACATGGGCGGGACCAGAGATAGCAGTAGCTACTACAAAGGCATATTCCGCACAGCTGATTGCTATTTATTTATTGGCGATGAATTTTGCTTGGATCAGAGGAACGATAGACCATAAAGAATTGCAGCAAATGATAGAAGATATGAGAAAACTTCCGGATCAGGTGGATATGCTGCTGGAACATAAAACGAAAATACAGAAATTTGCAAATCGTTATTTGGCAGCGAAAGATATCTTCTTTATTGGAAGAGGGTTGGATTATGCAATTTCCATGGAGGGCTCTTTAAAATTAAAAGAAATATCCTATATTCACTCTGAAGCATATGCAGCAGGAGAATTAAAGCATGGAACGATTTCGTTGATAGAAGAGGGTACTTTGGTTGCAGCAGTATTAACGCAGAAAGCCCTGTATAAGAAAATGCTGAGCAATATGGAAGAAGTTCGTACACGGGGCGCTTTCGTTATGGCAGTTACAACGGAAGGGAATGAAGAAGTAGAGCGTACGGCAGATTATGTGATGTATATTCCGGAAACCAATCCGTATTTCACAAATTCGCTAGCTATTATCCCATTGCAATTATTTGGTTATTATGTTTCTATTGGAAGAGGATGTGATGTAGATAAACCAAGAAATTTGGCAAAATCGGTAACGGTGGAATAGTTTGAATTATTTTAACTGTTTAAACACATTTTCAACACAAATAAAAGATAAACTAGGTTCATAAACATAGAGGAAAGGAGTCTTGATTATGGACAATAGATATAATTATTATGTACCAAATGAAACAGAGATGAAGGAAGATTCGCAAGGAAAAAAACCAAGAAAAAAATATCACATACCAAAAGTATTAATGATCGTATGTTTAGCAGCCATATTTGGTGTTGTAGGAGGCAGTGCATTTCTTACAACGAACTATATAGGAAGTAAACTATTGGGACTCAATTCAAAACAATCAGTGAAAGAGACACCAGTTACGAAAACAGAGGTGACTCAGACTTCCAGTTCGGTGGTATCAGATGTGTCTAAAGTAGTGGAAAATGTTATGCCGTCGGTGGTGTCTATTACGAATATGAGTGTACAGCAGGTACAGGATTTTTTTGGCGGTGTGAACCAGCAGGAGAGCGAAAGTAGTGGCTCGGGAATTATTATAGGACAAAACGATACGGAATTATTAATTTTGAGCAACAATCACGTTGTAGAAGGCAGTAAAACGCTGACGGTTAGCTTTATTGATGGGAAAAGCGTTGAAGCACAGATTAAAGGTACCGATGCAAAGAAGGACTTGGCAGTGATTGCAGTTAATAGAACTAATATTGAGGCTTCCACAACAGAAGCAATCTCCGTTGCTACGTTAGGAGATTCAACTACTATAAAAGTGGGAGAGCCTGTGATTGCAATTGGAAATGCCTTGGGATATGGGCAGTCTGTTACTACTGGAGTAGTCAGTGCGACTAATCGTACCATTCAAGTAGAAGATTCAGAAAACAAGTTGATTCAAACAGATGCAGCAATAAATCCAGGTAATAGTGGAGGTGCATTGTTAAATATAAATGGAGAAGTAATTGGTATTAATTCTGCTAAGCTTGCAGCATCAGCAGTAGAAGGCATGGGATATGCGATTCCAATTTCTGATGCAAGTGAAACAATCAATGCTCTGATGAATCAAGAGACCAAGACCAAGTTATCGGATAATGAAAAAGGATTTATTGGAATCAAAGGTGTAGATGTTACGGCAGAAAGTGCACAGATGTATGGTATGCCTTCTGGAGTATATGTTTCAGAGGCAATAGCAGGAGGCGGAGCAGCAAAAGCTGGTATTGCAAAGGGTAGTATTATTACAGGACTAGAAGGAACGAATATTGATAGTATGAGTACGTTGCAAGAACAATTGCAATATTATAAAAAAGGCTCCAATGTTAAGATTACGCTGCAGATACCTAATTCAGACGGCGGATATAAGGAACAAACAGTAGAAGTTACGCTAGGCAGTGCAAATTAGGACGGCAGCGGACAAACAGCGGAAGAATTCAGAGCATCCGAACGAACTTATAAAATTAACAAAAAGGTATTTCCGAGTAGACGGAAGTGCCTTTTTTCACGCATAGGTGGTTCATAAGTATTGTGAAATGTGTCGGAATATGGTATCGTAGAAGAAACTATGTGGAGGAAAGCAGATTGCAGAAGACAGTATTAATAACAGGGGCATCAAGAGGTATAGGAAAATCAATTGCTTTGGCATATGCAAAACTACAGTACAATGTAGTAATTACCTGTTTGAAAGAGGAAGAACAATTAAAGGCAGTAGAGAGGGAACTTATAAAATATGGAGCAAATTGTCTAATATTTATAGGAGATATGGGAGATCCTCAAGTTGTTATGCATCTTTTTTCTGAAATAGAACAAAGATTTCAAGGAATTGATATTTTAATTAATAATGTGGGAATATCCTATATAGGGCTTATAACTGATATGACGAATTTAGAGTGGAAGAGAATATTAGATACGAATTTATCATCTGTATTTTATTGCTCAAGGGCAGTAGTTCCTTATATGGTGCATCAGAAGTCGGGGAAGATCGTAAATATTTCTTCCGTATGGGGACAAGTGGGTGCATCCTGTGAAGTAGCCTATTCAGCAACTAAAGCTGGAGTTCAAGGAATGACACGGGCATTAGCTAAGGAATTGGCACCTAGTAACATTCAAGTAAATGCATTAGCGCTTGGAATGGTAAATACCAGCATGAATGAATGCTTTTCAGTGGAAGAAAAAAGCAGGCTTGCAGAAGACATCCCAGCAGGAAGATTTGCAGAGCCAAAGGAGATTGCAGATATTATTATAAATTTGACCACAAATGGAAATGAATATATGACGGGGCAGATTATCACCGTAGACGGTGGATGGATATAGACTAGATGAGAGAGGGAACTGGTTATGTGGAGAAAGGAAGAGCGCATCGATAGAAGTAAGATGGGGAAGAGGCGCTGGAATCAAAAGCGTATTTATAAGAATCGAAGGAGGATTAAATTTAGATTTTGGATTATTCTTTTTCTGTGTATTGGTTTGGCAGCGGGACTGGGTGTTGGAGGTCTTGTGGTATATACTACGATGAGCAAACCTAAAAATATAGAAAAAAATAAACAAGAAATAAGATTTAAACAATCAAAAAAACGAGATGTTCAGAAATCTGAAACAAAAAAAACTACAAAGGATACAGATACAAAGAAAGAACCGTCAAAGGATGCATCCAAAAGTAAGGAAGATCCTGCGGAATCAAAAGCAAAAGAGCTCATGGCTCGTATGACGCTGGAAGAAAAAGTTGCTCAAATGTTCTTTATAAAACCGGAAGCATTAACGGACGTGGAAGTAGTCGTCCAGGCGGGTGATACTACCAAGGAGATGCTGACGAAATATCCGGTTGGCGGATTTTACTATAGCACTCAGAATGTAGAAGATGAGACCCAATTAAAAACTATGCTTACCAATACGAAAGCATACAATAAATATCCTATGTTTTTGGGAATTGAAGAAGAAGGCGGAAAACAGGCATCCAGTCTTGCTAATAGTGGATTGGTACAGGTACCCCAGGTTGCAGATATGAAGGATATAGGGAAAACAGGGGATGCTTCCAAAGCAAAGGAAGCGGGAACTGTTCTTGGCGGATATTTGTCAACATATGGATTTAATGTTGATTTTGCTCCATTAGCAGATGTGTGTACTAATCCACAAAATACACAGATTAGTACAAGAGCGTTTGGTGCAACTTCAGAATCAGTATCTGCTATGGTGCCGGAAATAATAAAGGGTATGCAAAGTAAAGGAATTCGTTCTGTAGGAAAGTATTTCCCTGGAAATGGAGATAGTATAGAGGATGCAGAAACTCTTGCAGCCACCTCTTCTAAAAGCATGGAGCAATTACAGAAGATAGATTTAGTGCCTTTTCAAGCGGCAATTAAGGCAAATGTAGACTTTATGATGGTGGGACATGTATCCTTCCCAAGTATTGTTGGAGATGATACTCCAGCCTCTTTATCTCCTAAGATCGTCAAGGATCTTTTGCGGACGAAATTGAAGTACAACGGCATTATTATTACGAATTCATTAGATGCAGGTGTGATTACCCAAACAGGTGATTCTGCAAGTGTTGCAGTCAAAGCCATACAGGCGGGATGTGATATGATGTTACAACCAGAGGATTTTGAGACGGCTTATAATGGAGTGATTAGTGCAGTAAGAAGTAAAACTATTACAGAAGAAAGAATTAATGAATCAGTTATTAGAATACTAAAAGCAAAGCTAAAAGTATAGATAATATATGATGAAACATCAGAATATGCACCAAGAGAGGAGAATAATCACATGGCAACTTATATGAATGAGCCATCCCATACCTTTGGGGAGTATTTATTAGTACCTGGATATTCATCAATGGAATGTATCCCGGGAAATGTCAGTCTAAAAACACCATTAGTAAAATTCAAGAAAGGAAGCAAGCCTTCCCTTACTTTGAATATGCCAATGACATCGGCAGTGATGCAATCTGTATCAGACGATAAGATGGCAGTCGCTTTGGCAAAAGAAGGTGGTCTTTCTTTTGTTTATGGGTCTCAATCCATAGAAACACAAGCACAGATGATTGCACGCGTCAAAAGCTACCGGGCAGGATTTGTGGTAAGTGATTCAAATATTTCGCCAGAAAGTACCTTAGAAGATATTTTATTACTGAAAGAAAAGACGGGTCACTCCACAGTTGCTGTAACTATGGATGGAAGTGCAGAAGGCAAATTGGCAGGAATTGTAACTAGCAGAGATTATCGAATTAGCCGAACTACACCAGATACGAAGGTGAAAGAATTTATGACTAAATTCGAAGATATAGTTTGGGCAAATGACAAAACAACTTTAAGCGAAGCAAATGATATCATCTGGGAACATAAGCTGAATTGTCTTCCAATTGTAGATGATGAGCAAAGATTGGTTTCTATGGTTTTTCGGAAAGATTATAATGATCATAAGGAAAATGAACATGAATTAATAGATGACTTTAAACGCTATATGGTAGGTGCGGGTATTAATACCAGGGATTATAAGGAGCGTATACCAGCACTTCTTGAGGCGGGAGCAGATATCCTATGTATTGACAGTTCGGAAGGGTTTTCTGAATGGCAGAAAATCGTGCTTACTTATGTGCGCGAACATTATGGGGATAGGGTGAAAATTGGTGCCGGAAATGTGGTAGATAAAGAAGGATTCTTATTTTTAGCAAAGGCAGGAGCAGATTTCGTAAAAATCGGAATTGGCGGTGGTGCAATCTGTATTACGAGAGAACAAAAAGGAATTGGTCGTGGACAGGCTACGGCATTGATTGAAGTGGCACAAGCAAGGGATGAGTATTTTGAAGAGACTGGAATCTATGTTCCTATTTGTTCGGATGGTGGAATCGTACATGATTATCACATTACCTTGGCTCTTGCAATGGGAGCGGACTTCTTAATGCTTGGCAGATATTTTGCCCGTTTTGATGAAAGCCCAACAAAGAAGGTAAATGTAAATGGAAGTTACATGAAAGAATATTGGGGCGAAGGAAGTGCAAGGGCTAGAAATTGGCAGCGATATGACTTGGGTGGAGATAAAAAGTTATCATTTGAAGAGGGTGTGGATTCTTTAGTGCCTTATGCAGGAAGTCTGAAAGATAATGTAACACTTTCCCTAAGTAAAGTGCGCTCTACCATGTGCAATTGTGGTGTGCTTACAATACCAGAGTTACAGAAAAATGCAAAAATAACACTGGTATCTTCTACAAGTATTGTAGAAGGAAGCGCTCATGATGTTTTATTAAAAGATAATAGACAAATGATGTAGATATGTGATTATTTGTTATTTTAAATTCATTTTGATTTTATTCCCCGTAGCTTGCTACGGGGTCTTTGATTTCCTAAAGTATGGTTATACTCCATTGCATTCTATTTTCAATATCAGTATACTTATCCTACTTACAACATTTCTTATCCCATTCAAAGGCGGGGTTAAAGGCATAGAAGTTCTTGCTGTCTAAATGGTCCTGGACGATACGAAGAGATTCCCCAAACCGCTGATAATGCACAACTTCACGAGCCCTTAGAAAACGAATAGGATCACAGACATCTGGGTCTTTGACTAATCGCAAGATATTGTCGTAAGTAGTTCTTGCTTTTTGCTCTGCTGCCATATCTTCATGTAAATCAGTAATGGGATCCCCACAGGACTGAAATGTGGCAGCATTAAATGGCACACCATTGGCAGCTTGTGGGTACAGTCCCAAGGTGTGATCTACATAATATTTATCAAAACCAGATTTTTCAATCTCCTCTGGAGATAAATTCTTTGTTAATTGATATACAATGGCGCAAATGATTTCTAAATGTGCCAGTTCTTCTGTACCGATATCAGTTAATATTCCGGTTGCTTCTTTATAAGGCATGGTATATCGCTGAGATAGATATCTTAAAGCTGCACCACATTCGCCGTCAGGTCCTCCATACTGAGATAATATCACCTGTGCAATCTGAGGATTGGTCTGTTTTATTTTGACTGGGTATTGTAATCGTTTTTCATAATTCCACATGGATCAACATCCTCCTTCCTGCCATGGCCATGGCTCATTAATCCAATTCCACCGATCTCCGCAAGAGGTCATAGTCGTATCAATAGTCAACGGTCCGTAATATTTGGCGTATTCTTTTAAAGCCTGATTTCGGTGCTTACTGTGCTCCTGAAAATATGCAATTGCATTCATATCACAAGGATGGGTATCTAAGAACAAGGTAACATCATTGACTGCAAAACTAGTGGAAGTAATCCATTGAAGCATTTCTTTTCGATTTGGCTGTTCGCTCATCTAAAACCACCTCCCATTTGACAAAATGGTTGATTCAATTGAGGAAAAATAGTGCCCTGGCATAAAGCTTTGTTGGTTTCGTAGGGCTGACACCAATTTTGCCATGGCACATAAGCCATTGCAAGAGATAGAGAATCAAGAGGATCGTCCTGTTCACAGCAGACTTCAGGTATCAGTTTATTGGTATAAGGTGTCATTTGAGGTGGATAGCCACAGTTCTGACGTCCGTGATAATCAGATGTATTTCTACGATAATTAGACATGCAGAAAATCTCCTTTATTATAATTTGTAATAATAGTGTATGGAAGATATACAAAAAGGTGAACTGATTGATGGGCGGAACAAATTGCGTTTTGTTCACAGTTTGACAGCAAATTAACGCACAATTCGTTATAAATTAAATTAATTGCTATTAATTTAGTGAATATGGTATAATATGACAAATATATATAAGGAGGGAAATATTATGATGAAGTTAGAAGGAAAAGTAGCAATTATTACGGGGGCCAATTCAGGTATTGGCGAAGAAACAGCGCAGTTGTTGGCAAAAGAAGGAGCAAAGGTAATTATAGCTGCAAGGCGAGTGGACAAATTAGAGGCAGTAGCTAGAAAAATCAATGATGAAGGGGGTACCTGTATTGCGTTCCCAGTAGATATTTCGAATGCTGATAGCTGTGAACTTTTAGTAGAAACAGCTGTTGAAAAGTTCGGGAAATTAGATATTCTAGTGAACAATGCAGGCGTATTGGAAAAGGGCATGCTTCCAATCGACAAATATTTAGATGAAGATTTGTCCAGAAACTTTGAAATTAATACCAAAGGCACAATGCACTGTATACGTTCTGCTACTAAAGCAATGCTGAATAATAAGGGCGGCTCTATTGTAAATGTGGCATCTATTGCTGCTGTTGTAGGCTGTGGGGGAGCATCTTATGTAGCTTCCAAAGCAGCATTGATTGGTGTGGCTAGACATACGGCTATACGTTTTGCATCCAAAGGCATCCGATGCAATTCTGTTTGTCCTGGAAATGTAGTAACTCCAATGACAAAATTTACGGACCCTGCAACACTGGATGCTGAATTTATGGGTGAAATGAGAAAACATTGCGATTTATCTTTACCACCTTGTATGCCGGAGGATATAGCAAACGTTATATTGTTCTTAGCAAGTGATGACTCCCGGGCTCTAACAGGACAGGTATTGACACCAGATTACGGATCTAATTTATAATTAGATGCAATAAAGAAGTGCTTCTATTTTGTCGTGCGAAGCTGAGTTTTGTATGTAAAATTGCACAAATTAATTTTGTAATTTCAGTGCATGACGAAATAGTTGACTAAGGTATTTAAAAAAAACATAAAAACATATTGTAAATATATCTAAAATACTCTATGATGAGTTTTATGGTTAAAAAAAGAAATAAAATAGTGAATTGTTTAACGAAAATAAATAAAATGTGACATTCACTGAAATGTCTAACGTAGTACGTTGGATATGGGGTTGCTAATTATAAGGAGGATGAAAATGAACCAAAATGTTGTGAAAAAGGAAATTAAGAAAGTATTGGTAGCAAATCGTGGTGAGATTGCTATTCGAATTTTTCGGGCTTGTTATGATTTGGGCCTGAACACCGTTGCTGTTTATTCGAAAGAGGATGAGTCAAATGTTTTTCGAACAAAAGCAGATGAGTCTTATATGATAGGAGAAAATAAGAGTCCATTGGGTGCATATTTGGATATTGATCTTGTTATTGATATTGCAAAAAGACACCATGTAGATGCAATCCATCCAGGATATGGGTTCCTTTCTGAAAATGCGGACTTTGCAAAAGCTTGTGAGGATAATGATATTATCTTTATTGGTCCACCTTCTAATGTTTTGGCTCAAATGGGGGATAAATTAAGTGCAAAAGAAATTGCGATTCGTTGTCAAGTTCCAACGATTCCCGGTTCTAAGACACCTTTAAAAAATACAGAGGAAGCAATTGAGCGTGCATCTGCTTATGGTTTCCCGGTAATTTTAAAAGCATCTGCCGGCGGAGGCGGAAGAGGAATGCGTCGTTGTGACAATCCGGAAGAAGTAGAGCATGCATTTCCCCTTGTGCAAGGAGAAGCAGTGAAGTCTTTTGGCTGTGGAGATATTTTTATTGAGAAATTTTTAGAAGAACCAAAACATATTGAGGTTCAGATTTTAGCAGATGAATGGGGTAATGTGGTTCATCTTTGTGAGCGTGATTGTTCGCTTCAGAGACGTTATCAGAAGGTAGTAGAATTTACACCTGCATTTGCTATAGACAAAGAGAAAAGAAATGAAATTTGTGCGGATGCGGTTAAGATAGCGAAAGAAGTAGGCTATATTAATGCAGGTACCGTAGAATTTCTTGTAGATAATCAGGGGAATCATTATTTTATTGAAATGAATCCACGTATTCAGGTAGAACATACTGTAACCGAAATGGTAACAGGTGTGGATATTGTTCGTTCACAGATACTGATTGCTGAGGGTAAGAAATTAGACACTCCTAATATTGGTATTACTTGTCAGGATGACGTTCAGACTCATGGCTATGCAATTCAGTGCCGTGTCACCACAGAGGATCCAGAGAATAATTTTGCTCCGGACACTGGAAAAATAACTGCTTATCGTACTGGTGGTGGATTTGGAGTACGGTTGGATGGAGGAAATACATACGTAGGAGCAGAAATTACTCCTTATTATGACAGTCTGCTGGTTAAAATCACAACCGTAGATAATACCTTTGAGGGCGCCTGCAGTAAATCATTACGAGCGTTAAGTGAAACACGTATACGTGGCGTGAAGACGAATATGGGATTTATTGGAAATATACTAAATCATCCAGTATTCCGAGCAGGAAAGTGTCATACGAAATTCATTGATCAGACACCAGAACTATTTAAGATTGAAGGTTCCAAAGACCGCGCTTCCAAGATGCTGAAGTATATTGGTAACATAGTAGTAAATGATCCTACAGCAGGAAGAAGAATGTACGATACCCCACGCTTTCCTGAAGTAACAGGAGTAAGGAAAGATGGGTTAAAACAACTGCTGGACGCACAGGGACCAGAAGCGTTAAAACAGTGGGTATTGGATCAAAAGAAATTATTGCTCACAGATACGACCCTTCGTGATGCTCATCAATCACTGCTTGCTACTCGAGTTCGTACTCGTGATATGGTAAAGGGAAGTGTTGGGACCTCAGAAGTTTTAGCAGATGCATTTTCTCTAGAAATGTGGGGTGGAGCTACCTTTGATGTGGCATACCGATTCTTAAAGGAATCTCCATGGGAACGGTTAGATATGCTAAGAGAACGCATTCCAAATATTCCGTTCCAAATGTTGTTGCGTGGAGCTAATGCAGTAGGTTATACCAATTATCCAGATAATTTGATTCGTGAATTCATTAAAGAGTCTGCTAAGAGTGGAATTGATATTTTCCGTGTCTTTGACTCACTGAACTGGATTCCGGGGATGGAAATTGCGTTGGATGAGGTTCTGAAACAAAATAAAGTTGCAGAAGCAACCCTATGTTATACACGTGATGTATCTAATCCAAAGGAAGACAAGTATACGTTGAACTATTATGTTAATCTTGCCAAGAAATTAGAAAAAATGGGAGCACATATGCTTTGTATTAAGGATATGTCTGGACTTTTGAAACCTTATGCAGGAAAGAAATTAATTAAAGCGTTGAAAGAAGAGGTTGGACTTCCAATTCACCTACATACTCATGATACCAGTGGCAATCAAATTGCAACACTTTTGATGGCAGCAGAGTCTGGCGTAGATATTGTAGATACTGCTATTTCTAGTATGTCATCATTGACCAGTCAGCCATCTATGAACTCTATCGTGGCAGCACTCCAAGGTCAGGACAGAGATACTGGATTTGATTTGCAGCGTTTACAGGGCTTGTCGGATTACTGGTGTGATATCAGAGAGCGTTATAGTGCATTTGAAGGTGGAATTCAGCATCCAGCTACTGATATTTATGAATGTGAAATTCCAGGTGGGCAGTATACGAACTTAAAGCCACAGGTGGAAAGCTTGGGATTAGGTCACCGTTTTGAAGATGTAAAGAAAATGTATCATACGGTAGACATTATGCTTGGCGGTTTGGTCAAGGTAACTCCATCATCTAAGATGGTTGGAGATTTGGCGATTTTTATGGTTCAAAATGATTTGACACCAGAAACTATTGTGGAACGTGGAGAGACTTTAACATTCCCAGATTCTGTAGTTAGTTATTTTAAAGGAATGATGGGTCAGCCTGAATGGGGATTCCCAGAGGATATTCAAAGGGTTGTACTAAAAGGTGAGGAACCAATTACCTGTAGACCAGGAGAGTTATTACCACCTATCGATTTCGATGTAGCGAAGAAACGTTTAGAAGAATTCATTCCAGATCCTGATTGGAGAATGATTATCAGCTGGTGCTTCTATCCAAAAGTAGTCGAAGACTTCCTGAAAAATCGTAAAGAATATGGTTATATTACTCGCTTGGGCAGTCATGTCTTCTTCCATGGGCTTGCAGAAGGAGAAACAAATAAAGTTAATATCGCAGATGGTAAGACTTTAGTAATTAAATATTTAGGAAAAGGCGATGTGAATGCAGATGGAACTAGAACAGTGGTATTTGATTTAAATGGAGTTCGAAGAGAAATCACTGTGACAGATCGTAATGCAAAAGTTACGGTAGAGTCAATTCATATGGCTGATCCTGGAGATTTGAGTCATGTAGGAGCATCTATTCCGGGACTAGTAAGTCAGATTCATGTAAAACCAGGAGATAAAGTTACGAAGAATCAGGTGCTGGCAGTTGTGGAAGCTATGAAAATGGAAACGACTGTAATTGCATTAATGGATGGTCAGATTGATGAAATCTTAATAAAAGAAGGAAAAGAAATCAAAGCAGGAGAATTATTGATGACTATTAGTCCAGAAAAATAGTATCACAAGCTTATAACTCGTCCTTTTAGAAATAAAGGGACGAGTTTTTAAATATAAATAATTATTGCAATTTATGCAATAATTATTTATAATGTATGAAGCGGGGTGTGGCTCAGTTTGGTTAGAGCGCACGGCTGGGGGCCGTGAAGTCGCAGGTTCGAATCCTGTCACCCCGATATTAAATAAAGAAAAACCAAAGAATATCCGCTTTGAAGGGTTTTGTATTAGTAGAATGGAGAATATGTAACATGTATAATGCGAATATATGGTGGCACTTTTTCCAGTTTTTCATTTTCATGTGCCCTGTTAGTTTTTTAACATATAAAATATTTGAAAACAATCTCAAAGTAGAAAAAGCATATTATTGGGCAGCAGTATTTTTTTATGTTATTTTTATTTCCAGTATTATTGCACTTACTCTTACAGAAATTTCGCCATATCCACAGTTTTCCTTAGTTGGAATCAATCTAATTATCCTTAGTTCAATTATTATATTTAGAGTAGTGGTAAGAAAAAACACATTTTCTTTACTCTTTGTTTTTTTTCTGTATCTTGGAATTCAGTATAGTTCATTATTATTGGCCAAAGCAACGATTGACTTTCATTTTATTCCACAATTGATTCCATATAAAAGTGGAGATTTTTTGGTGCTGTCTTTAGTCTATATGGTCATCATGTTTCCGGCAGCCTATTTTATATTGATCAAGCTCTATAAGCGGATTGTGGATGAAGAAATTACAACAAAGTGGATGAATTTTTTCTTTTGCCTTCCAGCAGGATTTTTCTTTGCAATGATGTTACTTATGTCAATAAATATTGGCGAAAATGTGGCGAAAGAAACGCTGCTTCCACTAATATTATTTAACATGTGTGCATTTATTTCCTGTTTTGCAGCTTTGGAATCTATTCTTGCAAGTCATGATGCCATGGTGGAACATGAGAAAATTTATGAAGCAAATATTCAGTTGGCATTATGGGAAGAACAATATAAACATTTGCAGGGGAAAGTGGATGCAGAGGCGAAAATCCGGCATGATTGGAGACATCATATCATTATGGTTTTGGGTTTCGTAGAACATAAGGATTTGGAAGGGCTAGATGCATATTTAGCAGAATATAAGGTAAAGTATTTATTGCCGGAGGAGGTTCCGGTATGTGATAATATGCCTTTAAATATGGTGTTTCAATACTATAAAAGGAAAGCGGCGGATTTGAATATTCCGTTACATATCAATACAGTACATTTTCAAAAGTGTCATGTTTCAGATTCAGAGCTTACGATTGTTTTTGGAAATCTGCTTGAAAATGCTATAGAGGCATGTAATCGAATACCAGAAGAAGATAGATTTATTACATTGAAAATCAAGAATGTGGAAAACAGTTTAGTAGCAATTATTTGTGAAAATAGTTTTGATGGGATTTTGAATCAAAGAAATGGTAAAATTTTATCCAGAAAGAAAGAAGGGGGAATTGGTCTTTCTTCCATAGAAAGTATTGCACGGAAATATCATGGTATCTTGAAAATTCAAGCTGAACAGAATAACTTCAAGATATATGTATCACTAAGTGAATATATTTTTTAGAAATGAGCTGTCATATGATTCATCAAGGATGAAAGACATCAAGCTAATAGAGAGGAAGAATGGATATACATTTTATGGGGATACGCTAGAATTGGAAAACCGTAAAGCAGATAAATAAAAAAGAGTGGTTGATAAGCGATGGTTTGGGTTGCCAAACCATACTACTTTGTATTAGAATGGTAGAAGAACCTTTGATAGTACAAGAATAGAAAGTGAGGACAATAACATGGCATTAGTAACAACAACGGAAATGTTCAAAAAAGCCTATGAAGGTGGTTATGCTATAGGGGCGTTTAATGTGAACAATATGGAACTTATTCAAGGAATTATGGAAGCGGCAGAGGAGAATAAGTCACCGGTTATTCTACAGGTGTCAGCTGGAGCAAGAAAGTACGCAAAGCATAATTACCTAGTGAAATTAGTTGAAGCAGCTTTACTGGAAAGTAATGTGCCTGTAGCATTGCATTTGGATCATGGTGAAGATTTTGCGATTTGCAAGTCATGTATTGATGGGGGATTCACCTCAGTTATGATTGACGGTTCCAAACATTCTTTTGAAGAGAATGTGAGACTTACTAAAGAGGTAGTAGAATATGCACATGCACATGGTTGTGTAGTAGAAGGTGAATTAGGAAAGCTTGCAGGAATAGAAGATGATGTAAATGTAACGGCAGAGGATGCCTCTTATACAAATCCCAATGAAGTTGAAGAATTTGTAAAACGCACGGGTGTAGATTCTTTGGCAATAGCCATTGGAACAAGTCATGGTGCATTTAAGTTTAAACCTGGACAAACACCAATGCTTCGCTTCGATATTTTAGAAGAAATCGAAAAAAGGATACCAGGATTTCCAATTGTACTTCATGGAGCATCTTCTGTCACACAAGAATATGTGAAGACGATACAGCAATATGGCGGCAATTTGGCTGATGCAATTGGTATACCAGAGGAGATGCTAAGAAAAGCAGCGACATCTGCTGTTTGTAAGATTAATATAGACTCTGATTTACGTTTAGCTATGACGGCAGGTATACGTGAAGTTTTATTTACCAAACCATCTGCATTTGATCCTAGAGAATACTTAAAGGTTGGTCGCGCAAATGTGAAAGAACTGGTGGGACATAAGATTTCAGAGGTTCTAGGAAGCAAAGACAAAGCATAAGAAAAAGGTACACACCATACACAATGAAAACACCCCGCCAGACATAGCGGGGTGTTTTGAAAAGACGCAGCAAGTCAATCAAATAAAGAAATATTAAGATCATGGAGGTGAATATGGATAACAAGAAATTTGCATTGCTCATAGACGCAGAGAATATCAGTGCAGAGTATGTAGAAGGCATTTTAAGTGAAATCGCAGAATACGGAGTGGCTTCTTACAAGCGTATGTATGGTGACTTCACAAATCCCATGCTTGCCAAATGGAATGAAAAGGCAATTGAGCATTCCATCGTACAAGTACAACAACCTAGATATTCCAAGGCTAAGAATTCTTCGGATATTATGTTGGTCATTGATGCAATGGATATTCTGCATACAGACAAGGTGGAAGGGTTTTGTATTGTTTCCAGCGACAGTGATTTTACGAGACTGGTAAATCGACTTTCGGAAGGCGGAATGGAAGTAATTGGGATGGGTAAGAGAGATGCATCTCGTTCCTTGAAAGCTGCTTGTACAGAATATAAAGGATTAGAAATACTGGTAGAAAATGATACCAGTGAAAATGAACCAATTGTGGAACCTATTGAGATAGATCATGTTGTTTTGGATGATGTACAAAATGATTCCGGAATGGAATTAGACACAATTAAAGAAGCAATTAAAGATATTATTATTAGAAAAGATGCAAATGGAAAGACAACGGGATTAGGAGAAGTAGGCAGCCAATTGGTGAAGACTTATTCTGATTTTGATATTCGTAATTATGGATATAAGTCTTTGACTACATTTGTGGAAGATATGGCAGAATTTGAATTGATTAAAGATGGAACTACTACCAGTGTAATGATTGCCGATAATAAGACATCCAAATCGGAAATAGAAGATTATATTACAAGTCTGCTTCGAAATACGGCAATGGATATTGGCACAATCGGACGAAAAGTTCATGAAAAATATAGTGGATTTCGAGTTCAAGATTATGGTTATTCCAAGTTTGAACGTTTTTTGAGCAGTATTTGTGCTTTAGAGCTGAAAGAAAATGATGATAAAACAAAGCAAAAATTAGCAAGTCTTAGAGAATAAAAGGCGGAAAATGGATTGACAATTTATTGGAATACATTTATAATTTAACTATATTACTAAAAGTTCTATGTGACTGACGGAGATTGTGGATAACCACAAGGGAGCATAGAATTATCCGCCGACCGTCTGGGCAGCCCGATTAGGGTTGCCTTTTTTCATATGATGAAAAGTTGAGAAGGCATTGACAATCCCTAATTGCTGTAACTATAAAAAGCACAAATGAAAAGTGGAGGACAAAATGGTACAACAAAATGCAAAGCAATGGAATGGTTTTAGGGGAGAAACTTGGAAAAAAGAAATTAATGTAAGTGATTTTATCAAATCAAATGTTAGTTCCTATGAAGGGGATGCCTCTTTTTTAGCAGATAAAACAGATCGAACAGACAAGTTGATGCAGAAACTGAATCAATTATTGAGTGTAGAACAAAATTTTGGTGGTGTTTTAGATATTGATACTCAGGAAGTATCATCTCTAACGGCTTATCAACCGGGGTATTTAGACAAAGAGGAAGAGCTCATTGTTGGACTTCAGACGAATCGCCCATTAAAGAGAGGGGTGAACCCTTTTGGTGGAATTAATATGGCACGCAAAGCTTGTGAAGCATATGGATACAAGCTTTCTGATAAGATTGAACAAGAATTTCAATATCGAACGACTCATAATGATGGGGTGTTTCGTGTTTATACAGATGAGATGAAGAAAGTAAGACATGCAGGGATACTTACTGGTCTTCCTGATGCGTATGGAAGAGGGCGTAT
Organism: Lachnospiraceae bacterium; assembly: GCA_036656615.1. Taxonomy (GTDB): domain Bacteria; phylum Bacillota; class Clostridia; order Lachnospirales; family Lachnospiraceae; genus CAUPWF01. The sequence continues at coordinate 59,472 of JAVXHY010000007.1, read as the reverse complement.
TATTGGAGACTATCGAAGGGTGGCACTTTATGGAGTGGATGCTTTGATTGAGGAAAAGAAAGACGACAAGAAGCATATTGCCGATGAGGGCTTTGATGTTGAGCGTATTCGTTTGACAGAAGAAGTGTACCAGCAAATTGTATTCTTAGGTAAAATGAAAGAAATGGCACAGATGTATGGAATCGATATTTCCCAACCTGCAAATACAGCACAAGAGGCATTCCAATGGACTTATTTTGCTTACTTAGGATCCATTAAGGAACAAAATGGTGCTGCGATGTCTTTGGGAAGGGTCAGCAGCTTTTTGGATATTTACATCAAACGCGATATAGAAGCAGGCATTCTTGATGAAATAAAAGCGCAGGAATTAGTGGATCATTTTGTCATGAAATTACGTATGGCAAGGCATTTGAGAACACCGGACTATAATGAACTCTTTGGGGGAGATCCTATGTGGATTACGGAAGCTCTTGGGGGCATGATGGTAGAGGGTAAGACTTTAGTCACTAAGAATTCCTTCCGCTTTCTGAATACATTATATAATTTGGGAGCAGCTCCAGAACCAAATCTGACGGTGCTTTGGTCAGAACAGCTTCCACAAGGATTTAAAGATTTTTGTGCCAAGGTATCCATTGATACAGATTCTATACAATATGAAAATGATGATTTGATGAGACCTGTTTATGGGGATGATTATGGAATCGCTTGTTGCGTATCTGCTATGCAGATAGGAAAACAAATGCAGTTCTTTGGAGCAAGATGTAATTTGCCGAAATTATTGCTTTTGGCGTTAAATGGAGGGTATGATACCTATACAGATTCACAGATTGGACCCAAGGGCTCCGTATTTGAAGGAGATGTCTTATCTTATGACCAGGTACTTCAAAGCTTCCAAGTATATAAGGAATGGATCTGCAAGTTATATATCAATACACTAAATGCCATTCATTATATGCATGATAAATATGCTTATGAAAAGACCCAAATGGCCTTGCATGATACAGAGGTAGAACGCTTTATGGCATGTGGTGTTGCAGGGCTATCTGTACTTACAGACTCTTTAAGTGCAATTAAATATGCATCTGTAAAACCAATTAGAAATGAAAAGGGCTATATTACAGACTTTGAAACTACAGGAGAATTCCCCAAATATGGAAATGATGATGACCGTGTAGATGATATTGCCAGTATGTTATTAAATGACATGATATCTGAACTGCGTAAGACCAGTACATATCGGAATGCGATTCATACGTTGTCAGTACTCACTATTACATCAAATGTGATGTATGGAAAGAAAACCGGAGCAACTCCAGATGGACGACCTGCAGGAGCTGCATTTGCGCCAGGCGCTAATCCAATGCATAATCGAGAGGAGCAGGGAGCATTGGCATCACTGAACTCCGTGGCAAAACTATCTTATATGGATTGCAGAGATGGTATTTCTAATACATTTTCTATCACACCACAAGCACTGGGAAATCAGAAGGAAGAACGAATTGCCAATTTAGTTCAAATATTAGATGGATATTTTGGACAAAAGGCTCATCATATTAATATCAATGTTCTAAATAGAAAAACATTAGAAGAGGCTTATGAAGATCCTTCTAAATATCCGAATCTCACCATTCGTGTATCTGGTTATGCGGTGAACTTTCACAAATTGTCCAGAGAACAGCAGCGGGAAGTCATTATGCGAACCTTCCATGAGGTTATGTAAATTATGAAGGGTTATATTCACTCTTATCAATCTATGGGTACCTTGGATGGTCCGGGCATTCGATTTTTAGTGTTCTTACAGGGGTGCCCACTCCGGTGTGCTTACTGTCATAATCCGGATACTTGGCTTTTAAATGAATATCATGAAACAGCTGACCCACAGGATATTCTTAAAAAAGCCTTGAGATTTCGGAAGTACTATGGAAGTAAAGGTGGAATTACGATCTCGGGTGGAGAAGCATTGCTCCAAGCAGAATTTGTGAAAGAAGTCTTTGCCCTATGTAGGGAAGAGAAAATTCATACTTGTCTAGATACCAGTGGCTGTATTATGAATACAAATGTACAAAAGTTATTGGACTATACAGATTTGGTCCTTTTGGATTTAAAAATGACAACCCAAGAGGATTATGAACGGTATACAGGAGGATCTCTTGATACAGTATTAGGGTTTCTTCATACATTGAATCAAATGGAAATTGCTACTTGGATTCGTCAGGTGATTGTTCCGGGATTGAATGATAATTCGGATAATATAAGACGTTTGAAGGCATTTGTTTCTGGTTATGAATGCATTGAGAAAGTAGAGTTTCTACCCTTTCGTAAATTATGTAAAGAAAAATATAGTAAGCTTGGTATAGAATTTGCTTTTGATCAATATGCAGAAGGAACAGATGAAACAATTCAACGTGTGTGGGATTGCTATCAGAATCAGTAATAACTTGTAGAATAGATAGGTAGAGAATATGGAGAAGATTAGCCAAGAATCAATTATAAAGAAAGAGGAAATTATTAGAGTCATCAGTAGTACATTGTGTTTGGTAGATTCTCGTCTAGTAGAACATGGAGAACGAGTAGCATATATTGCTTTGAAAATCTGCAAGCAGGGTGGATTGTTTGAAGAATTATATAAAGATCAAATATATATGCTTGGTCTATTCCATGATGTAGGAGCTTATAAGACAGAGGAGATTACCCAAATGATGAATTTTGAAACTCATGATATTTGGAAGCACTCTATCTATGGCTATCTTTTTCTGAAAAATATTTCTCCATTAAACAAATATGCAGAATCGGTTCTTTATCATCATGTATGGTATGAAAAACTCTTAAAAATTCAGCCACCAAATTGGAAATATGCAGCATTACTAGCGTTGGCGGATCGAATTGATATGTTAATTATTAATGGTGGTGTCAATGTGAATTTTGAAGAAAAACTAACAGCAGAAGTTGGAAGATTCTATCCCAAATATGTAGATCTTTTTCTACAGGCGAATAAACAAAACCAGGTGGCTCTTAGCCTGAAAAATGGTAAATTTCGTGATGTTACCAGTCGGGTAAGGAGTCAGCTTAATATTACGATAGACGATGGAATTCAATATTTGAAAATGCTGATACACTCTATTGATTTTAGAAGTGAATATACGGTATCTCATACGATTAGCACAAATTCCATTTCCATGGAAATTGCAGCATATTATGGAATGTCGGAAATAGAATGTAAGAAAATATATTGGGGTTCCTTGCTGCATGATTTAGGTAAAATGGCAACCCCTCTTAGTATTTTGGAATCTCCAGGCCGACTAAGTAAAGAAGAAATGGATATTATGAAAACACACGTCACCTTTACAGAGAAAATCATCAGTGGATTGGTGACGGATGAAGTGTGCAAAATTGCAGTTCGTCATCATGAGAAGCTAGACGGAAGCGGATATCCATATGGTCTCAAAGAAGAAGAACTCACGCTATCGGAAAAGATCGTAGCAGTTGCGGATGTAGTGAGTGCCTTGGTAGGTAAGCGTAGTTACAAAAGAGAGTTCTCCAAAGAAACAACCTTGGATATTATTAAAAATATGAGAGATACTGGAAAGTTATCTAGAGAAGTATGTAATGTAGTCATAGAACAATTTGACTTTATTATGAAAGCGACTCATGCAAAACAGATACCGGTCATTGAGATGTATGATCAGATATCGAAAGAATATGAATTATTGATCACAAAATTTACTTCTTGATCTTCATAAAAAATATAACTTGTTTTCATTGATATATAAGGGTATAATTAGATGGTTTAATTAATGATAGAAGGAAATATAAAGGAGAACAAGTATGTGCGGATTTACAGGATTTGTAGGTCGAGTTGAAGATAAAGAGCAAGTGTTGGAGAACATGATGAATACGATTATACATCGTGGGCCAGACAGTGCAGGCACTTATACAGATGATGAGGCTGCACTCGGATTCCGACGTTTGAGCATTATTGATTTAAGCGCAATGGGAGATCAGCCATTATATAATGAAGACCGAACAAAAGTACTGGTATTTAATGGAGAAATATATAACTATCAGGAGCTGCGGGAAGAATTGATAGAGGCAGGACATGAATTCAAGACTCAGACAGATTCAGAAACCTTACTTCATGGATATGAACAATGGGGAGAACAGCTAGTGAATCGTCTCAGAGGTATGTATGCGTTTGTCATATGGGATACAGAAAAGAAAAAATTATTTGGAGCACGTGATATATTTGGAGTAAAACCATTCTATTATGCACAAATGAATGATACTTTTTTGTTTGGTTCAGAAATCAAATCTTTCATGGAACATCCTAAATTTGATAAAATATTTAATGAAGATGTGTTAGGAGTCTATTTGTCTTTTCAATTTGTTCCCACAAATGAAACTTTTTTCAAAGGGGTATTGTGTCTGCAGCCAGGACATTATTTCACTTATGAGAATGGAAAGATGGAGATTACACGCTTTTTTGAACCTCAATTTTCTGAAAATAAAGAGAAGTCTTTTGGTGAATTTGTAGATGAAATAGAAATGACTATGAAGGATTCGGTGGCAAAACACAAAATAAGTGATGTGGAAGTTGCATCCTATCTTTCTAGTGGAGTAGATTCTAGCTATTTAACTTATTTGGGACAAGTAGATCATACCTTTACCGTAGGATTTGATGACAAACAATATAGTGAAATACAAGATGCCAAGGAGTTTGCTGCAAGCATTCATATGACTAACGATGCCAAGGTTATTACACCGGAGGAATATTGGGATTGTTTATCAGATATTCAATATTATATGGATGAACCAGTGGCAGATCCAGCTGCTGTTGCATTGTTTTTTCTCAGCCGTGAGGCTGCTAAAAAGGTGAAAGTAGTTCTTTCTGGGGAAGGATCGGATGAATTATTTGGAGGATATAATATTTACTGTGAGCCCATCGAATATACTGGATTTGATAAGATTCCAATGTGTATTCGCCGATTGCTGGGGAAAATAGCAGAGAATTGTCTTCCAAGAGACTTGAAAGGACGTGGATTTCTAATCCGACATGGAAAGACGTTGGAAGAACGCTATTTTGCGAATCCCACTACCATGTTTACAGAAAAAGAAGCAAATAAACTTTTGAAAAGAAAATCCCAGCAAAGCATCCAACAGGTAACGGCCCCCTTATATGATCGAGTAAAGGGAAAAGATCCAGTTACAAAGATGCAGTATGTAGATTTGCACCTTTGGTTAGTACATGATATTTTAATGAAGGGTGATAAAATGGGTATGGCAAATTCCTTGGAGGTGCGGGTGCCGTTTTTGGATAAAGAAGTCTTAAATCTCGCCCAAACATTGCCATTGGACTATAAAATCAGAGCGCCTAAGACCAAGATAGCACTGAGAGCAGCGGCAGATCGGGTAATCCGAAGCAAAACAGCAGAAAAGAAGAAATTGGGATTTCCAATTCCCATTCGTGTTTGGCTGAAAGAAGAGCCATATTATACAAGAGTTAAAAATCAATTTGAAACAAAAGAGTCGGAACAATTTTTTGAACGTTCCTATTTGAATCGCTTACTGGAAGAACATAAAGCAGGAAAGCACGATAATAGTAGAAAGATATGGGCAGTTTATATATTCCTGTTATGGTATGATCGCTATTTTGCAAATGGTAAGCCGGTGCATCCATCTCTTCAAAAATAATGGTGGTTGCAGCTAGAAATCGAGGGATAGATATGAGAACAAGAAAGCCAAAACATACAAGAAAAAAGAAAATATTTCATTATTTTGACTATACTCTTTTGGCTATTTTAATCTTCCTAGTTTGCTTTGGATTGATTATGTTATATAGCACAAGTGCTTATAATGGACAAGTTGATTATGGAGATAGTTTTTATTATTTTAAAAAGCAGGCCATTATTACATTGGGCTGCTTTGCAGTTTTATTTTTTGTCATTCGGATTGATTATCACTATTATGCACGGATATCTAAATGGATCTTTGCTTTTTCCATTCTACTAATGGCACTGGTACAAACTAGTTTGGGGCAGGAAGTTAACGGAGCTAGACGTTGGCTGCGTATCCCTGGAATTCCACAGTTTCAGCCGTCTGAAATGGCGAAAATAGCAGTGATTCTTTTTATTCCTGTAATTATATGTAAAATGGGGAAAGAAATTACTACATTAAGTGGACTTATACGTGTACTTGCATATGGAGCATTTGCTTCTGGCTGTGTGTTCATTTTGACGGAGAATTTAAGCACAGCTATTATTGTTATGGGTATTACTGTTGCTATGACTTTTGTAGTTTATCCTAAAATAGCACCCTTCCTTATTACTGGAATATGCGGGCTATCTGTTATTGGAATTGTTGTTATGGTGGTATCTCTTACTGCAGGTAATAGTGATAGTTTTCGTATGCAGAGAATTCTAGTATGGCTAAAGCCGGAAAATTATGCAAGTGGTGATGGATATCAAGTCTTACAAGCACTTTATGCAATTGGATCTGGTGGTTTATTTGGAAAAGGATTGGGGAATAGTACACAGAAACTGGGTGTAATTCCAGAAGTGCAAAACGATATGATCCTTTCTATTATTTGTGAAGAATTAGGAGTGTTTGGTGCAATCCTAGTGTTGGCACTTTTTGCTTTCTTATTGTATCGATTACTTTTTATTGCACAGAATGCGCCGGACCTATATGGCTCTTTAATTGCTACAGGAATCTTTGCACATATTGCATTGCAAGTCATTTTGAATGTGGGAGTGGTTTGCACCTTGATTCCAAATACAGGGATTACGCTTCCGTTTATCAGTTATGGGGGAACCTCGGTTGTATTTTTGATTGCTGAAATGGGAATTGCTCTTGGAATATCAAGAACAATTGTTTTTGAAGAATAAAAGGATAATGTAAAAAAGTACTTTCAATTGATTACAAGATATGCTAAAATGATGTAGTATTTAAAACTATATGAAATAGAAATAAATATTACAAACTAACATGAGAACAAATCGAGAGATGGTATTTAGGAGGAAAGATGGGATGAGCTACAAAATTATATTAGACAGCTGTGGAGAATTGACTGAGAAGATGAAACGGGATGAACACTTTGAAACAGCATCATTGAGTATACAAATAGATGAGTATAATATTGTAGATGATGAAACCTTTGATCAGGCAGATTTTTTAGTAAAGGTGGCTGCAAGCCCTAATTGCCCCAAATCATCTTGCCCGTCTCCGCAAAGCTATATGGAGGGATATGCCTGTGAGGAAGAACATGTTTATGTAGTGACACTTTCAGCAGAGCTTAGTGGTTCTTATAATAGTGCAGAAGTTGGGAAGAACCTATATCATGAAGAATATGGAGCAAAGGACATTCATATTTTTAATTCTTGTTCGGCATCCATTGGGGAGACCCTCATTGCTATGAAGATTCAAGAATGCGAAGAGCTTGGAATGAGTTTTCAGGAAGTTGTAGACCGAGTAGAGGGTTATATAGAAGGACAGCATACGTACTTTATATTGGAGTCATTGGAAACCTTGAGAAAAAATGGACGTTTAACCGGTTTGAAGGCTTTTGTAGCATCGGCACTTAATATTAAACCAATTATGGGAGAAAAGAAAGGTGTTATTATTCAATTGGGTCAGGCAAGAGGTATGAATAAGGCACTTGCTAAAATGATAGAATATATTGAAAAGGAAGCAGTTGATGCAAAGCAAAAAACACTTGGAATTTCACATTGCAATTGTAAGGAACGTGCAGAATTAGTAAAGTCCATGTTGGAAGATCAATTACAAGTAAAAGATATTATTATAAACGATACAGCTGGAATCAGCAGTATGTATGCCAATGATGGTGGAATTATTATTGCACTTTAGATTTGATTTCTATAAGAAATATAAAATTCACACACAAAATCTCAAAAATGTGATAAAATACAAGGCAAGGGTGTTAAGAAGCATAAAGGAGAAAATGAGTATGAGTCAGGAAAAAGTGGATCGTTATAAAGAAGAAAAAGCAAATAGAAAACAAATTATGAAAAAAGAAAAAATCACGAAGCTGATGCACCAGTGTGTATTAGGAGTAGTAAGTCTCACTATTATAGGATGGCTTGGGTTTTCAGCTTATGGATCATATATGGACAAGCAGCCACGACAAAAAGCAGTGGTAGATTATAGCTATATTCAAGAATTTTTGACAGGTCAAGTACTAGAATAATAAATTAATAAATAAAAAAAGACTCGGAAAACCTATGGTTTCCGAGTCTTTTTTGCGTGCAGATATAAAATTCAGGAACGAAATAAAAAAGTAAATCTTTTTTATTAGAAAAAGGGGTTGAAATGGATTGAAAAGTAGTATACAATAACCTCAAGTGGTAGATTGTGGTGAATAGTGGTGAGAAATGGTAGAGAAGTGGCAGATCATTTCGAAAGAAGGTGTTTCATATGCTGACAGGTGAATATAATCATAATATTGACACAAAAGGCAGATTAATCATCCCATCGAAATTCCGAGAGACTCTGGGAGAGGATTTCGTAGTTACGAAGGGATTGGATGGTTGCTTATTTGTGTATCCTAACAGCGAATGGAAAATCTTTGAAGGAAAGCTAAGAACCTTACCGCTTACAAATAAAGAGGCCAGAAAATTCACACGTTTCTTTTTGGGAAGCGCAGTGGAAGGTGGTCTTGACAAGCAAGGCAGAGTATTAATATCTTCGGCCCTAAGAGAATTTGCTTCGTTAGAAAAAGATGTCGTTTTGGTAGGGGTACTAGATCGGGTTGAAATTTGGGACAAGGCAAAATGGGATGAGAATAATGCTGCAATAGAAGATAATATGGATGACATTGCTGAGCACATGAGCGAATTAGGGCTAAGCATCTAAGAGTGAAAGTATAATACTTTTTCTATCGTTCGAAGTGGAGGAAAGAATGGCATTTAATCATGAGTCAGTATTATTAGAAGAAACAGTAAACGGTCTGAACATCAAGCCAGATGGGATTTACGTAGATGGAACGCTTGGTGGTGGCGGACATGCTTTTGAAGTGTGTAAACGCTTAAGCAAAAAGGGAAGTTTAATAGGAATAGATCAGGATTTGGCAGCAATAGAAGCAGCTGCTATCCGTTTAATCGACTTCGGGGAGAACGTTACAATAATTAGGAGCAATTATTGTGATATGAAGTCGAAGCTCCATGAAATAGGCATTGACAAGGTAGATGGGATTATTTTGGATCTGGGCGTTTCTTCGTACCAATTAGATACGGCAGAACGAGGATTTTCCTATCGGGTAGATGTCCCACTGGACATGCGCATGGATATGCGTCAGGAAATGACAGCTAGGGACATCGTCAATGACTACAGTGAAAAACAGCTTTTTCGAATTATTAGAGATTATGGAGAAGACAAATTTGCACAAAATATTGCGAAACACATTGTAATAGAACGTGAAAAAGAACCGATAGAAACTACTGGACAATTAATTGAAATAATACGGCATGCCATACCAATGAAATTTCAGATCAATAGTGGACACCCGGCAAAGCGAACTTTTCAGGCAATTCGAATTGAATTAAACCGAGAATTAGAAGTGCTGCGGGACTCATTGGATGACATGATTGATTTATTAAATGAGAATGGAAGAATCTGTGTGATAACATTTCATTCACTTGAAGATCGAATTGTAAAAACCATTTTTAGAAAAAATGAGAATCCTTGTACTTGCCCAAGAGAATTTCCGGTCTGTATTTGTGGACAAGTACCCAAAGGAAAGGTTGTTAGCAGGAAACCAATTTTACCAAAGGAAGAAGAGATGGAATTAAATAGTCGTTCCAAAAGTGCGAAACTCCGAATATTTGAGCGGCATTAAAAAATACAAAAGAATATATAGGAAGGAGAGAGTTTGATGGCAGTCAGAGGACAAGCATATGTGTATGGTAATACTGTACTTCAGCCAGAGGTGGCACCACAACGAAGAAGAGAAAGAGAACAGCCTAAGCGACCAAGAAGAGTCAGTAAGCAAGTACGTAAAAATCAAAAAAAGGCGATGCATATGAGCGCAAGCTATGTTGTGTTTCTAACAGTAGCGGCAGTAATCATGCTTTGTGCCTGCACACAGTATTTACAGCTTCAGTCCCAGATTAACAAACGCTCTCAGCATATTACAAGCTTACAGCAAGAATTGGCATCAACGAAAGAAGAAAATAACACCATGTATAACGCAATTATAGATTCTGTGAATTTGGAAAATGTAAGAAATGTCGCTGTAAATGAACTTGGAATGGTAAATGTGGAACCAGAACAAATCATAGAGTACCCAAGTGAATCAGGAGATTATGTAAAACAATATCAGAATATACCCAAAAGTGGTGTATTAGCACAATCTAGTCATGTTGCACAATAGAGGATGAAATAATGTCATATAAAAAAATAAAGAAAAATTCATTCCCATACCTAAAAAGAAAATTTTCAAAGAAAATGCAAAAAAAGCTAGTAATACTATTTGTATGTGTAGTGCTGGCTTTTTTTGTTTTAATTGGAAAAATAACATATATCAATGCTCAAAGTGGAGACAAATATACCAAGCTTGTGTTAGATCAGCAAAGGTATGATAGTCGGGTAATTCCATATAAACGAGGCGATATTGTGGATAGAAACGGAACAAAAATCGCAACCAGTGAAAGAGTTTATAATGTAATTTTGGATACAAAAGTTTTGCTGCATCATAAAACTTATGTAGATCCAACACTGAAAATCATTGAAGATTGTTTTGATATTCCCCAGGATACAGTTCGTAAGATTATAGAGACGGATAAAGAAAATAGATATAATATTTTAAAAAAAGGTATAAGTTATGAAGAGGCAAAGAAATTTGAACAAATAGATAACGATGATAAAAAATATCCAAAGTTAGATGGAGTCTGGTTAGAAGAGGATTATGTTAGAACTTATCCTTATAATACGTTAGCCTGTGATTTGATTGGATTTACTTCTGCAGGAAATATGGGAAATGGTGGTATTGAAGGGTATTATAATGATACCTTGAATGGTACAGATGGAAGAGCCTATGGATATCAGGGAAAAGATGCTACATTACAACGTACGGTGAAAGATGCAAAAAATGGGAATGTGGTGGTATCAACCATTGATGCTAATTTGCAAAGTATTGTAGATCGCCATGTGCGGGCATTTAATGAAGCGCATGCTAATGAGGCTAGAGAAGGTGTGGGGAGCAATAATACAGCAGTAATGATGATGAATCCTAATACCGGAGAAGTGTTAGCCATGTCATCTTATCCGACCTTTAACTTAAATAATCCAAGAGATTTAACTGGTTTGTATACAAAAGAAGAGATTGATCAAATGTCTGAAGACGTATCCATAGAAAAACTCAATCAATTATGGAAGAATTTTTGTGTCAGTGATACCTTTGAACCAGGTTCTACTGCCAAGCCCTTTACAGTTGCAGCAGGACTAGAAGCTGGGAAAATTGCGGGAAATGAAAGTTATACATGTAACGGAACATTACATGTAGGTGATCGTGATATTCGCTGTCACAATAATGAAGGACACGGGATTCAAAGTGTGCAGGACGCCATTGCAAATTCATGCAATGTATCATTGATGTATATGGCAGAGACTATTGGAGCGGAAGAATTTTGTAAATATCAACATATTTTTGGATTTGGAGAATACACTGGAATTGACTTGCCAGGCGAGGGTTCTACAGAGGGACTTCTTTACACACCAGAAAACATGGGACCTGCAGAGCTTGCAACCAGTTCGTTTGGACAGAGTTATAATGTAACCATGACGCAAATGATGGCCAGTTTTTCCTCTTTGATTAATGGAGGTATCTATTATCAGCCTCATGTAGTCAAGCAGATACAAGATGAAAGTGGCAATGTAATAGAAAATAAGGAACCTGTTTTATTAAAGAAAACAATTACAGAACAAACATCGGTACTTTCTAAGCAATATATGAAAGCAGTTATGGATTATGGTACGGGTAAAACAGCAAATGTGGAAGGCTATGACATTGGAGGTAAAACTGGAACCGCGGAAAAATTACCACGTGATACGGGGCGGTATGTCTTATCATTTATAGGATATGCACCCCAGGAACATCCAGAGGTTGTAATCTATGTAGTAATTGATGAGCCAAATGTAGCGGCACAAGACAACAGTTCATATGTTACAGAGTTATCTGCACAAATTATGGCAGAGGCATTTCCTTATTTAAATATAACAAAACAATAAGAACGAGAATAACCTTCCAAATGTATTAATAAATTATAATAATACGTTTGGGAGGTTTTTTATGAAGAATAAGACCTATAATAAAAGAAAAATGCTGGTTGTATTTTTGGCAGCCACATTTATGATTCTAGGTTTGGTTGGACGGTTAATATATCTCATGGTATTTGATGCTAAATATTATCAGCAAAAGGCAGAATCTTTACATGAAAGAGAACGGGATATTAAGGCTGCAAGAGGGGAAATAATAGATGCAAACGGCGTGCTGCTGGCAACCAATAAAACAGTTTGTACTATTTCAGTAATTCATAGTCAGATTGAAAACAAAGAGAAAATTATTCAAATGCTAACAAAAGAACTTTCCGTTGAAGAACGTGAAATACGTAAAAAGGTAGAAAAGATTTCTTCAATAGAAAGAATTGAGACAAATGTAGAAAAAGAAATTGGGGATAAAATTAGAAATTATGGATATTCAGGAGTAAAGGTAGATGAAGATTTCAAACGATATTATCCATTTAATGAAACAGCATCTAAAGTACTGGGATTTACTGGTGGGGATAATCAGGGAATTATAGGATTAGAAGTAAATTATGAAGAATATTTAAAAGGAAAAAATGGAAAAATATTAACGACAACAGATGCCAGGGGAATTGAATTAGAAGGTGTAGCGGAAGATCGTATTGAGCCAATTCCAGGAAATACGCTGCAAATCAGTTTGGATTATAATATACAAATGTACGCACAACAGGCAGCTTTGAATGTAATGGAAGAAAAACAAGCTCAAAAAGTTGCAATATTGATTATGAATCCACAAAATGGGGAAATACTTGCTATGGTAAACGTTCCGGAATTTAATTTAAATGAACCGTTTACTTTAAATGAAGAAATAGATGTTTCTAATATTTCAGATGAGGAAAAGCAAGATAAATTAAATCAAATGTGGCGTAATGGGTGTATAAATGATACTTATGAGCCAGGATCTACATTTAAGATCATTACAGCGTCTTCCTGTTTGGAGGAGGGGGTAGTTAGTCTAGAGGATACCTTTCATTGTCCAGGATATCGTATGGTAGAAGACCGAAAAATACGCTGTCATTTGGCGGGTGGTCATGGTGAGGAAACATTTATACAAGGAGTACAAAACTCATGCAATCCTGTATTTATAGATTTGGGGTTGCGCCTGGGAGCAGATAAATTCTATAGATATTTTGAACAATTTGGACTGCTTGGAAGCACCAACGTAGATCTGCCAGGTGAGGCAGGAACGATTATGCATAAAAAAGAGGATATTGGCTTGGTAGAGCTTGCCACCATGTCCTTTGGTCAGTCTTTTCAAATAACACCCATACAGATGGCGACTACAGTAAGTGCTCTGATTAATGGGGGAACTAGGGTGACTCCTCACTTGGGGGTCAAAATCTCGGACACAGAAGGGAAGGAACTTTTAACTTTTCCATATGAATCTAAAACCGGTATTATTTCAGAGGAGACATCAAAGACTATGCGGATGATTCTGGAAAGTGTAGTATCCGAAGGCTCTGGGAAAAATGCTTATTTAGAAGGTTATCGAATTGGAGGTAAAACGGCTACTTCACAGACATTACCACGCAGTGCGAATAAATATATTTCGTCTTTTATTGGATTTGCCCCTGCAGATCATCCCCAGATTTTAGCGATTGCATTGGTTCACGATCCCAAGGGGGTCTATTATGGGGGAACCATTGTGGCACCTGTAGTGAGGGATATTTTTGATAATGTGCTTCCATATATTGGAATAGAAAAAGAGGAACAAGACCATGAGAAAAAAGAAACGGAATAGTTGAAAAAGAATATAAAATGGAGTATACTATGTAAGATTGTTATTTAATCTCATCAAGTGAATCCCCTACTTCAATGCTAGAGAGGCACAAGTGGGGAATGGGGACTTGTTTGTTTCAGTAGTGGTTCAAACCACTGCCGACAAGCAGCGATATCTGCTATGAGGTTATGAGGAAGTAGCAAAGTGGATTCTGAATATCTGCTTTGACAGACGAAAGAGATGAAGAGGTGTAGATATGGATTATAGGGTAGTGATTCCGGTATTGATTGCGTTTGTGCTCAGTTTGCTTATGGGTCCGGTAGTCATTCCGTTTCTGAGAAAATTAAAGATGGGACAGACAGAACGAGAAGATGGGGTTGAGTCGCACCTAAAAAAGACAGGAACACCAACGATGGGTGGAGTAATTATCTTGGCAAGTGTAGTATTGACTTCTTTGTTTTATGTAAAGGATTACCCGAAAATTATCCCAATTTTATTTGTCACATTAGGATTTGGTTTAATAGGTTTTTTGGATGATTATTTGAAAGTTGTGCTGAAGCGATCAGATGGATTGTTTCCCATGCAAAAAATGGCATTGCAGATATTGGTGACGGGAATATTTGCGTTTTATATTGTGAAAATAGCAAAGCTCCCCTTGGATATGTTAATCCCTTTTTGGGGAGGAAAGTACTTAAACATAGGTTGGCTTGCAATACCTGTTCTATTTATTGCTGTAATTGCTACAGTCAATGGTACCAATTTTACAGATGGTTTGGATGGTCTTGCATCAAGTGTAACTGTATTGGTTGCAACATTCTTTACAGTAGTAGCAATTGGAACGAAGAGTGGGATTGAACCAATTACCTGTGCAGTAGTGGGGGCATTATTAGGATTCCTTTTATTTAATGTATATCCAGCTAGTGTATTTATGGGAGATACGGGATCTTTGGCTTTGGGTGGTTTTGTAGCTTCGACTGCTTACATGCTTCAGATGCCACTTTTTATACTCATTGTAGGGATGGTTTATGTAGTTGAAATACTGTCCGTAGTCATACAAGTAGCATATTTTAAGAAAACAGGGGGAAAACGCTTTTTCAAAATGGCACCAATTCATCATCATTTTGAGTTATGTGGGTGGTCGGAAACAAAGGTCGTTGCTGTGTTTTCTATCCTGACTGCAATATTATGCCTGATTGCTTTGATGGCAATCTAGAAGATGGAGGAACGCTATGAATTTAGCAGAGAAACGAGTACTTGTTTTTGGTTCGGGAATGAGTGGAATAGGAGCAAGTCATTTATTGAGGAGAGAACAGGCACAGGTTATCTTATATGATGGAAATGAAGCATTAAATAAAAAGGAAATACAAGAATCCATTGGTTGCGATAGTTGTGTGGAAGTGATATTAGGAGTATTGGAAGAGGAGGTAATAAATACCTTAGATTTGGTTATTTTAAGCCCAGGAGTTCCAACCGACTTACCAGTGATTCTTAAAATGAAAGAAAAGGGAATTCCGATTTGGGGTGAGGTAGAGCTAGCTTATCAATTTGGAAAAGGGCAGGTACTTGCTATTACAGGGACGAATGGTAAGACCACCACCACAGCACTCCTTGGGGAGATTATGAAGGCATGGAAAAAGCAGGTGTTTGTCGTAGGGAATATTGGAAATCCATATACCAAAGCAGCACTTCAGATGACAGATGATGCCGTAACGGTTGCGGAAATGAGCAGCTTTCAATTGGAAAGTATAGATAGTTTTCGACCAAAAGTAAGTGCCATACTTAATATCACAGAAGATCATATGAACCGTCATCATACGATGGAAGCATATATGGCGGCAAAGTTTGCAATTACCAAGAATCAAACGCAGGAAGATGTATGTGTGTTGAATTATGAGGATGAAATTCTTCGCCATTTTGCAAAGAATCTTCTTCCAAGGGTTCTATATTTTAGCAGTCAGCGTAAACTAGAACAAGGAATCTACTTAGATCAGGGTCATATTATTTATAAGCAAACCCAGCCGATAGAGATTTGTACCGTAAATGAATTGCAGTTGCTTGGCATGCATAATTATGAAAATGTAATGGCTGCTGTTGCAATGGCAATGGCATATGGAACGCCAATTGAGATTGTTCAACAAGTAATCAAGAATTTTGGTGGTGTGGAGCATCGCATTGAATATGTGGGCGAAAAATATGGAATTATGTATTATAATGATTCCAAAGGAACGAACCCAGATGCGGCAATAAAGGGAATCCAAGCAATGAATCGGCCAACGTTATTGATTGGTGGAGGATATGATAAGGATTCAGTATATGATGAGTGGATTCAGTCTTTTGATGGAAAAGTAAAATATTTAGTCTTGATTGGTGCAACAAAAGAAAAAATAAATGAAACTGCCAAAAAATGTGGATTTGAGAATACCGTATTAGTTGATACGTTAGAAGAGGCAGTGAATCTATGTGCTAAACTTGCCGAAACGGGAGATGCAGTCTTATTATCCCCGGCTTGTGCAAGCTGGGGAATGTTTCGGAATTTTGAGGAACGTGGAGATAAATTCAAAGAACTTGTAAATCGCTTATAAGGAGTGAAAGTAAGTGACCAAACCGAACAAGAAGAGAGGCTATGATTATACCCTCTTGATGGTTGTAGTGTTGCTTGTATGTATTGGATTGATCATTCTATATCATACCAGTGCTTACAACGGAACAATTAAATTCCACGATACTTTTTACTATTTAAAAAAGCAACTATTTGCAACAGCACTTGGTTTGGCAATGATGTATGTGATTGCCAACATAGATTATCATTTTTGGAAATATTTTGCAGTGCTTGGCTATATCACGGCAGTGATTTTATCCATTGCAGTTCTGTTTATAGGGGATGAATATAATGGATCCAAAAGATGGCTGTCTTTTGGTCCATTGTCTTTTCAGCCATCTGAATTTGCAAAAGTAGCACTTATATTATTTTTAGCTTTTATAGTTACAAAAAATGCTAAAAACATGAACAAAATTACCACACTTTTTAAAATTATTTTATTTACCCTTCCTATAGTAGGACTGATTGGTGCCAGTAATCTAAGTACAGCTGTTATTATTTTAGGGATTGCTGTTATTTTGATTTTTGTTGCCAGTCCCCGATATGGGCAGTTTATATGGATGAGTTTAATTGGGATAGGTTTTTTGGGTGCATTTTTGGGCCTGGAAAGTTATCGATTGGAACGTTTGGCTATTTGGAAACATCCAGAATTGTATGAGAAGGGGTATCAGACTCTTCAAGGACTTTATGCAATTGGATCAGGCGGATTGTTTGGAAGAGGTTTGGGTGCAAGTATACAGAAATTAGGTTTTGTACCAGAAGCCCAAAATGATATGATATTTTCTATTATATGTGAAGAACTGGGGTTAGTAGGAGCCATATTTATTATAGGTTTGTTTTTTATATTGATTTGGCGTTTTTTCTTGATTGCATGTCATGCCAAGGATTTATTTGGAGCCTTGATTGCAACGGGAGCAATGGCACATTTGATGATTCAGGTGATTTTAAATATTGCTGTGGTAACCAATACCATTCCCAATACAGGAATTACACTTCCATTTATTAGTTATGGCGGTACATCGGTCATGTTTTTGCTAATGGAAATGGGGCTTGTATTAAATGTATCAAATCTGATAGAATAAAGAAACAATTGATTTGTTGTTACAAAAGTGTTGATATTAGGAGGACGGTAGATGAAAGTTGTGGAATATGAAGAATATGAGGAAGAGGAGGCATATCGTAAAGCACCAAAGAAAAAGAAACGTAAATTTGGTTTCTATGGCTATTTAGTAATGTTGCTGGCATTTGCAATTCTAGTGATTAGTTTTCTTCTTATTTTTTATGTGCAGCGAATAGAAATTTCGGGAAATGAATACAGCCCGAAAGAAAATGTGGTAGAATGGGTAAAGCAAGATAAGTTATCATTTAATTCCCTCTATGTATGGGGAAAATACAAGCTAGGCAAGATGCCGGAACTTTCTTATGTAGATTCGATAGAGCTTACCTTGAAGAATCCTTGGACCATAGCTATTCGAATATATGAAAAGAGCATCGTTGGTTATCTGATTTTTAATAATCAATATGTGTATTTTGATAAAGAGGGACAGGTGCTTGTTCAATCAAGTGCGGTCATGGATGGTATACCTTGTATAGAAGGAATAGAAGTGAATAAGGTCCATCTATATGAACGATTACCGGTGAAGGATAAAAAGGTATTTAGTTATATCCTGGACGTTACACAGGCAGCACAAAAGTGTGCATTAGTTCCGGATCGTATTGTATGCACCAATATGGATGTATCCTTATATTTTGGAGGAACCAGTGTATTTCTAGGACATGAAAATCTAGGCGATAGAATGAGACAGGTCCCACCAATTTTGGAACGATTGGGTGGACAGCCAGGAACCTTACATTTAGAAAATTATCAGGATAATAGTGAGTCAATTAGTTTTCAAAAAGAGGTGTTACCAGAAGAAAGTGTGCTAAGTGAGTAAAAAAATAAGAAAATACGCAAAATTCTATTGATTAATTAAGAGAAAGACTATATTATATAGTTATTGGTAGTATTATGCCAATGAAGGAACTATATAATGAAAAGTATGTAGTTTTTGGGAAGTATAATATAATAGGATGATAAAGGAGGAAAAACTCTTGTTAGAAATTAAAACTAATGAATCGGATGCAGCTGCAAAGATTATAGTTATTGGTGTTGGCGGTGGTGGTAATAACGCTGTTAACAGAATGATTGAGGAACAAATCGCAGGTGTTGAATTTATTGCTATCAATACAGATAAACAAGCATTACAGTTATGTAAAGCACCAACGATTATGCAAATTGGGGACAAGCTTACAAAGGGACTTGGAGCAGGAGCTAAGCCTGAAATTGGGGAGAAGGCAGCAGAGGAAAGCATTGAAGAGATTCAAGCAGCACTAAAGGGTGCAGATATGGTCTTCGTCACTTGTGGTATGGGCGGCGGTACAGGTACTGGTGCAACACCAGTTGTAGCGCGGATTGCAAAAGAGATGGGTGCTTTAACGGTGGGTGTTGTAACGAAGCCTTTCCGTTTTGAATCTAAGACCCGTATGAATAATGCATTAGGTGGTATTGAAAAACTAAAAGAAAATGTAGATACCTTAATTGTTATTCCAAATGATAAATTATTAGAAGTTGTAGACCGGAGAACTACTATGCCGGAAGCACTTAAAAAAGCAGATGAGGTTCTTCAACAGGGAATTCAGGGTATTACAGACTTGATTAATGTTCCTGCATTGATTAATCTTGATTTTGCAGATGTACAGACTGTTATGTTTGATAAAGGTGTGGCTCATATTGGAATCGGTATTGGTAAAGGTGATGACAAAGCATTGGATGCAGTGAAGTTAGCTGTGGCCAGCCCATTATTAGAAACTACGATAGCTGGGGCATCTCATGTTATTATTAATATTTCAGGTGATATTACATTAATGGATGCGAGTGATGCAGCAGAATACGTGCAGGATTTAGCTGGAGAAGAAGCAAATATTATCTTCGGTGCTATGTATGATGACAGCAAAACAGATGAAGCAACGATTACAGTAATTGCAACGGGACTGCATAATGTTGGAGGAACCGCATCGAAGCTGAAGTCTAGATTAGAAGGTCAAAGACCTGTTTCAGCAGTTCCAGCATATAATGAAGTGGAACCCGAGTATGAGCAATCGCAAAATTCGTCACCAGTGCAGGTACCAGACTTTAAATTTGTTGGGAGTGGTTCGACAAATACACCAAGACCAATCAGCAATTCCATACCAACGCTGCAGACACCACGTACACCATCTAGTAAAGTAAAAGAGCAATCCATCAAGATACCGGATTTCTTTAAAAAACAATAGATCATAAAGAGAAAAGACTACCGAAAGGTGGTCTTTTTTTTTGCAAACTATCCAATATTCTGTCGAAGAAAATTATAATTCTATCGTTCCTATCTGACAAAATTCTTGAATGGCTCCACTTATAATGAACCTTGCTTGAGTACAAATCGATTTAGTATCCAAAGAGAAAGAAGGTGAAGCATGTACTATGAGTTATATATAGATGTGTTATTTCTGGTTAATTTTATGATGGATTATATGGTGCTTTTGATTAGCCGCAAAATATTGAAATGTACTGCCACACATGGAAATATTTGTCTTGGAAGCCTGACTGGTTCTCTGCTGACCTGTATTGTTATCATCATACCTGTACCTTATACATTTATAAAACTTATAATGTTTCATTTGGTAGTAAACACGATCATGATTAAAATAGGATTAAAGATCAAAGATAAGAGAACTTTTTTAAAAGCATTTATCACGCTTTATATCAGCTCTTTTTTATTGGGAGGAGTACTTGAATATTTGCAGCAGTATGTTCGTATTGGCAGTTTGTTTTTTGGGGCTGCAATTGGAAGCTACTATGTGGTTAGCGGAATTTGGTGGTTTATTGTTCATTTACAAAGAATCAATCAATGCAGATATCAGGTAACATTATATGTGAATGGAACAGCCCATGTATTGGAAGCTTTATTAGACACAGGGAATAGTTTGCAAGATGAACTCACAGGGAAACCGGTGTGTATTATTGACAGAGAAACAGCAAAAAATGTGTTGAACAATTCAAATATCCTGCATATGCGATATATTCCATATCATACAATTGGAGAAAGTACAGGTATGATGCCTATATTTAAGCTAGATAAAATGTGTATACATAAAGAAACAACATGTTGGATTAAGGAACCACTAATAGGAGTGAGTGAGCAATGTGTTTCTACAGAAAAGGAATATCAAATGATTTTAAATCCTGATATATTCTAGGAGGATAATAGGATGGTTATAAAGGTTGCAGTACCAAATCAATTTAAGTTTAGAATGATAACGAATTTTAGGAGTGTTATATTTCCAACAAAGAAGGATATCCATTACATTGGAGGCTCTGAGGTGTTGCCGGCACCTTTAGAAACGGAAGAAGAAACAGCAGTCATAGGAGATTTGGGGTCGGAATATGATGAAGATGCCAAAAAGGTTCTGATAGAACATAATCTTCGGTTAGTGGTATACATAGCTAAGAAATTTGATAACACAGGGATAGGGGTGGAAGATCTAATATCTATAGGAACAATAGGTCTCATTAAAGCAATTAATACCTTTAATCCAACGAAAAATATTAAGCTGGCTACGTATGCATCTAGATGCATAGAAAATGAAATCTTAATGTATCTGCGCAGAAATAATAAAACAAAATTAGAAGTATCCATTGATGAACCTTTAAATGTAGATTGGGATGGAAATGAGCTCCTATTATCTGATATTTTAGGAACAGAGGAAGATACAATATATAAAGATCTAGAATCAGAAGTGGAACGAAAGCTTTTGAATAAAGCAATTGGCAAATTATCGAGTCGTGAACGTACCATTATTGAGATGCGTTTTGGATTGAATATGCCGGATGGGGAGGAACGTACTCAAAAGGAAGTTGCGGATTTACTTGGAATTTCACAATCTTATATTTCTAGGTTAGAAAAGAAAATTATGTTAAGATTAAGAAGAGAATTAATTCGATATGAATGTTAAAATATTGAAATTAGCATCCCAAATTATATTATTTGGTGGTACAATAAGAGAAAAGGAGGTTGGGGAATATGAAACTTACATTTATTGGAGCAGCTCATGAAGTGACTGGAAGTTGTCATTTACTGGAAGCAAATGGAAGAAATATTTTGATTGACTGTGGAATGGAACAAGGTGTTGATTTGTATGAAAATCAAGAATTACCGATTTCCCCTCACGAAATTGATTATATACTTTTGACCCATGCTCATATTGACCATTCAGGATTAATACCATTGATGTGTAAACGGGGGTTTAAAGGACAGATTATTACTACCCACGCAACAACAGATTTGTGTAAAATCATGCTTCTTGACAGTGCACACATTCAGGAATTTGAGGCAGAATGGCATAACAGGAAAGCAAAGAGATCAGGAGCTGAACTGTACGAGCCGATTTATTCTATGCAGGATGCATTGGATGCATTAGAATTGCTTGTGCCATACCCCTATGGAAAGAAAATAGAACTATGTTCTGGTGTTTGGGTTAGATTTGTGGATGTGGGACATTTGCTGGGTTCTGCCAGTATTGAGGTGTGGATTCAGGAAGTTGATGTGGAGAAGAAAATCGTTTTTTCTGGAGATGTAGGAAATAAGAATCAACCAATTATAAAAGATCCAAGTTTTGTAAAAGAGGCGGATTATGTAGTCATAGAATCCACCTATGGAAATCGTGTGCATGGAGAAGAAGTACCAGATTATGTAGGAGATTTTACTAGAATACTATCGGAGACATTTGATCGTGGAGGTAATGTTGTGATTCCTGCTTTTGCAGTAGGAAGAACACAGGAAATGTTATATTTTATCAGGGAGATTAAAGAAAAAAATCTAATAAGTAAATACCCGGATTTTCAAGTTTATGTAGATAGTCCGCTTGCTATTGAAGCAACAAATGTATTTACAAATAACATGAAGGACTGTTTTGATGAAGACGCAATGAAGATGGTAAATAAAGGCGAAAATCCATTGGTTTTTCCGGGATTAAAGCTTTCAATCACCAGTGATGAATCGAAAATGATTAATTTTGATTACAAGCCTAAGGTTATTATTTCAGCTTCTGGAATGTGTGAAGCTGGACGGATACGTCACCATTTAAAGCATAATTTATGGCGTGAGGAGTGTACGGTATTGTTTGTGGGGTATCAATCGGTTGGAACACTTGGACGTAAGCTAATGGAAGGAGCACCAAGTGTAAGACTTTTTGGTGAAATGATAGAGGTGCGTGCTCATATTGAAAATCTCAAGGGAATCAGCGGACATGCGGATAAAGATGGCCTGCTTTCTTGGTTGAAGGGATTTGAATCAAAGCCAGAGCATGTATTTGTAGTGCATGGTGAAGATACCGTAACAGATGAATTTGCAGCTACCATTAGAGAGGAATTACAGTTAGAAGCTTTTGCACCTTATTCAGGAGCAGAAGTAGATTTGGCACAAAATGTCATTCTAAGTGAAGGGGTCAGAATTGCGAAAAAGGCATTTGAAAAACCTGCAGCAGTTCATGCATCTACAGTATTTAATCGTTTGGTATTGGCCGGAAAACGATTAATGAATGTTATTTTGAAATGTGAAGGTATGTCCAATAAGGATTTGGCTAAGTTTGAATCACAAATTCAAAACCTATCGGATAAATGGGAAAGATAACAGGTTGTCAAGGACTAAAACTTTATTTAATTAAAGATAAAATCGTATAAAAAGAAGTCATAGTGAGAATCATTTTACTAGAAATTAAATTCTGGGAGGATTCTTATTATGGCTTTTAATAAAGTAGAAATTTGTGGTGTTAATACAGCCAAACTGCCACTTCTAAGCAGTGAAGAAAAGGTGGAGTTGTTTGTTCGCATAAAAAAGGGCGATAAGGAAGCCAGAGAACGCTATATACAGGGTAATTTAAGATTAGTGTTAAGTGTAATAAAACGATTTTCAAATAGCAATGAAAATGCAGATGATTTATTTCAAATAGGATGCATTGGACTCATGAAAGCAATTGATAACTTTAATACGGAGCTTCAAGTTAAATTTTCAACCTATGCGGTACCCATGATTATAGGAGAAATCAGACGTTATTTAAGAGATAATAATTCCATACGGGTGAGCCGATCACTGCGGGATACTGCTTATAAAGCAATCTATGCAAAAGAAGGCTATATGAGAACATATTTAAAAGAGCCAACGGTACAGGAAATCGCGAATGAAATTGGAATTTCCAAAGAAGATATTGTATTTGCATTAGATGCGATACAGGTACCTATGAGCCTCCATGAACCGGTGTATAACGATGGTGGGGATGCCCTTTATATTATGGATCAGATTAGTGACAAGAAGAATAAAGAAGAGAATTGGGTTCAGGAATTATCATTAGAGGCAGCTATGAAAAAATTAAATAAAAGAGAGCGTTATATTATCACGCTTCGATTCTATGAAGGAAAGACTCAAATTGAAGTGGCGGATAGTATTGGAATATCACAGGCCCAAGTTAGCAGGCTAGAAAAAAATGCACTGAAAGTAATGAAGCAGTATTTGGTGGAGCCATAATAAGATTTCATAGCTAAATGTCCGTAAAAGATGGAAGAGTTTATGTTCTTTCATCTTTTTTTTATTTATATATTGATATTTTCGTTGGTTCATAATATTATAGGAATGTAAAAGGAGACAATCAATGTATAAAGCATGTATTTTCGATTTAGACGGGACATTAACAGATACGCTGGAGTCCATTACGTATTCTGTAAATCAGACACTTCTAGAACTGAAGCTTGAACCTATTTCAAAGGAGGAATGTAGACGATTTGTGGGAAATGGTGCTCAGGTGCTTATAGAAAAAGCATTGGGTGCCGCAGGGGATGTGGACCTCCTAAGAAGAAAGTCGGCAATGGAGACTTATGGGCGTATTTTTGATGCAAACTGTAACAGAGGTGTTAAGCCATATGAAGGTATCATTGATTTATTGGAAGAATTACAAAATCTAGGAATACAAATCGGTGTATTATCGAATAAACCACATGCACAGACAGTAAAAGTAGTAAAAGAAATATTTCGGGGGCAATATTTCAAATGTATTCAAGGACAGTGTGATGAGATTCCAAGAAAACCAAATGCGATTGGTGCATGGGCTGTTGCAAGACAATTACAAGTAAGGCCGGAGGAGTGCCTATATATAGGCGACTCAGAAGTGGATATAAAGACAGGAGCGGCAGCTGGTATGACTACGGTTTCTGTTGCCTGGGGATTTCGTTCTAAAGAGGAACTAGAACATGCAGAAGCTACAAGTATCGTTGACAATCCAAAAGAATTGTTAGAGTGGATACAAATGAGCCATAACAAGATGAGGAAAGAATAATGATTTGGGAAAAGGGAGGGCGCGTAAGATGAATGAATATGATGAGGAATGTTTACAGGTATTTTTAAAAAAACAAACACAGTTATTTGATGAACCAGTTGTAGAAAACTTGGCTGAAGCAGAGGCGTTTTTAGAAGATTGTTTTGCAGAGGTTGTAGATTCGTTAGAGGAAGTTCGAACATACTTTGAAGAAAATGATGTAGATGTCAGTGGTATGTCTTTGGATGAATTGGAAGAAGCATCGGAGGTATTTCCATTACCGAATGGGCAATACTTAATTGTTGAAGGATAAATAAGGATAAGCTGATTATATACTAGCATTAAAAAAAGCCGTACTTTATTTGATTACGGCTTTTTTTAATGCTGATTTAATGGCATC
Organism: Lachnospiraceae bacterium; assembly: GCA_036656615.1. Lineage (GTDB taxonomy): Bacteria > Bacillota > Clostridia > Lachnospirales > Lachnospiraceae > CAUPWF01. Next base: position 34,059 of record JAVXHY010000007.1, on the reverse strand, counting down.
TAGTATGACTTCCGAGGTATAGGGGTTGTCGGTGGAATAAGAAATGTTTTCTAAGGACTGGGCTTGATATACTTGGTCTGCAATTTCTTCTAGTGCAGGCTGGACTAAAGGATACATGGTGGTCACAGTTTCATCCAAATTTGCAAATCGGATGGAGTTGATGTGAGATTTATCAACGGTAACTTCTACTTCCAAAGTAGTGTTGTTTAATGTGACGGTGGAGGTATAAATACCGGGGATATATTGGGTCGTTGAAGTATGTTCCTTTTTATTGAATGGAAAGAACATATAAATCAACAATAGAATTAATAATATACCCAGAATAGCAAATATAGCCGTATAGACAATTTCCTTCAGGTGTAAAACGATGATTTTGGTCTTTGAACTCATAAAGGCCTCCTAATTTATGTTTTTATAATTAATTCCTCTTAATAATGTATGAAAAAAGAGTAGAAAATATTCATGGCTTTTGCGTGACAAAAGCATAGGGTTCTTGTAAAATGGAAACAGAGGTGAAAATATGTTTATGATTATAGGTTTAGGAAATCCAACAATGCAATATGATAAAACTAGACATAATGTTGGATTTGAAGTGATAGATATGCTGGCTGCAAAATATAATATATCAGTAGATGGAAGAAAGAATCGTGCATATGTGGGAAAAGGAATGATTGCAGGGCATAAAGTTCTTCTGGCAAAGCCACAGACTTACATGAATTTAAGTGGTGAAAGTGTACGAGGTCTTATAGATTATTATAAATTGGATGAGGAGCAGGAGCTTTTAATTATTTGTGATGATGTGAGTTTGGATGTTGGACAGCTTAGAATTCGCAAAAAGGGAAGCGCCGGGGGACACAATGGGCTGAAAAATATCATTGCACATTTGGGTACTCAGGTTTTTTTGCGTATAAAAATAGGAGTAGGGGAAAAACCAAAAGGATATGATTTAGCAGATTATGTTCTGGGGCATTTTTCAAAAGCAGAACAAGAATTAATGGAAGAAGGGTATCAAAAAGCTGTGGAAGCAATTGAACAAATCGTAGATGGGAAAGTGGATGCAGCTATGAATGAGTACAATCGAGTAATAAAAAAAGTGACGGCAAAGGAGTAGGTATATGCGAGCCTTTTTAGGACCATTAGAGGAATTATCAGAATTTGAATCCATACAAAAGGTAAAAAAAGAACAGGCGGGTATGATACAGATAGCTGGAAGTACGAATTCTCAACGAACCCACTTGATGTATGCACTTGGGGATGGAAGTTCATTTAAAATCATTGCAGCACCAAATGAATCCAGGGCAAAAAAAATATATGAAGAGTATCGTTTCCTAGATGAACATATTTATTTTTATCCAGCTAAGGATTTATTGTTTTATCATGCAGATTTACGAGGGAAGATGCTGATTAAACAGAGGATGGAAGTGATTCAGGGATTACTGGAGGAGAAAGAGATTACAGTCGTTACGAGTTTTGATGGATTTATGGATTCATTACTTCCCTTGTCTGTAATGAAAGAACGCATTATTTCCATACACAATGGTCAGACCATTAATTTTGAAGAACTGAAGAATTCCATGGTCCAATTAGGCTATGAACGAGAAATCCAGATTGAGGGGCCTGGTCAGTTCGCTGTTCGTGGAGGAATCTTTGATATCTATCCATTAACGGAAGAACTTCCTATTCGTATTGAATTATGGGGGGATGAAGTAGATTCTATTCGCACTTTTGATGTGGAAAGCCAGCGCTCTATAGAGAATTTAAAACAAATCTTGATTTATCCTGCTACGGAATTCATGGAAGAACAGATACAAAGAGTGTCATTTTTGGATTATTTTCCAAAGAAAGATAGCATGCTTTTTGTGGATGAACCGGTACGTCAGCAGGAAAACGGACAATCCGTAGAATCAGAATTTATGAATAGTATGGGAAACAGAGTAGAAAGTGGATTTGAAGTTTCAGATGAGGAAATGAAGTTATTTACAACCACTGAAGTAGTGCAACGGATGAATCGTTTTTATAGTATTGGGTTCACATCATTGGAAACAAAGTGTGGAGAATTTAAAGTTCGACAAAGGTTTAGTATTCAAGCCCGGGGTATCAGTGCTTATAATAATAGTTTTGATACATTGGTAAAGGATTTGAAACGATTAAAGAGAAGTGGTTACAGAGTAGTGCTTTTATCTGGTTCTAGATCCAGAGCAAAACGTTTGGCAGAGGATTTGAGAGACTATAATTTAAGCAGCTTTTATAGTGAGGATATGAACCGAGAGGTAAAGCCAGGAGAAATTATGGCGGCTTACGGACATGTGGCAGAGGGCTATGAGTATCCCATGATCAAATTTATAGTAATCTCAGAAACAGACATATTTGGAAAAGAAAAGCGAAAGAAAAAGCGTAAAATCTATGAGGGTCAGAAGATTCAAAGCTTTTCAGAACTTAAAGTTGGTGACTATGTAGTTCATGAAAATCATGGACTTGGTATATATAATGGAATTGAAAAAATCAAAGTAGATAGGATATCTAAGGATTATATGAAAATATCCTACGCAGCCGGTGGAAATTTATACATTCCTGCAACGCAGTTGGATTTAATTCAGAAATATGCAAGCTCCGATGCAAAAAAACCTAAATTAAACCGTTTGGGTTCCGCAGAGTGGAGCAAAACAAAGACAAGAGTGCAAGGTGCTGTTAAGGAAATTGCCAAGGATCTAGTGGCGCTTTATGCTACCAGACAGGAGCGGGAAGGCTTTGTGTATGGAGAAGATACAGTTTGGCAAAGAGAATTTGAAGAAATGTTTCCTTTTGAGGAAACAGAAGATCAGGTATTGGCAATAGAGGCAACCAAAAGAGATATGGAAAGTCACAAGATTATGGATCGTTTAATTTGTGGAGATGTGGGGTATGGAAAGACCGAAATAGCTATTCGAGCTGCTTTTAAGGCGGTACAGGAGAACAAACAGGTAGTATACTTGGTGCCAACCACTATTTTAGCTCAGCAGCATTATAATACTTTTGTACAGAGAATGAAGGAATTCCCCGTCAGAGTGGATCTGCTATGTCGGTTTCGTACCACAGCACAGCAAAAGAAAACTATTGAAGATCTAAAAAAAGGGCTGGTAGATATTGTGATTGGAACCCACCGTGTGCTGTCAAAGGATGTGATATTTAAAGATCTAGGACTTCTTGTAATAGATGAGGAACAACGTTTTGGAGTACAGCATAAAGAAACAATCAAAAAGCTCAAGGAGAATGTGGATGTGTTGACTTTGACTGCAACACCAATACCGCGGACACTTCATATGAGCTTAATAGGAATTCGGGATATGAGCGTATTAGAGGAGGCACCGATGGATCGTATGCCGATTCAGACATATGTAATGGAATACAATGATGAGATGGTAAGAGAAGCCATACAAAGGGAGCTGTCTCGGGATGGTCAGGTGTATTATGTGTACAATAAAGTAACTGATATTGAGGAAATCACTGGAAAAATCAGGGCCTTAGTTCCGGAAGCAAATGTGGCATTTGCTCATGGACAGATGAAAGAGCATGCGTTAGAGCGCATCATGTACGATTTTATCAATGGAGATATTGATGTGCTGGTATCTACCACGATTATAGAAACGGGACTTGATATCTCAAATGTAAATACCATGATTATGCATGATGCAGATAAATTAGGGTTATCACAGCTTTATCAGCTAAGAGGAAGAGTGGGCAGATCCAACCGCATGGCATATGCATTTTTGCTATATCGAAGAGACCGTATGTTAAAAGAAATTGCAGAAAAAAGATTAGCAGCCATTCGAGAATTTACGGATCTAGGTTCCGGATTCAAGATTGCCATGCGTGATTTGGAAATTCGTGGTGCAGGAAATCTCTTGGGAGCTGAGCAGCATGGACACATGGAAGCAGTAGGATATGATTTGTATTGCAAAATGTTAAATGAAGCAGTCAAGCATCTGAAAGGTGAAATAAAAGAGGATGAATATGCAACGGTCATTGATCTGAATATTGATGCTTATATTCCGGCATCCTATATTTCGAATGAATATCAAAAGCTGGATGTGTACAAGCGAATTGCAAGTATAGAAACAGAAGCTGAAATGGATGATATGCTGGAGGAATTGATTGATCGATTTGGAAATATCCCCAAAAAAGTACAACAGCTTCTTAATATTGCAAATCTAAAAGCATTAGCTCATAGTGTATATGTGACATCAGTAGAACAAAATGGTGATGAATATAAATTCACACTATATGAACGGGCAAAACTAAAAGTAGACCAGATTCCAACACTTTTAAAGCTTTATAAAGATGAATTAACATTTAAAATTGAAACACCACCTTATTTTTTATATCGAAAAAAAGGACATCATAAAAATATAAAAGAAGAGAGTGTTATAGAGTATGTGAAAAAAGTGCTAAATGATATAAAGGGATTGCTAGAATAGAAAAAACAGGCTATAATAAAAAGGTTAGAAAGTACTTAGGAGGACGTTATGGGAAATAAAAAAAGAGTATTCACGCTTATCATGGCTGTAAGTATAGCAATGTCGGGAGTTACGGGATGTGGCAGTAAGCTAGATGATAAAGAGATAGCAATTCAGGTGGGAGAAAAAAAGATTACAGCAGATGCGGCTAATTTTTATGCACGTTACCAACAGGCACAGTATGAGACTTATTATGCAAGCCTTATGGGTAATGATATGTGGTCAAAGGAAATAAAAAAAGGTGTTACTTATGAAGATGATGTCAAAAAGGATGTTATAAAATCATTAGAAGAACTTTGTGTCGTAGAACAACATGCAAAGAAATACAAAGTCAAACTTACCGATGAAGAAAAAGTGAAAATGAAAAAAACAACGGATAAATTTCTTGAAGGCAATGCGCTAGAAGATAAAAAGGCAATTACAGCAAATGAAAAATCAGTGATGAGTATCCTAGAATTACTTACCTTGCAAAGGAAAATGAATGAGGCAATGACCGCAGATGTTAATACAGAAGTGTCCGATGAAGAAGCGGCTCAAAAGAGTATGCAATACGTAGAATTTTTATTTACAACAACGGATGAAGCGGGCAATACCAAAACCTTAAGTGAAGATGAGAAAAAGGCTTTAAAAGAGGCCGCAGCTGGATTCGCGGAAGGAATAAAGGAAAATCCAGATTTTGCAGCAGTTGCTACGGCTTCTGGCTATGAACCAAAGACAGCTGCATTTGATGCTTCCTCTACAACCCCAAGCAAGGAATTAATTACCGCAGCGATTGCTTTAAATGAGGGGCAGATGACAGAGGTAATTGAATCGGAAAATGGGTATTATGTTGGGAAAATCACGAGTTTGCTGGATCGAGAAGCTACAGATGCTAAGAAGCAGACGATTATTAATACTAGGAAGCAAGATGAATATAGTAAATTAGTGAAGAAGTGGAAAAAAGCTACAGATATTAAAGTGAATAAAAAAATCTGGAAAAAAATAAGTTTTAAGAGTCAAGGTGTGACCATTAATCAGGAAGAGAAAATTCCCTACGGAGAGTCTTCTAATCAGTCAGCCCAATAATAGATATTCATAAAAAAGCAGTCATATTTTTGACTGCTTTTTTAAATTTTGTTCAAAAGCTTGTTGTATGAAATTCTTTATTTAGCAAATACTAGCATTACTGGAAGTTATTATAATACGTTAAATGGAGGAATACAAAATGAAAGCTACAGGAATTGTAAGAAGGATTGATGATCTTGGGCGAGTGGTAATACCCAAAGAAATCAGACGAACACTTAGAATACGTGAAAGTGATCCCTTAGAAATCTTTACAGATAGAGAAGGTGAAATTATTCTAAAGAAATATTCACCAATTGGTGAGTTAAGCGAATTTGCAAAACAATATGTAGAATCTATGAATCAGATAACCGGACTTTGCATCTGTATTACAGATATGGATCAGGTAATTGCTGTATCTGGAAGTGGGAAACGTGATATTCAGGGAAAATCTATTAGCAGAGAAATGGGGAATTTATTAGAAAATAGAGAGCAAAGATTAGCTGTCAAAGGTGAAAATAAATATATCAAGTTATTTACAGAACAGATGGAAGACATCTATGGTCAGCTTATTTGTCCGATTATTTGTGAAGGAGATATTATTGGGGGTGTGGTTATCTTACAAAAGGATGAGAAAAAGAAAATGTCAGAAGTTGAAATAAAGCTGGGCCAGGTAGCAGCGTGCTTTTTAGGAAGACAAATGGAACAATAAGTTCATTGTCATAAAATACTCCGGACAATCATAGTTTATTAAAATATGATAGAACGAAGAGGGTATGGTATGAAAAAATTAATGAACAAAGATTCGAAAGTTATTTGGATGCTGAAGGCACTTTTAGGTGCTTATATAATAACAGGAATTATGCTGCTATTATTGACGTTGTTATTATATAAATTAGATTTGAATGAACAAAAAGTAACGGTGGGAATTATCATGATTTATGTGATTTCTACATTTACAGGAGGAATTGTGATTGGTAAATGTGTGAAAACACGACGTTTTATATGGGGGTTAATGTTAGGAATTATTTATTTCGCATTATTAATGTTGGTTTCTTTGGGTGTATATAGATCGTTCCAGGGAAACGGAACAAATATAGGGACTTCCTTTTTACTTTGTGCTGGGGGTGGGATGCTAGGAGGAATGATTTCATGGCAAAAGGTAGGGCGAAGAGGTTAAGTTGTGACGATATAAAAAAGTACTTTAAAAAAATGAACCCTTATGCTATAATAAACCAAATAGGCAGCTTTGTATGAAATGAAGCTTCAGAAAGCCAAGGAGGAATAGAAATGAAACATATCAAAACATTAAATAATCAAACATTAAATAATACAGTGAAAAAGGGTGGATGTGGAGAATGTCAGACATCATGCCAATCTGCATGCAAGACATCTTGTACTGTTGGTAATCAAACTTGCGAACAGAAGAAGTAAATATTATCGCATAAAGTTTAGATCCAGGCAGCGACTTAGGGCGCTGCCTGTTTTTACGATAGCAAATGAAATGATTTGCCGGTTATAAGAAAATTGAAATGAAAGGCGGTATCTGTTGTGATTCATCAGTACCAAAATAATGGCTATTTTATAGTTCTAGATGTGAATAGTGGCTCGGTTCATGTAATGGACAAGCTTTGCTATGATGTGGTTGCCAGCTTGAATAAGACAAAGCAGGATTACACGAAAGAGATGTTAGAGGAACCTATTATTATAGAGAATCTTTATAAGGAATTAGGGGAAATATATAGAAAAGAAGAGATAGATGAAGCTTTGGAAGATCTGAAAGAATTAACAGAACAATCCAGACTATTTACACCAGATATTTATGAAGCTTACATAGGAGATATTAAAAAACGAAAAACGGTTGTAAAAGCCATGTGTCTTCACATTGCACATGATTGCAATCTTGCATGTAAATATTGTTTTGCAGAGGAGGGCGAATATCATGGCCGCCGTGCTCTGATGAGTAGTGAAATTGGGAAAAAGGCTTTGGATTTTCTCATTGCTAATTCAGGTAATCGCGTAAACCTGGAAGTGGACTTCTTTGGAGGAGAACCACTTATGAACTGGGGGGTTGTAAAAGAGCTGGTTGCGTATGGCAGAGAACAGGAAAAGCATTACAATAAAAAATTCCGATTTACACTAACGACCAATGGTGTATTGTTAAATAAAGAAGTAGAATCGTTTGTGAATCAAGAAATGGATAATGTAGTATTAAGTTTGGATGGAAGAAAAGAAATTAATGATAGTATGAGACCTTTCCGTAATGGATCAGGAAGCTATGATCTTATTGTTCCGAAATTCCAAAAACTAGCAGATAGCCGTAAACAGGAGAAATACTATATTCGTGGCACGTTTACTAACCGAAATCTAGACTTTTCAAAGGATGTATTACATTTTGCTGATTTGGGCTTTGAACAGATATCCATGGAACCTGTGGTAGCAGATGATACAGAGCCTTATGCTATTCAAAAGAAAGATCTGCCCATTATTTTTGCAGAGTATGATACCCTGGCAAGAACAATGGTCGATAGGGAAAAGAACGGAAAGGGATTTACCTTTTTCCATTTTATGCTTGATTTGGATGGTGGGCCTTGTGTGGCAAAGAGATTATCTGGATGTGGTTCGGGAACTGAGTATTTGGCGGTTACACCATGGGGTGATTTGTATCCTTGTCATCAATTTGTTGGAGAAGAAGAATTTCTGATGGGTAATGTAGAGGATGGAATTACAAAGCCGGAAATAGCAGAAGAATTTCGAGGCTGTAGTGTATATTCCAAAGACAATTGCAGAAATTGTTTTGCAAAATTTTACTGTAGTGGAGGCTGTATGGCCAATTCGCATAAATTTCATGGCTCGATTCACAATACCTACGATTTGGGATGTGAAATGCAGAGAAAACGTGTGGAATGTGCAATTATGATGAAAGCTGCGCTAGCAGACAGAGAAAGGGTGTAAAGCATGAAGAAAAATAAAGGCATACTGAACTTAGTTGCTGCAGCAGCTTTAATTGGATTATTGGTTTTTACCACAGTAGTTGGGTTTGGTGCAGGGAAAACAGGTGCAGTCAAAAATATCAAACTGGGACTAGATTTAGCTGGAGGAGTCAGCATTACATATCAGGTAAAAAATGACAAGCCTACAGATGAACAGATGAAAGATACAATTTACAAGCTGCAAAAACGTGTGGAACAGTACAGTACAGAAGCAACTGTTTATCAGGAAGGCAGTAATCGTATCAGTATTGAAATACCGGGAGTGACCGATGCAAATAAAATTCTGGATGAACTTGGAAAGCCGGGTTCTTTGGAATTTCAATCAGAAGATGGAACAACACTTCTAAATGGAACGGATATTGCTACTGCTGCTGCAAAAACATCACAGGATGATATGAATAATAAGCAGTATATTGTAGAACTTTCTCTGACAAAAGATGGAAGTCAAAAGTTTGCAGAAGCTACCAAAGCAAATGTTGGCAAGCAGATTGCCATTGTATATGATGATCAGATTGTAAGTAATCCACGTGTGAAACAAGAAATCACAGGAGGACAGGCTTACATAGATGGTATGGCATCCTTTGAAGAAGCAGAAAGTCTGGCATCTACTATTCGTATTGGTGGACTGCAGCTGCAATTAGAAGAATTGCGTTCCAATGTAGTGGGAGCACAACTGGGTGAAGAAGCTATTAGTACAAGTTTAGTTGCGGGAGCAATTGGACTGGGCATTATCTTTGTCTTTATGTGTATGGTCTATCTGCTTCCAGGCTTGGCATCTAGTTTGGCATTGGTGATATATACTGGATTGATTTTGGTATTACTGAATGCATTTAATATCACTCTGACTTTACCGGGTATTGCAGGTATTATCTTAAGTATTGGTATGGCGGTAGATGCAAATGTTATTATATTTGCAAGGGTAAAGGAAGAAATCATAGCTGGAAAAAGTGTAAAAACTTCCTTAAAGGCTGGTTTTCAAAAAGCATTATCGGCTATTGTGGATGGAAATATTACCACTTTAATTGCAGCGTTAGTGTTGGGATTAAAGGGAACAGGTAGTGTGAAAGGATTTGCACAAACCTTAGCACTTGGTATTGTGGTATCCATGTTTACGGCATTGGTAATTACACGTATGATTATTTATGCATTCTATGCAGTGGGAATTAGAGATGTCAAATATTATGCAGGGAAGAAAAAAGAACGAAAAGTTATGGACTTCCTTGGGAAAAAGAAGATTTGTTTTATACTCTCCTTTGTAATTATTACAGCCGGGCTTATTGGTATGGGCGTGAATTACAGCAATGGAAAAGGTGGACTGAATTATAGCTTGGAATTCAAAGGCGGAACGTCTACCAATGTAACATTTAATGAGGATTATTCTATTGGGGAAGTAGACTCGAAAATAATACCGGTAGTAGAAGATGTCATTGGAAAAGCGGGTGTTCAAGCTCAGAAGGTGCAGGAATCTAAACAGATTATCTTTAAAACAAAGTCTTTGAACCTAGACGAGCGTGAGGCATTAAATGCAGCCATGGTAAAAGAATTTGGCGTGGATCAGACATTGATTACTTCTGAAAATATTAGTTCTACTATCAGTAAAGAAATGCGTTCAGATGCATTAGTAGCTGTAGCAATTGCAACATTTTGTATGCTGCTTTATATATGGATTCGATTTAAGGATGTTCGCTTTGCAGCCAGTGCAGTAACGGCATTGCTTCATGATGTATTGGTAGTACTTGCGTTCTATGGCATTGCAAGAATTTCGGTAGGAAGTACATTTATTGCCTGCATGCTTACTATTGTAGGATATTCAATCAATGCAACAATAGTTATCTTTGACAGAATTCGTGAAGAGTTAAAATTGCGCAAGAAAAATGAAGATCTAGCTTATGTAGTCAATAAGAGTATTACACAGACATTAACTAGAAGTATTTACACTTCTCTTACCACGTTTGTAATGGTAGCAGTGCTGTATGTCTTGGGCGTAAATTCCATTAAGGAATTTGCACTTCCATTGATGGTTGGTATTGTATGTGGAGCTTATTCATCTGTATGCCTGACTGGTGCATGGTGGTATTTGATGAAAACTAGAATTGGCAAGAAAAAGGCCAAATAAGGTATGCGTTAATGATAATGTTGCAGGAATTTTCCTGCAACATTTTTTTCCGGTATCATTTACTGCGGAAAGGGAAAAAGATATGAAAGAAAAATGGTTTGAAATGAGAAAAGGTGCCGATTTTTTGAAAATTGCGGAAACATTTGGTATAAATCCCATCATTGCTCGTTTAATACGAAACAGAGATCTGATAGATGAAAAAGAGATTGATTGTTATTTACATGGAAGTTTGGATGAATTGTTTGATGGAATGTTAATGAAGGATATGGATAAAGCGGTAGCAATTCTATCTGAAAAAATACAGGAAGGAAAAACAATTCGTATCATTGGAGACTATGATATTGATGGTGTGAATGCTGCCTATATACTTCTAGAAGGAATAAAGAGCCTGGGCGGTCAGGTTGATACTGATATTCCAGATCGCATGAAGGATGGATATGGTTTGAATGCACAATTGATTGATCGCGCATTGGAATGTGATATTGATACAATTATAACATGTGATAACGGTATTGCTGCGTATCAAGAGGTTCAGTATGCCAAGAGTATGGGCATGACAGTCATTATAACCGATCATCATGAAGTTCCATATGAGGAGGTAAAAGAAGGAAGAAGATACATCCTTCCGCCAGCGGATGCTGTTGTAAACCCGAAACAAACCGATTGTACTTATCCTTTTGATGGATTGTGCGGAGCAGGGGTAGCATATAAAGTAGTGGAAGCGCTGATTAATGTGACAGGGGGCGATGCAGAAGAAATTGATTATCTTATGGAAAATGTAGCAATTGCTACAGTAGGTGATGTCATGGATTTGGTCAATGAAAATCGTATCTTTGTAAAACAGGGTCTGGAAATGATTCAGCATACGAAGAATCTAGGTTTAAAGGCACTTATGGAGTGCACACAAATTTCCCCAGAGCATTTATCGGCCTATCATATTGGATTTGTATTGGGGCCATGTATGAATGCAAGCGGACGGTTAGATACTGCAAAAAGAGCATTGGATCTTTTGTGCAGTAAGTCAAAGAAAGAAGCTGATATTTTAGCAGGAGACTTAAAAGCATTGAACGATCACCGAAAGGAAATGACTATGCATGGAGTCCAACAGGCAATGGAGCAATTGCAGAATGCTTCTTTCACAGAGCAAAAAATATTGGTAATCTATTTACCGGATTGTCATGAAAGTTTGGCTGGAATTATAGCTGGGAGAATTAGAGAAGCTTATCATAAGCCGTGTATTGTATTGACAAAAGGGGAAGTTGAAATCAAAGGTTCCGGACGCTCCATAGAAGCGTATAACATGTTTGAGGAATTTAGTAAATGCAAAGATCTATATACCAAATTTGGTGGTCATCATATGGCAGTAGGCTTATCTATGAAAGAAGAAAATCTTATGAAATTTCGTGAAAAGATCAATCAGCTTACGACTTTGACCAAAGAGGACTTTATTCCCAAGGTATCCATTGATATGCAGCTGCCCTTTCATTTGATTAATGAACAACTGATTCAGGAACTGACACTTTTAGAACCATTTGGTAAAGGAAATACCAAACCTTTATTTGCGGAAAAAGAGATACAGATTAAAAGTATGAGAATCATAGGAAAGAATAAAAATGTGTTAAAATTTTCTGCAGAAGATCAAAGAGGAACTGGAATGGAGGCAATTTACTTCGGAAAAGTAGAAACCTGTATCGCCTACATGTCAGAAAAATTTGGAGAAGAAACCATAAAGGAACTTTTGAATGGCAAAAAGCCGGATGTAAAAATGGCATTTACTTATTATCCGGATATCAATGAATACATGGGGCAAAAAAAACTTCAAATAGTTGTGCAAAACTATCAATAGTGATATACTAAAAGATAATATTTCGCAAAAAGGGTGGTGGAAAATTGGGAATGAAACAAATGGAAGAATATATTCGTAGTATAGATGACTTTCCGAAAAAAGGGATCATATTTCGTGATATTACCAGTGTATTAGAAGATGCAGATGGCTTAAAACTGGCAATTGATTTAATGCAGAACAAAATAAAGGATATAGAATTTGATGTGGTGATTGGTTCGGAATCGCGAGGTTTTATTTTTGGTATGCCAATTGCATATAATTTAAATAAATCATTTGTGCCGGTACGTAAAAAAGGAAAGCTGCCGGGTGAAACCATTGAAGTAGAATATGAATTAGAGTATGGAACTGCTACATTGGAAATGCATAAGAATTCTATCAAACCGGGGCAGAAGGTTGTAATTGTGGATGATCTTATGGCAACGGGTGGAACCACCGATGCAGTTATTCAAATGGTAGAAATGCTAGGGGGCATTGTTGTGAAAACCGTTTTTTTAATAGAACTTGCAGGATTAGAAGGAAGAAATAAAATACAAGGATATGAGGTGGATTCTGTTATCACATATTCGGGAAAATAATACAAAAGGAGGGGAATGATATGACAGCTGCCAAAGAAAATGAAAAAACAAAAGACTTGAAAATCGTGGATGGGCATGCAGTAAAAGCACCTGTTGATTATCAAGACCCTGAACAGTTGTACCAGACCTTAATTGCAAGAATACGAAAGTATCATCCGTCTGCTGATATCTCTATGATAGAAAAGGCTTATCATATTGCGAAAAATGCGCACGAAGGACAATTTCGTAAATCGGGAGAATACTACATTATTCATCCTCTTTGGGTAGGAATTATTCTGGCTGAATTGGAGCTTGACAAAGAGACCATTGTTGCAGGGATGCTACATGATGTGGTAGAAGATACAATTTTGACGGAGGAAGAGGTAGAAAAAGAATTTGGGTCAGAGGTTGCATTATTAGTGGACGGTGTTACGAAGCTGGGTCAATTATCCTATTCATCAGATAAACTAGAGGTACAGGCAGAGAATTTAAGAAAAATGTTCTTGGCAATGGCAAAAGATATTCGGGTTATTCTAATTAAGCTTGCTGACCGTTTACACAATATGCGTACGCTGCAATATATGCGTCCTGAAAAACAAAAAGAAAAAGCAAGGGAAACAATGGATATCTATGCACCCATTGCTCAACGTTTGGGAATTTCTAAAATAAAGACGGAACTAGATGATTTGTCGTTACAATATCTGCATCCGGAAGTTTATTACGATTTGGTCAAACAGATTAATATTCGTAAAACAGAACGTGAGGATTTTGTAAGGCAAATAGTAAAAGAAGTTTCTATTCATTTAAAGGAAGCGTCTATTCATGGGGAAGTGTATGGACGGGTAAAGCATTTTTTTAGTATTTATAAGAAGATGGTAAATCAGGATAAAACAGTAGAACAGGTATATGATTTATTTGCGGTCAGAATTGTAGTGGATTCTGTGCGGGATTGTTATGCAGTTCTTGGGTTGATTCATGAGCTTTATACGCCCATACCTGGGCGCTTTAAGGATTATATTGCAATGCCAAAACCAAATATGTATCAATCGTTGCATACCACTCTTATGAGCCCATCAGGTCAGCCTTTTGAAATACAAATCCGTACGGTGGACATGCAGCGTACAGCAGAGTATGGAATCGCGGCTCACTGGAAGTACAAAGAAAGTGGAGATGGCAAGAAGAGTGTTAAAATACAGGAAGAAGAAAAGCTTAGCTGGCTGAGACAGATTCTAGAATGGCAAAGAGACATGTCTGACAATCGGGAATTTCTCAATCTGCTTAAGGGCGATTTGGATTTGTTTGCAGAAGATGTATATTGCTTTACTCCAAATGGGGATGTGAAAAGTCTTCCGAATGGTTCTACACCAATTGACTTTGCTTATGCTATTCACAGTGCAGTAGGAAATAAAATGGTAGGGGCCAGGGTAAACGGCAAACTAGTTCCCATTGATTATTGTGTGCAAAATGGAGATAGAATTGAAGTCCTAACCTCTCAAAATTCCAAAGGACCAAGTCGTGACTGGTTAAATGTTGTAAAGAGTACCCAGGCAAAGAATAAGATCAATCAATGGTTTAAAAAGGAATTTAAAGAAGAAAATATTGTACGTGGGAAAGAAATGATAGCGGCCTATTGTAAAGCAAAATCATATGTCTTAAGTGATCTTACCAAGCCAAAGTACATGCAGGTCGTTCAACAAAAGTATGGATTTAAGGATTGGGATGCCGTACTGGCCGCATTGGGGCATGGAGGATTAAAAGAAGGACAAATAGTCAACCGTTTAGTTGAGGAATATGGGAAAGAACATAAAAAGCTTATTACAAATGAAGCAATTTTAGAAAAAGTATCGGAAGCAACGAAGAACAATAAGGTACACATTGCAAAGTCTAAAAGTGGTATTATTGTAAAAGGTGCAAGTGATATGGCAGTTCGCTTTTCAAGATGCTGTAATCCAGTACCGGGAGATGAAATTGTAGGGTTTATCACTCGTGGTCGAGGATTATCTATTCACCGAACGGACTGTGTAAATATTATTCATTTGTCAGAAAGTGAAAGAGCAAGATTAATGGAGCTGGAATGGGAACAAGACGATGCATTAGATTCTAAAGGAGAGTATTTAGCTGAAATTAAGATGTATGCGTCGGATCACCAAGGTTTATTAATGGAAATCTCTAAGATTCTAACGGAAAATAAAATTGATGTCAAGTCCATGAATGTTCGTACAAGCAAACAGGGTACGGCCACAATAGAGCTTGGATTTATTGTGCAGGGACGCGAAGAATTAGGAAGGATTATCGAAAAAGTACGTCAGTTACAAGGTATTATTGACATAGAACGTACAAAGGGATAAAAGTGGTATTTATGAAAGTTGAAACATTTGTAGTAGGTATGGTGGGTACGAATTGTTATTTGTTGGAGCAGGAAGATAGGAAGGAATTAGTAATTATAGATCCGGGTGAGGCTCCAGATTATTTGATTGGTCACATCAAAAGCATAGGGATGGTACCGGTTGCTATTGTGCTGACTCATGGTCATTTTGACCATATTATGGGAATTGAGGAATTGGTAAAGGAATTTCAAATACCCATATATGTGAATGAAGTAGAACAGAAGCTTATTGCAGATACTACATTGAATATGTCTCGGGATTTTGGTATGAATTATACGTATACCAATGGGATTGGTATACCAGATGGGGCGGTTTTGAATTTGGCAGGATATGAGCTACAAATGATAGAAACACCCGGACACACCATTGGCAGTTGCTGTTATTACTTGGAAAAGGAAGGAATTTTATTTTCTGGAGATACTCTTTTTCATCGATCAGTTGGGAGAAGTGATTTCCCTACGGGAAGCACAGCAGTACTGAAAGAATCTATTCGAAATAAATTGCTGTGTCTGCCAGATCAGACCATTGTATATCCCGGACATAACCGTATTACAACGATAGGGGAAGAACGAAAATCGAATCCTTTTATATAAGGAGTAAGGAAAGATGCTCCGCTGCTATAAGCAGCGGGGTATTTGACATATAAATGAAATAGGGGTGGCAAATGATTCAAATACGTTTGAAAAGTGAATATTATTCATATGATGTATTTCACATTGTAAAAGCTTTTTTCCCAATAGACAAAATAGAACGGCAGGTTGATGAGTCATTAGAGCCAATGGTTCAAATTGAATGGTCTGCAAATGAGAAAATCTGTATTTTGGAGGAAGATATAAAGCAGGGAATGGATCAAATAAAAATAGAATATCTGGAACAGTATGAAACAGCGGCTGCTAAGAAAAAGCATATCGTGAATATGCTGTTATATCATTTCCTTGAAGAAACTACGAAAAAAAGCTTGGATTGGGGAATTCTCACTGGTATTCGTCCAACCAAAATAGCAATGAAAGAATTAGAACGTGGCAAGACCAAGGAAGAGGTAATTGCCTGGATGCAGGAGCATTATTTGGTTAGTGGTGAGAAGGCTGTGTTAGGAGTAGAAATTGCTCTTTGGGAAATAGAACTTTTGAAGAAGCTGGATTATCAAAATGGATATAGCTTATATGTAGGAATTCCATTTTGTCCCACTACTTGCTCTTATTGTTCCTTTACCTCATTTCCCCTCCATCTTTGGAAGAATCGGGTGGACGAGTACTTAGATGCACTGTGTAAGGAGATTACTTTTGTAGGTCAGGTATCCAAACAAAAGAAATTAAACAGCATTTATATTGGTGGCGGAACGCCCACAACCTTAGAGGAAGAACAGCTGGATCGACTTCTTTGTCATATAGAAGACACTTTTTCTTTTGACGCCTTACAGGAAATCACTGTGGAAGCAGGACGTCCGGACAGTATTACCAAGGGCAAGTTAGAAGTACTGCGAAGACATTCTATTTCTAGAATCTCAATCAACCCTCAGACGATGAATCAGAAAACGTTAGATAAAATTGGCAGAAAACATACGGTAGAGGATATTATTGTTGTTTATCAGATGGCGCGAGATTTGGGTTTTGATAATATTAATATGGATTTGATCATGGGACTTCCAGGAGAGTCGTTAGAAGAGACAGCACATACTTTAAAAGAAATAAAAAAACTTCAGCCGGATAGTCTGACCATACATTCCCTGGCAATGAAACGTGCTTCCAGGCTGGGTCAAATGCAGCGGGAAGAAGTCGATATAGAAAAAGAAGCCCATCAAATGTCAGAAATGATTCATTTGGCAGCAGCATATGCTAAGGATATGGAACTAAAGCCATATTATCTCTACAGACAGAAGAATATTGCTGGAAATTTTGAAAATGTAGGGTATGCAAAGGTTGACAAAGCAGGAATTTACAATATACTTATTATGGAGGAAAAGCAATCCATCGTAGCAGTTGGAGCAGGTGCTTCCACAAAGATTGTGCTTCCAAGAAAAAAAGATAATATTGTCCGCATAGAGAATGTAAAGGATATTGACCTTTATATTGCACGTATGGATGAAATGATAGAACGTAAAGGAGAATGGTTATGGCGTTAAAGAAGAAACCAATGACCGGCATGAAGGATATGCTGCCAAAAGAAATGGAGATTCGAGATTATGTGATTCAATTAATTAAGGAAACCTATGGAGCTTATGGATTTGCATCTATGGAAACACCTTGTATTGAGCATATGGAAAATCTGTCCAGTAAACAAGGTGGAGAAAATGAAAAGCTGATATTTAAGATACTGAAACGTGGAGAAAAGCTCAAGCTTTCAGAAGCACAGACCGAAGAGC
The DNA here is from genome assembly GCA_036656615.1 of Lachnospiraceae bacterium. Taxonomy (GTDB): domain Bacteria; phylum Bacillota; class Clostridia; order Lachnospirales; family Lachnospiraceae; genus CAUPWF01. Next base: position 16,267 of record JAVXHY010000007.1, on the reverse strand, counting down.
AAGTGGTAGATGGTGGGCTTCGCTATGATTTGACAGTGCCACTTTCCAGATATTATTCCAATCATATCAATGAACTTCCGTCTCCATTTAAAGCGTTGCAAATTGGAAATGTATGGAGGGCTGATAGGCCACAAAGGGGACGGTTTCGTCAATTTATGCAGTGTGATATTGATATCCTGGGGGAACCGGGAAATCTAGCGGAAATTGAATTGATTTTGGCATCCACTGCATTGCTGGGAAAATTAGAATTTAAAAATTTCACAATTCGTATCAATGATAGAAGAATTCTAAAAGCCATGGCAGCTTATAGTGGATTTTCGGAATCGGATTATGACACCATCTTTATTATATTGGATAAGATGGATAAAATAGGGTTAGATGGAGTGTCCAATGAATTAGAATCAAGTGGATTTTCACAGGAATCTATTCAACGATATTTAGAATTATTTCAAATGATTACAGGTGATATTGAAGGGGTCCGCTATTGCAAAGAGAAGCTGGAAGGTCATCTGTCCTCTCAGGTGGCAGATGGTTTAGCATGTATTATGAACAGTGTAGAATGTGCAAAAGAAGCCCAGTTTCGTATTGTTTTTGATCCAACCTTAGTCAGAGGAATGTCCTACTACACGGGAACGATTTTTGAGGTGGCCATGGATGAATTTGGTGGTTCTGTTGGTGGTGGCGGAAGGTACGATGAAATGATCGGCAAATTTACTGGACAGGAAACCTGTGCATGTGGAATTTCCATTGGATTTGAACGAATTGTGATGTTATTATTGGAGAGAGGCTATCAGATTCCTACCAGTAAGCAGAAAATAGCATTCTTAATAGAAAAAGAGATACCTGCAGAGGGGATCTTAAAAGTGCTTGAGTTAGCAAAGACAGAAAGGGCAGCAGGAAAACAGACCATGGTTGCCAATATGAAGAAAAACAGGAAGTTTCAGAAGGAACAGTTACTGGAAGAAGGCTATCAACAAATTACAGAATTTTTTTGTGATAGTTGGAATGATTGATCAGAAAATCAGAATGGAAGGAAAATAACAATGGCAGAATCAATGCAAGGATTAAAACGGACCCATCGATGTGGAGAACTTTCCAGCAGTAATATAGGGGAAACAGTAACGGTAATGGGCTGGGTACAAAAAGGACGTAATAAAGGTGGAATTGTATTTGTAGATTTGAGGGACCGTACAGGAATCTTACAATTAATATTTGAAAATGGCAGTATTGGTGAAGCGGAATTCGAACAGGCAGGGAAGCTTCGCAGTGAATTTGTTGTGGCGGTAGTGGGAAAGGTAGAAGCACGTTCTGGTGCAGTAAATGATCATTTGGCTACTGGTGAGATTGAAATAAGGGCGACTCATTTACGTGTGCTGTCTGAGTCAGAGACCCCTCCATTTCCAATTGAGGAAAGCAGCAAGACCAAGGAAGAGCTGCGGTTAAAATATCGCTACTTAGACCTTAGAAGACCAGATCTTCAGCGCAATCTTATGATGAGAAGCAAGGCAGCTACCTTGACTCGTTTGTTTTTGGCAGAAGAGGGATTTCTGGAAATTGAAACTCCCATGCTTATGAAAAGCACCCCGGAAGGTGCTAGAGACTATTTGGTCCCAAGCAGGGTACATCCGGGTAATTTTTATGCGCTGCCACAGTCGCCCCAAATATATAAGCAATTATTAATGTGTTCTGGTTATGATCGTTATTTCCAAATTGTAAAATGCTTCCGTGATGAAGATTTACGGGCAGATCGTCAACCAGAATTCACACAAATTGATATGGAGCTTTCGTTTGTAGATGTAGATGATGTGATTGATGTAAATGAACGATTACTTGCAAAGTTATTTGAAGAATTATTAGGTGTACATGTTGCGCTGCCGATTCCTAGAATGACTTGGCAGGAAGCCATGGATCGTTTTGGATCTGACAAGCCGGACACCCGTTTTGGAATGGAATTACAAGATGTCACGGAAATGGTTAGAAACTGTGAATTTGCAGTGTTTAAAGGTGCCATTGAACAAGGCGGAAGTGTGCGAGGTATCAATGCCAAGGGATTAGGTGATATGCCCCGTAAAAAGATTGATAAGCTTGTAGATTTCGCTAAGGATTTTGGTGCAAAAGGACTTGCTTACCTCGTGATCAATCTAGATGGTACTTATAAATCGTCTTTTGCAAAATTCATGACAGAAGAAGAGCTAAATGACTTAATAAAGGCAATGAATGGAAAACCAGGAGATTTGTTATTATTTGCAGCAGATCAAAATAGTGTAGTGTATGATGTGTTGGGAAATTTACGTTTGGAATTGGCAAGACAAATGGATCTTTTGGATAAAGGGGAATATCGATTCTTATGGGTAACGGAATTCCCATTATTGGAATGGAATGAGGAACAGAATCGTTATACAGCGATGCATCATCCATTTACCATGCCAATGGATGAAGATATTGCATTACTAGATACAGATCCAGGTAAAGTACGGGCAAAGGCATATGATATTGTGTTAAATGGTACAGAAATCGGGGGCGGAAGTGTCCGTATCTTCCAAAATGAAGTACAATCGAAAATGTTCGAACTGTTGGGCTTTACAAAAGAGCTGGCAGAAGAACAATTTGGATACTTGCTTAGCGCATTTAAATATGGTGTGCCTCCACATGCAGGACTTGCTTATGGTTTGGATCGTTTGATTATGCTAATGGCCAAAGAGGATAGTATTCGAGATGTGATTGCTTTTCCAAAAGTAAAAGACGCCTCTGATTTAATGTCAGAAGCGCCAAATGTTGTAGATGAAAAGCAATTAGAAGAATTAGGAATCGAATTGGCTAAGCTTTCCTTAGATTAATATCCCAATTCTTCGCCAATTAAGATTACTTTTATGCGGCCTGGAACTCTAGATTTCCGTGTGATTACACATTCACAGCACATACAGCCTGGACTGTAGCAATCATTGCAGTGACCAGTAAGGGCACAAGGGGTCTGGGTGTTCAGACGGACGCCATTTGGTGGCGCAGCAACATTTTTCACGCGCTTGATACCTGTTTCTACATCTACAACGATTTTATTCATACCAGCTAGTATGATGACATGTTCTGGACCATAGATGAGGTAGCAGAGTCGGGAACCTGTGCCATCCATATTAATTAATTCACCATCTAGTGTAATTGCATTAGAACTCATAAAGAAGTAGTCAGAGACAATGGTCTGTCTGGCTATTTCTTTTTTTTCTTCTTTGGTAACCGCCTGCTCCCGTAGTATGAGGTGGTGGGAAGAATGAGAAAGGGCTTCTATCATGCCGGTTTCTTTTAATGTTTCAGAACCGCCATAAGCAATCGTGGAGCTAGGTTCCATTAACTGCAATGCTTTTTCTACAGCCTGAGCGCTGGTATCGCAATAATATCCGTCAATTCCTCTTTTTTTAAAGTTTCCCAATACAGATTCAGCAAGAATTGCATAGGTTTGTTGTTTTGGATTCATAAAAATACCTCCTTATATGATGCACTGAACTACCTATATAATTATAGCATATTATGTTTATAATTGAACTGATTTCAGTTATTATATATTTATAAAATCCCTTGATTTTAGAGAAAAAATAATCTAGTATTATATAGGTAGTTATAAAATTAACAAAATCTAATAGTTGACCTGGAGGTGTTTGACATGAAGAAAGAAAAATATTATTCAATTGGCGAAGTATCTAAAATATGTAAGCTGCCTATTAAAACATTAAGGTATTATGATGAAATTAAACTTTTAGTACCTTGTCTTAGGAAGGAAACTAGTAATTATAGATATTATACTGAAAACCAGCTAGTAACGGTGTTTATCATACGCCAATTGCGTTTAATGGGTCTAGGACTCAAGGATATTAAGAAGACAGTTGAGAAAAACACGGCAGAAGAATTAGGTAAAAATATTCAAATAAAATTAACGGAAATAGAAAATGAAATTTCAACTTTACAAAAAATATATACGGAAAGTCAAATTTTTGTAAAGCGAATTGAAGAAGGCGAAAATCTTCTTCAAAGTCAAAAGGAAGGGAAAAATCAGGAGTATTTTGCAGTAGAGAACATTCCTTACAGTTATTTGTATGGAACAAGATCGGTTATAAAATCTTATCGTAATGAGGATGTTAATTTGGACCGCTGGATTGCCATTAATGAAGAAGCAAGAAAAGATAATCTAGAGGTGTGTGGTCCTGTTTTTGTTACATATTATACAGAGATATGTGGACAATTTCTTTCTACAGACTGTGATATTGAATTTAGTATTCAAGTAAAACCAGTGGAAGAAAGAGGAGCAAAGATAAGAAAATTTGGAGGATTTTTGGCAGCTTCTGCAATTCATACGGGAGATTATGATGAGATTTTTAAGACCTACATTGCTTTAAAAAGATGGATACTTGAAGGTGGATATACCATTACGGGCCCTGCAACAGAGAAATTTATTATCTCCCCTATTGATCTGAACAATAAAGAAGAACAAGTAACTAAAATTCTTATTCCAATTAAAAAAAAATAGGAACTCTCTAGTTGGTGGAGGGGATATCCTCGTTATAAACATAACGCTCAATATGAAGAACGTATTGGTTTTTACATAAAACACATCTAAAAAAATTTAAAAAAATAGAGATAATCTGTTGATAACAAATAAAAATAAAGGGAGAGTTACAATAAAATTGTTAATAATTAGTCAAAAAAAGATGAGCTTTACTCTTTACTTGACCTATCATGTATCCTGTACAATGCATTTATAAGCAATTAGCAAACTAGAATATAAATTCAAAGGAGGAAAATAGGATGGGATTTGGCTTTATTATGGCAAATGCATTAGGCAGTGGGGTTGTATGTGGAATTTGGGCTGGTTTTAGTACATTTTTTGCTGCAAGTCCTTTTATTGCAGGGTGGCTTGGTTTTGTAGGATGTACATCTTACTTTACCGCTGGCTGTGGACCAAAGGGATTTGTCAGGTCTATGTGCAGTAATTACGCAGGTATTTTAATTGGGGTAACAATTATTATGCTTGGAGGAAAGATTTCTAATGGTTATATCTTTAGTGCTCTGTGTACAGGATTCTTTACATGGGTCATATGTTTTCTAGCACACTGTGATTTGACAAAAGTAGTTCCATGTACATTTATGGGAGGCTTTTCAGCATTTGCAACTGGAGGTGATTGGAAGCTTTTATGTGTTTCCTTATTTCTTGGTAATCTTGTAGGTCTTGGCAGTGATTATCTTGGAAGATTTATTTATAAAAAATTTGCCAAACAAAAGAAAGAAAAAAAGGATTGGATTGTTGCTAAATTTCTAGAAGATAAACCAGCTGAACTAGAGTAGGTATGATAACGTTAAAGCAAAAAGAAAGGAAATTGCCATGAGTAAAATAATGATCAAAGCGTATGCGGAAGAAATGGAACAAGGCTATGACTACAGAAGAGCGATGGAAGAGGCATCTCGCTGTTTACTTTGCCACGATGCACCTTGCAGCAAAGGATGCCCAGCAGGAACAAATCCTGCAAAATTCATACGTTCTTTTCGGTTTAAGAATATAAAAGGAGCAGCAGAAACGATTCGCGAAAATAATCCATTGGCGGGAAGCTGTGCAAGAATATGTCCTTATGGAAGACTTTGTGAAGAAGCCTGTAGCCGATGTGGAATAGATAAGCCAATTAATATTGGAAAAATTCAAAGATTCCTTGTAGAGGAAGAAGAAAAAGAAGAGATGAATTTTATAAAACCAGAAGCAAAGAATGGTAAGAAAGTTGCCTGTATTGGTGCTGGACCAGCTTCTTTGAGCTGTGCCCGTGAATTAGCATTGAAAGGTTATGAAGTAACAGTCTATGAAGAAAAAGAACAGGCAGGTGGAGTCTTAACTTATGGAATTGTGCCTACCAGACTGCCACAGAAGGTTGTTGATTTTGATATTTCCTTGATTGAAAAAGCAGGAGTAAAATTTAAATTTAAACAAAAAATAGATTTGAAAAGATTGGAAGAGTTAAAAAAAGAATACAATGCGGTATTTGTTGGCATAGGTCTTTGGAAATCGAAAACGATTGATATTGCAGGCATGGATTTAGATGGAGTTGTAAGTGCTATGAATTTCTTGGAAAAATCTAAAATGGAAACAAAAACTGTGAAATTAAAAGACAATGTAATTGTAATTGGTGGTGGCGATGTAGCTATGGATTGTGTGACTACAGCAAAACAGTTAGGTGCTAAAAATGCAATGATTATCTATCGTAGAACGGTAGAAGAAGCTCCAGCGGATATGGATGAGGTTTCCTTTGTACAAAATATGGGAATTCCTATTTTCACACAATTTGCACCAAAGGAGATTATTGGAAAGAATGGAAAAGTTAGTGCATTGAGATGCATAGGACGTGATGGAGAGTCAGAGATGACCGTAAAAGCAGACCAAATTATATTTGCAATAGGACAAGAGCTTGCAAGTGAGTATGCAGAAGTTGATTTTGGATCTGGAGTATATATAGGTGGAGATATGGCACACGGAAAGGGCAAAACAGTTGTTGAGGCAGTTGCAGATGGGAAAGAAGCAGCAGTTCAAATTGAGACATATTTGAGCTAGATGAAAGGAGAATGGATATGGCTTTAAAGAAAGATTTATCAATTGATTTTTTGGGAGTGAAATGTGAGAATCCGTTTTTCTTATCTTCCTCTCCAGTAGGTAGCAATTATGAGATGTGTGCAAAAGCACTAGAGGCAGGATGGGGCGGTATTTATTATAAAACAATCGGTGTTTTTATTCCAAATGAATGTTCTCCTAGATTTGATATTGCAAGCAAAGAAGGAACACCATGGATTGGATTCAAGAATATGGAAATGATTTCAGACAAGCCTTTGGTAGATAATTTAGATTATATGAAGAAATTAAAGAAAGATTTTCCAAGTAAAGTAATCGTTGCCAGTATTATGGGCAGTAATGATGAAGAATGGAGTTACCTTGCAAAAGAAGTAACAAAAGTGGGCGTAGACATGATTGAATGTAATTTTTCATGTCCACAAATGACATCTTCCACTATGGGATCTGATGTAGGACAAAATCCAGAACTTGTAAAACATTATTGTGAAGTGGTTTCAACGGCAACGAATCTTCCGGTTATTGCAAAAATGACACCTAATCTGGGAAATATGGAAATTCCAGCTATTGCATGTATAGAAGGTGGAGCAAAAGGAATTGCAGCAATTAACACGGTGAAATCTATTACAAATATAGATATAGACCATATGACAGGTATGCCAATCGTTAATGGAAAATCATCGATATCCGGATACTCTGGAGCAGCAGTCAAACCAATTGCACTTCGTTTTATTTCAGATATGAAACATGATCCAAAATTAAAAGATATACCAATTACCGGTATTGGTGGTATTGAGACATGGCGAGATGTATTAGAATTCATTTTGCTTGGAGCTTCCAATATTCAAGTGACTACAGCAGTTATGCAATATGGCTATCGCATTGTGGAAGATATGATTAGTGGGTTGTCCCATTTTATGGAAGAAAAAGGAATTGAACATTTACAAGAATTAGTTGGACGTGCTCTGCCCAATATTGTAGGAGCAGATGATCTAGATCGTACTTATAAAATCTTACCACAATTTGATGAGCAGAAATGTGTTGGTTGTGGAAGGTGTTATATATCATGCTTTGATGGTGGACATCAGGCAATCGAGTGGATAGAAAATGAAAGAAAGCCAAAACTGATTGAGGATCAATGTGTAGGTTGTCATCTTTGTTTAAATATTTGTCCTGTTATGGACTGTATTTTGCCAGGGAAATTAATCATAAAACCAGGAGAAAAAGATCATGAGATAACTTTGAAAACAAAGTATTTATAAATATTAGAATTGTTTTAGAGTAGGAGGTTACAAAATGAAACAATATGATATGCTTATTAAGAATGGAACAATTGTCACTGCTTATGAAATGTTCCCAAGTGATATTGGTATAAAGGACGGTAAAATCATAGCAATGGAAAGCCACATACCAAATGAAGAAGGAAAAAAGATATATGATGCTGCAGGAAAGCTTGTTTTACCAGGGGCACTGGATGTACATACTCATTTAGCAATGCCATTTGGAGGAACTGTTTCTGCGGACAGTTACTTATCGGGAACTAGAGCAGCAGCTTGTGGAGGGGTTACAACAATCTTTGATTATCCGGTACAACATAGTGGGGAAACGATTCTAGGTCTAGTTCATTCAAAAACTGATATATTAGAAAAAGAGGCATGTGTAGATTATGCGATGCATTGTTGTATTACAGACTTGAATGAGGGCACTATTTTAGATGAGATGGAAGAGGCTGTAAAAGAAGGAATCACTAGCTTTAAATGTTTTTTGGTCTATAAAAAGGAACATATGATGGTTGATGATGCTACACTGGTAAAACTGATGCTTCGGGCAAAAGAATTGGGAGCAATTATTAATGTGCATGCAGAAAATCCGGATTTAATTGATATGAATATTGAAAATTTCTTAAAAGAAGGAAAAACAAGTCCATGGTATCACTACCTAAGCCGTTCGGAATTTATAGAAGCAGAAGCAGATAAAAGGGCAGTTCATTGGGCAAAGCATTTAAATGCACCTCTTTATCTTGTGCATATGGCAGATAAAGAAGGGTTAGAAGCATGTATTGAAGCAAAGGAAGGGGGAGCAGAAGTTTATATTGAAACTTGCCCTCAATATCTTGAATATACATGTGATGTTTACAAGCGTGAAGATGGTGCGAACTTTGTATGTTCTCCACCTATGAAGGGACAGGAAAGCCAGGATGCATTATGGCAAGCAATAAAAAATGGAATGATTGATACGGTCGCAACAGATCATTGTCCATTCCAAAGTTATGAAAAGGCTTGGGGAAAAGATGATTTTACAAAGATTCCAAATGGCTGTTCCGGAATTGAAAATATGTATCCATATATGTTAGATGCTGCAAATTCAGGCAAACTTTCTTTTGAACGTGTAGTAGAACTTTGTGCTACTAATCCGGCTAGGATTTTCGGATGTGATTCCAAGGGATCTTTAAATATTGGAAAGGATGCAGATATTGTAATTTATGATAAAGAAAAAGATTATACAGTGCATGTGGATACGATGCATTCCGATTGTGACCATACTATTTGGGAAGGAAAAAAATTCCATGGGTATCCAGTACAGACATTTTTGAGAGGAAATCTAGTATATGATAATGGTGAGTTTGTTGGAAAGCCAGGTTTAGGAATTTATGTAAAAAGAAGTCCAAAAAAATAAAATATCCATTTAGTTGTTAGTTTAAAAGGTCTCTTCCGGATGTATAGGAAGAGGCCTTTTGTAAAAATCAGAGTCAATGCGGATATTCAGAATAATTAAAAACAATCCATTAAAGGGAGAGTTTTGAAAAATTGTCAAAAAAAAGTTTCATAAAAAGCAAAATAGCTATTTACTTTTCATTTACAGTAGCCATTATACTGAAACTAATGAAAGGAAGAATAATAAAATTAGGAGGAGTTAGTTATGTACACATGTAGCAAGAAAAGAATGCAAGATAAGATTTCAACTATGAGCAAATTCGGTGATGCAGGACATGGTGGAATTACAAGGTACTCTTTATCACCAGAGGCATTGCAGGCTAGAGGTGAATTTGTTAAGAGAATGAAGGCAGTGGGTGCGGAAATTAAAACCGATGACATGGCAAATATCTATGCCACATTAAAGGGAACAGATTCTGCATTGTCAAATATTGTAATGGCTTCTCATTGTGATTCTGTTAAAAATGGAGGCAATTTCGATGGTATCCTTGGGGTTATGGGTGCTATGGAAGTGTTAGAAACAATTGCAGCAGAAAAAATTCCACATCAACATGATATCACAGCTATGATTTGGACCAATGAAGAGGGTTCATTATATCCACCAGCTATGATGTCTTCTGGGGTTATATGTAATGATTATTTACCAGATGATATTAAAAAGAATTTTAAAAAAGAGGATATGTTAGCATCAAAATCTATTTTGGATGTTACACAATCCTTTGGAGAAGCTTTGGATGCATCTGGATATAAAGGGAAACGAGAAAATAGAATTAATCCAAAAGACTACAAAGCTATGTTTGAACTTCATATTGAACAAGGTCCAATTTTGGAAGCTTCTAAAAATGATATTGGTATCGTGACTTGTGTACTTGGAATGGTGAATTATAGAATTAGAACGTATGGACAATCGGATCATGCAGGAACGACACCAATGCCATATAGAAAGGATGCGTTATATGCAGCTGCCCAAGTATTGCAATATCTTCATCAAGAATTAGATAAATTGGATTCCAAATTAGTATATACAACAGGCGAAATTCTTTGTCATCCAAATGTACATACAGTAATCCCAGATTATGTGGATTTTTCAATTGATGCAAGACATGAGGATCCAAAGGTAATTGCTCAAGTGGTGAAAATCATTGAAAATATGCCAAAAGAAGTTGTAAAGTGCAAGGTGGATTATGAAGTGGCTTGGACACGAGATACAGTTTACTTTGACAAAACATTAGTTGGATATGTAGAAGCTTCAACAAAAGAATTAGGTTATTCCAATCAAAAAATTAATTCAGGAGCAGGCCATGATGCACAGTTTGCATCGTATATGTTACCAACTACAATGATTTTTGTTCCTTCGAAAGATGGACATTCACATTGTGAGCCGGAATATACATCTACAGAGCAGTGTACACAAGGCGCTTCCGTATTATTAAATGCGGTATTGAAATGTGATGCGGAGTAAACCATGCATTGATATTTTGAAAAATCAGAAAGTCATTGTTATGAATAGAAGTAAAATTCATGATGATGGCTTTCTGTCAACATGATCATAACAGGAGGTTAAAAGATGGATTTTTTATTTACACCAGAACAAAAGATGATTCAAACGGTTGTGAAACAGTTTGCAAATGAAGTTTGCAAACCAAGAGCAGAAGAAATTGATAAAACGGGAGAGTTCCCAATGGATTCTTTTAAAGAAATGGCAAAATGCGGACTTACAGGACTAGGTTATCCAAAAGAATATGGAGGTGCTGGAGAAGATAAACTAGCAGAAGTAATTGCGGTGGAAGAAATTGCAAAAGTATGTGCAACACAAGCAGCTATGCTGTCGATTCATGGGGTAACCCCTTGGCTGATTACAAAGTTCGGAAATGAGGAACAAAAGCAAATCTATTTGCCAAGATTGTTAAATGGTGGAGTGTTGGCTGCTTTTGCATTGACAGAGCCAAATGCGGGATCAGATGCTTCTAGAGTGCAAACAGTTGCTGTAGAGGATGGGGAAGACTATATTTTAAACGGAACCAAATGTTTTATTACAGGAGGTGGAGTTGCAGGGATATATACCATTATTGCACAAACAGATAAGGCAAAAGGGATAAAAGGATTGACTGCATTTATTGTAGAATCAGATACAAAAGGATTTAGTACTGGAAAAATTGAGGAAAAGATGGGAATTAAAGGTTCTCAAACGGCAGAGTTGATTTTTGAAGATGTTCGTGTACCTAAAAAAAATATATTAGGACAAGTTGGAAAAGGTTTTAAATATGCAATGATGTGTTTGGATAGTGCGCGTATTGGAACGGGAGCACAAGGACTTGGAATTGCAGAAGGAGCATTAGAATTGGCATTGCAGTATGCGAAAGAAAGAGTTCAGTTTGGAAAACCAATTAGTCAATTACAAGGGATTCAATGGTATCTAGCGGAGATGAAAGTAAAAGTTGAGTCAGCAAGATGGATGGTATACCAGGCAGCAAGCCTGGAGGATAGAGGGGTAAAATTTACAGAAGAAGCAGCTCTGGCAAAACTTTATGCATCGCAGACCGCAAGAGAAGTAACGAACCTAGCCCTTCAAATTCATGGCGGATATGGGTATATGAAAGATTATCCACTGGAAAGAATGTACAGAGATGCAAAAATTACAGAAATCTATGAAGGTACTTCAGAAATTATGAAAGTAGTAATTGCTTCTAATATGTTGAAATAAATAAGAAAGAAGGTAAAAACATGAGAATAATTGTTTGCGTAAAACAAGTTCCAGATACGAATGAGGTTAAAATCAATCGGGAAACAGGAACATTAATTAGAGATGGGGTTCCAAGTATTATTAATCCAGATGATAAAAATGCAATTGAAGAGGCCATTCGTATCAAAGAAACAAATAAAGATGTGAGAGTGACAATCCTGTCTATGGGTCCACCACAAGCGGCAAATGCATTGAGAGAAGCGATAGCAATGGGTGCAGATGATGCGATTCTCTTAGGTGACCGCGCTTTTGCCGGATCAGATACCTGGGCAACGGCAACAATTTTGGCTGCAGCCCTTAGAAAAATCGGCGCATATGATTTGATATTTTGTGGAAGACAAGCAATTGACGGAGATACAGCGCAGGTAGGTCCTGAAATAGCAGAATTTTTGGATTTGCCACAGATCACATATGCAAAACAATTGAATATAAAAGGAGATACGGTGTTTGCACATCGGTCAACAGAGGATGGGCATTTTGAAATGGAATGTAAAATGCCTGTACTAGTGACTACAATTAAAGAGCTGAATACACCAAGGTATCCACATATGAGAGGCATTTATAAAGCTTTTAGTGAAGAAGCAAATATCACAAATTGGACAATGGAAGACATTGAGGTAGATCGCACGCAAATCGGAGTAAAAAACTCACCTACAAATGTATATAAGAGTTTTGTGCCGGTAAAAGAATTTCACTGCGAGAAACATAATGGAAGCCCAAAAGAATTGGCAGATCTTTTTGTAACAGAACTAATGAGTCAGAAATTAATATAACAAGGACTATTTATCATTAAGGAGGAACTATAAATGTCAAATGCAAAAGTAAATCGTGGCTTAGATTTTTCAAAATGGAAAGGTCTGTGGGTAATTACGGAACAACGTTTTGGCAAAACCATGAATGTATCCATTGAACTTCTTGGAGAAGGTAGAAAATTAGCAGATGAAATAGGGACCACATTAACTGCAGTTGTGTTAGGAAATAAATTAGAGGATGAGGTGGAGAGACTTGCTCACTACGGTGCAGATCGGATCATTTATATAGAAGATCCATTACTTGAAAATTACACTACGGAAGGTTATTCCAAGATTATTGGTGAACTTATTTTGAATAGAAAACCAGAAGCTGTTCTAGTTGGAGCAACTACGATTGGAAGAGATTTAGCTCCTAGGCTTGCAGCTAAATTGGGGACAGGTCTAACTGCAGATTGTACAAGTTTGAATGTGGATGATACAGATGAACACAAGAAATTATTGCAGACAAGACCTGCATTTGGAGGTCATCTGATGGCAACGATTATTTGTCCAAATAATCGGCCACAAATGTCAACAGTCCGTCCGGGTGTTATGCAAAAAGCAGAGTATACAGAGCAAAAGTCGGAAGTAGAAGTGCTGCAAGCAAAACTGGAGGAGTCGGAAATCCTTGCAAAAGTAAGAAAAGTAGTAGAAGAAATAAAGGAGGGGGTTCCACTTTGTGATGCGCAAGTAATTGTTTCTGGTGGTCGAGGCCTTGGTAATGCAGAGGGATTTCAATTATTAAGAAAATTAGCAGATCAATTAGGCGGTGAAATTGGATCTTCTAGAGCATGTGTAGATGCGGGATGGATTGAACCAAGCAGACAGGTGGGTCAAACTGGAACAACGGTAAGACCAAGAATCTATATTGCTTGTGGCATATCTGGAGCAATACAACATCTTGCTGGAATGAGTGAATCTGAATTTATTGTGGCGATTAATAAAGATGAAAGTGCACCTATTTTTGAAGCAGCAAATTATGGATTAGTGGGAGATTTATACAAGATTATTCCTGCAATTATGCAAGTATTGGATGAGAAAACTATCCATTAAAAGGAGAGTTTGTTAAAAAATAGTTAAAAGATTGATAAAAAAATTACAATACCCTGTTGACCTTACATGAAGTGTATAGGATAAAGTGAAATTCAGGAAGAGTTATCCAATCAAAAACAGGAGGTAAATAGGATGAGTGTAAGAAAGAATGCGTTTTTAAGTTATAACATGACAACAGCAGATGCAAATAACCCAGAGGGTGTTGTACCTTTTGGTCGTCAGTTTGACTTTATTGGAGACGTAGAAACAGAACTAATGATTTTAAATGATGGGGATGAGTCCTTGTGCTTGGGGTATACAGATGTAGAACTTTATGAAGATGTTTATGTAGGAGATATGATTGATGTTACAGCAGAAATGATAAAAGTAGGAAACACTTCTAGAACATGTAAAATCCGTACATATAAGGTAGCTACCTTGGCATCACGTTTGGACGCTTCTAATGCAAAGCCAAATGAGATGCACTATTTTGAAGAGCCAAAACTAATTACAGAAGGTACCGTTGTCTTAGTAGTTAAAAAAGAGTTACAACGTGGAGAACAACCTAGTGGAATAGTAGAAGACCCTTGGAGAGAAATCCAATATTAAAAACAAAATAGGAGGTTAGAATATGAACGAAAAAACAGTGACTATGAGATATAGGATGTCAAGCAGAGACGAATTTTATGGAGGAGGAATTGTAAATGGTGCCAGGTCGGTAACATATATGGGAGATGTGGCAACTCGTTTAATGGCAAAAGAATATGGAAATACCAGCAGATGCAGCAATGTAAAAAAACTCAGATTTTTTATACCTTGTTTTGCTGGAGATTATATGGAATTTAAGGCTAGAATTATCAAAGAAGAGGAAAATAAGGCACTGATAGAAGTTCGTTCTTTTAAAGTGGCTGTATTACCTGAAAATCCAGAATTTGAAAGCTCCATAGATATGCTTAAGGAAGCACAACTTTCAACAGCAGCATTGTTTGAGTATGAAATTCCTAAAAATAACTAGTTGAAAGGACAATACAGATGAAAGCATTAAAAGGATTAAAAGTTTTAGATTTAACACATGCTTACAATGGACCTTTTTGTACTACTTTACTTGCAGATAATGGGGCCGATGTAATTAAGATTGAACCAGTGCAGGGAGATCAATGTAGAAGTTGGGGACCCATGGATGAAAAGAGTGGGGAAAGTGGGTTCTTTGCTTTCTTAAATAGAAATAAAAAAGGCTGTACTCTAAATCTCAAAAATGAAAAGGGACGTCAAATATTTTATGATATGGTAAAAGATGCAGATGTGGTAGTAGAGAATTACCGTGCAGGTGTTAGTAAAAAATTAAAAGTAGATTATCAAACATTAAAACAGATCAATCCAAGGATTATATATGCATCTGGATCCGGATTTGGTCAATATGGTCCATTGTCTGATAGACCTTGTTATGATATTGTAGCTCAATCTATGGCAGGAATGGTAAATCTGACAGGATTTGAAGATGCACCACCAGTTAAAGTAGGACCTTCTATTGCTGATAATGTTACAGGTATCTACTTATGTGTAGGATTGTTAATGGCATTGTATCATCGTGAAAAAACTGGACAGGGGCAGCAGGTTGATGTTGCTATGGCAGATACTATTTTTACATTATTAGAAAATGCAATTGTCAAAACCACAATGGCCGGTTACATCCCACATAGGGAGGGAAATATCGATCCATCCATTGCACCTTTTGATATTTATGAGGCGGTAGATGGATATATAGCAATTGGTGTTGGAAATGACAAATTATTTAAGATTTTCTGTGATGTAATTGAAAGACCTGATTTAGTGGAAAACCCACTATATTTAACAAATGATCTAAGATGTCAAAATTATAAGGGTGAGTTAAAGACCATTATTTCAGATTGGGTTTCGGATAAAACGAAAGCTTATTTGGAAGATGTTTTTTCAAAAGCAGGAATTCCTTGTGGTCCTGTACTTAATATGGAAGAAGCTATTAATCATCCACAATTTCAAGCGAGAGAAATGATGGTTCATATGGAACATCCCACTATCGGGGATATGTATTTTCAGGGATGTCCCATTAAGTTTACTGAAACTCCTGGAAGCGTGGATACTCCGGCACCATTATTGGGGCAACATAATAAAGAAGTATTTGGATTTTCTGAGAAACAACTTGCAAAATTACATGAAGATGGTGTGTTGTAGATCTTAGTATAAGGAAAGTAAGCCAAATACAATTGGGGAAATTATGAAGACTAAAATATTTTTCATACGGAAATGGTAAAGTGTATGAGGAAATTTTAGTCTCCCCAGTCTTTAGTTAAATACTAAAAAAATATTTATGATAGATTTTAAAATGTTGTTGACAAAAGTGCCTCCATATAGTAGA
>JAVXHY010000006.1:0-84451 GCA_036656615.1 Lachnospiraceae bacterium | reverse complement strand
CCGGAGTTTTACCCCCAACTCTCGGAAATCCCTTTATTTCAAGCCTTTTTCACACATTACTTCTCAATCCTTGACATCAACACGACACACTCAACGTGCCCCGTCCCCGGGAACATATCCACCGCCACTGCTTTTTCCACCTTATATCCCCTAGCCTGCAGTACCTCCAAATCTCTCACCAAACTGGTGGGTTTGCAAGAAATATACACTATCTTCTCCACTCCAAATCCTATGATTTTCTCCAGTGCTTTGGGATGGATTCCATCTCTTGGTGGATCTAGTACTATGATATCTGGGATTTCCCTTAATTCATCAATCACTTTCAGTACATCCCCTGCGTGAAAATCACAGTTGTCTAGAAGATTTAATTTAGCATTTTCTCGTGCTGCATCTACTGCTTCTTCTACAATTTCCACCCCTACCACCCGGGTTGCTACCGGTGCCAGTATTTGTGCTATAGTACCAGTTCCACTATAGAGGTCGAAGATCACCTTGTCCTTGGTATCACCGATGTATGCTCTTCCTGTTTCATATAAAATTTCTGCACCTAAAGAATTTGTCTGGAAAAACGAAAAGGGAGATATTTTGAATCGAAGCCCCAAAAGTTCTTCATAAAAATAATCCTTACCATACAGAATGGTAGTTCCCCCATCCTGCACTATATCTGCCACGCTATCATTATAGGTGTGTAATATGCCTGTTATGTTTCCTTTCAGGTCCAGTTGAAGGAGTCGTTCTGCCCATTCCCGCTCTTCTGAGGCTCCCTGGGTTGTAGTAATTAAGTCTATAAGAAATTCCCCTGTTTTCTCCCCCTTTCGAACCAATAAATGTCTCAAATATCCGATGTGTCGCATTCGATGGTAAAAGCTTGCTTGTTTCTCTGTAAAATAGTCCAAAGTACAGGATAGAATTTTTCTATAATCTTCATCTACGATTTGGCAGTCTGTCACTGTGACAATGTCATGAAAGCTGCCTCGTTTATGCATACCAAGTGCTAATGGACCATCTTTGTAGGCATCTCCAAAAGAAAATTCCATTTTATTACGATAGCTATATTGTTTTGGACTTGCTTTAATGCCTTCAAAGATATAATCATCCACAACACTGTCCAATAAAGATTTTACCTGTTCTTCTTTTAAATTTAACTGCTCCTCATATGGAAGATTCAAATAAGTACAGCCCCCACATGCTCCAAAATGTTCACATGGTGGTTCTATTTCTATAGGTGACTTTTCTAATACTTCTATCAGACGTCCCTCTGCTTTTCCTTTTCGAATTTTATTTACAGAGAATCTTACTCGCTGACCCGGTACTCCATTTTTTACAATGACCGTCTGACCATCCTCCATAGGAATCTTCCCTTTATTCGGAAATTCTACGCTTTCTATTGTGCCCTCATATACTTGTCCTTTTTTCATGTGATAATCGATCCTCACCTTCTATTCCATTTTAATTGTGTTGTCTGATACATGTATCTCATAACAAAAAGACAGAACCTTTGCTCTGCCTTTTTATATCTTATAATAAACTTGCACACTTATATCTGTGCTTTGGTAAAATATAATACTCAACTTATTCTTCTTCTTTAAAGAAATCATCTTCAAATTCATCTTCGAAGTCATCTTCAAAATCTTCCAAATAATCCGGTGTAAAGAAACAATACACTCCGTATGCAATTGCTGCAACTGCTGCAACCACACCGATAATTGCCAATATCCAAAGTACGGTATTCTTTGTTTCCTCATTCTCTTTTTTGTGCAATAATTCATTTAATTTGGATGTTGTAATCATATCTTCGAATCTGTTCATATCTGCCACGTCCCTTCCTTTTCTTGTTATCACAAGTTCTAAGCTTTTTTTCATTATATCACTTCAATTTTCATATTGCTATACATTATATCATTTTTTTCATAATTTATGAATGTTTCTGTTAATCTTTATAGTTTCTGAAGCTTAGCAAAACCTGCAAACATTTTTTTGATTCCTATTTGGTCAAAGTCCACTCCTACTTCATAGTCTCTTCCACCTTCTGTAACAGTGATGACTGTCCCATCACCGAATTTTTTATGTCGTACACGGTCACCTACCCCATATCCTGGTCCTACGCCCTTGGCAACATTAAATTGTTGTGGTGGCTTTGCTACTGGAAATGCTTTCATCTTAAATGATTGTTTTGCCTGTACATATGCAATTTGTTTAGGATTTTCAGCTTCTTCTTTTTCTACTATTTTTCCATTTTTCAATAGATTCATTGGTATTTCTGTCAGAAATCTAGATAATTTATTGTACTGTGTTTCCCCACGAATCATTCTTCTTTTTGCACAGGTAAGTGTTAATCTTTCCCGGGCCCTTGTAATGCCCACATAACAAAGTCTCCGTTCTTCTTCAATTTCTGTCGGATCATCCGCTACAATGGTCATATAACTTGGAAAAACACCATCTTCCATACCCGTTAAATACACTTCTGGAAATTCCAATCCTTTTGCACTATGTAAGGTCATGAGCACAACATAATCATTACTCTGATCAAGGCTATCTATATCCGCTACCAGTGCAACTTCTTCTAGAAATCCACTTAAAGTTGCTGGTTCTTCTACACAGGAATCTTCATAGGTTACAATTTTACTAATCAGTTCATCGATATTTTGAATTCTTGCCTCTGCCTCTTCATCACTTTCTGTCTCTAAGGCTTTAATATAGCCAGTATTCTCTAATATATATGACATTAGCTCTGAAATACTCATAGTTAAAGACTCTGCTTTAAAATGTTCAATGAGTGCTACAAATGATTCTAATTTACCAGCACCTCTTCCTATTCCCGGTATCATATCGACGGTTCTAAGTGCTTCATAAAATCCCACTTCTCGTTCCTGGGCAGATTCCTGCACCCGATTAATAGTGGTAAGACCTATGCCTCTTTTAGGAACATTAATAATACGACGTACAGCCAAATCATCCTTTCCATTGTCTATGGTCTTTAGAAAAGCAAGTAAATCTTTGATTTCCCGTCTGGCATAGAAATTTACACCACCTACAATTCTATATGGAATATTTGCTGTAACAAATTTTTCTTCAAAGATTCTAGACTGTGCATTAGTACGATATAAAATCGCGTGATCATTATAAGAGGCTTCTTCATTTTTCACATGATTGCGAATATCACCTACTACAAATTCTGCTTCATCATATGCGCTATCGAATTGACGCAGCTGTAACTTATCACCTTCCCCATTATCTGTCCAAAGCGTTTTGTCTTTTCTGCCTTTATTATGTCGAATTACGGCATTTGCAGCCTCTAATATGGTGCTTGTAGAACGATAATTTTGCTCTAGCTTTATTACCTTTGCATGAGAGAAACCATCTTCAAAATTCAAAATATTCTTAATATTAGCACCACGAAATTTATAAATGGACTGATCATCATCTCCTACTACACATAAATTTTGGTATTTGGCCGCTAATATACTAATGAGCTTAAACTGCACGGTATTTGTATCCTGATACTCATCTACCATAATGTAGCGAAAACGATTTTGATAATACTCCAATATTTCGGGCTGTGTCTGAAAGAGCTGTACCGTCTTCACAAGTAAGTCATCAAAATCCAGCGCATTATTAGAACGAAGCTGTTTTTCATATTCTTGATAGACTTTAGCTATCTTTAATTTTCCAAAATCATCTCCAGCATTTATAAGAAATTCCTCTGGCATAATGAGTTCATCCTTCGCTGATGAAATTGCATTGATAAGCGTCCTCTCCTTGAACACTTTAGTATCTACTTGTAGATATTTACAGACATCCTTTATTAATGTTTTCTGATCGTCACTATCATAAATTGTAAAATTATTATCATATCCCAAATGATCAATATAGCGTCGCAAGATACGAACGCAAGTTGAATGAAAGGTACTCACCCATATGCTTTCAGCACCGGATTGCACAATGCTATTTACACGTTCACGCATTTCACCTGCCGCCTTATTGGTAAATGTAATTGCCAGAATATTCCATGGGTTAATTCCTTTTTCTTCTATCAAATAGGCAATGCGGTGAGTCAATACTCTTGTTTTACCAGAACCTGCACCGGCAAGTATCAGCAGCGGGCCTTCCGTGTGAAATACCGCCTCTTTTTGCTCTTTATTTAATGTATCATATATGCTCATATGGATTCCTTTCTCTTCAAAATATATTCTTTCATTATAGTATACAATCCTGTTAAAAAGCAACCTTTATGTATGCTGACAATGAATTCATAGTAACAGTTCATAAAAAATACTTGCCATCTAGTTTTGAATACTATATAATGTGTGTATTGAGGTGATTAAATGACAATAAATACAGAAGACATGCTAAATAGTATCCTCGAGAGTCTTTCACGCATTGATTATATTAAGCCTGAAGATGTTCCAAATATTGATTTATATATGGATCAGGTAACAACATTCATGGATGCTCGGCTAAAAGCATCAAAGCGCTATCCAGAAGATAAGATTCTTACGAAAACCATGATAAATAACTATGCAAAGAACAATCTTTTACCACCGCCGGTAAAGAAGAAATATTCCAAGGAACATGTACTCGTTCTTATTTTTATTTATTATTTTAAAAATATTCTGTCCATTAAAGATATCGAATCCTTGTTAAAACCAATAACTGACAAGTATTTTGATACGGAAGAATCATTAGATTTAGAGTCTGTATATAAGGAAGTTTTCCACTTGGAAAAAGAACGAATTCAGTCATTAAAAGAAGATATTAAGAAGATGTATGATACTTCCAATGATACCTTTGCAGATGTTGAGGAAAATGATCGAGATTTCTTACAGCTATTTTCTTTCATTTGTGCATTGAGTTTTGATGTCTATGTAAAGAAACAATTGATTGAAAAATTAATTGACCAGCTTCCAGACAAGAAGAATGATAAGACATAAATTAAAAAGAATATAAAACAGCAGGATTCCCATTGTTTCGTGGAAGTCCTGCTGTTTTTACTTTTATCTATTTAAGTCGTTCAAATACCATGTCATACCCATCATTACCATAATTCAAAGAACGATTCACTCTACTAATGGTTGCGGTTGAAGCTCCGGTCTTTTCTGCTATTTCTAAATATGTTTTCTGTTCTCTTAACATTTTCGCCACTTCAAAACGCTGTGACAGTGACAACAATTCATTGATTGTGCAAATATCTTCGAAAAATGTATAACATTCTTCTTTGTCTTTTAAACTTAGAATTGCATCAAACAGATAATCAACTGCCTCTGTTCTAATGTTTTTACTCATACCATTTTCTCCTTTATAAAGCATATTAAATACTCTTGTATTTTAACACACTAAACTTGTAAAGTCTACTTGTTTTTATAACGATTCAGAAAAGGTCTAAGTCTTTCTAACGAAGTTGTTGCGATCAATTCTTTTGGAAATTCACATGCTTTAATTACTTCCAAAGCTGCTTCCATATGCCCTGCATCGGCGTCTACATGGGCATCACTTCCCACAGTAATAGGCACTTGATATTTCTTACATAACTGCAGCATTTTCCGAACATTTTCTTTGGCATTTTCCCGGAAACTATTAGGACGAAGGGATGAATTATTCACTTCCAGCAATACTCCATATTGCTTAGCACCTAATACGAGTTGTTCATAATCAAGTGGAAATCTCCCATCATCTGGATGTCCTAATATATTTATAAATGGATTTTGCATTGCATGAAGACATGCTTTGGTATTATCTTCTATTCCTTTATTCCCCTTAAAGCAAGGCATATGAAGACTTGCTATAACAATATCCAAACTACTTAACACCGAATCAGGTAAGTCAACATGCCCCTCTACATCCATAATATTGGCCTCTGTTCCAAGAAGCACTTCAATGCCACATAAATTTCTTGGTACTACATTCAAATTTTGAAAGTAAAAAAGCCCACAGGTTCCCGGCATTTGTGGTGCATGTTCTGTCAATGCCAATACCTTTAATCCATGTTTATAACCTGCTTTAGCCATTTCTTTCATGGTACTATATGCATGCCCACTGGCCAATGTATGTGAGTGTGTATCTATTTCTAATTTCATTGTAAGCCTTCTTTCTATAATTTTAATTAATATATCTGAATTATACATCAATTTACTCTTTTCACCAACCCCTAAATGCGCTACAATGAATAAAAAGGAAAGGACACATGTTATGAATGAAAATATGAACAAAAAAGGTATTCATCATCTTTGCCCCCGAATTATGGATTATCAGACCAATCATATTTCATTTGGTGGTAACCAGGCATGGTTATCTAGAAATACTGCTGCCCTAGCTGGCTGTGGTCCTATTTCTGCTGCCAATATTCTCGTTGCCTATGCAGATGTAAATCCTGATTATGCCAATCAATTAGGTATTTTCTTTTACGATGATGATATTATTTCACAGACTGACTATGTAATGTTAGTGAATGATATTTACCATACCTTAAAGCCTCATGAATTACCAATTTTGAGTCAAATCTATGACTTTGTAGATCGTAACAATAAGTTTTTCTTGCATTTTACTCCTTATATAAATCTTAGTATGCGCCGATATATTAAAGGAGTGTTGCGATATGGTTTATCCCAGAATATTTTTTTACAATTTCGTGGGCTTTCCACCTTATTTTGTGGATATACAAGAGGTATTACTTTTATCAAATTAGCATTAACCAATGGCTATCCGGTCACATTGCTAACAACCTTTAATACACATGATATCACAGTATTTGAACACCCACATTTATATGATGGACGAGTAACGAAGATAAAACGACATTTTGTAACCATTACAGACATACGCGAATCTGATACTGTCAATGACACGGAACTTATTATTACCATTGATGGAAAGACTGCAACCATTTCATATACTGACTTATATAAATCTTGGAAAAGCATCAAGTCTTTTGGTTCGGGTTTGGTCTATTTTATTCCTGCCAAAGATAAACGAACCGTCAAGAAGTCTATCAAAAAAATCAAACAATTATTTTTTAAACGTTAGCTGTTCCTGGCTAACGTTTTCTTTTATCATTATTTTGTTCTTTCTGAATCACCAATGATAATTATTTTAATATACTATACCATTATAACAAATGGAGGTAATATATGAAAAAGCGTATTTTAGCACTTATGACTGTGGTTATTTTAATGATAACCTCTCTTTTTGCATGTGCTCCCAAAGAAAAAGTGACAAATAATAATGAAACTAAAGAGAAGAAAGAAGTGAAAATCACTCTTAATGAAGTAGCCCACTCCATCTTTTATGCTCCCATGTATGTAGCAATTGAAGAAGGGTATTTTGCCAAAGAAGGGATTGATGTGAATTTAGTTACTGGATTCGGAGCCGATAAAACTATGACGGCCGTTCTATCCGCTGAAGCAGATATTGGCTTCATGGGCGCTGAGTCTACTATTTATACTTATCAAGAAGGCTTGAAGGATCCAGTCGTGAACTTTGCACAATTAACACAGCGGGCAGGGAACTTTCTAGTTGCAAGAGAAAAAATGCCTGAATTTAGTTGGGATGATTTAAAGGGAAAAGAAGTAATTGGCGGACGAAAGGGTGGTATGCCTGAGATGGTATTTGAATACATCTTAAAGCAAAATCATATAACACCTTTCACCGACGTGACAATTAACCAGGGAATAGATTTTGGATCTACTGCAGCGGCCTTTTCTGGTGGACAGGGAGATTTTACTGTTGAATTCGAACCAGCAGCCACCAAGCTTGAGCAAGAAGGAGCCGGCACTGTTGTAGCTTCTCTTGGTGTTGATAGTGGGTATGTACCTTATACTTCTTTCTGTGCAAAAAGCAGCTATATAAAGGATCATCCAGAACTAATCCAAAGCTTTACTAATGCTTTGCAAAAAGGTATGGAATACACGAAAAATCACAGTCCGGAAGAAATTGCAGCAATCATCGCCCCTCAATTTGCTGAAACAGATCGTAAAACTTTAACACAGATTGTATCTAGGTATTACCAACAAGAAACTTGGAATGATGACTTGATTTTTGAAAAGAAAAGCTTTGAATTATTACAGGATATTCTTGAATCAGCAGGCGAATTACAAGAACGTGTTGCTTATGAAGATCTAGTAACCACCGAGTATGCAAAAGAATCTGTAAAATAGTAATCGTGCTGTCACATAGGGAATCCTTTCTTCTGTGACAGCATACGCTATATAAGTTCTTGTTTTTTTGGTAATGACAGCACCACAAAGACTGCCACACTTGCTGCTACTGCTAGACACCCACCTAAGACAAATGGTGCTGCTTGACCTACTGTATCCCAAAGTATCCCAGCAATTAAAGAAGCGGGCAGCAATCCAACACCAACAATAGCAGAGTGCAGCCCCAGTGCACTGCTCTTTAAATGGGAAGGGGCAAGATCTGCAATCAAAGCTCGTTCTCCACCCACTGTCAAAGCAGTATAGATTCCATAGACAGCAAAAAGTCCCCAGAAGGCATTCTTCGAATTCCATAATCCTAGGCCAAGATATACCAGTCCATATAACAAATAACCAAGACTCAATGTATATTTTCTTCCAATTTTATCCGACAGCTTCCCTACCGGATAAGACAGCAAAGATGCAACGAAATTAAATACAAAATATAACAATATGGCTTCTGTAGATGAGAATCCTACATGAGATGCTCGAAGTAAAATAAATGCATTGGAAGAATTGCCAAGTGTAAACATGAAAATAATAATTAAAAATAATTTTAAACGTAAATCTAAAGCACTCCATCTAAAATTCAACTTCACTGCTATTTTATTTTTTTTCTCATTCTTCACAAATAGCACGCACATAGGACCAATCATAGCGGGAATCATAGAAACTACAAAAATAGTCCTAAATCCATTTGCACCACAAGATATCATGAGTATATATGCCAACAATATACCAACTGCAGAGCCAAACATATCAAAAGCTTTGTGGAGACCATAGGCTTTTCCAAGTCCTCCTTCTTGCGCAGATTCCGCTACCAATGCATCTCGGGGAGCTGTTCGTATTCCTTTTCCAAAACGATCCACGATTCGCGCCAGCAATACTCCACCCCAAGTGGTGGAAAGAAGAATAATTGCCTTATTAAAAAAGGATGCAAAATAACCCAGAAAAGCCAGTTGTTTTTTATGATCATATTTATCTGCAATCATACCGGAAAATAATTTCAATATACTGGCAAGACTTTCTGCAATTCCTTCTATCACACCAATAATCGCCGGTGATGCTCCTAGGACCGAAGTTAGATACAATGGTAAAATTGGATATACCATCTCGGTTCCTATATCTGTAAAGAAACTGACAAATCCCAAAATTACAATATTAGAAAATACCATTTTTTTTATTGGATGTTCCATGTGTTTCATACTTATTGCCTCTTTTCCTGCACTGCAGGGTCTTGTTTACAGTTTTCTACCAAAGCCCAAATACACTCATATAATGTTGCATAGTCAAATTCATAACGTGGAACAATAATTGGTGTGTTTTTCATAGCATCTGCATTTAAAATACAATGTATAATATTTGCAGTGGACATGAGCTTTTGCTCATTCTCTGAATGAGAAGCCTCTTTAAGAAATAAATAAAGCATATTTTTATATTTTGGGAACCAGGTAGACATCTGATCGTATTCATAAGTAGCTGATAATACATGACTTGTTAATGATAATTTAACACTCATTGGATCTTCTTGAAACTGTTTCGATCTATCCAGTAAATAAGTAATCATAATTTCTGGATCCATATGCTCTGGTGCTTCCATTACACTTGTACGTATAAATCCGGATACAAATTCATCCCATATTTCCATAAATATCTGCTGTTTACTTTTCCATTGTCGATAATACGAACCTACACTATACGCTGCTTTATCTGCTATATCCTGAATGCTGGTAGCATCATATCCTTTTTGCAAGAATAATTCCTTAGCTGCTTTCTTCATTTCCTGCTTTGTCTGGACTGTTTTTTCCTGCTGTTTAATACCCATTTTCATACCCTTCATTTCATTTTATTTATCTGTTTCTTCATTATCTTAACACTTGAAAAAGATTTTTTCAATTTAAGTTATTTTTATTGACATTTTATTTTCTTTGTTATATTCTAAAAGTGAATCTAATTCACTTTTAGAAAGAGTAAAAAAAGGAGGTTTTTTTATGTCACAAAATAACTATCCAAATCTTTTATCTCCGGGTACAATTGGTTCTCTTACTTTACGCAACAAAACGGTTATGTGTGCAATGGGAATCAACCAATCCGATCAAGGTTTCGTAAACGAGGCTGTTATTAATCACTATACGGAACGTGCAAAAGGCGGTATTGGTCTCATCATGGTAGAAGTGACCTGCGTGGATACTCCGCTTGGAATGAACACTGCCAATATGCTACGAATAGATGATGACAAATACATAAAAGATATGTCTCGGCTTGCCTCGTCTATTCACGAAAATGGTGCCAAATGCTTACTCCAAATCAGTCATACTGGGCGTGGGGCACGAAGGTTTGTCACTGGTCATCAGCCGGTAGGACCTAGTGCAGTTGCTATGCCCTATTCTTTTATGATGGGTATATCGAACGAAACACCAAGAGCATTAACGATTCCTGAAATTATCGCCATTGAAGATAAATATGCTGCTGCTGCACTCCGTGCCAAAAAAGCAGGTTTTGACGGAATTGAACTACACAGTGTTGGTTTTTATCTTGGGCAACAATTTTTATCTTCTACTGCCAATATACGAACAGATGAATATGGTGGCTGTCCTGAAAACCGTGTGCGATTCCATAAAAACATTTTAAGAAAAATCCGACAAAACTGTGGAGAAGATTTTACAATTGCTGTTAAATTTAGTGCTGTTGAAATGGGTGAAGATGCGGGTATTACAATGGAGGAAGGAACCTATTATGCTTCTCAATTTCAGGAAGCTGGTGCAAACGCAATTGAAGTGCTTGCTGGCACTTGGAAAGCTGAAGCAGATATTTCCGATATACCAGATACCGCTTCCCCAAAAGGACAGGCTATTGGATTATGTATGGCCATAAAAATGGGCATTCAAAAAATCACAGGGAAAGCCCCTACTGTCAAATTAATCGGTGGTGGCAGAGCACAAGATCCAAATGTTGCAGAACAAGCTCTTGCTACTGGACAATGTGATTTTATTTTCATCGGTAAAGGTGTACTCTCACAACCGGATTTAGTGAATCTAATACAGGATGGTCGTGAATTAGAGATCCGTCCCTGCTTAGGATGCGGCCATTGTATTGACAGCCAACTACAAGGTGGTGCTCCCGGATCTTGTTCTAACAATCCAGTATTGGGACATGGTGACAATGATTACCACATTCCACCTACTGCACAGAAGAAGAAAGTATTTGTAGTAGGTGCTGGTGTAGCTGGTGTAGAAGCTGCTAGGATTGCTGCTCTAAGAGGACATGATGTAACGCTCTTTGAGAAAGAAAATCACATTGGTGGTCAAATTCACTATGCTTCTTCCACCCCACATAAAGATAATATTAAGCCATTGGTCCCTTATTTGGAGCATCAATTAGAAATTCATCATGTCAAGACTCATCTTGGAAAAGAAGTTACATCCGAAGAAATCATACAACAAAAACCAGATGTAGTAATTTGTGCAACTGGAGTTCTCCCTGCCACCTTAAATCTATCTGGTGTGGAACGTGCTCTACAGGCAAAGGAAGTAATTGATGGAGCACCCACAGGAGACAACATCGTATTGATTGGTGGTGGTGTGGTTGGCTGTGAAACAGCAGAACTTCTTGCAAAAGAAGGAAAGCATATTACGATTGTAGAATTCTTAGACAAACTGGCTGGTAAAATGGTTGCAGTAAATCGTACGATTTTATTAGGACATTTAAAGGCACTACATGTAGATATTCTAACCTCCTGTTCCTGTCAAGAAATAACAGCCGACTCTGTGCTTGTAAAAAAAGAAGATGGTACTACTTCAACCCTGCCTGCGGATACCGTTGTTATGGCCGTTGGTGATCACCCAAATTATCATCTTTATGAAGAATTAACCGGAGTCATTAAGGAACTTTATAATATTGGTGACAGTGAAAAACCAGATTCCATAGCTTCCTCTGTTTCTGCTGGTTATTACACTGCACTTGCACTATAATAGGAGCGCATGATTATGCCGATATGGTTGAACCATCTAATGTTCCAGTATAGTCAAATACTCCGTAGCAAGCTACGGGGTATTTGACCATCGCGGCAGTCGCAGAGGATATGCTTGCATATCCTCTTGGCTCGTTGCCCGCGGGAATAAAAAAATACTTTTTTATTAATAATGTAATTTTTTCTGTAATTCCGCTACCAGTATTTGTTTTTTAAATATGACTAATGACGCAAGGAATAAGAAACAAATTCCTACACAGCAGACTGATACAACTCTAATGGTTACTACTCCGGTTAATAACAAGATCAATGGCACTACCATACCATAGACTGCAGCCATAATATAATATATAAGATATTCCTGATAAAGCAGCTTTTGCATTTTTACAAAACATAACATAAAAACTAACGTGAGCAAAGTACAACTGGGGATCATGATATCTACTGACCAGCCATGCCATCCGGTGACCAAGTCCCAAATGATGCAGCCAAGGGAAATAAGTATCATCTGCCATATGGCATTTTTCAATAGATTCTTTCGTTTCCGATAGGCTGTTGTAACTGCAAGCCACATACTAAATGCACCGCCAATTGCAAAGACTGACCAATAATTTTGTGGTGTCACCAATACATTGAGCATTACCGCTATGACTGCTACTAAAATACAGCTAAAAGCCATCCATTGGTTGAATTTTGTTCCTTGCTTATCCGTCTCATCTGGTTCCGGAAATTGGTCTTTCCGCATATCCGCCTGCACGCCCTGCTCCGATAATATACGAAAGAAATTTCTTTGAATATTAGAGGTATCCATTAAAGAAGTGAAATTTAACACCAAACGGTCTTTGAAGGAACACATACACAGCTCCACCTTAGGAGTGCTGGTAAGTACCCCAAATTGATGTATATATCCTTCATATTCCTTCGGCATAGATACCGCACTCATATTGGAAAATACAGCAGTAATATCTCGTTCTGTATACATGACACCAGCCTGTATGGCCAAATTTTTTATTTCCAAAGGTGCAAAACGTAAAATAGGATGATTCTCCAGACGTGTATACTCATTCATTCGTTTCGCCATTCTATCCTGTGTAAGCTCTTCTGCAAAATATTCTTTTACGTGCATTAACACAGTTTCAAAGGAATCGTCTTCACTGCCGAATTGAAATCCCGGATCTATCCAGCCAAAGAAATTCAACATAGATTCCGAAGGAAAGAACTTTCGTAAGTTCACCGGAACCATAAGTATGACTGGTCTCTTTTCCTGACGAAGATTCATTTCTTTATGAATCGCACATAGGAACACAGCCGTAAGATAAACCGTCATGGATACCTTATAATACCGTGCTTTCTCCAATACTGCCTGTACAGAAAGTACCCCTTCAAAAATCTGAAGTCGATTTTCTTCCATCCGAAAGCCATGAATTTGATGAGCCCGTTTGTTTCGACGAACTCGTTTTGGAGTCTCCTCATCATAGAATTTAGAAAAGCTGTCTGTTTCCACATCCTTTGCCGTCAAATCATCACTGGTTAAAGATATATTCTCCAATCCCTGATCTTGATATTTCATATATAAATAATTCTTTACTAATTCTTTCAAGAATTGTGTCGCGCCAGTTCCATCTGTTAATACATGATACACCTCAAAATTAATCCGTTTCTGATAATAATTTACTCGAAACAAATATTTCAATTCATCGTATGAATATATCTTACTGCATGGAGCCTTTCGTTCCTGTTTTACAATAGGTGCATATTCGTTTTTTTCCAAATAGAACCAAAACAAGCCTCTGCGAAGTACCGATAGAAATAATGGATACTTTTCTAATGTTATCTCCAATGCTGACTGAAGATATTTCACCTCCACCTCTTCTTCTAATTCACAATAAAAACGAAAAACCCGAGTATCCTTACTATTTTCTGTAGCAGGAAATACCTTTGCCGCATTGTCAAGCTTGCGCCAATAAGGAGATTTTGATTTTGATCTAAACATAGCTTATTCCTCCTTTAGAAAACGATTGATCAGGTCAAAACTTTCTTGTACATGATAATATTTAATTCCTAGGGCAAAAAAGCCATGGAGTGCATCCTTAATTCGATATATTTCTGTCTGGTTTCCTGCATCCTTTAATCGTTTCCCATAGGCTTCTCCTTCATCACGAAGAGGATCAAACTCTGCTGTTAGAATTAATGTTTTTGGCATATCAGACAAATCCTTTGCTAATAATGGGGCGAAGTATGGGTTTTGTCTGTCTTCCTCACAACTTTGGTATAGGTCTAAATATGTGCACATTTTCTTTGATGTCAATAGGAAGTCTGTTCCGTTATCATGTACAGATTGAAAAGGGGAGTTTTCTGAATAATCATTATTGGTTGCCGGATAGATGAGTATTTGTCGTTTAGGAGTAAACTCTTTACGGTCTTTTGCCATTAGGCAAAGTGCTGCTGCCAAATTCCCTCCTGCACTATCCCCTATAATTGTAATATCATCCGGAGAAATATTCAGTATATCATAATTGGTGTAAATAGCCTTGGCAACTGCGTAACAATCCTCCAATCCGGTAGGAAATTTATATTCTGGTGCAAGCCGATATTCTACCGAAACTACAATTTGATTGGTATTTCGCGCCAATCGTGCACAAATCCGCTCATAATTATCCACACTATCCGTTACCCAACCCCCTCCATGGAAGAAGAGCAATACCGATCTTGGATCTTCTTTCTTTTCCAATTCCTCTTCACTTGGGAAAAAGATTCGGATTGGAATTTCATAATCTCCATTATAGATCTTATAATCAACGGTCTGATAAAATATTTTCAATGGATCGATTTTCTTAAGATTGGCAATATTTCTTGCCACCTCCACTTCTATCTCGCCATAAGATAACGCTTTCAATACTTTGCGCATGGTTTTGTTGATTGCCATTTTTATTCTCCATTCTACTCTTGTGTTTATTTATTTTAACATAAATTTCACGCTCATGCACTATAACATCTTGACATTTCATCTATCCCGGGAATAATGGAGTGGATAAGTATCGTTCCCCGGTATCTGGTAAAAGTACCACAATGGTCTTACCTCTATATTGTTCTTGCTTTGCAAGTAAACAAGCACCATGCAACGCTGCACCCGATGAAATCCCCACTAAAACCCCTTCTACATTTGCCATTTTACGTGATGCTTCATAGGCTTCTTCATTGCTTACCTGTATAATTTCATCATATACATCCGTATCTAATATAGAAGGGAAGAATCCAGCTCCGATTCCCATCAGGCCATGAGGCCCCGGTTGTCCGCCAGACAGTACTGGTGAATCTGATGGTTCAATAGCTACCACTTTCACTTGTGGATTCTGTTTTTTTAAGTAGCTTCCTATTCCCGTAATCGTACCACCGGTACCAACTCCTGCAACAAAAACATCCACCTGTCCATCTGTATCATCCCAAATTTCCGGTCCTGTTGTTTCTTGGTGCGCCTTTGGATTAGCCGGATTGTCAAATTGTCCTAATACAATCGCATTGTCCATACTCTGACTTAATTCATTGGCTTTTGCAATGGCACCTGCCATACCTGTTTTACCATCTGTCAATATAATCTGTGCTCCATATCCTTGTAATAATTTGATTCGTTCAATGCTCATCGTTTCCGGCATGGTAAAGATGGTTTTATAGCCTCTGGCTGCTGCAATGGATGCCAGTCCTATTCCTGTATTTCCACTGGTTGGTTCTATAATTGTAGTGCCAATTTTTAGCAATCCTTTTGCTTTTGCATCCTCAATCATGGATAATGCAACTCGGTCCTTTACACTTCCAGCCGGATTAAACAATTCAAGTTTTACTAATACTTTTGCCTGCAGTTCTTCTGTTTTTTCTAGATTTTGAATTTCCATCAAAGGAGTACGCCCTATTAATTCTGTTATACTTCCATATATATGACTCATTTTATTTCCTCCACTCTTTTTATGAATTTATTTATTTCTATCATACTTTATCTGGCAGAGACTTTCAATCACACATTATTTTTTTTGTACAATATCGTGAGATTTGCATTCCGTTCATTGACATTTATGGTAAATTGTGCTATCATGACAAGGTATTAACGATACTTTATTATTTTATTTATTTTATGGAGGTAACAACATGAGCAGAGGTACAGTAAAATGGTTTAACAACCAAAAGGGTTATGGATTTATTTCTGATGAATCTGGCAATGATGTATTCGTACATTACTCTGGATTAGCTATGGATGGATTCAAATCTTTGGAAGAAGGTCAAGCAGTAGAATTTGAAGTAACAGATGGTGCTAAAGGACCTCAGGCTATCAACGTAATAAAATTATAATCATTTGCAGAGTTTTAGTGTGCCTTTTATTTATGTAAAATATATTTATTTAAATTAAAAAGCAATGTAAGAAAGATGATTCATTTTTAATACGACACAAAAGAAGAAGGAACACTCGTAAGTGGTGCTCCTTCTTCTTTTTTCATTGTATAATCAGCTATTTGCTTTATAAGCCTCATCTGCTTTCCATACACCAAATCCGCCTTTTTCTAGTAGTTCAATTGCTTTTAACGGCTCGTCAGTCTTCAGCACTGCAGACGCATCTTCTCCATTTGCAAATGCATACATATATTCTACATTAATATTATTTGCTACTAATATATTCATAGCCTGCGAAAGTGAACCTGTGGCATGGGGAACACGAAGTGCTACTACTTCTGTTAATCGTGCAGTATTACCAGCATTTTTCAATACTTCTTTTCCAAGCTCTGGATCAGATACTACCATACGAAGCATTCCATAATCTTCATTTTCTGCAAGACTAAGTGCCACAATATTCACATGATGTTCACTTAAAGTAGCTAGTACTTTATTCAAGTGACCCTGTCTATTTTCCAAAAATACAGATAATTGTTGAATCATCATTCCACATCCTCCTTTTAAACTAACTGTCTCTTATCAATCACATGTTTTGCTTTGCCTTCGCTGCGCTCAATTGTTTTCGGTTCTACTAGTTTTACTTTTACCGCAAGCCCTAATGCTTGTTTGAGTGTATGGGCAATTTTCTTTGTTAAACGATCCAGCTCTTTCATCTCATCAGAAAAGAATCGGTCTTCTACCTCGACCATGACCTCTAAGGTATCTAAATTATCCTTGCGATCTACAATCAGCATATAATGTGGAGCAACTTCTCCCATTTCTAATAATGCACTTTCTACCTGTGATGGGAATACATTCACACCTCGTATAATCAGCATATCATCTGAACGTCCTTTGAATCTGGAAATTCTTGCCTGGGTTCTTCCACACTTACATGGGCTGTAATCAATACTGGTCAGATCTTTGGTACGATAACGGAACAACGGAAGTGCTTCCTTTGTCAATGTAGTAAATACCAATTCACCAACTTCCCCTTCTTTGCAAGGCTCAAGGGTTTCTGGATTGATGATTTCCGGAAGAAAATGATCTTCAAATACATGAAGTCCACTGTGATAAATACAATCGCCTGCCACACCAGGTCCCATGACTTCACTCAATCCATAAATATCATGAGCATGCACATGAAGCTTGTCCTCTAATTCTCTTCTCATGTTTTCTGTCCATGGCTCTGCTCCAAGGACACAGGCTTTTAGTTTGATTTTATCTAGTTTCCCTGCCTCTTCTAAGGCTTCTGCCAAATATAATGCGTAAGAAGGGGTACAGCAAAGCATGGTAGCTCCAAAGTCTTCCATCATTGCAATTTGTTTTTTCGTGTTACCAGAAGACATTGGAATAGCCGTTGCTCCCAAGTGTTCTACACCATAATGTAATCCAAGTCCACCAGTGAATAATCCATATCCATAAGAAATATGCACTCGATCTTCTCTGGTGCCTCCTGCCATGGTAATGACACGAGCCACACACTCTGACCAAATCTCTATATCACGTCTTGTATAAGCAACAACGGTTGCTTTTCCCGTTGTTCCTGAGGAAGCATGAACTCTTGCTACTTGAGAATCTGGAACTGCAACTAGACCAAAAGGATAATTATCCCGCAAATCCGTTTTTGTCGTGAATGGCAATAATTTTACATCTTCTACTTTTGTAATATCACCGGGCTCGATTCCCATTTGCTGCATTTTCTTTCTATAAAATGGTACATTATGATATACCCTATCTACCATTTTTACAAGCCTTGCCCCCTGGAGATTTGCAATCTCATCTCTGCTCATGCACTCTTTTGTTTCATTCCAAATCATCTCTTTTTCCTCCTTATTCAGTCTTAATTTCGTCTACTATTTTTACATTGGCCTGGCATAATATTTCAGCTGCTTTTTGAAAATCATCTGTACTAAATACCATGACCGGTGCCTCATTCTTGCGAATAACAAAGGAATAAATATAGTTTATATTGATGTTCCCTTTTGCTAAAATAGAAAGCATATCGTTTAAATTTCCTTTTTTATCTATTAATTCTACCCCCATCACTTCATGAATTCGTACTACAAATCCCTGACTGGTGAGGTAATCTTTTGCAATCTGTGGTTGATCTACCACCATGCGCAAAATACCGAATTCCGGTGTATCAAAGGATGCAACTGCCCGGATATTAACATGGGCTTTGGTCAATGCACTGGTTACCTTCATTAGACTTCCCGTTTCATTTTCTACAAATACAGAAAGTTGTTTTATCATGACTCATTCCCCCTTATAAGTGGTATCCAACATCAAATGCCTTTCGATTAATCTCTATGGTCTTTGGTGGAACCGTCTGTTCAATGACTGTGTACCACTGTTCTTTGGTAAAGTCCATATGCTGTGCTGCGATACCTAGAACAATCATATTAAAGACTCTTGAATTACCTAATTTCTTTGCTTCCTGGGTTGCATTGACTGTATATACCGTATGATCTTTTGCCAAATCTTCCAAAATATGCTCCGGGTATTGTGCCGCACCAATCACTACCGGCATAGGGTCGATTCTCCAGTCATTGGCAATCAGTACACCCTCTGGTTTTAGGTAATGTGCATACCTCAATGCCTCTAATCGTTCAAAAGCAATAATTACATCTGCCTGTCCTTCTTCTACTATAGGTTCTGCAACTACCTCGCCATATCGTACGAATGTGACTACACTTCCCCCTCGCTGTGCCATTCCGTGCACTTCTGAAAGCTTCACATCATATCCACCTGCAATGGCAAGTCCACCTAGAATTCTACTGGTAAGAAGGGTTCCTTGTCCACCCACACCTACAATCATGATATTTTTTGCTGCCATTACTTTTCACCTACCTTTTCAATTACATTGAATTTGCATAATGTCTTACACAGCCCACATCCTGTACACATGGTGTCATCAATATGAATGGTTCCATTTGCATTCTTGGTCATGGCAGGACATCCTGGCTTCATACACATCCCACATTTCTTACACTGATCTTCATGTACTATATAAGTCGGTTTTTTAGATTTATCCAATAACACACATGGTGTCGTTGTTATAATGACAGAAAGTTCTTCTCTAGCTGTTTCTTCTTTGATCGTTTTTTCCAATAATTCAATGTCAAACGCATTGACCACATGAACATGTTTCACACCAATTGCTTCACATAGCTTTGGAATATGAATTGGTTCTACCGCTTCACCCATAAGGGTCTTTCCTGTTGCCGCATTATCCTGATGTCCTGTCATTCCTGTTGTGGAATTATCTAAAATCATCACGGTTCCTGTACTTTGATTATATACCATATTAATCAAAGAATTCACGCCTGTATGCATAAAAGTGGAATCACCAATTACCGATACCCAATTCTTAATATATTCTTTGCCTTTTGCTTTTTCCATTCCATGAAGACTGCTGATACTAGCCCCCATACAGATGGTCGTATCCACTACACCAAGAGGTGGAACTGCTCCTAATGTGTAGCATCCAATATCTCCCGCTGCATGCATGTTTAATTTTTTCAGCACATAAAATACACTCCTGTGAGGACAGCCTGGGCATAGAATAGGTGGTCTCCCAGGTATCTTTGCCGGTGTATTGGTTCTGATTTCTTCCTGCAAAATTCCTGCTTTTACCATATGTGCACTGTATTCTCCCTGAACTGTAAATCGTTCTTTTCCAATGCACGAGATACCCCAGGATTTTACCTGTTCTTCAATTACTGGATCTAATTCTTCCACAATATAAAGTGTATCTACCTTCTCTGCAAAATCTTCAATTAATTTTCTTGGAAGTGGATGAACCATTCCAAGCTTTAAAATGGATGCCTGTGGCAATGCTTCTTTTACATACTGATAAGGAATTCCACTGGTAATAACACCAATTTTTGTATCCTTCATCTCTACTTGATTGATTGACAGTGTATTAGCATCCTTGGCAAGTTCTAGATTCTTTTGTTCAATAATCACATGACGCAGCTTTGCATTTCCTGGCATCATAACATTTTTAGCAATATTTCTTTCATATGGTTTGTCTTCATGTTCTTCGCGCTCCGCCAACGTTACAAGACCCTGTGAATGTGCCAGTCTAGTAGTGGTTCGAAGAATAACCGGACGATCATAAGTTTCACTGATTTCGTAAGCTATTTTCATATAGTCTTTGGCCTCCTGACTATCCGAAGGCTCTAGCACTGGTACCTGTGCAGCACGTGCTACCATGCGGGTATCCTGTTCATTTTGTGAA
The DNA here is from genome assembly GCA_036656615.1 of Lachnospiraceae bacterium. Lineage (GTDB taxonomy): Bacteria > Bacillota > Clostridia > Lachnospirales > Lachnospiraceae > CAUPWF01. The sequence continues at coordinate 63,630 of JAVXHY010000006.1, read as the reverse complement.
CTATATAATCCCGGATCATCCGCTACTACTAATACCATTCCTCCACTGACACCCATATACGAAACGGTATAGAGCGGATCAGAAGCGACATTAAGTCCTACGTGTTTCATACATGCCAAAGAACGAACTCCGGCTATACTAGCACCGATAGCTACTTCCGTTGCTACTTTTTCATTCGGTGACCATTCTGCATAAATATGATCCTTATATTTTATAATATGTTCACTGATTTCTGTACTTGGTGTCCCTGGGTATGCCGCCGATACCTTCACTCCAGCTTCGTATGCACCACGGGCTATTGCCTCATTCCCCAACATAATAATTTTCTCTGACATATACTATAACCCATCCTTTCTCATATCCGTAACTCGTTTGGCTTTCCCTTCAAATCGCTGTAAAAAGTGAGGTGCTACCAATTTTATATTTGCCATTAATCCCAGCTGTGACTTTAAATCTGCATTGATCCTGCGTTCCAATTCATTTAGTTTCCCATAACTATCTAGTATACGATCATCAATTAGTTCTACCGAAATAGTCATCACATCCAGACGATTCTTGCGTTCTACCTGAATTTCATAATGGGCTCCTATTTCCGGAATTCTTAACAATACCTCTTCTATCTGGGTCGGGAAAACATTCACCCCACGAATCACCAGCATATCATCAGAACGTCCAGACAGATTCTCCATACGTACTGTCGTTCTGCCACATTTGCAAGGCTCATACATCAGACGAGTCAAATCCTTTGTTCGATAACGAATCATTGGAAGCGCTTCTTTGCCCAAGCAGGTAATCACTAATTCCCCTTTTTCTCCTGGTGGAAGTACTTCTTTTGTTTTAGGATCGATGATTTCCGGAATGAAATAATCTTCGTTCACATGCATGCCGCAAAGCTCTTCACACTCCCCGGATACACCCGGTCCACAAAGCTCACTCATTCCATAATTCTGTGTACATAGGAATTCACTGCCCCATACACGGTGCATTTCTGCTCTCATGGGTTCTGTCATACCTTCCCCACCAAAAAGACCTATTTTCACATGTAAATCCTTTTGTGGATCCATACCCATTTCTCGTATGACTTCTCCTAAATGAAGGGCATACGATGGTGTCGCTACTAAAAGGGTAGTTTCCATATCCTTCATATACATAATCTGCTTCTTGGTATTTCCAGAAGAACAGGGCATCACTGCAGCCCCTATATTTTCTAAGCCCATATGTAATCCCAGTGCTCCGGTAAACATTCCATAACCAAAAGCAATCTGTGCTACGTCTTCCTTCGTAGCTCCACCCATACAGGCAATTCTTGATACATTATTTGTCCATATTTCCATATCTTTCTTCGTGTATCCTACAATTGTAGGTTTACCGGTAGTACCTGAACTTGCATGTACTCGTACCAATTCCTTTTTATCTACTGCAAATAATCCGGTGGGATAATTTTCACGAAAATCAGATTTTTCGGTAAATGGTAATTTCTGTAAGTCAGCTAATGATTGGATGTCTTCCGGTTTTACAAAAGCCTGATCCATTTTCAAACGATAAGGTGGAACCTTCTCATAGATGTATGTTACCGTTTCCTTCAATCGTTTTAGCTGAATCGCTTCTATTTCAGTTCTTGACAGCATTTCTTCTTTCGCCCAAATCATGATTGCTTCCTCCTTCAATCTTTCATTTTAAGAAACTTCATCATTATACCACAATACTTTCGCAATTTAAAGCATTAATTTGAAGAATCAAAAAGTGATAATTGATTTGTTTCTGGCAAATCTCCAAACATACCCAAATCATCCATAAAATCAATGACTGTCTTACTTACCTTGGTACGTTGTCTAAAATCATCTCTTGACAGGTATTTGCCATTTAACGAAGCCTGTTCCACCGCTTCTGCTGCTTTATCACCAAGTCCTTCAATACTGCTAAACGAAGGCATAAGCTTTCCATCTATAATTTGAAATTTATTTGCTTTTGCCTGATAAATATCGATGGGAAGGAATTCAAATCCTCTAGCATACATTTCCTGAACAACACGCATATCCTTTAAAGTATCCTGTTCTTTTTTTGTTAACAGATCATTTCTTTTCTTATAGTCTTTGATATAATATTCTAGTTTTTCTCTGCCCTGACACATGAGTTCATAAGAAAAGGCTGATGCACGAATGGTAAAAAAAGCTGCATAATAGGCTAACGGATAATTCACTTTACAATAAGCGATTCGATAAGCCATCATAACATAAGCCGCCGCATGTGCTTTTGGAAACATATATTTAATTTGTTTACAAGACCAGATGTACCAGTCTGGAACACCTACCTTCTTCATAGCTTCTTCCCACTCCGGCTTTAATCCCTTCCCCTTACGTACACTTTCCATAATGGTAAAAGATAATTCACTGTCCATACCTGTATGAATCAAATAAATCATAATATCGTCTCTCGTACATATGGCGGTAGAAATTGTTGCTTTCCCTTCTTGAATTAATGTCTGGGCATTGTTAAGCCATACATCGGTTCCATGAGAGAGACCTGATATTCGAATTAAATCAGATAGGGTCTTTGGTTTCGTATCAACTACCATTTGAATGACAAAATCCGTCCCAAACTCAGGTATTCCAAGACATCCCACTGGACAGCCATCAATGTCCTCTGGTTTAATCCCCAGTTTACTGGTATTTGCAAACAGAGACATGACATCTGGATTATCCAGCTCAATTTCCGTTGCTTTTATGCCAGTTAATTCCTCTAGCATTTTAATCATAGTCGGATCATCATGCCCTAGGATATCAAGTTTCAAAAGGTTATGATCAATGGAATGATAGTCAAAATGAGTAGTAATAATATCTGTGTTCATATCATTAGCTGGATGCTGTACTGGAGTAAAGGAATTAATATCTTCCCCATGAGGCAATACAATAATTCCTCCCGGATGCTGTCCGGTGCTTCTTCTTATGCCAGTACACCCTTTGGTAATTCTGCTGATTTCACATTTACGTTTTCGGCTTTCCCGCTCTTCGTAATAATTTTTCACAAATCCAAAGGCTGTCTTATCTGCCAAAGTTCCAATGGTTCCTGCACGAAATGTCTGTCCTTCTCCGAAAATCACTTCCGTATACTTATGCGCATTGCTTTGATAATCACCAGAAAAATTCAAGTCAATATCCGGCTCTTTATTTCCTTTAAATCCCAGGAAGGTTTCAAAGGGGATATCGAATCCATCTTTCATGAGCTTTTCTCCACAATTTGGGCATATTTTATCTGGCATATCCCATCCACATCCACCAGCGAAAGCCTTCACTTCCGGTGAATCAAACTCACTATAATGACAGGCTTTACAGTAGTAATGGGGGCTCAAGGGATTCACCTCTGTAATCCCTGCCATGGTAGCCACAAAAGAAGAGCCTACCGAGCCACGAGATCCTACCAAATATCCGTCTTCCAAAGATTTCCATACTAGTTTTTGAGCGATAATATACATAACTGCAAATCCATTCGATATAATAGAATGCAATTCTCGTTCCAAGCGCTCTACTACAATATCAGGCAAATGCTCCCCATACATACTATGGGCTTTTTCATAACAGATATCACGAAGAATCTGATCGGAATTTTCAATAATCGGTGGACATTTATCTGGTCGTACAGGAGATATAGATTCAATCCTATCTGCAATTTTATTTGTATTGGTAATTACAACTTCCACTGCTTTTTGTGTACCCAAATAGGCGAATTCTTCCAACATTTCTTCTGTCGTACGTAAGAAAAGAGGTGGTTGGTCATCCGCATCTGCAAATCCCTTTCCTGTCATAATAATACGTCGATAAACTTCATCCTCAGGATCTAAAAAATGGACATCACAGGTGGCTACTACCGGTTTGTTAAATTCCTCACCCAGCTTCACAATTTTCCGATTGATTGTTTTCAAATCCTCTGCGGATTGTATCGTTGTGAATTTATTACTCATAATCATAAACTGATTATTGCCTAGAGGCTGTATTTCCAAATAATCATAGAATTCAACAAGACGTGCAATAATCTCTGCATTCTTATTTTGCAGAACAGCCTGATATAACTCTCCGGCTTCACAGGCACTGCCAATAATTAGGCCCTCACGGTGTTTGATAAATTCACTTTTGGGTATTCTTGGCCGCCTGCCAAAATAAGTCAAATGAGATAGAGAAATCAACTGATATAGATTCACTCTCCCAATATCATTTTGAATCAAAATAATTGCATGATAAGTTGGCAGCTTACGTATAGCATCTGGATTCATTGACCCAAATTGATTGATTCCCTTTAAGGTTGTAATGTTGCGATCCTTAAGCATTTCTATAAATCTGATAAAGATTTCCGCTGTGGTCATTGCATCATCTATACCTCGATGGTGATGATCTAACGAAATATGTAGTGCTTTTGCTACGATATTCAATTTATATTTTGATAAGGTTGGAAGCAAGACCCTAGCCAATGCCACCGTATCTACAGACACGAACTTTGGCACAATATCTTGATACCTACAGTTTTGCTCAATAAATCCCACATCAAAGCTTGCATTATGGGCAACTAAAACTGCTTCTCCCACAAACTCCAAAAATCGTGGCAACACGGTATTGATATCTGGTGCATCTAGAATCATAGTGTCACTAATACCAGTTAGTTGTTCTATATGATAAGGAATCGGAATTCCCGGATTTACAAAGGTACTATACCGTTCTGTTATCATACCTCCTTCTACCTTTACGGCTCCTATTTCAATGATTTTGTCCTTAATTGCGCTAAATCCTGTTGTTTCCAGATCAAATACTACATAGGTATCATCTAGCGATTGATCGCCTGCATGAATGACAATATCAGTTAAATCATCTACCAAATAGGCTTCCACACCATATATAATTTTGAATGGGTCTTCTTTTGGATACTTTTCAATTACATGATTGGCAACCGGAAAGGCCTGTACCACTCCATGATCTGTAATAGCAATTGCTTTATGTCCCCACTGATGTGCTCGGTTTACAATGTCTGCAACTTCAGACACTCCATCCATATCACTCATTTTTGTATGACAATGAAGCTCCACACGTTTCTCAGGACTGGTATCTTTACGGCTAAAAGTAAAATCTGGTATTTTTTTAATTCCTATAATGCCGCTTAGACTTAACTCTCCATCATATTTATCAATATTGGTTACACCTTTTAATTTCAAAAAAGCACCTTCTGTTATCCCGTCTAGAATATCTGGAAGCTGTTCATTCTTAGTAAATATTTTCACGGTAATGGTATCTGTAAAATCTGTCACATCAAATGATACAATTGTTTTCTCATTTCTAATTTCCCTAGTCTCTAACCGGATAATCTTTCCACGAATAGTGATTTCACCCATTTCTCCCACTACTTGATCTAACGATATTGCTTCATCTTCAAAATCTCTTCCATAGATAATATCCGGATTGTCCGACTTCTTAACCGCCTTATAGTAATCCTTCTTTTCCCGTTTCCCATATGGTGACAATCGTCCTGCTGGCGATATTTTTTCCTCTTGTCCCGCAGATACATGTGTACGTTGAACATCCATAATGGTGTCCACTTCTTGCTGAAGTCTGATTTCATTATTCTTTTGATATTTGCTTTCTTTCAATTCGCGATAAATAATCCGTACTTCAATAGACATATTACATCTATGATTAAAAACTTCTTCCAAATATTCTACTATAGAAGTTTTTTTACCTTCTGCAACAATATTATCTGCCATTTCTAAACACAGAATATTTTTATTTTGAAAAGAACATTTTGCATTTTGGAACATATTGCATTCCAATGCACTTTTTTGTTTCAATTCATAAATCATACTGTCTCGATAAGCATTCATTAAATTCTCCGGTGAATACTGCTCTGACAAATGAAATCTTTCTATCACTTCAACGGAAAGTCTTGCACGACTAAAAAGCTGATCTTTAATCATCAGCTCCACTTCACACAATTGATTTTTGGGTATCAAATGCGTGCTCATTATATATACTTTTATATGATTTCTTAAAGAGGTAGTAGAAACCTTAGTCACTTCTACCTCTTCAAACATTCCCCGTACTTCCCTCTCCATTTTAAGAGTTGGAAATACTTCAAAAAATAATTTTGACATTCTATTTACCCCAATTGAGTAATTCTTCTCGTAACGTACGAAGCAGTTCCGTTTCTTTTACTTTTTTTATGACCTTGCCTTTTTTTATCAGCAATCCTTCTCCAATACCACCTGCAATTCCAATATCTGCCTCTTTAGCTTCTCCTGGTCCATTCACTACACATCCCATAACCGCTACCTTTATATCCAAGGGAATATCTTGCACCATCTGTTCTACCTGATTTGCCAGGCCTATCAAATCAATCTGTGTTCTTCCACAGGTAGGACAGGAAACCACTTCAATGCCACCTTTTCTTAATCCCAATGTCTTTAAAATAAGTTTTGCGGTTCTGATTTCTTCTACTGGATCTCCCGTTAGGGATACACGAATCGTATCTCCAATTCCTTCATATAACATAATTCCAAGGCCAACCGAAGATTTAATGTTACCGGACACTAACGTTCCTGATTCTGTAATTCCAACATGGAGTGGGTAGGAACACTGTTTCGCAATTAATTCATGAGCTTTTACGCACATCATGACATCTGAAGATTTGATACTAACTACTAGATTCTCATAATGAAGAGCTTCAATCATACTCACCTTTTCCAGTGCACTTTCTACTAGTCCTTCTGCTGTAACACCAAGATACTTTTCAATCAGATGCTTTTCCAAAGAACCACTATTAACACCTATACGAATGGGAATATTTCGTTCTTTTGCTTTATCCACTACCGCTTTTACTCGCGATATATCACCTATATTTCCAGGATTAATACGAATCTTATCTGCTCCATATTCTATAGCTGCAATAGCCAAACGATAATCAAAATGAATGTCTGCCACAAGGGGTATGTGAATCTGCTGCTTTATCTTTTTAAAAGCCTCTGCCGCTTCTAACGTAGGAACTGCACAACGGACAATATCACATCCTGCCTGTTCCAGCGACAAAATCTGCTCTACTGTTGCTTTTACATCCTCTGTTTTTGTATTTGTCATAGACTGAATAGCAATAGGTGCTCCACCGCCAATTGTTACATTTCCTATGTGAATCTGTCTGGTTTCTTCTCTTGCCATATTCTCACCTTTTATGCCATTACTTTTTTTCAAATGACAATTGCTCTCCATATTCTCGTTCTGTTAAGGTTAAAGTCTTTTTGTCTACGCTATAATCATACGTGGTCTCCAAAACACCAACATCAGCTCTCAAGCCTTCCTCTGTCAACTGTCCCTTAGAATTTTGTACTGTTTCTTTTATTTTCTCTGGGTTCATTTTAAATGCTATGGTCTTAGCTTCTTTATCTAATACATATTCCATCTCTATCTTAACATTATCTTCTTCATATAGTTTGTTCCATTCTACATACATAACCCCATTTCCCTTAATTGAAATCTGCAAATTGTCATCTTTCTGAATCCAGGTTCCATCTAATGGGTTATCCGTAAATAACTTGGTTAAAACAAATATGGTAATAATTATAATTAATGCACTTGTCACAGTTGTAACAATACGCCACAATTTACTTCTCAATTCCTCATTGTTCTTCGCTATTAACATTAAAATACTTCCTCTCTTTGACTTCTATAATTAGATTATACGAACTTTCCTATCTCATGTCAACGTCTTCTATGCATGTTGTGTTGCGAAACATTTTGCAACTATTTGTTGATATTCCTCACTTTATACTTCTATTATTTCTAAAACTGATAAAATGTAACCTAATCAAGAAACAGGAGGGTTAGGGTCAATATGAACTTTGCCACTACATTAAAAAATTTACGTGAAGAAAAGAAACTCACACAGGCAGCATTAGCGAAGGAGCTGAAGGTATCACGCCCTACTATTGCCGGATATGAGACACGCAACCGACAACCTGATTTTGAAAGACTTCAGCGAATTTCTCAATATTTTGATGTTTCCATTGATTACCTGATTTTTGGCGAAGAAAACTATTACCTAAGTTGCTCTCCCAATCAAAATTCCGCCGCATATAACGAACGAATTTTTAAAGCGATCTGCCTTCTGTCACCTGAATCAAAAAAAGATATTATATCATACATTGAATTATTACAATTAAGAGATCGATATAAAAAGAAAAAGTAGAAACCTGTGAATTCACGTAGGATTCTACTTTTTTCTTGTCTTGTCTTTTCATTTATCTTTCACTTATACTAGGTTTCCAAGTACACCATAAGATAAAAGTGTCATAATAACTGTTGCACCAATAATTCCAATGATAATAGCTGGAAAAGCCTTTTTGAATTTCACACCTAGTAAAGATGCAATCAAAGCACCCGTCCATGCTCCAGTACCTGGAAGCGGAATTCCAACAAAAAGGGCTAAACCCCAAAATTCATACTTTTCAATTTGTTCACTTTTACCCATTGCCTTTGCTTCTAATTTTAATACCATAGGCTTAAATAATTTTGTTGTTTTCATCCAATTGAAAATCGGTGTAATTAATAGCAAAATAAATGGAACTGGGATAATATTGCCAATCACACATATGGGGATTGCCCGCCACATTTCCACATCCAAAAGTGCTGGTGATGCAGCCAAAAGACCACCTCTTAATTCTAAAATTGGCACCATTGAAATAATGAAAATAGTTAATTCTTTCCCTGCGGCTCCTCCCAAGTTATCTACGAACCATTGAACTAATGTCTCCATCATTCTCGTCTATTCTCCCTTTGTTAATTTATAATTTTTTAAAAAAGTGATAAGTAACTCCATTTCACTTTGAGTTCCAATTGTAATTCTTAAATACTGATTGATTCGTTCTGCATCCCAATATCGAACATATATTCCAGCCGACTTTAAAGCAAGGAATAATTCTTTACCTTCAAATTGAGGATGAGTTGCAAAGATAAAATTCCCTTTTGGATCTGGAAAATCAAATCCAAGTGCCTGCAGATTTTTCGCTGTCCAATCTCTAGTATGTACGATTTTCTTAATCATTGCTTCAAAATATTCCCGATCTTTTACCGCTTCCACTCCATAGGTCAATGCCGCCTGACTCATGGTGTAAGAATTAAAAGAATATTTCACGTCATTTAAATATTGAATAAGCTTTGGATGACCCATGGCATATCCAATACGCATCCCTGCAAGAGAGCGTGCTTTTGAAAATGTCTGCACCACCAAGAGATTCTCATATTTTGAAATTAATTCCAATGCAGACTTTCCTGCAAAATCAATATATGCTTCATCTATAATTACAATCACATCCATATTATGCCTAATGATGTCTTCAATAAACTCCAATTCTTCATATACAGATGTGGGGGCGTTTGGATTTGGAAATATAACTCCACCATTTGGTCTATAATAATCTTCTTTTTTTATACAAAACTGTGAATTCAGTTTTGGGCATTCATAAGGTATTTGGTAAAGCTGCGCCCACACTTTATAAAAAGAATAGGTTATATCCGGGAACAAAATCGGTTCTTTGGAATTAAAAAATGTAAGAAAACACATAGCTAATACATCATCCGAACCTACCCCTACGAATACTTGTTCCGGAAGCAGCTGGTAATATTCTGCCAGTGCCTGAACCAAACAATCAGAAGTGGGATCTGGATAACGGCGCAGATCTTCTTTGCGCAATCCATCAATTGCACGCTGTACACCCTCTGCCGGTGGATATGGATTTTCATTTGTATTTAATTTTACTATGGTTCCTTTGGGTTGTTCACCAGGTACATAAGGTATAACCTTCCGAATATTTTGTTCAAATATTTTCATATCATTCTCCTATATTGCTTTAATACTCAGCTGACAGCTCCTTGAACTTAGGCAAAGCATTTACAATGGTTTCATAGGCTACACAGTATGCAATGCGCACATACCCAGGACATCCAAATGCGCTTCCAGGCACCAGCAATAGATTATACTTCTTCGCCGCCTCACAAAAGGCTTTTTCATCCTGAATTGGAGTTTTTACAAATAAATAAAATGCACCCTCTGGTTTGATACATTCAAAACCACAATCCATAAGCCCTTGATACAAGGTTTCCCTATTTCTATTGTAATAAGAGACATCCACTTCTTCGTCAATACATCTTTCGACTACTTTTTGAAGCAAGGATGGGGCATTGACAAATCCAAGCACACGGTTAGCCACTGTTGCTGCATTGATTACCATTTCGCTGTCTGCTACCTCATCTGGTATAACCAAATAGCCAATTCGTTCTCCCGGGAGAGATAAAGATTTGCTATAAGAATATCCTACAATTGTATTGGCATAGTATTTGGTAAGATATGGAACTTCAACCCCTCCATATACCAATTCACGATAAGGCTCATCTGATACCAAATATATATCTGTTCCAAATTCCTTTTGCTTTTCTTCCAAGATGGTGGCTAGTTTCTGAATTGTTTCTTTGGAATATACCACTCCTGTTGGATTATTCGGTGTATTTACAATTACAGCCTTGGTTTGTTTGGTCAGCTTCTGTCGAAATTCTTCTAAGTTTGGCTGAAAATCAACTGTATTAGGTGAAACCTCTACTAAAACTCCTCCAAAATTAGCTGTATAACCTTTATACTCCCCAAAATAGGGTGCAAATACTACTACCTCTTCCCCTGGATTTAAAAGAGTCTTCAAAATAACATTCAAACCGCCTGCTGCTCCTACTGTCATTAAAATATTCTTCCCTGCAAATTGGGTTCCAAATTTTCCATTCAGAGATTTTGCAATTGTATTTCTAACAGAAAGATAACCTGCATTTTCCATATAACCATGTAACACTACTGAATTTTCTTCTTTCACAATTGCTTCAATTGCTTCATTCACCGATGCCGGTGCTGGTACATTGGGATTGCCAAGACTAAAATCATATACATTCTCTGGTCCATATATGGCAGCGCGTCTTTTCCCTTCTTCAAACATGGCACGAATTACTGAACTGTTTTTCACTTGTTCTATCATAGTTTTTGCAATCATTTTCTTTCTCCTTACATCCTTTTTCTTAGTTACAGTGTTCTTTTTGTTACAATACCTTTTTCTACTAAAAAAGCGGGTCGATATGATAATTTTGCTTTTCTAATTCCTTCAGATCCAACATCCTCTTCCCTGTTAATATATTCATAGTTTTGACATTCATGTAAAACAAACTGCTGATTTATCATAGGATATGCCCCGTCAATCTCTGACAATGCCTTTTCAATATGCACAACAAAGATCTCATCACTGATTGGTTCACCTATGGTAAACGCTACTACCTTTCCTTCTATCTTAAGCACCCCACCTATTAGATGAAGTTCTTTAAATAATCGGAGCGAATTTAAGGTTACACACATTTCCGAATTTTTTTCCGAATCATCATCACATCCATTTTCATTTCGCCATTTGAGTGCCATTTGGAAACAATCTTCTATATTTTCACTAGAAAGAGCTTCATAAGTCCAGTTCTTATAGGTAGATAAAAATTTATTAATATGATTTCTTTTCCCATGTAACTTCTTTCCCGCAAGTGTAGAAAGTTTCTCTGTTTCATAAACATAGTCTGCTAAATCTCTGCTATAGTTAACCTGATAAATATCCGGATACCAGGATTCTAGCTGACGGAAATTCTCCTCGGTCACATTATACATCCGGAATGCTCCCCCTTTGGATTCACAATGTTCCTGCAAGGATTCTATGGTTCTCTGCACATCTTTTGGCTCCCCAACTGGATAGGAAAAGGAACAGCCCACTTCACTTTGGGAACGAAATACAATGGTATTCTCTATCATAGCATATTCTACCCCATAGGCTCTAGCCCATAAGAATACATTTACAAATGTCCGCTCACAGCTTCTGGATGGGAACTTCTTAAAATATGTCTCTAAAAGCTCCTGATCTTCTAACATTGGTCTCTTAAATTCTACTTCTTTCATACAAATACCTTCTTCTTTATTCTAAATTACTATATGCTTTCTTCAAAATATTGCAAATATGCTCTAGTATATCATATTTTTTTTATTTTGGAATCTTTTATTTGAAATGCATATGATATAAAGACTCATATACTCCCTTCCTATTTATCAGTTCTTCATGGGTTCCCTCTTCTACAATTCCCTGTTCTGTTAAAACTAAGATTCTTCCTGCGCCACGAATCGTTGACAGCCGATGAGCAATCACAAAGGTGGTTCTATTCTTAGCCAAAGCTTCCAATGATTGCTGCACGATTTGTTCACTTTCATTATCCAATGCCGAGGTTGCCTCATCAAAGATTAAAATTGGCGGATTTTTCAAAAATACTCTTGCAATGGAGAGCCGCTGTTTTTGTCCTCCTGATAGTTTCACACCACGCTGCCCAATATCTGTATCATATCCCTCTGGAAAATTCATAATAAAGTCATGGGCATTCGCATTGCGAGCTGCTCTCACAACTTCCTCATCACTGGCATTTGGATTGCCATAACGTATATTATCCATCACTGTTCCGGTAAATAAATAAACATCCTGTTGTACAATACCAATATTATTTCTTAAATCTTCTAATTTCATATGCCGAATATCGATTCCATCAATTGTAATAGCTCCATCCGATACTTCGTAGAAACGGGGTATCAAGCTGCACAATGTAGTCTTCCCCACTCCGGAAGGTCCTACAAGAGCCATATATTCTCCTGCTTCCACATTTAAATCAATATGATTTAATACCTTGTCTTTGTGATCTTCATAATGAAAGGATACATCTTGAAACTGTATCTTTCCTTTTAATTCGTTCACCGATACCGCATCTTTATCATCCTGAATATCTGGAGCTATTTCCATCACTTCTAAGAAGCGTTCAAATCCAGAATATCCATTTTGAAACTGTTCTGTGAAATTGACTAATTTTTTAACCGGTTCAATAAAATTGTTAATATAGAGTAAGAACGTAATCAGATCTGATACATTCACCGCTTTGGTGGTGATTAATTGAAATCCAGTCAGAAGTACCACTACGGTAATGAGCGAAGACATTGCATTTAAACCCGAATAATAAGCGCCCATATAAAGATAACTCTTTCTTTTTGCTTTCACAAAATGGCTATTTCCTGTGCAAAACTTCTCCATCTCTACTTCTTCATTTGCAAAAGATTTCACCACGCGAATACCCGATAGACTATCTTCAATTTGGCTGTTGATATCTGCTATTTTTGCTCGATTTTTCTTGAATGCTGCTTTCATTTTGGTATTCAGCACCCCTGCATATACAATCATAATTGGTACAAATGTAAAAGCAACTAAGGTTAGTTTCACATCTATACTTAACAAAATTATAAATGACCCTATGATTTTAATTGCAGATATCACTAGATCCTCTGGACCATGATGGAGCAATTCACTGATATCAAATAAATCACTGGTAATGCGAGAAAGCAAGTGACCGACCTTTTGATTATCATAGAATGCAAAAGTTAGTTTTTGGTAATGTCTAAAAATATCTGTCCGCATATTTGCTTCCATGCGTACACCCATCATATGTCCAAAATAGGCTATATAATAATCACAGCCAAATCCAATCACAACTAGACCACACATAAAGATTCCAAGCTTAATGATCATATTCGTAGCATCTGCAGCGTCAAAATAAATCACTTCATTTGTTATAAAACGAATCACCAGTGGAATTGCAAGCGTAACTAACGCTCCAATGATAGCAAAAAACATATCACTAAAGAATAAAAATTGATATGGTTTATAATATGCGATTAATTTTTTTAGTTTATTTTTCATTTTTCTTCCTTTGTTATGAATGAAGACAGGGCAATTCGCCCTGTCTTCTAATTATCTTGAAGATTGCTTAGTTTTGCAGACTGGTCTGCTGCAATCAGGCTATCTATAACTTCGTCTAAATCTCCATTTAAAATACTATCTAATTTATGCAAAGTCAATTTAATTCGATGATCCGTTACACGACCCTGTGGGAAATTATAGGTGCGGATTTTCTCCGACCGATCTCCGGTTCCTACCTGGCTCTTTCTAGCCTCTGCCTCTGCATCATGTTTTTTCTCACACTCTAACTCATACAGTCTGGCACGCAGGACTTTCAATGCCTTATCCTTATTCTTTAACTGAGATTTTTCATCCTGACAGGAAATAACAATTCCTGTTGGCATATGTGTAAGACGGACTGCTGAGTCTGTTGTATTGACACACTGGCCTCCATTACCGGATGCACGGAATACATCGAACTTACAATCGTTCATATCAAGAGCTACATCTACCTCTTCTGCCTCAGGCATAATAGCAACTGTAACTGTAGAGGTGTGTATTCTTCCTCCTGATTCTGTTTCTGGCACACGTTGTACCCTATGAACACCGCTCTCGTATTTCAATCTAGAATAGGCCCCTTGACCACTAATCATAAACACACATTCTTTAAATCCACCAATTCCATTTTCATTAAACGAGATCATCTCTACCTTCCAACGTCTGCTTTCTGCATAATGGGCATACATTCTATAGATTTCTGCTGCAAACAAAGCCGCCTCATCACCACCTGCACCACCACGAATTTCTACAAATACATTCTTATCATCGTTGGGGTCTTTCGGAAGTAAGAGAATCTTCATTTCTATTTCCAATTCCTCTACTCTAGCTTTGGCTCCATTTAATTCTTCTTTTAACAGTTCTCTCATTTCAGCATCAGACTCTTCATCCAGCATTTGAAGACTTTCTTCAATGGTCTGCTTACTTTCCTTATATTCTCTATATGCTTCCACAATTGGTGTTAAATCATTTTGTTCTTTCATTAATTTGCGAAATCGATCCTGATTATTCACTACATCAGGTTCATTCAGCTCTCCCATAATTTCTTCAAATCGAATTAGTAGATCCTCTAATTTATCAAACATTTGAATTCCTCCTTGTTCTCTGACTATATCGTCCCCATACTACTCGGTCCAGACCTGCCAAATCTTTTTTTATATTAATTTCTGTAAATCCTGCTGCTTCCATAAGCGCAGCCACTTCCTCACCCTGATCATGTCCAATTTCAAAAAACAACTGACCTTTTGTATGCAGATATAAGATACTTTCTTCTATAATGTGTCGATAGAAGAATAATCCATCTTCTTTTCCATCCAAAGCCAGAAACGGATCATGTAGTTTCACTTCTGCCTGAAGCATTTCTATTTGTTTTGTTTTAATATAGGGTGGATTAGAAACGATCATATCAAAACCACCGGTAACTTTTTCAAATAAATTACTTTCCACTAGGGTAAGATTCACTTGGTTGTGAGAAGCATTTCGCTTGGCCACTTCCAACGCTTCCTTGGAAATATCCACTCCAGTTCCATAAGCGTTCCTATTTGCAAGTATGCTAATAATAACACAGCCCGAACCAGTACACATATCCAAAACGAATGGATCTGCTTTATCATATTCTTTCATAGACTCAAGCACAGTTTCAACCAGTAGCTCTGTATCTTGTCGCGGAATTAATACGTTCTCATTTACTTCAAACACCAAGCCCATAAATTCCTGTACCCCTGTAATATGTTGTAAAGGAACATGTGTTGCCCTTGTTTCGATGTGGGTTTTATATTGATTGATCTGCTCCGGTAATAATTGCCTGTCCGGGTCCAAATAATATACAGATCTTTTCATACCAGTTACAAACTCTAAGAGAAACCATGCATCAATGGCTGCTTCTTCTATGTGCTCTTGTTCCAATCTTTTCGTCCCAAGAGAAAGCGCTTCTTGTAATGTCATGAATCCATCTCCTTATACAGTCATACTTCTTGCTGTGAATTCTCTAAATACTGTTTCCAATCAAACACAGATTCTACTGCCTCAATTGCTACCTCTATCATATCGTCTTCCGGCTCTTTTGTTGTTAACTTTTGCAACCATAATCCGGGTTTACTCAAGACACCTACGATTGGATTATCACTATTACCAGCCCATTTAATTAATTCATATGAAATGCCTGCAATCACCGGTACCAAAGCAATCCTTATAACCACTCGCAGAACTGGCGAATCTACTCGAATAAAAAAGAATAGAATAATACTCACTAACATAACAAATAACAAGAAACTAGTTCCGCATCTTTTGTGTTGCTTTGAACTATTTCTTACGTTTTCTACCGTTAATTCCTTGCCAGTCTCAATACAATTAATACACTTATGTTCTGCTCCATGATACATAAATACACGTTTAATATCCTTCATCTGTGAAATCAGCAATACATAACCTACGAAAATCAGAAGTCTCACAACACCCTCTATAATGGCTCTAACCGCTTGTGAAGTTACTGTTTTACTTAATAATCCACTTAAGAAATAAGGCAGCACCATGAAAATACCAATTGCCAACACAATCGAAAAGGCTACGGTAGCTCCCATAATGAACTTCTCCTGCTTTTCCTTTTTTTCCTTCTGTTCTGCTGTCGTAAGAACTTCTTCCTCTTCTTCAAAAAAACTTGCAGAATAGGTAAGAGTCTTCATACCTAGAACCATTGAATCTATAAAATTAAAAACTCCACGAATAAAAGGAATCTTTGTTAATTTTTTCCACTTGATTATACTGTTATAATCTTCTCTTTGAAGAACAATTTCTCCATTTTGCTTACGAACTGCAACTGCATAGGCATCTCCATTTTTCATCATAATTCCTTCGATTACGGCCTGCCCACCAATATTAGATGATTTCATATACTTCCCTTTCATACTGTCTGTCTCGAATTGTATTGAACTTAAACGAACCCCGTGACGCAGTCACGAGGTTCGTTTACTGAACTCTATTATTCCTGAATTCCGTATTTCTTGTTAAACTTATCAACACGACCACGAGCTTGAGCAGCTTTTTGTTGTCCTGTGTAGAATGGATGACACTTAGAACAGATTTCTACATGTATGCTTTTGTTAGTAGAACCAGTCTCAAATGTATTCCCACAGTTACAAGTTACTGTAGCTTGATGATACTCTGGATGTATTCCTTCTCTCATGATTTCACCTCTTTATTATTATACTACGTGGAGCTGTATCGTCTCCACAACGAATTTGTCTCTTGAACAGCTTTCTAATTGTACCATACCAATTATGGATTTGCAAGCATATCTATATGAATTTTTGTTTTTTTACCATTTGAACCAATTCCATATTATTTTTCGTTCTGGTAAACATATTTAAAATGCTGTCTACTGCCTCATCTGTCTTCATACCATTCAGCGCTTTTCTTATAATATAAACCGCCTCTTGTTCGTCCTTACTCAAAAGTAAATCTTCTCTTCTTGTCCCTGATTTTGGAATATCAATAGCTGGGAACACTCTTTTTTCCTGAAGTTTTCGATCCAATACTAACTCCATGTTACCCGTTCCTTTAAATTCTTCATATATTACATCGTCCATTTTACTTCCTGTATCTACAAGTGCTGTCGATAAAATAGTAAGACTTCCGCCTTCTCTCATATTTCTAGCTGCTCCGAAAAATCGCTTTGGCATATGAAGAGCTGCAGGATCAAGACCTCCAGACAAGGTTCTGCCACTTGGTGGAACCGTTAAATTATAAGCTCTGGCAAGACGTGTAATACTGTCTAACAAAATCATAACATCTTTTTTATGTTCAACCAAACGTTTTGCACGCTCGATTACCATTTCAGATACTCGCTTATGATGTTCTGGTAATTCATCAAAAGTAGAATAGATAACTTCCACATTATCTCCACCAATGGATTCTTTAATATCCGTTACTTCTTCCGGACGTTCATCAATGAGTAGAATTAACAAATGCATTTCCGGATTACTCTTTCGTACAGAAAGTGCTACATCCTTTAACAAAGTGGTTTTACCTGCTTTTGGGGGAGATACAATCATTCCACGCTGGCCTTTCCCAATTGGAGACAGCAAGTCCACAATTCGCATAGCCGTTGTACTGTCCACACTTTCTAACCGTAATCTTTCATTTGGAAAAATAGGGGTCATATCTTCAAAATTACAGCGATTCACTGCTTCTGATGGGCGTATCCCATTGATCTTTGTCAAATATAAAAGTGCACTAAATTTTTCAGATTGGGTCTTGACTCTAGTATTACCTGATACAATATCCCCTGTTTTTAGATTAAATCTGCGGATTTGAGAAGGTGAAACATATACATCATTCTCTCCCGGCAAATAATTAGCACATCGAATAAAGCCATATCCATCTGGCAATACTTCTAAAATACCATGAGCTGTCATACCGCTGTCTAACTGATCAATATCCCCTGTTCCAATTTTTTCATTTTTTACCTCTTCTTTTGCCTGAATTACATTGTCTTTTTCATCTTTTTCTAGCATTAATTCAATTAATTCGGCCTTTTTCATAGTTGAAATTCCTTTTAAGTCTCTTGCCTTTGCCAGTTCTTTTAATGAAGCCAGAGGTAATGATTCATATTTTTCTTTCATATATTTATTTCCTTTCTGTGTTGCTTCCTTCATAATTTCATATTGCGGGAATGTTCAGTCAGATATGACTAACTTAAGATATGCCATATTATACACTATTTTTTCTGAAATAGAAAGTACTTTTTTAAGTAATCTTTTCTATGGTCTGATTCTGTCTTTTTGCTTATAACAAGCTATTTGACTTGATTTCGTAAGAATGGTATGATATTAGCAACCCTAACGTATGCTTTTTCACTATAGAAAGGATGAAAATCATGTCCGAAACATTCACTCTTTATAAATTAATCGTGTTATATATGTTGCAAAAAGTGGATTTTCCACTCACAGGTGCACAGATTTTTGACTTTATTTTATTGAAAGGCTATACCAATTATTTTACGCTTCAACAGGCAATTAGCGAAATGACCGATTCCAATCTTATCAAGGTGGAAAATACACATCATCGCTCTTTATATAAATTATCCGAAGAAGGTCTAGAAACGATTCAATATTTCCAAAACAAACTTCCACCTGCCATCCGCCAAGATATTGATGCATTCCTAAAGGAAAAACAATTTGCATTTAAAGAGGAGAGCTCCGTAAAGGCAAACTATTTTCGCAATAGTAATCACGAGTACTCGGTATGCTGTCAGATCCAGGAAAATGGGTCCGACATAATAAATATAACCATTAATGTTCCCAACTTACGTGAGGCAGAAGCAATCATCAATAATTGGAATCTAAAAAATCAGGATATATATGCTTACCTTATGAAGGAATTACTATAATTACTTACTTTCCTTTTTTATGTTATCTAAATGATTTTTGATGGTTTCTTCATATCCCATTTCTGTAGGATTATAGAAAACAGCATCTTTGATTTCGTTTGGCAGATACTGCTGCTTTACATAATGATTTGGATAATCATGGGCATACTGATATCCCACACCATGTCCTAAGTCTTTTGAACCTTTATAATGAGCGTCCTGTAAATGAGCAGGAACAGTTGTACTATAATTTTTCACATGCTCCATTGCAGCCGCTATCGCAAGATATGCGGCATTACTTTTTGGTGCAGAAGCCACATAAGTAACGGCCTGTGCTAAAATAATCTGTGCTTCCGGCATTCCAATTCGCTCTACCGCCTGTGAAGCTGCAACAGCAACACTCAAAGCCCTTGGATCTGCATTGCCCACGTCCTCGGATGCACTAATCATAATCCGTCTTGCTATAAACTTAATATCTTCTCCTGCATACAACATTTTTGCCAAATAATACACAGCTGCATCTGGATCTGATCCCCGCAGACTTTTGATAAATGCAGAAATCGTATCATAATGATTATCTCCCATCTTATCATAACGCATCACTCGCTTTTGAATACACTCTGAAGCAACATCCAATGTAATATGGATCTTTTTATCTGCACTCCTTTGTGTGGTCATAATTCCCAGTTCAATAGCATTAAGTGCATTTCTGGCATCTCCACCCGCTATATCTGCTAAGAAGTCCAGTGCATCTTCCTCTATTTCTGCCTGATAACTTCCCATTCCATTTTCTTTATCATATACTGCTCTTTGCAAAAGAATTTTGATATCTTCCTTCTCTAAAGACTTTAGTTCAAATACATTGGAACGGGAAATTAAAGCTCCATTTACTTCAAAATACGGATTTTCTGTGGTTGCACCTATTAAGATAAGTGTTCCATCTTCTACAAAGGGTAATAAATAATCCTGCTGTGCCTTATTAAACCGATGGATTTCATCTACAAATAAAATCGTTTTCTTCCCGTACATACCCAAATTATTCTTTGCTTCCTTTACCACCTCTTCCATATCTTTTTTCCCCGAAGAAGTAGCATTAATTTGCTTAAATTGTGCACTTGTAGTATTGGCAATTACCTTAGCCAAAGTAGTTTTTCCTGTTCCAGGTGGTCCATAAAAGATAATAGAGCTTATTTTATCCGCCAAAATAGCCCGATATAATAATTTATCTTTTCCAATAATATGCTGCTGTCCCACTACTTCATCTAGGGTTTTCGGTCTCAGTCTAGAAGCCAGCGGTGATTCTTTGTCCATCTTTGTCTCTCGTACATAATCAAATAAATCCATTTTATTCCTCTTTTACTATTGGCTCACACCGTCATGTAACGTATGTGATTTGGTTAAATTCCGAACAACTTCTCCTGCAATCAAAAGTCCCGCTACTGGTGGGACGAATGCAATACTCCCGGGTAAGGAGTGTTTCTTTTCTGCCTTGTCTTCTGGTTTCAAAAGAGATACCTTGATTGGCTTTTCTTTGGAATACAGAACTGGTAAATGATAGATTCCCCTAGCTTTTAATTCCCTTCTCATAACCTTACAAAGTGGACATACTTCTGTCTTAGAAATATCCGTAATTTCAAACAGCTCAGGATGCAGCTTATTTCCCGTTCCCATGCTACTGATCAATGGTATCCCTCGCTTTAGTGCAAGTTCTGCAATAGCAAGCTTGGCAGTTACCGTATCAATAGCATCTACAATATAATCCAAATCATTTGTAATCAAGGATTCTGCCTGATTTTGCAAAACAAAAGTTTCGTGAGTATGCACTTCAATACGACTGCAAATATCTGCAATACGTTCTTTCATAATTTGTGTTTTGTACCGCCCAACCGTACTGTGATATGCAATAGACTGTCGATTGATATTGCTAAGTGAAACGGTATCATTATCCACTAATATAAGCTTTCCAATTCCACTTCTAGCCAAAGCCTCAATACAGTGCGATCCTACTCCTCCGACACCAAATACTAAAACTGTAGATTGATTCAATAGTTCTAACTTCTCTGTTCCTAACAATAATTCTGTTCTTGAAAATTCCTCTGTCATATCTATGCTCCTATTTTAAGACCAACTCATCTACTGTCACAAATTCGTATCCTTCTTTTTGCAGTATATCAATAATGCGAACCGCCGCATCCACTGAACTTTCATAACAATCATGCAAAAGAATAATATCATCTTCTTTTACTTCCGTCACTACTTTATTCACAATTTCATCTGTGTTTTCCGTTGTCCAATCCAAGGGATCTATCGTCCACATAACAGGAAAAATACTCAATTCCATTTCTAATCCCTTTTGCCACAAGCCAAAAGGTGGACGCATAAATTCAGTCCCCTCTCCTGTAATCTCTTCAATTAAATCACTAGTAGTTTGTAATTCCTGTAAGGCCTCTGCATTCGATATTTTTGTGATTTCCACATGATGATAGGTATGATTCCCAATCAAATGACCTTCCTGATACATTTGTAATACCAGTTCCCGATTTGTCTTCGCATTCATTCCAATTAAGAAAAAGGTGGCCTTCACACCACGTTTACTTAATTCCTCCAATAATCTTGGTGTATGCTGTGCATTGGGTCCATCATCAAATGTAATTGCTACCTTTGGTGATTCCGTCTGAACACTTGCATTTACATACCGTACCGCATGTTCGTATGTTTTAGAAATATCCGCCCCACCTTTCGGTATTTGATACAAATAATCCAAGCATACGAAAGACACCACAAGTACCGTTCCCATTAAAAATAAAATAACATCATATTTTAATTTTCTTCTCTTTTCCTTCTTCATATACTTTTAACCCGGCTTCTCTTTTTACCCATATCTATATATATGTATGTAGCAATAAGTGGGTCATGCAAAAATCAAACATCTAAATATTGCCATTCTGTTTTAAAAGTGATATGCTGTAAGAGTTTCGTTATAAGGAGGTTTTAAAATGTCTGAAAAAGTTAGAAAAGAAAACAAAATGGGAGTTATGCCTATTCCCAAGTTATTAATCACCATGTCACTGCCTATGATTTTGTCCATGCTTGTACAAGCATTATACAATATTGTCGATAGTATTTTTGTAGCCAAACTTAGTGAAGATGCCCTGACCGCTGTGTCACTTGCATTTCCTGTCCAAAATCTAATGATTGCCGTCGCCGCCGGAACTGGAGTAGGTATCAATGCACTAACTTCTAGATTTTTAGGTGAACGAAAGTTTGAAGATGCCAATACCGTTGCTAAAAACGGAATTTTCCTTGGTTTTATGAGTTATCTTGTTTTTGCATTTGCCGGGCTTTTATGCTCCCATTATTTTTTCACGACCCAAACAAGCAATCCAACAATCGTTAAATATGGAACTCAGTACATGTTAATCATAACCATTGTTTCCTTTGGAATTTTTATGCAGATTACCTTAGAACGTTTAATGCAGTCTACAGGAAAAACCATCTACAATATGATTACCCAGGGAACCGGTGCTATCATTAATATTATATTAGACCCGATTTTGATTTTTGGTCTATTCGGTTTTCCAAGACTGGAGGTAGCTGGTGCGGCCATTGCAACTGTAATTGGTCAGTTAATTGCAGTTTGTATGTCTATTTACTTTAATATTAAGAAAAACAAAGAGTTGGATATTAATCTGATGCACTTTCGTCCATGTCCACAAACCATTAAAAATATATACAAAATTGGGATTCCTTCTATTATCATGCAAGCGATTGGTTCTGTAATGACCTTTGGAATGAATCGCATATTACTTATGTTCTCATCCACAGCAGCAGCTGTATTCGGAGTGTATTTTAAGCTCCAAAGCTTTGTCTTTATGCCCGTCTTTGGTCTATGCAATGGGCTCATACCCATAGTAGCTTTTAATTATGGTGCGAAAAGCCAAAAGAGAATTACCAATTCTCTCAAGCTAGGCATCGGTATGGCACTTGGAATCATGACTATTGGATTGGTTTTATTACAAACCATTCCAAATACATTACTTCGCATGTTTGATGCTTCTGCACATATGATGAAAATTGGTGTCCCCTCGCTGCGTATTATTAGTCTGAGTTTCTTATTTGCCGGTTACAGCATTGTCTGCAGTGCAATCTTTCAGGCTCTTGGAAATGGTATGTATAGCTTAATTATATCTGCCATTCGCCAGCTTATTATTATTTTACCAATTGCATTTCTATTTGCCACATTCTTTGGTCTGAATATGGTCTGGTGGTCCCTTCCTATTGCAGAAGTAATTGCAGCATTATTGTCCACTCTGCTGCTTAAAAGAATTTATCGATTGAAAATCAAGATGCTCTGTTAATCATAACAGAGTATCTTATTTTTTCTTACGAACACTATAACCAAATGTTCCAATTTGTTTACCCAATCCCCAATACTCCCCATGTGAGTAAGTCAAAAGCTTGGAATCATTTAATACAAACTTGCCATTCTCATTCATATATATATCACTTACCTGTACTGCAACAACCTCTGCCAAGAACATATGATGAGATCCAAGTTCTTTTATTTCTACAACCTTGCACTCTAAATTCACAGGACTTTCTTCAATAATAGGTGCATAAGAAAGCTTACTTGCCTGGCCTTTGGTAAGGCTCATTTCTTTCCATTTATCCACTTCTTGTCCTGATTTCACTCCACAGTAATCTGTAGCAAATGCCAAATCTTCCGTCGTTAGATTGACAACAAATTCTCCCGTTTCTTTAATCATATGATAGGTATATCGTTCCGGTCGGATTGATACATATAACATAGCAGGATCAGAACACACTGTTCCCGTCCAGCCAACGGTAATAATATTTGCTTTTTTTTCCTTATCAGCTGCACTTACCATAATAGTTGGAAGTGGATACAGCATATTACCTGGTTTCCATATTTGTTTTCCCATAACGTAATCCTTCTTTCCTATTGAATTTTATTGTTGTAATGAACCAACAAAGTTAGGTATTAACTGTTTCTTTCTAGATACCACACCTGTCAGTTTTATCATTTCCGTATCTTGAGACAAATCAAATGCATCTAGAATCTGTTCCTTTGCACCAGTTCCACAGCACAATAGTTCTGTAGACTCCATTACAATATTGGTCAGCATAAAATAAAGCATATCTAAGCCTTGTTCCAAAAGTGCAGTCTTCATATATGGATTTAACTTAGACTTTATTTCATTTAATTCCTCTGCATTCATAGAATTAATTTGCCCCACTCCAAAATTAACTCCATTAACTGAGAATTTCTTGAAATCCTGATAGAAAATCTCTTTGTCTGTTTTATTCTTCAAATTACTTCCTGCATTGAACATTGCACTTGCGAATTTTTCAATGTTAATATCTGCAAGCACTGCCAGCTCTTCTGCTGCGCTTTGATCCACCGGCGTACAGGTAGGGGAACGGAACATAAGTGTATCAGAAATAATAGCTGCACATAATAATGAGGCTGTCTTTTTTTCTATCTCAATTCCCGCTTCTCGATACATTTGAAAGACAATGGTAGCAGTACATCCAACCGGCTGATTTCTAAAATATACGGGTCCTACTGTCTCTACACTCCCTAATCTATGATGATCTATTATTTCCTGTATTTCCGCTTCCTCAATGCCATCCACTGCCTGTGATTTTTCATTATGATCCACTAGAATGACCTGTTTTTTTCGGATTGCCATTAACCGCCTTCTAGAAATAAATCCTATAAATCGTCCATTCCTATCTGTCACTGGGAAATCACGATATCTCTTTTTGGCCATGATATCCTTGATATCATCCACATACTCATTCATTCCAAAGGTCACTAAATTATCTTTACTCATAAAATACTTTACCGGAATACTTTGATTAATTAATCTAGCTGCTGTGAATGTATCATGTGGGGTACTAATTACAACCACATTCTTTTCTTGTGCCATTTTTTTTACTGTCTTAGAAATCTCTGCCCCCTGACAAATTACCATGCAGCTAGCTTCCATCTGCAATGCGCAGATTTGAGATTCAAATCGATTCCCCAAAATGACCAAATCATCTTTTTCAATAAAATTCTCCATTAATTCAGGACTAGAAGCTGCAATCGCCACCTTTCCCGTAAGAAAATACCCATGATCATTCCCGGTAATTATCGTTCCATCCAGAGTTTGGACAATATTACGATACTGGGTTCTGGCTGCTGCAAGGATCCTGCTATCATACACATCCATATAGGAAGTTGCGATATCTCCAATGGTAATCAGACCCTCTAGCATATGATCTTTGGTCACTGGCAACGTCTTCATATTTGTTTCCTTCATAATAGACCAAGCCTGCTTGATAGAAATATTGTTCTCTATTCCCTCAATGCAATAAAGATCCATATCCTTTACCTGAACCTGTACATTCGACAATAAGCCCGGTGGCACAATACCAAATTGATCTAATACGTACTGTGTTTCTTCGTTTATTGGTCCTGCCCGTCTGGCGGAGTATTCATTTCCTGTAATCCTTTGCTTTAAGTTTGCATACGCAATGGCAGAACAAATAGAATCTGTATCCGGATTTTTATGGCCTACCACATACACTTTACTACTTCTTTTATTCTCAACTGTTGTTTTCATATATTATATTCCCCTATTTCCAAAATTCTATTTTCAATCCTCATTTTAGCACTTTTTTACTATTCTTTACAATACCTTTCGATTTCTTATTTCTATGTGAGACAAATTGTGTTATAATAAGTGGAGTTTTAAATAAGAGATTAAAGAGGTGCATTATGAACGAAGAACAATTACAAACAGAATCTATGGCAGATTACGAAGATCAATTTGATAAAGCCAACCCTTGGAACCTAGTAACAGATTACATGAATAACAGTACCATTCTTCCTGTTAAGGTAGAAGGAATTGTGAATGGTGGAGCAATTGCTACAGTGGAAGGGCTTCGAGGATTCATCCCTGCTTCTAAACTGTCCTTATCTTATATTGAAAATTTAGAAGATTTTTTATTACAAGATATTGAAGTCCGAGTTATTGATGTAGATCAGGCTAATAATCGTTTGGTTTTATCTGCTCGTGAAATTCTCAAAGAACAACAGTTTAAAGATCAGGCAGAAAAAGTCAATAGCATGAAAGTGGGCAGTGTATTAGAAGGAACTGTAGAAAGTCTTCAAACATACGGAGCATTTGTACGTTTGGAAAGTGGACTATCTGGACTTGTACACGTTTCACAAATCAGTGCAAAAAGAATCAAAGCGCCAAGTGATATCTTAAAAGTTGGCGAGAAGATCCAGGTTAAAATCATTGGTATCAAAGATGGCAAGATCAGCTTAAGCATTAAGGCTCTAAATGACTTTTCAACAGAAGTATACGAAAAAGTCGACATTCCAAAGTCTGAGGACATTGGTACTAGCCTTGGAGATTTATTCAAAAATATCCAATTATAATTTTATTTTTAACCAAAGACATTATTTGACCTCATCAAGCAAGTCCCCACTCATCACCTTAATGCCGGAACGGCATAAGTGATGGGTGAGGACTTGCTTGTGTCAGTAGCGACAGCTACTATGTGGGTCGTCTATTAACCTACCATAACTTGAGTGCTTCCAAATCCTTCAACCACATAGTAGCACATGCATCACTTGGCATTCTCCAGTCCCCTCTAGGAGATAATGCTACACTTCCAACCTTTGGTCCATCTGGCAAACAGGAACGTTTGAATTGCTGTGAGAAAAATCGTTTGTAAAAGATTTCTAACCATTTAAGAATGATTTCATTTTCATAGCTGCCTTCAAACGCCAATTTAGCCAGTCGATATATTTTGCTAGGTTCATATCCAAAACGCAGCACATAATAAAGATAAAAATCATGCAATTCGTAAGGTCCAACCAAATCCTCGGTAATCTGTGATATCACTCCATCTGTTGGGGGAAGCAATTCCGGACTGACCGGTGTATCCAGTATATCTAACAGCACGTTCTGTAGCTCTTTATCCACGGAGCTATCCGCATAAAATCGAACCAAATGACGCACTAAGGTCTTAGGAACAGAAGCATTGACCCCATACATGGACATATGATCACCATTATAAGTTGCCCACCCAAGTGCCAATTCGGACATATCACCAGTTCCTATTACCATTCCATTCACCTGATTGGCAATATCCATCAAAACCTGCGTTCTTTCTCTTGCCTGAGCATTTTCAAATGTAACATTATGAAGATCTTTTGCATGTCCAATATCTTCAAAATGTTGATGAACAGAATCCCTAATAGGTATCTCCCGAAGTGTTGCTCCTAATTTTTTTGTAAGCATACATGCATTTTGATATGTCCTATCCGTGGTTCCAAAACACGGCATGGTAACCGCAATAATCTGTGAACGTTCCATTTCAAGCATATCAAAAGCTTTTGCACATACAAGCAAAGCCAATGTTGAATCCAACCCACCTGAGATTCCAACTACTGCACTTTTGCAATGAGTATGAACGAGACGTTTTTTTAATCCCATCGCCTGAATCATTTGTATTTCTCCACAACGATTCTCCCGTTCCTCATTATTTTCCGGTACAAATGGGTTTCTTGAAAATCTTCTAGTCAAAAAAGTTTTCCCAGATTCCATATGAAATGGTACTTTTACAAAGGTATCTTCTGATGCTATTTGAAAGGTAGTATTTTTGCGTCTTTCACTCATGAGACGGTAAATATCGATTTCCGAATAAATAATTCCATTTTCAAATCGATTGGACAGCTGTAAGATGCTTCCATTCTCTGCAATTATATTATGGCCTCCAAATACCAAATCGGTAGTTGATTCTCCCTCTCCAGCATTTGCATAGACATAACCTGCAATTAACCTAGCAGATTGACCTGCAATTAATTGTTCTCTGTATTGGTTCTTTCCAATGGTTTCATCACTTGCAGAACAATTCACCAGTAAGGTAGCACCTTGAACCGCTGCCTCCACGCTTGGAGGTGAAGGGGACCATACATCCTCACATATCTCTGCTGCTACAATCAATTCTTCCATAGCCGAGGATTGGAATAAAATCTGCGCACCAAAAGGAACCATTTTCCCATGAAATAGGATTTCTTTTGCTTTCTTTGGTCCTGGTCTAAATTGACGCATTTCATAAAACTCACCATAATTAGGCAGAAATGTCTTGGTTACAAATCCTAATAATTCACCACAATTAAATACTGCTGCCACATTATACAACTCGCCTCCAACTGCTAATGGAGCTCCAACAAAAATCAGCGCATCCTTGCCAATGGTGTATTTTGCGATCTCACTAATCGCTTCTTTTACTCCACGTAACAAAACATCCTGGGTGAATAAATCCCCACAGGTATAACCGGTAATACAAAGTTCGGGAAATACAATAATCTTTGCATCCTGTTCTACTGCCAAATCAATCTGTTTACAGATTTCTCCTGTATTATACACCACATCTGCGACCCGTATATCCGGTGTGGCAGCTGCCACCTTTACAAATCCCTGTTTCATCTTAACTCCTCCCATTCTCTACGGCAGATACTTTTTAATTGATAGCCTGATCTCGTATTTCTATTAATTCCTCCAAAGAAAATACATAGGGAGTATTGCAAAAATGACAGACTACTTCTACTTCCTCTTGATCTTCTATCATACCTTGAATCTCTTCTTTTCCAATACTAATCATTGCTTTTTGAACTCGTTCTTTACAGCAGTTACAGAAAAACTTTGTAGGCATGGTATCCGTAATCTGTACTTCCAATCCTTCTAAAATAGCGGATAGCATTTGCTCTGGAGTACGCCCTTTTCGAAGCATGTCTGTTACCGATGTCATACCCTTGATATTTGCTTCCAATTGATCAATTACGGAATCCTCTGCAAAGGGCATAAGCTGTAAAATAAAGCCTCCTGCACATTGTACGGTATTATCACGTTCCATTAATACCCCAAGGCCTACCGATGAAGGAATTTGCTCCGAGGTCGCAAAATAGTAAGTCAAATCCTCCGCTATCTCTCCGGTCTGTAACGCTGTCTGCCCTATATAAGGTTCTTTCATGCCAAGGTCCTTGATCACATGGAGAAATCCATTTCCCACTGCCCCACCTACATCTAATTTCCCATTTTTAGGCGGCAGCATCACCTCTGGATGGCGCACATAGCCTTTTGCATTTGCATGACAGTCTGCCGTAACAGTAATTCCGCCGATTGGTCCATCTCCCTTTATTTGAAGCGTAAGTATATCCGTTTCATTTTTCATCATACTACCCATCATCGCCCCTGCAGTCAAAAGCCTTCCCAAAGCCGCTGTTGCGATGGGACTGGTATGATGTGCCTGTCTTGCTGTTTCTACCATACTTTTTGTGGTAGCTGCAAATGCTCTAATTTGTCCCTTGGCAGCCATCGCTCTTACAATATAATCTTCCATCCTTCACCTCTTCTATTTCTATTTCTATTTTCCTTGTTCTCTTGCAATCACATAAATACGTTCACTTTGATTTGTTGGTTCCTGTTTTGTAAATGCATCGTATGCCGTTACAAATTGTAATCCGGATGTTCGAATCAATCTTTCCATATCCGCCAAATCATAAGCCTTTTGATAATGAGTCTCTTCAAATCGACGATAAAGATCTTTTTCTTCTGTGCTTATATAAAGAGTCAATTGATACTCGTTCATTTCTTCTTCTTCGTAATAATAATTGTCCCAGATAAAACTGCAGGTTTCCCTGTTTTCTGCAATGGTCTGGTTTCCCATCACTTCCCGATACTTATAAGTGGTATTAAAATCAAAAATAAAGATACCACCAGGGTCTAAATAATTATTCACCAAACGAAACACTTCTATAAGTTCCGTTTCTTCTGTAATATAATTTATGGAATCACAAATACTAATCACAGCTTTTACTGTACCATATAATTCAAATTCTCGCATGTCCTGAAGCAGATATAAAATATCATACCCCGCCTGTTTACTCTTATCCATTGCAATCTGAAGCATTTCTTCCGAATAGTCTACACCAATCATCTCATATCCCTGCGCAGCTAATAACTGTGTAATTGCTCCAGTTCCACAGCCCAAATCCAGCACCAAGCCCTCTGATACCTCATACTGCAAAAGCAGCTCCTGTAAATATGCTGCCCATTCCCTATAAGGGACATCATCCATAAACGTATCATAAACAGCTGCAAAGCTTGTATACGCTTCCATGTACATACCTCCTAATTCCCTTTAGGAATCTAAATTGGTTCGGGGACATAGCGAATCCTTCTTTGCCATGTCCCCTGTTACCAGATATTTTATTTATATCACTTCTACAACCCAGCCCTGTGGACCTTCTATCGTACCCAATTGTATGCCCGTAATAGTATCATACAGTTTTCGGCTGATAGGACCAATCCCACCATCTTGAATCTGCATGACCTGATCACCATACCGCAAATGTCCCACCGGTGAAATAACAGCCGCTGTTCCGGTACCCCAGCATTCTTCTAAACTTCCATCTTTTGCAGCTTTCATCAATTCCTCAGCCGAAATCTTTCGTTCTTCCAATGGCAGTTTCCAGCTTTTGCAAAGTGCAATACAAGAATCTCTCGTTACACCCGGTAAAATACTGCCATTGAGACAAGGAGTCACAATCACTCCATTTATCTGAAAGAAAATATTCATAGCTCCTACTTCTTCTATATATTTACGTTCCACCCCATCTAACCAAAGCACCTGTGAATATCCTGCATCATGAGCTTTCATTTGTGCTGCCAGGCTTGCCACATAATTGCCGCCAGTCTTGGCTTCTCCGATTCCACCTCTGACTGCACGTACATAATCATCCTCAATCCATATTTTTACCGGATCTAATCCCTCCGGATAATAAGCACCTACAGGTGAAAGAATGATCATAAATAGATAGCTATCTGATGGACGTACTCCTAAAAAAGGATCCGTTGCTATAATAAAAGGCCTGATATAAAGGGATGTTCCTTCTCTTTGTGGAATCCAACTTTCTTCTATTTTTACTAATGTCTCCAAAGCCTCTAAGAAATCTTCCGGATCAATTTCCGGAATGCATATTCTTCGGTTGGTATTATTTGCCCGTTCAATATTCTTATCTGGGCGGAACAATAATGTTCTTCCCTCTTTGGATTTATAAGCTTTTAATCCTTCAAACATTTCCTGCCCATAATGAAATACCATTGCTGAAGGATCTAGTTCAATTGGCTGATAGGGCACAATTCGTTCATCAAACCATCCTTTTCCCTTTTCATAATTCATCATAAACATGTGATCGGTAAATATTGTTCCAAATGTTAACGGATTGTCTGCTCCTGGTTTTTCCTTTGGCTGCGTAGTTTTTTCTATTCTTATCTTCAACATATCCTATATTCCTTCCCATTTTATAACTCGTAGGATTTTCAGCAATCCAACTTATATCCTATGGTATTATAACATATTCTTAACGTTCTGTCATGCTGATAGATTCAATTCCAACGCTTCCTCCCCGTACAACTTCGATGGTTTGGAATTCTTCCATTAACAAAGCAATTAATGCATCATTTTTCGTT
The DNA here is from genome assembly GCA_036656615.1 of Lachnospiraceae bacterium. GTDB lineage: Bacteria > Bacillota > Clostridia > Lachnospirales > Lachnospiraceae > CAUPWF01. Next base: position 31,847 of record JAVXHY010000006.1, on the reverse strand, counting down.
GAAGTCTGCACACATTCCAATAGAACACTGTCTTTCCCATAATCGGTAATCGTCCCACCAAAAGCTTCTGCAATATGAAAGACTTCTGTTTTATCTATCATTGTACATTTCTTTACCTTTACATAAAGCAGTTCTTTCATATGAACAGATAACGTGGTGAAATCAATCACCTTAATTACTTCTACCATACGATTCAATTGCTTTTTAATCTGTTCAAAAGTGGAGTCATCGCTAACCGTTTCAATGGTCATTCTGGAAATGGTAGGATCTTCTGTTGTTCCTACTGTCAGACTTGCCATATTGTAGGATTTTCCAGAAAATAATCCAGAAATCTTTGCCAGCACACCTACTTGATTTTCTACATATAAAGAAATCCATCTTTTTTTCATTTCTGTATTCATTATTGTATTCATAACCACTTTCCTCCCCTCTTAACAATCCAAAATCATATCTTCTAGTGAACTTCCACCTTTTACCATTGGCAGCACCATATCTTCACTGTCAATCATAAATTCAATTAAAGTAGGTGTTCCTAAATGCATACGTGCCTCTGCTAAAGCCCCTTGAATTTCTTCTGTTTCTGTAACGCGAATGCCTTTGGCACCATAACTTTCTGCTAATTTTATAAAATCCGGTGTATAGGGTGGACAAGAATAATCCGAATTTCCACACTGTCCAATACAGCTCTTTCGAGCACACAAGCAAGTACTTTGATATCTTTTCCCAAAGAATAATTTCTGCATCTGCCTTACCATACCCAGCTTATAATTATTAAATACGCATAAAATAAGGGGGAGTTCCTGCCCAACTGCCGTAGCAAATTCTTGAATATTCATCTGCATTCCGCCATCTCCTGATATACAGATAACCGGAACCTCTGGCAAACCAACCTGCGCCCCTATAGCTGCCGGGAATCCATAACCCATAGTCCCTAATCCACCTGAAGTAATCAGTTGTTTTCTACTGTTTAATTCTACGAACTGAGATACCCACATCTGATGCTGTCCTACATCGGTTACAATAATTGCTTCCTCAAATTCTTGATTGATCACTTCTATAATGTGTTGAGAATTCATACCACGTCTTAATTGCATGGTCATTGGACATTCTACTTTCCATGATTGTATTTTCTCCATCCACTTAGATGTTTCATTTACCTCTACATATTCCAGCATCTTTTCACAAGCTTCTTTGGCATCTGCTACAATTGGAACATCCACCTGAACATTTCTAGAAATAGATGCCGTATCAATATCAATATGTATAATTTGAGCATTGGGTGCAAAATCCATGATTTTACCGGTTACACGATCATTAAATCTAGCTCCTATGGAAAATAACAAATCACAATCACTCACCGCCATATTTGCTGCATAGGTACCATGGAGTCCCATATTGCCAATATATAGTGGGCTGTTTGTTCTAATTGCTCCACGTCCCATTACCGTAGTAACTACTGGCACCTGAGTCTTTTCAACTAATTCCTCAAAGACACTATTTGCTCTGGCAATATTAACGCCTCCACCAGCCAAAAACAACGGCTTCTGTGCTTTTGACAGCATCTTAATTGCACGTTTTAATTGTCCTATATGAACACCTGTACTTGGTTTGTACCCACGAATATTAACAGATTCTGGATATAGGGTATCACCTAGCTCACACATAACATCTTTGGGAAGATCAATTACAACAGGTCCTGGTCTTCCAGTTTTTGCAATATAAAAAGCTTCTTTTATAATGCGTCCCAAATCGTCACGATTTCTTACAGTCACCCCATACTTACAAATGCTTCTTGTAATTCCAACAATATCTACTTCCTGAAATGCATCATTTCCTATTAGACTTCTTGGAACCTGACCAGTAAAACAAACCAATGGTATACTGTCATAATTAGCCGTCGCTATTCCTGTTACCAAATTGGTTGCTCCAGGTCCACTTGTAACCAAACAAACACCAACTCTTCCTGTTGCCCTGGCATACCCATCTGCCGCATGAATCAATGCCTGTTCATGACGCGGTAATATAACATTAATAGAATCCTGCTTATAAAGCTCATCTAATATGTCAACATTATACCCACCTGGATAACCAAAAATAGTATCAACACTCTCTTCTTTTAATGCTTTCACAAATAACTTGTTCCCTGAAATTTTTTTCATTCCTCTACCTCCTTTGGTTCTTGCAGATATAAAAAAGCACCCTAAACCGATTACTCAGCTTTGGGCGATGAAATATATCCGTGTTACCACTTAATTTCAAAGAGTTCCCCCTTTGCAATCTGTCTAATACAGACCCCTCCTTGTCACTGCACTTAACTAAATCATTGAAGTAATTATAAAGTTTTCTGACAACTTTGTCAATATGCAACGATTAATTATTAATTAATTTATATTCATCCACTTGAAAAAAGCATAGAATCAGAGTATTATAGGGCAAGTAGAAAAGGAGGGACAACTTATGAATGTGATTGAAATTCAAAATTTAACGCGAGATTACGGCCACCATAAGGGGATTTTCGATGTTAATATTGCTATCCCCCGCGGAGAAGTCTTCGGCTTCTTAGGGCCAAATGGTGCCGGTAAAACTACCACTATTCGACATTTAATGGGCTTTATAAAAGCCAAAAAGGGGCACTGTAGTATTTATGATTTTGACTGCTATAAAGATGCATCTCAAATACAAGATAATCTTGGATACTTAGCCGGAGAAATTGTCTTTCTAGAAGATTTGAGTGGGAAAAAAATGATTGATTTTATCGCATCTATGAAGCGTGTAAAAGATAAAAGAAGAATACAAGAGCTCATGGATATGTTTGAATTAGACCCCAAATGTAAAATAAAAAAGATGTCCAAAGGCATGAAACAAAAAGTCGGAATCATCTGTGCTTTTATGAATGATCCACAGGTAATTATTCTCGATGAACCTACAAGTGGTTTGGATCCTTTGATGCAAAATCGATTTATTGAATTAATACTTGCCGAAAAGAAAAGAGAAAAGACTATCTTTATGTCTTCTCATATTTTCGAAGAAATCGAAAAAACCTGTGATCGGGCCGCCATTATCAAAAATGGCGATATTGTTACAACCGAAAATATAGATACACTAAAACAGCAAAAACAAAAGTACTATAAGATAACTTTTTCATCCAAAGAACAAACCGATCATTTTGCAAATACAACAAAATACCAAGTGATTCATCAAGAGCCTACCTGTATCACCGTAAGTGTTCCCCATCATATAAATGAATTTTTGAAAGCCCTTACTGCGTTTGACGTCATAGATCTTAATATTAGTTCTCAATCACTTGAAGATATATTTTTACGCTATTATGGAGGTGATAAATCATGATTTCAATCCCATTGTTCAAACGCAATATGTTTTCCTGCTGTAAAATTGGTATCATATTCCTGGCTATTTTAATGATGTATAATTCCGTGATTATTTATATGTTCGATCCCGATTTGGCAGACATGCTGAACGGATACCAGGAAGCCTTGCCTGAAATGATGGCAGCCGTTGGTATGACAGGTGCCTGTAAGACACTCATTCAATTTGTACATACGTATTTGTATGGATTTATTATGTTAATCATTCCTTTGGTCTTTGTTGTGATTATTACCAATAAATTAGTCATGAAATATATTGATAATGGCTCCATGGTCTGTCTGTTGTCCACACCTAATTCCAGGAGTACCATCATCATGACACAAATGCTTTCCATTATCCTATCCATATTGTTCCTAATAAGTGCTACTGCTGCTCTGAGCTATCTATGCGCCGAAATGATGTTTCCGGGAGACTTAGATCTTTCTAAATATATGCAGCTGAATATCAGCTGTTTCTTATTTGCATTTGCAATGGGTGGTATTGCTTTTTTTGCAGCTTGTATCTTTAATCAGTCGAAAGGGTACTTTGTGCTAGGTGCAGGTCTTCCTATGATTTTCTACCTCATTCAAATGATGGCAAATATGGGTGGTGACTTGGAAAACCTAAAATATGGTACCATATTCACCTTATTTCCCGGTGAACAGATCATTTCTTCTAAAAGTGGTGTCTTCAGAAATGATCTGATTCTTGGGGGAATTGGTTTGCTGCTTTATATCATTGGAGCGATTCACTTTACCAAGAAGGACTTACCCTTATAACTTTTCATAACGTAAAAAGCAATATTCTAAATCAAAATAGGTCTGCTCTTCGCTTTCGCCTGAAAGCTTCCATCCCTTTTCTTTATCCAAATCAGGAAAGTAGGTATCTGCCAGATATGCATGATCGATTTTCGTCACATGCACCACATGGCAATAAGGAAGCAACAGGCGATAAATGCGTTCCCCACCTATGACGTATATGTCTTCCGATGGATAATTTTTCAGTTCCTCTAACAGCTCATCTAAGCTATGCACCACCAAAGCATCCTTTACTTTATAATTTTTATCTGTGGACAATATCACGTTTATTCTGTCCTTCAGTGGACGTCCTCCTGGAAAGCTTTCTAAGGTCTTTCGACCCATGACAACAACCTTTTTTGTCGTTGTCTCTCGAAAGAACTTCATATCTGCTGGAATACTGACTAATAACTTATTGTTATTACCAATAGCCCAATTCTTATCTACAGCTACAATCATGTTCATATCTAATTCCTCCTATATAGCAATTGGAATATTCTTTATCTGTGCTCCGGTTTCATATTGGTCTAGCCGTACATCATCTGGTGTAAATTGATAAAAATCTTTTACTTCTGGATTCAGCCAAAAAACAGGTGCCGGAAATGGTTTTCTAGAAATCAATTCTTCAATCAGTGGAATGTGTTTATCATAGATATGAGCATCTGCAATCACATGGACGAACTCTCCCACCCTCATATTACAGACTTGGGCCAACATATGAATCAGTACTGCATACTGACATACATTCCAGTTATTAGCCGCTAATACATCCTGTGAACGCTGATTTAAAATTGCATTCAAAACAAGACCCTCTTTCCCTTTTTCCTTTGTTACATTAAAAGTCATACTATAAGCACAGGGATATAATCTCATTTCAGCCAAATCCTGATGCACATAGATATTCGTCATAATACGTCTACTATATGGATTGTGCTTCAGATCATAAATGACACGATCCACCTGATCCATACAACCTTCTTTATAAGCATGCTTCACACTCATTTGATATCCATAGGCTTTTCCAATAGAACCTTCTTCATCCGCCCAGCTATCCCATATATGACTATTTAAATCTTGAATATGGTTGGATTTCTTCTGCCAAATCCAAAGCAATTCATCCACACAGCTCTTAATCCCTGTACGTCGAAGCGTAAGTGCGGGAAATTCTTTGGATAGATCATATCGATTAACAACACCAAATTGCTTCACCGTATAAGCATCACTTCCATCTTCCCATTTGGGTCTTACTTTTTCTCCCTCTGTACTGACACCATGGTCAATAATATCCCGGCACATATTTATAAATACCTGATCCGCATAACTCATGTCTTATCCTCCTATCAACTACTCCGCTATATTATTAAATACTTTCGTTAACGATTTCCGAAAAGCTTCCATTTCTTTTTTTGTCATGCCTCGCAAAAGAACCTTGTCTAGCTGCTTTCGGTCTGCTTCCATCCTTTTTTGAATGTCATATGCTTTTTCTGTTAAATGCACATTTTTGCAGCGTTTGTCCTGCATATTTGGCACACACAAAACAAACCCTTTTTCATCCAGTCGTTTTAAAAGTCCAGTCACGGTAGGATTTCTAAGGTTTAAATAATGTTCAATATCTCTTTGGTTCACAAATTCTCTATTCGTATATAATAAATAATTTAGAACTGCCGATTGGGATGCTGTAATCCCAATCGTTCTTAATTTGTGATTCAAATCTTTTTCATATACATTATAGATACTTTTGACCATCAAACCAATCGATATTTTGTCTTCCATGCTTCATCGCTCCTTATAATTCGCCTTTTCTGCCCGTAGCTCTGAAAGTATATTTGTTCTCTGCAATGCCTTTGCTGTTACATAATAAAGCATCACTTCCACTGGCAGCATAATGAGTTGCTTAAATGCTCTTACCGGGAAAAGCACCATAAATGGTGTTCCATAAAGAATGGCAATATAGTAAGTTGCCAAAAGCATATTCACAAGTACTGATACAGTGGCATTAGCCATAATAATACGTTTCAAGCTAATAGGTCTCTTATAGAGAAACATACCATAAATAATTCCTGCTAATATTGCATTTAAAGTAAATCCAAAGAAAAACGGACCTGTTGGCTTTACTAAAAATTTAAGGATATCGGCTCCTCCTGCCATTAGCCCGCCAACAACTGGGCCAAATAACATGCCAACCAGTTCATTGGCAATAAAAGAAAATCCGATTTTAAGATACTCTGATAATTGCAGAGTATAAAATCCAAGTACCACTGCAATTGCCATTAGCATGGACGTAATTACAAGTGTCCGAATGCTTTTTAATTCATGCCAGGAATCTAAAAACTGTTGCTTCAATTTCTTCACAAAAAAAATACCTCCTTAGCAAGTAGTCCTACGCTACTCATAGAAGGTATTTTCATATCTCTATGCGTAACAGCGGGATGCAGAACATGTACCGCAAACATTATAAAAAACTAATGTTTTTCGTCCCATTGGCAACTCCCCGTCCAATCGGCACTTAACGCACATATTCCTACTCTGCTCTCTTTAATCTGTATTGTTACAAAAAAATTGTATCACAAAACAAGGGTCGGTGCAAGTTAAAACACCCGAATTACACTACTGACTTTTCGAATAATTGATATCCCTTCCAATTCTTGTATGGCCTTTTGAAAATCCTTCTCCCTAACTCGATCTGTTATAATTACAATTTCCGCTTCTCCTTCACAATGTCTTTTTTGGGTCACTTTATCAATACTAACCTGATACCTTGCCAAAATGCTTGCAACATTCGATAGCACACCTGGATGATCTTCTACCTGCATACGAAGATAATTTTTATTCTCAATCTCACCAATTTCTTTGATTTTCTTATTCATATAACAAGAACAGCTGATCCTGCCATTGCAGTTATATTCCAAGTCCCTTGCCACATCTATCACATCACCTACAATAGCACTTGCTGTAGGCAATTCACCTGCACCTCTGCCATAATACATAGTATCTCCTACTGCATCCCCATGAACAAATACCGCATTAAAGGAGTCCCTTACAGAAGCAAGAGGATGTTCTTTTCCAATCAACATAGGATAAACAGCCATTTCCATTCCCTCTTTGCTGTCTCTTGCCACTCCTAGAAGCTTGATAACACAGCCAAATTCTTTTGCATATTCCATATCCCTAGCTGTTATTTTTGTAATTCCTTCTGTATACACATCTCCAAACACAACTCTAGAATGAAATGCTATGGATGCCATAATTGCTACTTTTCGCCCTGCATCCAATCCTTCTATATCAGCCGTAGGATCCAACTCTGCATATCCTAATTCTGTAGCTTTTTCAAGTGCATCTTTAAAATCCATTTTTTCTTCTGCCATTTTTGTAAGAATGTAATTTGTTGTTCCATTAACAATTCCTACTACTTCTGTAATTTCATTTCCTGCAAGACATTGTTTCAATGGACGAATAATCGGTATTCCGCCTGCAACTGACGCTTCAAATAAAAAGTCAACTCCATTGTTTTGAGCTGCATCCAATAATTCCTTCCCATACTCTGCTATCAAATCTTTATTTGCTGTCACTACATTTTTGCCCGAATTCAAAGCCTCTAATATGTACGTTTTGGCAGGTTCAATTCCACCCATTACCTCAATTACAATATCAATTTCTTCATCTTCTATGATATCTTTCCACTGATTGGTTAGAATTGACTGGTCAATTCCCGCTCTGGGCTTATCTATTTGATGCACCAGTATTTTTGTCAATTCCACATTGGTTCCTATCTTGTATACCATCTCATCTTTACGAAGATTCAATAATTTGTATACACCGGTACCTACTGTACCCAATCCCAATAAAGCTACTTTAACAGGTTTTTTTCCTTCCATATCACTACTCTCCTTTTCCCCTTCACTGCATCTCATGCTGTTTTTTCGACTATGTGTTTCAGTATAACACATTCCTCTTTCTCTTGCATACACTTTTTGATAAAACTATAATTTTTCATAAGTAACACTACACTGTTCCGCTTCTATACTAATATCAGACCGAAAGAATGCTTCTGCTGCCTTGGTCAAATAATAGGTATCCTTAATACCACTTGTTTCATAAGGTGAATGCATCGCAAGCTGGGGAGCCCCAATATCCACCGTATGTATAGACACCTGAGTATTAGCTATATTTCCAAGTGTAGATCCTCCCGGCATATCTGAACGGTTAGCGAATGATTGGCAAGGAACCTTCGCATGGGTACAAATATCTTTAAAAATTGCTGCTGATACTGCATCTGTAGTATATTTTTGATTTGCACTATATTTAATGACAACACCACCATTTAGATAAGGTCGATTGGTGGGATCTGCTTTGTCCATCTGATTTGGATGTACCGCATGAGCATTATCTGCTGAGAGCATAAAGCTTTTGGCTAATGACATATGGTATGCTTCTTCCGTTCTTCCCATCCCTCGATTGATTCGTTGTAATATATCCTTTAAGAATGTGGATGCAGCGCCTTGTTTCGTGGTACTTCCTACTTCTTCATTGTCCAACACGCAATGTACTGCAATATTCTTTGCATTTGATTCCTTTAGAAAGCCAGTCAAGGAAGCAAACGCACATTGTAAATCATCCAATCTTGCACTTGATATAAATTCTTTTTTCGCACCCCAAATACATGCTTTCATTCGATTATATAGAAATAAATCCGTACTGAGAATATTCTTACTTTCTACTTTTCCAGCTTGCCCAATATGCTCTAAGAATGTATCCTTTGCGTCGTCACCCCCGTATAGCGGAAGCATATCAACTTGTGGATTATACTTATATCCGTCATTTACTTCGCGATTTAAATGAATGGCAAGACTTGGAATAAGAACCAAATCCCGATCCACATCTATCAATTTAGTAATGATTTTCCCTTCTTCTTTCACCATGATTCTACCTGCTACCGATAGTGGTCTGTCAAACCAAGGGGCACAAAGTACACCCCCGTATTTTTCTACATTAAGCTTCGTATACTGATGTTCGGTCTCTATCTCTGCATGTTCCTTGATTTTGAAAGTAGGAAAATCACTATGACTAGCAATAATTTGGAATCCTTTGTATTCCTTTTCAGGAATCTTAAAGGCTATAATAGAAGACCCTCCACGTATAACAAAGTAGTTTCCACCCGGTTTCAAAATCCAAGCTTCACTTTCCATAAGTTCCATAAATCCCTTCTTTATCAACATTTCCTTCATATTATAAATCACGTGATAACAGCTGGGACTTTTCTCAATAAATGAAATCAGCTCTTTCGTTATTTTCTCATACATCTTATTTCTCCCTCCTAATTCACCTGTTAACTTCAATCAATCTATACAACGAGCAAAATGGAGAAGATTGCTCTTCTCCATAGTTTATAAGAATTATTTCTATCTTATTTCATTACAATATTAACAATCCTGCCTGGTACATAAATTTCTTTTACAATAGTTTTGGTTAATTTTTCTGTTACTGCTGCTTTTCCAGCTGCAATTACTTCTTCTTTAGAAATATCTGCTGGCACCGTGATTACATTTCTAGTTTTTCCATTAATTTGTACTGCTATATCAATTTCATCATCTTTCATTAAAGCTTCATCATATGTTGGCCATTTTGCTTTGAAAACAGAAGTATCATGACCTATTTGCTGCCAAATTTCTTCTGCCATATGAGGTGCAAATGGGGCTAATAATATGGCAATATTACCAATGGTCTCCAAATCCACACCACCTGCTTTTTTCCCAATATCAATCAGCTTATTATTGTATTCCATGAATCCAGAAATAACTGTATTTAAGCTAAAGCTTTCCAAACGCGTGGTAATATCTTTCACCATTTTATTTCGTAACTTAATCATTTCTTTGGATGCCGGTACCTTTGATTTTCTGCTATCTTCTACCAGATTCCACAGACGATTTAAGAAGCGATATACACCATCTATTCCTCGATCATCCCATTCTGCATCCAATTCTGGTGGTCCAACAAATAACTCATACATTCTTAGGGAATCACACCCATAATCCCTTACCAGATCATCCGGCGATACTACATTCCCTTTGGATTTGCTCATTTTATTACCATTCTTCCCGGTAATCATTCCCTGATTAAATAATTTGACAAATGGTTCATCAAAATCAACTGCACCAATATCATTCAAGAATTTGGTATAGAAACGTGAGTATAGTAAATGAAGCACTGCATGTTCTACTCCACCAATATACATATCTACTGGGAGCATTTCCGCTGCTTTTTCTTTGGATACTAACTCTTCCGAGTTATGATTATCCACATATCGTAAGAAATACCAAGAAGAGCCCGCCCATTGAGGCATGGTGTTCGTCTCTCGCTTTGCTGGCATTCCACATACCGGACAGCTTGTATTGACCCATTCATCAATTCCTGCTAATGGAGATTCACCTGTTCCGGTAGGTTCATAAGTCTCAACTTCCGGAAGTCTAAGTGGCAGCTGGTCTTCTGGAACCGGAACATTTCCACACTTTGGACAGTGAATAATTGGAATAGGCTCTCCCCAATACCGTTGACGAGAGAATACCCAGTCTCTTAATTTATAATTCGTGGTTGCTTTTCCAATCCCACGTTCTTCCATAATAAATGGTGCTTTTTCTTTGATCTCTTCCGAATTCATACCTGTCCATTCTCCGGAATTAACCATATATCCAGAGCCTGTATAAGCTTCTTTCATATCATGACAGCTTCCATCTTCCGAAATTACTTCAATAATTGGAATTTGAAATTTCGTTGCAAAATCAAAGTCTCGATCATCATGTGCAGGCACACACATAATTGCTCCCGTCCCATAGTCTGCCAATACATAATCCGATAACCAAATAGGAACTAAAGCACCATTGATTGGATTCACTGCATAACTACCAGTAAATACCCCTGTCTTTTCTTTATCTTGTAAACGATCTACCGATGAGCGCATAGAAGCTTTCATGATATACTCCTCTACAGCTTCCTTGGTTTCACTATTTGCCAACCCCTTGGCCATTTCATGTTCCGGTGCCAAAACCATAAATGTAGCACCATAAAGAGTATCCGGTCTTGTAGTATATACCGTAATCTTATCCTCTGAACCGTCTACCGTAAAATCAACCTCTGCACCATAACTCTTACCAATCCAGTCTGACTGCATCTTCTTTACTTTATCTGGCCAATCTAATTTGTCAAGATCTGTCAATAAGCGTTCTGCATAAGCTGTAATCTTCAACATCCATTGACGAAGGTTTTTCTTTGTGACTTCTGTACCACATCGTTCACATTGTCCACCTACCACCTCTTCATTGGCAAGACCTGTTTTACAGGATGGACACCAATTAATCGGGAATTCTTTCTCATAAGCAAGACCAGCTTTAAACATTTTTACAAATATCCATTGTGTCCACTTATAAAAATCAGGATCTGTGGTATTCACTTCCATATCCCAATCATATAATGCTGCAATTTCATCTATTTGTCTTTTGATATTCTCTACATTCTCTGCTGTTGATTTGGCCGGATGGACCCCCATTTTGATAGCATAATTCTCTGCTGGTAAACCAAATGCATCCCATCCCATTGGGTGAACGATATAATAGCCTTGCAATAATTTATAACGACTCCACACATCACTGATGACATAACCTCTCCAATGCCCCACATGAAGTCCATTCCCTGATGGATATGGAAACATGTCCAGACAATAATACTTCTCTCTTTTTCCATTCTCATCTTCTTTAACATTGACTGGATTCTCTTTCCAGTTATTACGCCATTTTTTTTCAATTGCTTTGTGATTATATGGTGTTGTCATCTCTTATTTCCTCCTAATTGCAATAGCCTTGTATCCCTTAAAAAAGGCACACTCATATCCTTGTACGCTAGTAGTAATTGTATCACATGGTGTTCATTTGTCAAGAAAATCCCTCCAAAAAATATATCTTGATTTTGTAAAAACTGCATAAATTATATTTATTCTTAGGTTGCCCAATTATGGCTTTTGATGTATAATAGTTACAAGTCAAACAGTACAGGGGTACGAAAAGAAAACACATAAAGGAGATTTTGCTATGGTGAATTTATTAATCGGTCCTAAAGGATGCGGCAAAACACAACAAATGATGGATTTAGCAAACAAATCTGTCAAAGAGTACGACGGGAATGTAGTTTTTATCAAAAAGAGTCACAAGGAAACTTCTAATTTGACACATGATATTCGTGTGATCTGTATGGCAGATTATGAGGCAATTACCAATATTGATGAGTACATAGGATTCATTTACGGAATGATTAGTTGTAATCATGACATTCAGGTAGTCTTTATCGATGGTATCTTAAAGCATGCCAATATTTCTTCCGAGAATCTACCAAAATTTATTGAACGCTTGAAATTAATTTCCAAAGAAGACACAGTTGAATTTTTCGTAAGCTGCAGTGTAGAAAAAACGGAATTAAGTCATCTTGATATGACTGACTGTTCAATTTTAAACTAGTAATTGAAAAAAGAATAGCCCTGATGGTTCGTCCATCAAGGCTATTCTTTTTAATTACTTTAGAGAAAGCACAGTATTAGAATCTTCCGACACTTTATATTCTACTGTTATTTGCTGACCAACTTCATATCTGATAATATCAATATAATCTACGACAGACACATCAAATATTTCTTCTGATCCTTCTAGCATAATATAGTAATGAGAATTTCCTTCAATAACACCTTGTGCGATTTTAGTTATTTTCCCCGTCATTGTCTTAACTTCTCTTACATCTTTGGCAACCTCAGTTACACCATTTTTAAGGAGCAGATTATTATATTCCGTCTCACAGTCACTGACTGTATCTCCAATTGCAACTAATTGGTATTTGGCTACATTTACCATAGCGTACTTTTTCACCAATCCCGCATCGTCTTTCAAGGCAATGAAATAGGTCGGTTCTCCAGAAGTATTCAATAATAATGGGAAGGTCGCTTTATATTTCAAATTCTGTACCTGTCCTTCTGCGGAAGACATAGCCGAGTCTTCTTTGGCACCCTCTACCGGATAAAATTTGGTCTCCATAGTACGTTGATTCATCAGAACAAATCCAACATTTGACTGATCTCCACTTACTGAAGTAACACCAGTATATACCCAAACATCATCATCCATTGCAAGGTAATTATATCCTTCTGTAGTTTGCAGACAATCTTTTTGTCCTAACACACTATTTAAGAATCCATGCTTCAAGGAACCATAATAATCATATAACTGTACTAATAAATCTGCTGAATATGCCCGGTCTATCCATTCGGGTGCTTCTTTAATCTTATAATCCTTGGTTTCTCCTGTAACTGCATTACAAAGTACCACACCGCCAATGGTTTCCCCACCGAATAATCCAATGTTAAACTTTTTGACTGGACATACCCAATAAGGAACGCCCTCATCATCAATCTCAAAACTCAAATCATTAAAAATATAAGTTGGATAATTAAATCTCAGATGGCGATAAATATTGCGATTAAAAAATTCGCTTGTAGAATATTTAATTCCTGACTTCAACTTCACTAACTCTGTTGACTGTGTCGTCATATCAATACTTATATATGCCGGTATTCCTTTTGATTGATTGGTAATCCACTTAATGGTACTGGCATATTTCAATGGTGAAACACGCATGGGTTTATTTTTGTAGTTGATTTGTGTGTAAATATCATCCACTTCAAATTGAGAGACCATATCTACCATACTTCCCATCTTACGATTTCCCAATAAAGTAGCCGAATCCTTATCCAAGATTGGAATCTGATCATAAGATAATTCTTCAATATCTTTTGTGAACTCTCCTTCTTTAACATCCAGTAACTGTTGGTATTTTTTCGCATTAATAATTGGAGAGGAAAGCAATGTCCCAACTAAATAAATAACTACTACACCCAACAAGGCAACGACCATAGTTTTTAATGGTTTCGACTCCCGGATTTCACCTCTTCCAATCCGTTTTCTCCACATATATATCCCGATTATAACCACAATTAAGAAAATAATAAAAAACCATAAATCTGTAGAATGAAAATTCAATGCCGGCAATGATATATAATAATATATACATGCCAATATAAGTAATGCCAAAACAATGCTAATTTTTTTACCTGGTTTTTTCATTTGAAACCTCCTTTTTACAATAGAGTTATTCTAACACAAAGGAACTCCCTAATCAAGGGAGTTCCTTTAAGCAATTAAATTTTAATAATTATATAGGATTGTTCACACTCGCGCCTTCTCTAAACAATATTCTATTCTTCTTCTTTTGCGCGTTTTTCAATTTCTTTTTCCTGAACATCAGATGGGGCCTGCTCATATCTAGCAAATGAATATTTATAAGTTCCACGTCCTCCAGTCATGGAACGAAGCACGGTACAATATCCAAACAACCCCGTCATAGGAATATCTGCTTCAATTTCCTGTCCACCATTAGGAAGTGGATTCATTCCCAGCACACGTCCACGGCGTTTATTCAAATCGCCCATTACATCTCCCGTATAATCATCTGAAACTATAACCTTTAAATTAGCAATTGGTTCCAGCAATACTGGGGAAGCTTCTAAAAATCCCTTTTTAAATGCCTGCACTCCTGCCGTTCTAAATGCCATTTCTGAAGAGTCTACTGGATGGTAGGAGCCATCATATAGAACTGCCTTTACGCCTACAACTGGATAGCCCGCTAACGGTCCTTTCACAACTGAATCTTGTATTCCCTTTTCTACTGCTGGGAAATAATTCTTAGGAACTGCTCCACCTACAACCACTTCTTCAAAGATATATGGTGTATTCATATCACCAGATGGCTCGAATCTCATCTTTACATGTCCATACTGACCATGTCCGCCTGACTGCTTCTTATACTTAGAATCTACATCTGATGACTTACGTATAGTCTCACGAAATGCAACTTTAGGTGTATCTAATTCCACATCTACTTTAAATCGATTTGCCAGTTTGCTGACAATAATATCCAAATGCTGGTCTCCCATTCCATAAATCAAAGACTGACGATTTTCACTGTCACTGACCACCCGCATGGTCAGATCTTCTGCCATCATCTTGCCAAGTGCCTGTGATACCTTATCATCATCGCCCTTTTCCTTGACAATGTATTTTTTGTAAGTATAAGGTACTGAAAAATCAGTTTTACCAAATGACACCTGGGTATTCTTAGTAGAAAGCGTATCTCCTGTTTTGGTTGTATTTAGTTTTGCAATGGCACCAATATCTCCTGCATGAAGCTCAGATACCTCTACTGGTTTATTGCCTTGCATTGTGTAGAGCTTACCTGGTTTCTCCTCTGCATCTTCTGTTGCATTGTATAAGATATCATCACCTTTCAATACTCCTGAGCAAACCTTTATGAAAGAATACTTTCCAATAAATGGATCTATCATTGTTTTAAATACATAAGCTGTTTTTGCTTTTGCGAAATCATAATTTGCCTCAAATATTTCATTTGTTCTGCGATTGATTCCCGCACACGTTCTCTTATTAGGACTTGGTATGTATTTCACGATATCCGATAATAGATTGGCAATTCCATAAGCATGAATAGTAGATCCCATAGAAACCGGAACAATATTTCCTTCCATAACATTTGCCCGTAAAGCTGCCCGTATTTCTTCTACAGAGAATTCTTCTCCCGCAAAATAGCGCTCCATAAAATCATCACTGGTCTCTGCTACTGATTCCAATAATGTCTCTCTGCATATTTTCAAATTGGCCTGACTATATTCTGGTATATCACATTCTTCTCTTTCTCCTAATCCAACATACCGTCTTCCTGCATTCTTAACGACATTTACATAACCTACTAATTTTTCATTTTCTCGAATTGGCTGAAATAAAGGTGCAATAACTTTTCCGTATTTTTCATTTAATGTTTCGACTACCTGACGGAAGCTTGCATCGTCTACATCCATCTCTGTCACAAAGACCATACGTGGCAAATTATACTTATCGCACAATTCCCATGCTTTCTCTGTACCTACTTCTACGCCAGCTTTTCCCGATATAACAATAATTGCTGCATCAGCTACACTGACAGCCTCTTCTACTTCACCAACAAAGTCAAAATATCCAGGTGTATCCAAAATATTGATTTTTGCTTTTTCCCATTCAATTGGAAAAAGAGTAGTACTAATTGAGAATTCTCGTTTCTGCTCTTCTTTATCAAAATCACTCAAGGTATTATGATCTGCAATCTTACCCATACGGTTTGTTACTCCTGATACAAAAGCCATTGCCTCAACTAAACTTGTCTTTCCGCTACCACCATGCCCTAAAAGTACCACATTTCTAATTTCGTCTGTTCTGTAAACCTTCATATTTTCTGCCTCCTTGCCTTCAAGTTCTTCATAGTGTATATTGTACTAAATTATAGAACTTATTACAACTCTTTTATCCATTCTACACAAACTTCTTTCTTTTGACTTTTATTCATTCTTCCTTTAATATAATAATGTCAATCAATTCTTAGAAAGGATGTTCCTATGAAAATTAAAAGCATGATTCATTCACAAAAAAGTTCCGGATTTCAAGGAGAAATTACGATCCCCGGAGATAAATCCATCTCCCATCGTGCCATTATGCTTGGAGCTCTTGCAGATGGTATTTCAGAAATTCATAATTCATCTCTAGGTAATGATTGTATGTCAACAATTCATTGTTTTCAAAAAATGAATATTGAAATTACATTACATGAAAATCACCTTCTGATACATGGGAAAGGACTTCATGGGCTTTCACAGGCTCCTGGTTCTTTATATGTTGGCAACAGTGGTACCACAGCTCGACTTCTTTCCGGCATTTTGTCCGGACAGGATTTCTCTTCTATCCTATTGGGAGATCATTCTCTTAATACACGTCCTATGGAACGAATTATAACTCCACTGACCCTCATGGGATCCACTATCAGCAGTGTGAATCACAATGGATGTGCACCTTTGTCCATACACCCAAGTGCACTGCATGGCATTCACTACCAATCCAAAATAGCTTCTGCACAAGTTAAATCAGCCCTATTATTAGCCGGATTATATGCCAATGAGCCCACTTCTTTTACAGAGCCCTTTTCTTCTCGTAATCATACAGAACTTATGCTTTCTGATTTTGGCTGTTCCGTTCAGACAACAGAACATACGACTACTTTATGTCCAATCACGCAATTACAACGAACAAATCTATCCATTCCCGGTGATATTTCCTCTGCCGCCTATCTGATAGCAGGAGCACTTTTACTCCCTCATTCTGAACTTCTTATTAAAGATGTAGGTATCAACCCTACACGATCTGGATTTTTAAATATTTGCAAACAAATGGGCGGAGACATTACCATTATAAATACAACTATAAAAAATCAGGAGCCAAGAGCTGATTTGCTTGTTTGCTCCAGCAGCCTTCATGGAATCGTAATAGAAGGATCCGTTATTCCGACTTTAATCGATGAACTTACAATCATTGCAATCATGGCCGCCTTTGCATCAGGGACCACTACCATCAAAGATGCCTCGGAGCTTCGTGTAAAAGAAAGTGACCGTATCCAGACCATTTCACAAAACCTATTGGCGATGGGCGGATCCATAACTACCTCTGAGGACGGCATGACAATCCACGGTGGTATTCCACTCCATGGCGCTTACATCAACAGTCAGAAAGATCACCGAATTGCCATGGCTTTTACCATTGCAGCTTTAGCTGCAGAAGGCAGCTCCACTATTTCAGACAGTGCCTGTGTAAAGGTATCCTATCCCGATTTTTACGAAACCCTATCCTCACTGCTTTGACACAAAGTCGTAGGAACAAATCTCGTTGCTTTGTCGCTTTTATGGCAAAAAAATATGGGGCTACAGCCCCATATCCTCTCTTACTTCTATAAAACATTTTACAATAAAATCAATATCTTCTTTTGTATGTGTTGCACATACCTGAGTACGGATTCTTGCCTTTCCCTTTGGCACTACTGGGAATGAAAATGCTACTACATATACACCTTTTGCCATCATGCGTTTTGCAAATTCAGCAGCAGTCACTTCATCATATAACATAACTGGTACACATGGATGTGTTCCAGGAATAATATCAAATTTGTTGTCTACTAATAATTTACGATAATATGCCGTTGTTTCCTCTAAATGATCACGAAGTTCTGTACTTTCACCTAACATATCAAGTAATTCCATACTAGCACCCACAATAGCTGGAGCCAAAGAATTAGAGAATAAGTAAGGACGGCTTCTTTGGCGAAGTAAGTCTACTATTTCCTTACGTGCTGCTGTGTATCCACCAGAAGCTCCACCAAGTGCTTTTCCAAGGGTTCCTGTAATAATATCTACACGTCCTTCTACACCACAATATTCAGGAGTACCATGTCCTTTTTTACCCACAAATCCAACTGCATGACTATCATCCACCATAACTAACGCATTGTATTTGTCTGCAAGGTCACATACACCTTTTAAGTTACAGATAATACCATCCATGGAAAATACCCCATCTGTTGCAATCAGTTTAATTCTTGCACCGGCTTCATCTGCTTCTTTTAATCTTGCTTCCAATTCTTCCATATTGTTGTTTTTGTAACGGAAACGTTTTGCTTTACAAAGACGTACACCATCAATAATGCTTGCATGGTTCAATTCATCACTAATCACTGCATCATCTGCTGTTAGAAGTGTTTCAAACAATCCACCATTTGCATCAAAACAAGAAGAATATAAAATGGTATCGTCTGTTCCCAGGAAGTCTGAAATCTTCTTCTCTAATTGTTTATGAATATCTTGTGTTCCACAGATAAAACGTACCGATGCACACCCATATCCTCTTTCATCATATGTTTTCTTAGCAGCTGCAATCAATCGTTCATTGTTGCCAAGACCAAGATAGTTATTTGCACACATATTAATTACTTCTCGTCCATCTTCTAAACGTACTTTTGGCCCTTGTGGGGATGCAATAGGAGCTTCACCCTTAAATAGACCATCTGCTTTAATTTGTTCTACCGTTTTCGTATAAATATCTAAAATATCATTCTTACGTGCCATGTTCTGTTCCTCTCCAATTTTTGATTAATCGTTAATATGTGCCCAATCCAAAATAACTTTTCCAGACATTCCTGAGATCATTGCATCAAATCCTTTTTCATAATCTTTGATATCAAAACGATGTGTAATTACTTCCGAGATGTCAAGTCCTGCCTGAACCATAGTAGACATTTTATACCAAGTGTCCCATACTTTTCTTCCATAAATACCACGTATATTTAAGCCATTAAAAATGATTGTTTCTAGATCCACAACTGCATCTGTTCTTTGCAGCCCTAGAAGTGCAATCTTACCACCATGTTTCATATTGTGAATCATATCTGCAAGTCCTGGCTGGCTTCCTGACATTTCCATACCAACATCAAAGCCTTCTGTCATTCCAATTTCTTTCATTACATCAGAAAGTTTTTCTTCTTTTAGATTTACAGTTCTAGTAGCACCTAATTTCTTTGCCAACTCCAAACGATATGGATTCAAATCTGTAACAACTACATGTCTTGCTCCTGAGAACTTTGCAATTGCTGCTGCCATGATTCCAATTGGGCCCGCTCCTGTTACCAATACATCTTCTCCTAATACATCATAAGACAATGCGGTATGAGTTGCATTTCCAAATGGATCAAAAATTGCATACATTTCTTCTGAAATAGCAGGATTACATGGCCATACATTAGAAGAAGGAATGACAAGATATTCAGCAAATGCACCATTTCTATTTACACCCACACCTTTGGCATCTTTACAATTTTCTTTATGACCTTCCAAACAGTTTCTGCACTTTCCACAAGTAATATGTCCTTCACCTGATACAAGATCTCCAATATTAAATCCTGCTACACCGGCTCCTACTTCTACTACTTCTCCCACGTATTCATGCCCTGCTGTCAATCCAACCGGTATGGTATGCTGTGCCCATTCATTCCATTGATAAATGTGTACGTCTGTTCCACAGATTGCTGTTTTATGAATCTTGATTTTCACATCATTTGGTCCAACCTCTGGTACTGGAACCTTTTTCATCCAAAGTCCTTGCTCTGGTTTCTCTTTTACTAATGCCCACATCATTTTATTTTCGTTCGTGTTCATTTGAAACACCTCTCTTTCGTTATTACTATCATATCGCAAAATAAATATTTTTTCAAGTGTTTTTTCCGTGTTGTGCGAACATTTTTTATTTTATGTTCCTATGTCCCGCACACAAAAACAAATGTATTTTTAATAGTACTAACGAAAATGGCATGGGTATCCGCCCATGCCATAGATAAAAATCGACTCTGAAAATAGTGATGAAAACACCCTACACATTGGTGGTGGTTGCTGAAGTCTCCAAAGGTTTCTCTTCATTCTTTTGCATATTTACTTGCTTCTTATGCAATGCCACCATTTGCAGTGGTATGATGATTGCCGCCGTAATCACTAATACTTTCCATGCAAAAGAATATTGATTATACAAATCATAAAGTTTTGCACAGAACATTGCTCCAACAATAGCTCCCAGACCTGTTGCTACATTGATAAGGCCCACGTATTTCGCATAATATTTTTCAGGGACAACACTTCCAGTTAAAAGTGGTGGAGATACCGTTGCTGCTGCTGCACCTACTCCATAAAATACAATATAGAAATAAATAAATATATTCATTTTTGCTAAAATCAATAAAGCTATTACCGCAAGTACAAGCATTAAGTTAGCTACTAATGCACCTTTCTGGATTCCTAACTTATCAAAAATGATTCCCAACACTACTTTACCAATGGTCAATGCTCCTAATGCTACTGCCGCATATGCTGCCGCTTTATCTACTGAAAATCCTACCTCCCGAAAGTAAGGTACCTGATGATTTAAAATGGCGTTATTCGCAACGCACATAAGGAAAACGGAGATGAATAAAATTCCAAATTTCTTTTGCCATTTTGCATCCACTTCCTCTTTTTCTGCTGACCCATTAGTTTCCGTTGCATCCCCTAACCTATTTAATCCTTTTTCCGATGGTGTTTCTTTAATAACAAACCAAATAAATGGCATAAGTACAATGAAAATTGCGAGTGCATTTACTGCATATGCCTGTCTCCAGCCAATACCCTGGATCAGCTGATTCAGTACTACCATTAGAATCATGCCTCCCACTCCACTTCCTGCAAATACAAGGCTCATTGCAAATCCTTTTTTCTTTTTTCCAAACCAGTTATTTATCATAATGGACACCGCAATATTCGTTAAACCTGGAAATGCAATACCCATTGTAATTCCCAGTGCATAAAATTGCCACATTGCCTGTGCAAAAGAAAATCCGATTAAACATATCGTAATAATCACACAGCTAATACACATGATTTTTTTTAATCCATATTTCTTAATCAGCGTTCCTGTAAAAAGGGATCCTATAACAAGCCCTAGCGCCAAACAAGCGGTAGTTGTTGAAAAAGCGACTCTGCTAACTCCCAGTTCCTCTGTAACCGGTATGATGAACAGACCTTGACAAGATACGATGCTTGCATATGCAATTGCCATAATTAGAAATCCAGATAATACAACCCACCATCCATAATAAAATTTGTTTTTTTCCATTTTTCCTATCCTTTCCACTATATAATTGATTATGCTACGTGCATGAACAAAGAGGAGCGACCTCTTTTGTAGGAAAGCTTCTCCATTGCATTCAATGGATACCTGTACTTTACTTTATAGTCATTATAGAATAACAACACATATGAGTGGTAATATAGATTTGTAATCTTAGACATAAGAAAAATATATGCTATCTCATTTATTTATGAGATAGCATATTTACATGAAACCGATTCAAATAAAATAGGTTTTGAATTTATCCATTAACTGTTCAATAACGGGATGAATTTTATCTTTGTACAATAAATAATAATACATATCATATTGTGGAAGAGGGATTTGTTCTAGGTTATACATATCTAAGATCACTTGTGGTAGTTTTGTTGATACACTAAAGGTGCCTGGCAAACATTGCAAAGTCAGATACTCGGAAGTTCGATCTGTAACTTTAATAATTGTTTTATTATTTACAATGTCCTTCACGATTTTTGATGTACTTAATAAATCCATATTACAAATATCTTCATAAAGTACGCAAGTATAATTTTGAGTTTCATTTAATATACAATCAACCGTTTTTGATTGGAACTCATTTTTACGTGATGTCACAAAATAAAAATAATGTGTCAATATTTGATGCAGCTTAATTTTTTCTTCTATAAAAATCTTCTCAAAGTATTCAATTAATTCTTTTGTTAAGTAAACAAAGCCATATTGAAAAATGCTGCTATTTAAACTCTCAATAATACCCGACATGTTCTTTTGAACAAACACAATGTTTTGTTGTGTGTCTTTGATTGTTTCCAAAATACTGACTTCTAGCATGGAGGAAGCTAACGTAGCAATATGAAGATTTTCATCTTTGTCTTGCATCATATATTTTCGCGAGACAGCGTCTAATTGTTCAACCAATGGCTCGATTTCAGACAGGAATTGCAGCCCTTCCCCTGTAAGCAAACTTCCCGATGAAGAACGGCTTAGAAGCTTCATGCCAAGATCTGCTTCTAACAGCTTGATGGCATGACTTACATTGGGTTGTGAAACGAAAAGATGCTGCGATGCTTTGGTAATAGAACCGTATTTTTTTACCGCGAGTAAATAACGTATATAATCTAGATTCATAGATGCTCCTTTCCTAAAACATTAAGATTTCATATAAACTTATTGTACAATGACTAGAAGAAAAAAACAAATATTAAAAGCTGCTTGGTGAAAAAATCTAACTATATATTTTACGTATATCTGAGATAAACGATATATATTACCACCCATTGATTGCATTAAGGTAAACTATACTTGAAGTTAAGCTGTAGGTATAAGCTTTGCCTAAAGAGGTCGCTCCTCGCTTTATTGCATTGAAAAATCAAAACTATTGAACAAGAAAGAAGAAGGGTGAAAAATCATGAAAAAAATTATAAAATGTGGAAAATTATTTGACGGACAACAGGAAAAATATTTTGAAAAAACATCTATTCTTGTAGAGGATGGAAAAATCATGAAGGTTGGAGATTCTGCCACATGGGATGTAGAGGCAGAAACAATAGATTTATCTGATAAAGTAGTAACACCTGGTTTAATGGAAATTCACAATCACAATATTGCTTATAATAACCAGAATGTCGGCACTATTTTAAATGAGAAACTTTATAAATCCAGACTATACTCTATGTTAGGCGTTACATACCATTTAAATAAATTATTAGAAAAAGGCTTTACACTGGTTAGAGATTGTTGTTCAATAGAACGCGGATGGGAAATTGTAGATGTAAGAGATGCCATTCGCGATGGGTTCATAGAAGGCCCTGAATTTGTAGTATGTGGCCATTCAGGTGCATCCGTTGGTTCCCACCTTGATACCCGCCAGTTTGTATCCAATACAATTAGTCAAGAAAATTGTACTATGCCATCAATTGGTAGTGGGGTGGAATTCTTTCGGCAATGGGTTCGAACTGAATTTCTACACCATGTGGATTTTATTAAAATTCATATTGATGGGGGATTTGCCACACCAGGCGATCATCCGGATCAACAGCATTTAACAGATGCAGAAATACAGGTGATTATCGAAACTGCTCATGACTGCGGTATGAAAGTGACTGCTCATATTTATAATGAAAGGTCAGCTAAAAAAGCAATTATGATGGGAGTAGATGGCATCGAACATGGCGCATTAATTACACCAGATATATATGATTTAATGGCGGAAAAGAATGTATATCTGGTTCCAACTATGACATTCTTTGATAGAGGTTATTTCATGGATCCAGAAGAATTAGCAAAGGTGCCTTCCTTTATGGCAAAAAAATATTGTGATTTGCATCCACGTCTAGTAGAAAGCAGAACTGCTTTAATTAAACATATAGAAAATGATACTATTTTAGTTGGTTATGGAACGGATATGGGAGCAGTAGAGCCAACCCTTCCAGTACATAAAGAATTTGAAACCATGGTGCGTTCTGGAGTTTCACCATTTAAAGCATTAAAAATCGCTACCTCAAACAGTGCGAAAATATGTCAGCGTCCTGACTTGGGTGTAATTGCAGAGAATAAGCAAGCAGATATCGTGGCATGGGATGAAGATCCTGTACAGAATGCAACCGCATTAAGAGAGTGTTCCTTTGTCATGAAAAAAGGACGAATTGTAAAGCACAATCATAATATTTATAAAACCATCTAATGACTATTCAGAAAGAGACTGCCACTTTAATGATAAAAGAATCATAAATTGGCAGCCTCTTTTCTTATTCTCTTGTCAACCATTAATAGTATTTCACACTCACTCTTTTCCCTAATTTCTTAGAAATATCAAGCAACTGTTCTACTAGATTCATTCGAACACTTAAATCAAAAGGAAGGTTGGAATTGGTATGGGCAATGTTCATAGCAGTACCTACGAATAAATTTAATTCCGTACATTCTTCAATAATTAATTTTGCAAGCTTCGATGCTCCATTATTTCCATCTAATTCATCAAAAAATTCCACATTAAAATCATCATTTTGATATCTTTTCAAAAGCTTCAAAGCCTTCCCTAAAGTCAGAACACCCTCTGTCACTAGATCCAGTCCATCTATCGTTGCCATAGGTGGTACAGTTGGATCATCATAATCTAGGGTTGTAATAATTTCTTTTCTTAAAATACGTGCTGCTATATTTGCACTGGTTCCTCCTGAAACGATCTTTTTTCCTTCCATATTCAGGAATTCTCTCAGCATACGTTCATCATCTTCTTTATTCTTTGGTGGCCCTGTGAAAATATTGATGACCCGACGGTCAACCACCCTGGTAACTGCAATGGTTGTGTCATCCCCCGGTTTTTGTTCATATAAGTCATCACATGCCTGACTTAACATAACAGCAAGCCTAGATGCTGACAGTGTTTCATTTGTACATTTCAAGGTATACTCAGCCATGCTCTCCCACGTCCAGCCAAAATTAAGTATTTCACCCACGCCCGCATAAATCACTCCATCACTCATCAATACAAAACAATCATTTAATGCAACGTGAAAACGGTACTCGCGGATTTTCTTGCCTTCAATGATTCTTTCATTATATGGATAATCCATGATTTTCTTCTGACGTACAAAAACACAACTTGGATTATCAAATTCTACCAAATATGCTTCTCCATTATGAAAAATCTGTAAAATGCTAAAGGTTGCATAGGCAATCTCTCTCACCTTACATACTGGTAATGTTTTAGCAATTGTCTCTACACAAGATTCAATGGGTGCACCATTTAAAAACATGGTACCAAGAATTTTAGAAGTAAGGGTTGCCAGAATATTAGCCTTCACTCCGCTTCCCATACCATCGGCAAGGATTAAAATATCCGAATCTTCTGTCTTTAGAACTTCTACTTTATCCCCACAAAGTTCCTCATGATGCTTATTTAAACTTTTCCAGGCAACATCTACACTGACATTCATGTCTACCCCTCCTCTTCAAAGAGAATGGAATCTCGAAGTTTTGATAAGGTGACTTTCGTCTCTGCCGTTGTTTCACCCAAAAGCCCCGCAATTTCTTGTGCCACCATCATCTGCTTATCTATAACCTTCTGTGCCATTTCCACTGTTTCCATTTTCAGATTATAATGCTTCAATTTTGCCTGTTCTTCTTTTGTCACATCTTCATAAATAACTAAAACAGATTCTATGTCTTCAATATATATAATATTTTCTTCTACTTTCATCGAGATCTGTTCTATTTTTGTCTTTTTGTGTATAATAGATTCCTTTGTTCTTAAGACTTGCTCTAAATCTCCACTATGAACGTATTCAAATATGTAATGCTCTAGTGCCTCTTCCCTGCTTATTCCCAATAAATGCTGTGCCTTTTTATTGCACTCCAGAATACGCATATTTTGGTCTACAATAAATATCATATTCGGAGTTACATCCATGACAACATTAGACATAGATTCTGCCCTGGTTAATGCATAGGGCAAACACATAGATATTTGAGCTTTATCCTGAAATACGGCAATAGCTTTTGCTCTGCACGTAGAGTAACCACATGCACCACAATTCAACTCGTCCGCCTTAGAATATTTCCCTGTAGATTTTAGAATTTCACGAATCTGTTCTTCTGTTGGCATCTCTTCTTTTACATTTGCATCCACAAATGTTTTATGTAGATTCAATGAATCTGCTGGGATAATTTTATCTGCTGGAGTATGAGTCACTTGTTGTTCTACATCCACTTTCGCCTTTACAAAAGATTTATTCCACTTTCCAGATGCTGGGCCTTTGATGCATCCTCCTGCACAGACATTTGCTTCAATAAAACAATGCTCAATTTCACCTTTGCGAATGCTTTCCAGCATTTCCATACAGGCCTTGACTCCTTCTACATATACCTTGTGATAAGGATCCTCCTTTTGAAATGCCAAAACAGAATTAATGATACCCCCACTAATTGGATACAACCGATTAATGTTTGGGTTGTCATTTCCCATAGGCTTTTCTGCACATCGAGACAGTTGTATACCTTCCGACTCCATCCAGCCCGCCAATTCTTCAAAAGTCAGAATAGCATCAATTGCTCCTACTACTCGATCATCACCAATTGCTTCCTGTTTTTTCGCAATACAAGGACCCAAAAAAACCACCTTTACATCCGTTCCATACAACGCTTTGATATAACGTCCATGAGCAATCATTGGTGACACTACTGGTGCCATCATATTCACTAGATCTGGATAATATTTCTCAACTAAATCATTCATACTAGGACAACAAGTTGTAATAATATTTTTCTGTTTTCCTTCCTGTACAATCTTGCTATACTCCTTTGTAATCAGACTGGCCCCTTCTGCCGTTTCACGGACCTCGAAAAAACCAAGTTTTAATAGTGCATCCACTACTTGTCCCGGTTTCTCATATTCCAAAACCCCCAGATAAGATGGTGCAATAGAAATAATAGTCCGAAATCCTTGCTTTAAATATTCCTGTACACGTTTCAAATCACTGGCGAATTTCTTTGCATTTTGTGGACATACCTCTAGGCACCGCCCACAATGAATGCAGTTATTTTCTAATATATGAGCCTGCTCATTTTTAACTGTAATGGCTTTCACCACACAATATCTCACACATTTATAACAATGTCTGCAGCTTGCATCTTGAAAATCTATTACCTTCATCTAGTTAAGCCTCCTTAACACTTCTTCTTTGAAAAACTTCTCCACCTCTTCTGGTAACACATGATAAACATCGATTCCGTCCAATCTTACACTCACGCCATTCTGACATGCACCCATACAAAAAGAACCACACAGTTGAATCGTCTTACCTAGTTCATATTCCTTACATAATAAATCTAATTTCTTGATTACTGCCTGTGACCCTCTTAAATGACAAGAACTACCAATACAGATTTCTATTTTCATGATAAAAGTCCTTTCATATTTATAATACTTACCGTTCTTTACCTCAATGTAATTGTATTATACTTGATATAAAATTGAATAACAATCTCTATTTCCCCGAAAGAATGTTTTTAATTAGAACCAAAAAAAAACAGCTTTCCATCATTGATCAAAATCAAGTTGGAAAGCTGCTTCTACATTATAATTAATTGATTGTTCTCTTTACATAAGATGTATGTAATACTTCATGTGCTTTATGACTTCCTGGTTTCTCTAAGAACTCTTCATATAATTTCTTGATAGAAGGATTCTCGTGAGATTTACGAATCGCTTTATTTGCATCATTGCTATACAATGCTTTTGCACGTAATGCACGTACATCTGTGAAATTTCTCACCTCTGCCGGTACCTGTGGCTGACCACCACCATTTACACAGCCGCCTGGACATGCCATTACTTCAATGAAATGATAATTAGCTTCTCCAGATTTTACACGATTTAATAATTCTCTTGCATTTCCAAGTCCGGACGCAACGGCTACCTTTACATCTAAGCCTGCTACCGAATAAGTTGCTTCTTTAATTCCCTGGGTTCCACGTACATCCATAAAATCCAAATCGGCTAATGCTTCTCCAGTCAATGTTTCTACTGCTGTACGAAGTGCTGCTTCCATAACTCCGCCTGTTGCTCCAAAAATAACTGCAGCTCCTGTAGATTCACCAAGTGGATCATCAAATCCTTCCTCTGGCAGATTCACAAAATCAATACCAGTACGTTTAATTAAACGTGCCAATTCTCTTGTTGTAATTGCAATATCCACATCTGGAACTCCGGCTGCACTTTGATCTGCACGTCCGATTTCAAACTTCTTAGCAGTACATGGCATAACACTTACACACACAATGTCCTTAGGATCAATACCCATCTTTTGTGCATAATAGGTCTTTGTAATTGCTCCAAACATCTGCTGTGGTGACTTACAGCTTGATAGGTTCTCTGTAAATTCTGGGAAATAATGTTCGCAGAACTTAATCCAACCCGGTGAGCAAGATGTAATCATTGGCAATACACCACCATTTTGTACACGATCCAAGAACTCTGTTGCTTCCTCCATAATTGTTAGATCTGCACTGAAATCGGTATCAAATACCTTATCAAATCCCAATCTTCTAAGAGCTGCCGCCATCTTACCTTCTACATCTGTTCCAATTGGATATCCAAATTCTTCTCCTAAGCCTGCTCGAACAGACGGTGCTGTTTGAACTACTACATGTTTAGTTGGATCAGCGATTGCATCCAATACTTGATTGGTATAATCTTTTTCTGATAATGCTCCGGTAGGACAAACTGCAATACACTGTCCACAAGATACACAGCTGGTTTCCCCTAATCCCATTTCAAATGGAGATCCAAGCACCGTCTTAAACCCACGATTATTTGGTCCAATTACACCAACTCCTTGTACCTTTTCGCAAACAGCAGAACAACGTCTGCATAAGATACACTTATTGTTATCACGAATCATATGAGCGGCTGAATCATCTATTTCATAATGATTTCTTTCACCATCAAAATAACTTTCATCTGCGACTCCCAATTCTTTACATAATTGCTGAAGTTCACAATTCCCACTTCTTACACAAGATAAACATTTGCGATCATGTGTAGAAAGGATTAACTGTAATGTTTTTCTTCTAGATTCTAATATCGCCGGTGTGTTGGTAAATACTTCCATGCCTTCATTAATTGGATATACGCAGGAAGCTACAAGAGACTTTCCACCTTTCACCTCTACAATACAAATACGGCATGCCCCAATCTCATTGATTTCCTTCAAGAAACAGAGGGTAGGTATTCTGATGCCTGCCATGTGAGCTGCTTCTAATATCGTAGACCCCGCAGGTGCAGATACATCCATGCCATTGATTTTAAGATTTATATTTCCCATATTCTCCATCTCCTCCATTACTCTTTGTAAATAGCGCCAAATCGACATTTTTCCATACAAGCACCACATTTAATACATTTATCAGCCTGAATCATATGTGGTTCTTTTACATTACCCACAATTGCATCTGCCGGACAAGTTCTTGCACACAAGGTACAGCCTTTACACTTGTCTGCATCAATCTTGTATTGAAGTAATGCTTTACATACTCCAGCCGGACATTTCTTATCAACAATATGAGCTACATATTCATCTCTAAAATAACGCAATGTAGATAGAACTGGATTTGGAGCCGTCTGACCAAGGGCACAAAGTGAGTTGGTTTTTACATGATAACATAGTTTCTCTAATTTATCCAAATCTTCCATGGTTGCCTGACCTTTAGTGATTTTATCAAGAATCTCTGCCATACGTCTGGTTCCCACACGACAAGGAGTACATTTACCACAAGACTCTTCGACGGTAAACTCTAGGAAGAATTTAGCAATATCTACCATACAATTGTCTTCATCCATAACAATCAATCCACCAGATCCCATCATAGAACCAATAGCAACTAGATTGTCATAATCAATTGGAACATCTAAATTCTCTGTAGAAATACATCCACCGGACGGTCCTCCAGTCTGTGCTGCTTTAAATTTCTTGCCATTTGGTATACCACCACCGATTTCTTCCACGATTTCACGTAACGTGGTTCCCATTGGAATCTCTACTAATCCGGTATTGTTGATCTTACCACCAAGAGCAAATACTTTCGTACCTTTGGATTTTTCTGTTCCTACAGAAGCAAACCATTCTGATCCATTTAAAATAATCTGTGGAATATTCGCTAAGGTTTCAACATTATTGAGAATGGTCGGTTTTTGGAACAATCCTTTCAATGCTGGGAATGGTGGTCTCGGTCTTGGTTCTCCTCGATTACCTTCAATAGAAGTCATAAGACCTGTTTCCTCGCCACATACAAAAGCTCCTGCACCTAAGCGTAACTCAATATCAAAATCAAACCCTGAACCAAAGATATCTTTACCTAACATGCCATATTCTCTTGCCTGTCCAATCGCTATATGTAAACGTTCTACTGCAATTGGATACTCTGCACGTACGTAGATATAACCTTGAGAAGCACCGATAGCATAACCGGCAATTGCCATTGCTTCTAATACAACATGAGGGTCACCTTCTAGTACAGAACGGTCCATAAATGCACCTGGATCACCTTCATCTGCATTACAGCATACATACTTTTGATCTGCTGCATTACCTGCTGCAAATTTCCATTTCAATCCAGTAGGAAATCCTGCCCCACCACGTCCTCGAAGTCCACTATCTAATAAAATCTGAATGACTTCTTCTGGCTTCTTCTCTGTTAAAACAGTTCCTAAGGCTTCATATCCTCTTGTTCCTATATATTCTTCAATATTTTCCGGATTGATAACCCCACAGTTACGAAGAGCAATTCTTTTTTGTTTCTTATAGAACTTGGTCTCTTGAAGCGGAAGCACATCTTCCCCTTTGGTTGTCTCATCATATAATAAACGTTTTACGACCCTGCCTTTTAGCAGGTGTTCTGATACAATCTCAGGAATATCTTCTTCTTTGACCATAGAATAGAAGGAACCCTCCGGATATACAATCATAATAGCACCTAATGCACAAAGGCCAAAACATCCTGTCTTAACTACCCCTACTTCATTTTCTAAACCATTCTTTTTGATTTCTGCTTCTAATTTTTCTCTGATTTTCTGGCTGCCTGAGGAAGTACATCCTGTTCCACCACAAACCAAAACGTGTGAACGATACATAAACTGTCCCTCCTTTTCTTTATTGGTTAGCCCCTAATGTATACTTAACAACTACCTGACCGTTTTGTAAATGAAGTCGAAATACCTCCATTGCTTTTTCCGGATTCATCTTTACATAAGTTACCTTGTCTTTTCCGGGTTCTAATACTTCTACAATTGGCTCATATTGACACAATCCAATGCATCCTGTAGATGTTACATTCACATTTGACATATTATGTTCCTGTACCGCATCCGATAAAGCCGTTAGAACTGGTCTTGCTCCACTTGCAATACCACACGTAGCCATGCCGACAATCACCCGAGTCTGAGTTGCCTCTTCGTCACGTACTCCGACCTGACCTTTCATTTTCTCTCTAATTTCTTTTAATTCTTCAAGAGTCTTCATAAATTCCTCCTTTTTTAATTACT
>JAVXHY010000005.1:66704-90431 GCA_036656615.1 Lachnospiraceae bacterium | reverse complement strand
CATTCGGGCTTTTCCATATACATATTTGTTCGCAGATAACTGCTTATCTCTTTGAAAATTGTGGTGCTCTACGAGCTGCTTTGAGGCCGTATTTCTTTCTTTCCTTCATACGTGGATCTCTTGTCAGATATCCTGCCTTCTTAAGTGTTGGTCTGTATTCAATGTCTGCCTGTAATAAAGCTCTTGCAATACCATGACGAACTGCACCAGCTTGTCCGGTGTATCCGCCTCCATGTACAGTTACAATTACATCAAACTTGTCTAATGTCTCTGTAGCCACCAATGGTTGACGTACAACAACCTTTAATGTCTCCAATCCGAAATATGAATCAATGTCTCTTTTATTTATTGTAATAGTACCTGTTCCAGGTACCAAATATACTCTTGCAATTGATTTTTTTCTTCTGCCTGTTCCGTAGAATTTTGCTTTAGCCACTGTAATTTCCTCCTTCCAATCTTTCCTTAAAATGTTAATACTTCTGGTTGTTGAGCTTGTTGTTCATGATTTGGTCCAGCGTATACATGTAATTTCTTAAGCATTGCTCTTCCCAAAGGTCCTTTTGGAAGCATTCCCTGTACAGCAAGTTCCATTACGTGTTCTGGTTTCTTTTCCATCATTACT
Source organism: Lachnospiraceae bacterium (assembly GCA_036656615.1). Taxonomy (GTDB): domain Bacteria; phylum Bacillota; class Clostridia; order Lachnospirales; family Lachnospiraceae; genus CAUPWF01. The sequence continues at coordinate 89,809 of JAVXHY010000005.1, read as the reverse complement.
TTTAATGGTGTTTCCTTCATTCCTCCAACGTAATCTGAGTGATGATAATAAAGTTTTTGATCCATTTTCTTACCTGTCACAGTCACCTTATCTGCATTTACCACAACTACATAATCACCTGTATCAATATGTGGAGTAAAAATCGGCTTATTCTTTCCTCTTAATACCTTAGCAATCTCTGATGCCAAACGACCTAATGTATATCCTGTAGCATCTACTACGTACCATTTTCTTTCAACTGTTTCTGTACTAGCCATATAAGTTTTCATTGGTTTACCTCCTATAATCATTACTTTGTTATTTTATGGAAACCAGACTGCTCCGGGGCATGGTGCATTCTGTTTCTTCTCGTGTCATACTGACTTATTATATTATACTCCAGCATGTGTGTCAACTGTTTTTTTTATTTCCTTACGTTTAATTGTAACAGTTTAGCCATAATCAAAAGAATGAGTGAATCATGCTTGCATGAATTCGCACATTCTTTTGATTATGAGCAGAATGCCCGTTTATGAGCAAAAAAAGCTGCGTATGTAGCGCAAAGCACCGAAGGTGCTTTACGCAAATGGCACGACTGAACTGTTACGTTTAATTTACTGGTTTGCACAGATATAAGAATCTATGATAAAATATTAATGGAATTTATAAATTTAAATGATAACAATAGAAAGTAGGTAAAGTAAAATGTGGGCTTATAATAGCGTTTTTTATCAAATATATCCCATCGGTTTCTGTGGTGCGCCTTATCACAATGACCAGATTACGGTTCCTCGTATCCGTAAAATTATGAAATGGACAGATTACATGACATCTTTAGGAATTAACTCCCTGTTATTAAATCCAATCTTTGAATCTGACCAGCATGGGTATGATACACGGGATTTTAAAAACATCGACTGCCGGCTAGGTACAAATCAGGACTTTGCCGATGTTTGTCAGGATTTACATGCCCACCATATCCACATTGTATTAGATGGTGTGTTTAACCATGTAGGTCGTGGTTTCTGGGCTTTTCAAGACGTATTACAAAGTAAGGAACAATCCTCTTACAAGGATTGGTTTTTCATGGATTTCCATGGAAATAATGGTTATCAGGATGGTTTCAGCTATGAAGGTTGGGAAGGACATTACGAATTAGTGAAGCTCAACCTGCGCAATCCTGCGGTAGTAGCGTATTTGTTAGACTGTGTAAAGGGATGGATAGATGAATTTCAAATTGACGGAATTCGCCTGGATGTAGCTTACAGTCTAGATCATGATTTTATTCGCACATTAAGGCACTTTTGTGAAGCCATAAATCCCGACTTCGTTCTAATTGGGGAAGTCTTATTTGGTGATTATAATACCATTGTAGCAGACGATATGCTGCATAGCTGCACCAATTATGAGTGCTATAAAGGATTGTTCTCCAGTATGAATGATTTAAATTTATTTGAAATTGCACATTCCTTAAATCGTCAATTTGGAGCAGATCCATGGTGTATTTACCGTGGCAAGCACTTAATGACCTTTGCAGATAATCACGATGTAGCTAGAATATTCAGTATATTAAAGAACAAGAAACATCTAGTTCTTACTTATGGACTTCTTATGGGCATGCCAGGCATTCCCTGTATTTACTATGGCAGCGAATGGGGAGAACCCGGGGAGAAATCAACAGACAACGATTATGCACTTCGTCCTTGTTTCGATTCTCCACATCCAAACGAACTAACCGATATGATTAAAAACTTAATTAGGATTAGACAACATTCCCAGGCCTTATGCTATGGAAATTATAGGAACCTTGTAATCACCAATCAGCAGCTTATCTTTGAACGTCGGTCTGAAGATGAATGTATTTGGATTGCCCTCAATATTTCAGCAGATGAATTTACAGCTCATTCTAATGAATTACAAGGAAATGTCAACGATTTAATTTCTAATGACACAAAGAAATTAAGCGGTTCCCTTTTACTTCCTGCATATAGCATTCAGTATTTTAGAGTAGGTAAGGATTAGATGTATGTTGATGAATGAATCTAAAGAACTCCACCTTATTTGTGGAGTTCTTTTATCTTATATGAAAATAATTCTGCAAAAATTCTTCTTTCCTCTTTTTAATACTAAGCCCTCTTTGTCTAATTGGTTTTTGGTAAATGTAGCTTTTATATCTGTTACTTTTTCTCCCTCTACAGATACACCACCTTGTTCTACCGCACGTCTTGCTTCTGATTTGGAAGATACTAATTCGCTTTTTACCAATAAAGTCAATATATCTATATTCCCATCTATTAAATCCACTTCCTGTACTTCCATAGTAGGCATCTGTGCTGCTGTCCCTGCACTAAATAATGCCCTAGCGCTTTCTTTGGCTTTCTTTGCCTCTTCTTCTCCATGTACCAATTGAGTCAATTCATATGCCAGTATTTCTTTGGCTTGATTTAACTGACTTCCTTCCCACTGATCCATTGCATCAATTTCCTCTAATGGTAAAAATGTAAGCATACGTAAACACTTCAACACATCCGCATCTGCTATATTTCTCCAGTATTGGAAGAATTCAAAGGGCGATGTTTTATTTGGATCTAACCATACTGCTCCGGACTGTGTCTTGCCCATTTTATTACCTTCTGAATTTAAAAGTAAGGTAATCGTCATAGCATATGCATTTTTTCCCAATTTACGACGAATCAACTCTGTTCCGCCTAACATATTACTCCACTGATCGTCTCCACCAAACTGCATATTACAACCATACTTTTGAAACAGTGCATAGAAGTCATAGCTTTGCATAATCATATAATTAAATTCAAGAAAGCTTAAACCTTTTTCCATTCTTTGTTTGTAACATTCTGCACTTAACATACGGTTTACACTGAAATGTGGTCCAACCTCACGTATGAATTCCACATAATTCAAGTCTAACAGCCATTCTGCATTATTAATCATCATGGCTTTTCCTTCTGAGAAATCAATAAATTTACTCATCTGTTCTTTAAAACAATTGCAATTGTGGGAAATGGTTTCCGGAGTCATCATTTGGCGCATGTCAGTTCTTCCAGATGGGTCTCCAATCATACCAGTTCCGCCTCCAAGTAATGCAATGGGCTTATTTCCTGCCATTTGTAATCGTTTCATCAGACACAACGCCATAAAGTGTCCTACATGCAAGCTATCTGCAGTGGGATCAAATCCAATATAAAAGACCGCTTTCCCATTATCAATCAATTCTTCTATTTCTTTTTCATCTGTCACCTGAGCAATTAGCCCCCTGGCTTTTAATTCTTCATACATCTTCATCTTAATTTCCTCCATTTTCTTATAATGCATGCATTGTTTCCCGATTATCTTTTGATTCTATTATTAAAATTAATTTTTTAAAGCAAAAAAACTCCCGTCCTTTCTAACAAAGGACGAGAGTAACTCGCGATACCACCTTAATTCACAAATAATTCGCATTATCTGCCTCCACAAGTATCTCACTACACTAAGTGCAGCTACATACTTCAGGCACGATAACGTGTGCTTAATTCGTCACAGCCTACTTATAATCTGTTCGGTGTGAAGCTCCAAGATGTATTCATAAATGATTTCCTATACGCCTCTCACCCACCGGCTGTTCTCTGTCTATTTCATCATCTATTACTTGTTCTTTTCCATGCTTTTATTTTTATTTACAATAATCCACCAATAGATAAGAATAATGGTGCAAATACAAGAGATACAATTGTCATCAGTTTAATAAGAATATTGATAGATGGTCCTGAAGTATCTTTAAATGGATCCCCTACGGTATCCCCTACTACTGCTGCTTTATGAGCTTCACTACCTTTTCCGCCCATTGCACCCTCTTCAATATATTTCTTTGCATTATCCCAAGCACCACCTGCATTTGACATAAAGATTGCCATCAATACACCAGTTACCAAAGCTCCTGCTAATAATCCACCCAAAGCTGCCGGGCCTAATACTACACCAACTGTTACCGGTGCCGCCACTGCCATAATACCTGGAATCATCATTTCTCTTAATGCTGCTGTTGTAGAAATAGCCACACAAGATTTATAATCCGGTTTTCCAGTACCTTCCATAATACCAGGAATTGTACGGAACTGTCTACGAACTTCTTCAATCATTTTAAATGCTGCTTTCGATACAGAATCCATTGTCAAAGCTGAGAATAAGAATGGAAGCATACCACCAATAAATAAACCAATAATTACTCGATTATTTAAAATATCAATATTTTTCAATTGAACTGCTTCCGCATAAGACACAAACAATGCTAAGGCTGTTAGTGCTGCTGAACCAATTGCAAAACCTTTACCAATTGCTGCAGTTGTATTTCCTACTGCATCCAACTTGTCTGTAATTTCACGTACTGAATGGTCAAGACCTGACATTTCAGCAATACCACCTGCATTATCTGCAATTGGACCATAAGCATCTACTGCTACTGTAATAGCTGTTGTAGAAAGCATTCCTACTGCTGCAAGGGCAATACCGTATAAACCACTAAATTCAAAAGAAACAAATATACCTACACAAATCAAAAGAATTGGTATTGCTGTAGAGCGCATTCCTACTGCCAAACCACTAATAATAGTAGTACCAGGTCCTGTACTGCACTGTTCTGCAATTCTTTTTACTGATTTGTAATCTCCTGAAGTATAAACTTCTGTAATCATACCAATCAAAAGTCCAACGACCAATCCTGAAATAATAGCAATTGCTGCATTAAAGTTACCAAAGAACATCTTACTAAAGATCAATGATACAACAACCACAATTGCACTAGATACGTATGTACCTATTTTCAACGCTTTATGAGGATTTGATTTTTCATCACCTTTTACAAAGAACGTTCCTATGATTGTAGCTCCAAGTCCCAATGCTGATATAACAAGTGGAAATACAATTCCTTTCACTTGGAAATAAATAATACCCAATGTAACAGCTGATACTAAAGAACCAACATAAGATTCAAATAAGTCAGCTCCCATTCCCGCTACATCACCAACATTATCGCCAACATTATCCGCAATAACTGCCGGATTTCTTGGATCATCTTCTGGTATTCCACTTTCTACTTTTCCTACCAAGTCGGCACCAACATCTGCTGCCTTTGTATAAATACCTCCACCAACACGAGCAAATAAAGCAATCGAAGAAGCACCTAAGCTAAATCCAGATAAAACTTCTACGTTCCCAGTTAACATATAAATAACACTGACTCCAATAACACCAAGTCCTGCTACACACATTCCCATAACTGCTCCGCCGGAAAATGCAATAGACAATGCTTTATTCATACCACTGTTTTTAGCTGCATTTGTTGTCCTAACATTTGCTTTTGTTGCTACATTCATTCCTACATATCCTGCTGCTGTAGAAAATACTGCTCCTACTAAAAAACAGCCTGCTGTAATCCAATTTCCTATTCCAAATCCAATTAGGAAAAAAAGTACAGTTACAAAAATAACTAAAATCTTGTACTCTGCCATCAAAAATGCTTTGGCTCCGTCACTGATTGCTTCTGCAATCTCTTTCATCTTCTCTGTACCTGGGTCTTCGCGTGTTACTTTTTTCACAAGATAAGCTGCAAAAACAAGCGCAATTACACCAACAACAGGTACAATTCGTAATAAATTTTCCATTTATAATGCCCTCCCAAAATTGTAATAACCTTTTTCATTATGGTGTGGTTTACGGTTTACGTCAACCATTTTATCTTTTTTTTATAAAAACTGTAAGTATCGACAATTTTTATCTGATTTTTTCTTAGTTTTATTGTATATTATTTCGGCTTTGTGAAAAAATGAACAATATTATTTATTTTTTCAACGTATTGCAGAAGTTCCTTTATTTGTTTATTTGCATAATTTTTCTTCTGCCAGTAAAGAAGCTCCCAAAGCTCCGGCAAAGCGTCCAAATTCTGTTGGCATTACTGGTTGATTCAATTTTTCCGAAAGACTTTTCGTAAAATATACACTGTGACTTAATCCACCTGTAAGAATCAACGTATCCGAAAGGGATAGGCGCTGACATAGCTGCGCAACCTTTGCTGCTACGGAATCAATTACACCCGCGGCAATATCTTCTTTTGCTCTTCCTTCTCCTATGTAACTAATAACCTCCGATTCTGCAAAAACGGTACATAAAGAACTAATTGGGATTTTTTCTCCCGTTTTTGCTAATTCGAAAAGATCATCTATTGTAACTCCCAAACGATTTGCCATGATTTCCAGAAATTTACCTGTTCCTGCTGAGCATTTATCATTCATTAGGAAATCCATTACTACCCCTTTTTTTACTTGAATAACTTTTGTGTCCTGTCCACCAACATCTATGATGGTACAGTCTTTTCCTAGAATTTCCAGTCCACCTCTTGCATGACAGGTAATCTCTGTTATTACCTTATCAGCAAAATCCACAGCCACTCTGCCATATCCTGTGGCTACCACCTTTGTATCTTCCTGATCCACATCAACAGAAGATTGATATAATGCCGCTCTTATGTCTTTTGTAGTCTCCTTACTACTCCATCCAGTTGGTAATACAAAATGTTGTTCTACATCTCCTCTTACTACTACCTTAGATGCTGTCGAGCCAATGTCAATTCCTACATACTTCATATTGTTCCCCTCTCATTCATAATTGATTTCTACTAACATCAAACCGTGTGCCGGTGCTGTTACTCCTGCCGCTTTTCTATCTTTTGCTTCTAATATTTCCTGTATTTTCTGTGGCTCATAATATCCTCTGCCTACACGTATCAAAGTTCCTACAATAATGCGTACCATATGATACAAAAACCCTGTGCCTGTAATTCGAATGATAATTTCCGAACCATTTGTATCTATCTCAAGCTCTGTAATTGTCCTTACCGTACTTTCAACATTTGTACGAACATTACAAAAACTGGCAAAATCGTGTTCTCCTACTAAATAAGATGCTGCCTGTCTCATATGTTCAATATTCAAATCATAAGAGACAAAATAGTTAGTGAGCCGTTTGGTAGGTATAGAAATTCCGGTCTGCAAAATATGATACTCATAGGTTTTTTTACAATTACAATATCTGGGGTGAAAATCCAATGGCACTTCTTCGGATTTTATAATACAAATATCCTTTGGAAGACGTTGGTTCAATGCGTAAGAAAAGCGTTCCGGTGGTATGTTTGATTTCGTATCAAATACGGCTACATTTCCAAGGGCATGTACACCTGAATCCGTTCGACTTGCACCAATCACCTCAACTTTTGTTTTTGTTAATCTACTCAATGTTTTATTTAGAATTTCCTCTATGGTAACTCCATTTGGCTGTATCTGCCAGCCACAATAATGAGTTCCATCATAAGCAATTGTCAGCTTTACTCTTTTCATAAAAACCCCTTTAGAAAATCCATATTTGAAATGGTACAAAACGTCCCACTACAAATACAACTGCCATATAAACCAAGGTAACTACATAGGCAACGTAATCCTTTGTTTTATATACCAATGGTTTCATTTTCGTTCTGCCTTCCCCACCACGATAACACCTTGCTTCCATCGCCATGGCAAGATCATTTGCTCTGCGAAATGCGGATACAAAAAGCGGCACTAAAATAGGAATCATTCCCTTTGCTTTTTGAATAATGTTTCCACTTTCCAAGTCTGCGCCCCTGGCAATCTGCGCTTTCATTATTTTATCTGTTTCCTCTAATAAAATAGGAATAAAACGCAGTGCGATAGACATCATCATAGCAATTTCATGAACTGGCACTTTGATTTTATTCAAAGGAAATAATAGCTTCTCAATACCATCTGTAAGTGCATTAGGTGTTGTAGTTAATGTCATCAAAGAAGAACCTGCAATCAAAAATATAAGTCGAATTGCCATAAATACAGCCGTTCGAAGTCCTTCCTCCGTAATCTTGAAAATCCAAACATGTACAAGGACTGCTCCGCCCTCTATCAAAAACAAATTAAAAATTACCGTTATCATCAGTAACATGATAATTGGTTTTAATCCCTTGACGATAAACTTTACTGGTACCTTTGACAGCTTTATCACCAAACATAAAAAGGTAGCTGCAAGTGCATATCCTAAGATGCTTTTAAAGAGAAAAAGGGAAATTAAATAAAACAGGGTACACGCGATTTTCACTCTTGGGTCTAGCTTGTGTAATATACTGTTGGATGGATAATATTGTCCAATTGTAATATCTCTAATCATAGTTGCTCCTGCTCACTTTTTTGTTTCTTTTTATTTATTGCTTTCATAATTTCATCTGCCGCCTCTTCCACAGTTGTTACTTTAGTAGATACTTCCATTCCCTGTTTCCAAAGTGCATTCATAATATAGGTTACTTGTGGCGCAGCAAGCCCCACTGCTTCTAATTCTCTATATCGGGTAAATACATCCTGTGGAGATCCCTGCATCATAATACTTCCTTCATTCATAACAATAATTCGTTCCACATATTTTGCAATATCTTCCATACTATGAGAAACTAAAATAACCGTCATATCACATTGCTTATGCAAAAAAGCAATTTGATTTAAAATATCATCTCGCCCCCTTGGATCAAGTCCAGCTGTTGGCTCATCTAACACCAATACTTTCGGTTCCATTGCTAATACACCGGCAATCGCAACCCTACGCTTCTGACCACCTGATAAATCAAAGGGTGATTGTCCAAAGAGTTCCTCTGGGAATCCAACCAATTCCAATGCCTTCTTTGCCCGTATTTTACACTCCTCTGTTGAAAACCCTTGATTTTTTGGTCCAAAGCACACATCTGTCAAAACATCAATTTCAAAAAGCTGATGTTCTGGATATTGAAATACTAGACCCACTTGATTGCGTAATTCTTTCATGGAATATTTCTCACTATAAATATTCACATCATTATAGTATAATGCTCCACTGGTCGCCTTCATCAATCCATTAAAATGCTGAATTAACGTTGACTTTCCTGATCCTGTATGTCCAATCACTCCTATAAACTGTCCATGTGGAATTTCTAGACAGATATCCTTTAAAGCTTGTTTTTCATAGGCAGTTTCTGGGCTATATATATAATTAATATGTTCTAATCTAATTGACATATTGCCTCCACTAACTCTTCAATTCTCAGAATACCATTCGGAAGTGGAAGACCCTTTTGCTGCAACCGATATGCTAACATGGTAACCTGTGGAACATCCAAACGATATTTCTTTAATTCTGCTACCTGTCCAAATATTTCTCTTGGACTTCCTTCCATTACAATGTGCCCCTGATCCATTACATAAACACAATCCGCATCAATGACTTCTTCCATATAATGAGTAATTAAAATAACCGTAATCTGTTCTTGCTTTCTCAATGCTTCTACTGTTGCCAGCACTTCTTTTCGCCCATTGGGATCTAACATAGCTGTTGGCTCATCCAATACGATGCATTTAGGACGCATGGCTATAACCCCAGCAATAGCTACCCGTTGTTTTTGACCTCCAGAGAGCTTATTGGGAGAATGTCCACGGTAAGACAGCATTCCAACTGCTTTAAGACTTTCCTCCACTCGTTTCCATATCTTTTCTGTAGGGACTCCCAAATTTTCTGGACCAAATCCCACATCTTCCTCCACTACAGTTCCAATAATCTGATTATCCGGATTTTGAAATACCATTCCTGCTGATTGACGAATCTCCCATAAATGATTCATATCCTGGGTATCTTTTCCATCTACCCACATAGTTCCTTCATTTGGCACCAATATCGCATTCATATGTTTAGCTAGAGTTGATTTTCCCGAACCATTATGTCCTAAAATAGCTATAAACTGTCCAGGCTTCACACTCATATTCACTTGATCAACTGCGCGATGTTTTCCAATAACTTTTCCTTCTTCATCACGCTTTTCATATTCAAACACCAGTTGTTTTGTCTGAATCATATTCATAACAATTCCTTTCTTTATTCCTCTGTTATTCGCTAAATGTCATTGTACTTCATCACTCTGTAGTTTGCAAGGATATTTCTATAAGTAAGCTTTACGGATTGTAGTTTATCCGTTATAATAAATAAGAAATATGAATACAAAGAAAAGAGGAATATAGAAATGACAAATCCAATTGTAACTTTTGAAATGATGAACGGGGATATAATGAAAGCAGAATTATATCCTGAAATTGCTCCAAATACTGTCAATAACTTTATCTCATTGGTGCAGAGTGGCTACTATGACAATTTAAACTTTCACCGTGTAATTAAGGGTTTTATGATTCAAGGCGGATGTCCTGATGGAACTGGTATGGGTGGTCCCGGCTATTCAATCAAAGGGGAATTCAAACAGAATGGCTTCCAAAATGATTTGGCTCATGAACCAGGTGTTCTTTCCATGGCACGCTCTTCACATCCAGACTCTGCTGGCTCACAATTCTTTATTATGCATAAGAATTCTCCACACTTAGATGGTGCTTATGCCGCTTTTGGTAAGGTCATTGAAGGATTAGATATTGTAGATAAGATAGCCGAAACTAAAACAAATCGCAGCGACCAACCCTTAGAAAAGCAACAATTAAAGTCCGTATCTGTTGATACCAAAGGTGTGGAATATCCAGCACCGGAAAAAGCATAAGCTTACTTGCATAATTTCTCCATTTCTACCCATACTATTTCTATACACCTGATGAAATATTAAATGGGAAAATGGGAAGGTATCATAATGAATTCAAACCAAGATCTACCAGGATTTAAAGGTTCCGCTTACGAAAGAACTTCTGGGAAAATTGCAAAAGAAAGACTGCAGGCTATGCATCATAAAGATCATAGTGAAGAACCAAAAGTAACTTATAATCCAGATGTAATCAATGAATGTAATCCAGATAATAACTTATACTGGGAAAAGAATCATAATATTTTAAGCAGTAAAGGGGATTGATATTCCTTCTTACCAAAGGACTGGCTGCAAGGTGTTACAAAGCACCTTTTGCAGCCAAATCTATTTAGTAGAGCTTTTGGTAGATTTCCATCATTTCTTCTCTTGTAAATCTCACATAACTTTGATTTAATAGTCTCTGCTGAGTTGCCATTACAGAATCTGTAAAGGAGCTGATTTCTATCTCCTTCATGCCATATTCCCTCAACGGTTTTCGTGGAATAATACAATCTAATAATGCTTCTAAACTTTCATACACTGCTGTGATTTCACAATTCAAGATTTCACTTAATACTTGATTCATTCCCTTTAGTTTACCCTCCGGATCTAACTTCGCATAAGCTTTGAATACTCCTGTAAACAATTGATAATTGGCTTCTCCATGGGTAACATGATACTCTCCACTTAGTGGATAAGACATGGCATGTACCGAACCCGTTCCTGCATTTCCAAATGCAATACCAGCCATATTACTGGCTAATAGAAATTCTTCCAATAATTCAAATCGATATTCTTTTCCTTTTTCTATGATTTCCTGGAATCCTTTTACAATCATTACAATTGCCTTCTCACTAAACAATTCCGTGTATAAGCTCGCCCTTGGGGACACATAGGATTCAATGGCATGAATCAATGCATCGATTGCACTGGTTGCGAAGAAATCAAATGGCAGTTCTTTTAATAATTCCGGGATCAAAATTGCATAATCCGCATATAATTCATCTGTCGCAAGCCCCATCTTTGTATGCAGTGCAGTTAGTTCTGTAATGGTAACATTCGAAACCTCTGACCCCGCTCCGCAAGTTGTAGGTATTGCAATGAGCTCTCGTACTTTTTCAAAAGGCAGCTTTTTCTCGAAAATATCTCTGGCATTCCCCTGCTCTTTCAACACAAGAAGCTTTGCCATATCAATTACTGCACCTCCACCAATTGCAATAATACGATTACATTTCGTATTAGAAAAATCTTTCATCAACTCATTCATCATCACATCTGTGGGTTCTCCAACTCCATACTTGCTCTTGTATTCCACATGGGCCAAAAGCTTTTGTGATGCAAAATATTTCTCATAGATGGTCTTACTTGCCAATATAAAATCCGTTTCACAAATAGGAAACTCTTGTAAAAAATCCTCTGTTTTCTTAAATAACTGTATCGTTGTCTTTTGCTGAAATAATTTCATGTTATAGTTCCTCTCCCCGAAATGCCTGTAATAAAATCGGCATATATTCTTTACTATATTCTCCTAATGAATAACTGCCTTTACTCAGACACCAGTCTGATACCAAAGCTCTTTCACATATACTATATATTTTAATAATTTCATTCACGGTTCGTTCTCTTGTAATTTGTCCACGCTTTTGTCCTTCTTCTGCAATTTCCCTTAAAAGTCGATAATAAACGCGGTTCTGATCTAACAGGTGCCTTTCACCTTTTGTTACAAGTTGTGAAGAATATAACGATGATAATAACTCACAGCTTATTTTCTGTTCCATAATACTATGTATCTCATAGTTTAAATAAGTCAACTTATCAAAACTATTCATTTCCGGATTGAGGGATTCTTGCAATTGCAGATAAATGTCATCCAAAAAATCAGATAAGGTACTTAACAATACATCTTTACTATCAAAATAGTAATAAAATGAGCCTTTTGAAGTTCCCGATAATTTAATAATGTCTTCCATTGTGGTATTGTCATACCCTTTTTCATGAAATAATTCCCAGGCCGCTGTTACGATCCGTTCCTTTACACTCTTTTTATCATCTTCGTTCATTCTTTTCCCCCAATGCGTCATGATATTTATTTTAAGGTATCTACAAATTATTGAACCTATATTATAGCCTTTTTATTTGCTTTCTGCAAGCAATTCACATTTAACAATCCTGATAAAGATTAAACTAATATTGCATCTGTTTTCTTCCTGTGCTACACTGTTAAAAACGTTCTAATTGCAAAGGGTGACACCTAAGTAAAAAGGCGCACAGACTGGGATTCTTTTAGGATTGAATTTATGTTCCTATGTAACCTCTGCGCCTTGCGCAGAGGTTTTTTGCATATAGAATTATAAAACAAAGGAGGAAAAAATGAATACAAGAATCGCCCTTATAGGGATCGTGGTTGAAACCAACGAATCCATTGAACAATTGAATATTATACTAAGTGAATATGCGAGCCATATTATCGGACGAATGGGAATTCCATATCGGGAACGAAGTATTTCTATTATCAGTGTTGCCTTAGATGCACCAAATGATATTATCAGTGCTCTTTCTGGTAAACTAGGGATGCTCCCCGGTATCAGTACCAAAACTATTTATGCAAAAACTAGTGACTCCTAAATGGCCCAAGAGGTAATCTATGAAAGAATTAATTGACAAACTAAAACAAGAACAATGTCTCTCCAAAAAAGAATGGATTGCCTTAATTGATGGGCGGTCACCAGACATTACGGAATATCTTTTTTCCCAGGCCCGTGAAGTACGACACCAGCAATATGGTACTGATATTTATATTCGTGGACTCATAGAGTTTACAAATTATTGTAAAAACGACTGCTACTACTGTGGTATACGAAAGAGCAACACCAATATTTCCAGATATCGACTTTCCCAGGAAGTGATTCTGGATTGCTGTAGAACAGGATATGATCTAGGATTTAGAACCTTTGTACTTCAAGGCGGTGAGGATGGGTATTATAACGATGTACGTCTTGCAGCACTTGTTTCCGCAATCAAAACACAACATCCTGATTGTGCAATTACGTTATCCGTAGGAGAAAAATCTTATGAAAGCTATCAATGTTATTTTGATGCTGGAGCAGATCGATTTCTTTTACGCCATGAAACCTATAACCCACAGCATTATGCAAGTCTTCATCCACCCGCTCTGACTGCTGCTTGCAGACAGCGCTGTTTAAGCGATCTAAAAAAAATTGGCTATCAGGTTGGAACCGGATTCATGGTTGGTTCTCCCTTTCAACAGACATCCAATTTAGCTGAAGATATGCTCTTTATTAAAGCACTTAATCCACAAATGGTAGGAATTGGTCCTTTCATTCCACACCATGATACACCTTTTCGGGAACATCCTGCAGGGACCTCAGAATTAACACTTTACATGCTTGCCCTATTAAGGCTCATGCTGCCCGAGGTTTTGTTGCCCGCCACTACTGCACTGGGAACCATCGATTCTAAGGGACGTGAACTCGGAGTTCTTGCTGGTGCCAATGTAGTCATGCCTAACCTTTCACCACCTGTTGTCAGAAAAGATTATGCTCTTTATGATAATAAATTATGCACCGGAGATGAGGCAGCAGAATGTAAAAACGATTTAGAAAAACAAATGGAAGCTATTGGTTATCATGTGGTCGTATCTAGAGGTGACCACAAATCAAACATACAGGAGGAATCATATTATGTATCAACCAGCATCAAAAAAAGCAGATGAATTTATTAATCACGAGGAAATTTTAGAATCACTGGACTATGCCGAAGCAAACAAGGACAATGTGGCATTAATTGATTCTCTAATTGAAAAAGCAAGAGCACGCAAAGGTCTCTCTCATAGAGAAGCTTCTGTCTTGCTTGCTTGTGAAATCGAAGAAAAAAATCAAGAAATATTTACATTAGCTGAACAAATCAAGAAAGATTTCTACGGAAATCGTATTGTTATGTTTGCACCACTTTACTTATCTAATTATTGTATTAATGGCTGCACTTATTGTCCGTATCACATGAAAAACAAACATATTGCCCGCAAGAAATTAACACAGGAAGAAGTTCGTAAAGAAACCATTGCACTTCAGGATATGGGACACAAACGGCTTGCTTTAGAAGCAGGTGAAGATCCTGTTAATAACCCAATTGAATATATTTTAGAATGTATTGACACTATTTATAGCATCAAACATAAAAATGGAGAAATCAGACGTGTAAACGTCAATATTGCTGCTACCACAGTGGAAAATTATCGTAAATTGAAAGATGCCGGAATTGGCACTTATATCTTATTCCAAGAAACTTACCACAAGGATAGCTACCTAGAACTTCATCCAACTGGTCCAAAACACGACTATGCATACCATACAGAAGCTATGGATCGTGCAATGGAAGGCGGTATTGATGATGTAGGTGTAGGTGTTTTATTTGGTCTCGATAAATATCGTTACGAATTTGCAGGGCTATTAATGCATGCGGAACATTTGGAAGCAACCTTTGGTGTAGGTCCTCATACCATCAGTGTACCTCGACTTTGTCCTGCTGAGGATATTGATGTGAAAGACTTTGATAATAGTATCAGTGATGATATTTTCGCTAAAATTGTTGCCTGTATTCGTATCTCCGTTCCTTACACTGGTATGATTATTTCAACCCGTGAAAGCCAAAAATGTAGAGAACGAGTTCTGCATCTTGGTGTATCACAAATCAGTGGTGGTTCTAAAACCAGCGTAGGTGGATATGCAACACCAGAGCCATTGGAAGAAAATTCTGCCCAATTTGATGTAAGCGATACACGTTCACTAGATGAAATTGTAAAATGGTTAATGGAAATTGGCTATCTTCCAAGCTTTTGTACTGCCTGTTATCGTGAGGGACGTACGGGTGACCGTTTTATGCAGCTATGTAAGAGCGGCCAAATTCAAAACTGCTGCCAGCCCAATGCACTCATGACATTAAAAGAATATTTGATGGATTATGCTTCTGAAGCAACAAGAGAAATTGGAAATAAATTAATCGCTAATGAAATCAATACCATTCCAAAGGAAAAGGTTCGCCAGATTGTTATTGAAAATTTAAAAGCTATTGAAGAAGACAATCGACGAGATTTTAGATTCTAAAAGGAGGTTCTTATGAGTTTAAATGATACTCCATCCGCTAACCGTACTCATATTGGTATTTTCGGCAGACGAAATGCCGGGAAATCCAGTGTAATCAATGCACTGACTGGACAAAGTTTAGCTATTGTATCAGAGATCAAAGGAACAACAACTGACCCGGTTTTGAAAGCTATGGAGCTTCTTCCATTAGGTCCTGTGGTGATGATTGATACGCCAGGGCTTGATGACGAAGGCGAACTGGGACAATTACGAATCCAAAAAGCATACCAAATATTAAATAAGACCGATATTGCCATCCTAGTTGTGGATGGCTTGGTCGGTCTGACAACAGACGATACTCAAATTCTAGAACATATTAAAAAGAAACAAATTCCTTATCTAATCGTTATGAACAAGATGGATTTGCTGTCCCAAATCACAGACAGGTCTGCCGTTTCTTCCAATCAACTTTTGGAATCATCGGAACCCTATATTTGGGTCAGCACCACAACTGGTGCCAATATTCAGGAATTGAAAGAATTAATTGCCAAACAAGTCCTGCCTGACCCTTCAAAGTATCCCATTGTAAAAGATTTACTAAAACCTGCTGATTTTGTTATCTTAGTAATTCCCATTGATAAAGCTGCACCTAAAGGACGCTTAATCCTTCCCCAGCAGCAGACCATAAGAGATATACTGGAGGCAGATGCTATTTCCATTGTTGTTAGTGTTTCACAACTGAGCCACACGCTCAAGACTCTTGGTACTAAACCTAGACTTGTCATTACTGACAGTCAGGCATTTTCTGCTGTGGCCGCTGTAACTCCGAATGATATTGCATTGACCTCATTTTCCATTCTCTTTGCAAGACACAAAGGAAGTCTGGAAACTGTGGTAAAAGGTGCGAAGGCTTTGGATACTTTAAATGATGGAGATACCATTCTTATATGTGAAGGCTGTACCCACCACCGTCAATGTGAAGACATTGGCACGGTAAAGCTTCCGCTTATGATTCGCAAGCATACTGGAAAAGAATTAAACTTTCAGTTTACCAGTGGAGTAGAATTCCCTGTGGATTTATCTTCTTATAAAATGATTGTTCATTGTGGTGGATGCACTTTAAATGAGCGAGAGATGAAATATCGTATCCAATGCGCTATCGATTCCGAAACACCAATTACCAATTATGGGATTGCAATTGCTCATATGCAAGGAATATTAAAACGAAGTATTGAACCGTTACGATTATAGAGCCCCATACTTACCTGGTTCCCACATTGTTACTTTTCAAATCCATGTATCCAATCTGACTTTATGTAATAGATTAAAAACACAATGGAACTGAGTGTCCAGGTAAGAGGATAAGCCCAAAAAATCACACCTATCTTAGGAATCAAATCTATCATAATCGTAATATAAGTTACGCGAATAATACACCAGCATGCCAGCATTACGAACATTGGAATCATAGATTTCCCAGCTCCTCGCAAGATTCCGGCAAGACAATGGGAAAACGCCAGCAAACAATAAAACAGTGCTTCTGTTCTAGCTTGTGTTACTCCAAATGCAATCACTTCTACATCATTACTAAAAGCCCCAATCAACATCGGAGCTGCTACGAAAATCATAATACCAACTAATTCAGCCATAGTGATACTGCATAAAACTCCAAATCTTGCCCCTTTCTTTGCTCTGTCATATTCTTTTGCTCCAAGATTTTGACTAATAAAGGTAGCAAGGGCCATGGCAAAACAATTAATTGGCAAAAAAGCAAAACCTTCAATTTTAGAATAGGATCCACAACCTGCCATCGCCATTTTACCAAATGCATTAATATTGGATTGTACCACTACATTTGCAAAAGAAATAATTGAATTCTGCAGTCCTGTTGGAAGTCCATTCGCAATAATCAATTTCAGCATGGGATAATCAAAACGTATCTGCGTAATATGCAGCCTATAATCCGTTGGACTTCGCAGCAACTTCTGAAAACATAACAATGCACTGATAAATTGAGAGATAATAGTAGCAACTGCAGCAGAACCAACACCCATATGCAGCACTCCCACAAATAACAGATCTAATACGATATTAATAACAGAAGCCACAATGAGGTAATATAGCGGATGCTTACTATCACCCACAGATTGCAAGATGCCGACAAAGAAATTATATAATACAAATGCAATAGATCCCATAAAGTAAATCCGAAAATAACGTGTTGAACTTGCAAGTACATCCCCTGGTGTCCCCATTAATATCAACAATTTGGGCGCAAATATTACCCCTACAATGGTTAGTACTAGTCCTGACACCAAACCTAATGCCACCGTTGTATGGATAGAGGTATGAAGTCTTTCCTTGTCTTGTGCGCCATAGTATCTTGCTACTACCACTCCAGCCCCCATTGCAATACCATTAAAAAATCCAACCATTAAAAAAATAAGACTTCCAGAAGAACTGACTGCGGCCAATGCATTACTTCCCAAAAAATTCCCTACAATCAGCGAATCTGCCGTATTATAAAGTTGTTGAAATAAGTTTCCAAAAAAAATAGGTATTGCAAATACCGTAATCTTTTTCCAAACAGACCCTTTTGTCATCAAAGTTGCTGCACTATTCATTTTATAATTCCCTTTCTAAGCTTAGAGGGTATATCGTATCCTAACCTAAGTATATCGAATATTTCCTTGTTTTACAAGAAAAACAAAACAACCGTAAGACCATTATTCCTCCTTACGGTTGTTTTTCTAATATCTATTTGGCATCATCAATCTGTGTTGCAGGGAATATATTAGAGGTTCCCATGGCAGCTGACAAATCAATAGTAACTACCACATTGCTATCTAACATAATTCCATTTGCACAATTCACGGTGGAAGCATCAGTCGCAAAAGTCAATTCTGCGTTATCTGTTGTTCGAATGGTCATGGTGTTCATGGTAGCATTTATGATTTTTCCGGTAACAGTTGGTATACTATTCGCATTGGTATCACTTACAGACACTACCGTAACCCCACTTGTATCCGTACCGTTTAGCGTTCCAGTGTAAGTAATTGTTATTTCATTTCCTCGCTGTATGCCATTTGTATAGTTATGTTTTGCATCACCTGTTTGGAAAGAGTAGACTACCTTGTCCACAAGTATGGTAGTAACACTCATACTTGCATCTTCTACATATCCTGTAATCGTAGATGTAGTAACATCTGGAACTGGTGGAGTCTTTTCTGGTACTGGCTCGCTGGATGCAGGATCACCTTGCTGAGGTGTTTTCGGTGTATTCCCATTTGTTTTAGCTGGTGCTGCCGTCGTTGCTGGTGCAGTCGCAGACAAGTAATCCCCATAAATAAAAGCATCTGCTCCTTGGAAATTCACCCTTGACCATCCATTTGCACAAACTCCTGTCCTTTGAATTGAATTTCCTTTCGCTAATGATCCAATCGCAGCTGAATCTGTTGTATAGGAAGCTCTAATATGTACGCCTGCTGTGGCATATACCGTTTCGTCTACAGCCTGAATTACCATTTTAGCCTGTTCTGGTTGTATATTAGCATCATCATCTGTAATTTCCATTACTTTGACCCCTGAGGTATCCGTTCCCTTTATTTTACCCACATAGGTAATTCTCACCCAATTACCCTCTTTGATTCCATTCTTATATGTGTGTTTGGCACCTACTGTTGAAAATGCATACTGTTTCCCATCATTGCTCTGAATGGTAATTGTATTCATACTTGCATCTACCATAGTTCCAACAATAGACTCTTGTACTTTGGTTGTATTTTCTCCATCATCTATTACTTTCTTTACCTTTACATTGCTTGTATCCGTTCCATTGATTTCCCCTTCATAAACAACCGCAATCTCATCCCCTACAAGCATGTTCTTGCATTCAATAATTGCTTCTTTTACTTCAAACTTTAATTCATTTTTTTCTTGTTCATCAGAGGTCATTGTAATAATTCCGCCTGAAAATGATTCTAATACACCTGTGATTGTTTTACTTTTTTCCTTTTTTTCTGTTTTTGGCTCATCCTTTTTCCCACATGCAGTAATAGAAAAAAGTAACATCATTACAAGAACGATACTCATTATTTTTTTTGTAGCTCTACTCATAACTTTTTCTCCCTTCGACTTTAAGTGAATTAATTGTATCAAAAACACTTATAAATATGGGATTATTACTTACTTAAGCATGATTTTACGTATGTATTTATACAGAAGTTCATTTATGAGAAATATGTTCTTTCGCACTTTTATTTCAAACTAAAAAGAGTCAATCATTCTTTCGAACGCAATGACTCTTTTTTACTAAATAGTTACGCAGTGTTGTGCCCATTTCATGACACTTTCTCATAAAGTCGTAGTAATATTATTAGAAATAAAATACCGTTTTATTTGATATCCAATCAAAACAGGTCTGCAAACCCGTTCGAATATCTAAAAATTGCACAAATTAAAAAGGCAAATGTAAATAGTCCCTTAGTGGGAATATTTATATTTGTCTCTGTCCTTTTACCTGAAAGATACCTTTCTTTTTATAAACGAAAGTTGCTTCTTCGGTACATCACTGTTCTCCAGAGCCTCGTCCGGATTCCATCTTTTTGCCTGAGAGTTTGAGCTACTGCTTTTCCCCTTCGGCGTTACAATAAAGTAATCTCTCTCGAATCCATCACCCGACTTTATGAAATTAACTCATTATAACAAATAGTACTTATAATTGTCAATCATTTTCGCGATAACTTGTAATCTTTATACTCTTGTTTAGAGCATTTTTCTTTTTTTCAACATAATCAATGCTATCAAGCATACGATTGCAGTGATAACACAAATGATGGTAAATCCATATGGAGTATCTGAAAGCGGCATCCATTTTTCACTTACATTCATTCCGTATATTCCTGATATAATAGTAGGAATTGCCATAACTAATGTGATAGATGTCAAGAATTTCATCATATTATTTAAACGATTGTTGATCATAGTAGATAATAAGTCTCTAGTACCATGAATAATATCTCGATAAATATTCGTCATCTCTATTGCCTGACGATTCTCTACTATAACATCATCCAGTAACTCTTTATCTTCTGGAAATTGCTGTATTCGTTCATACCTAGTTAGTCGTTCTAGTACCAGTTTATTAGCACTCAAGGAAGTCGCGAAGTATACCAAGTTGGATTCTAATTCATGTAAATCAATCAAATCGGTATCCTCGGTCATTTTCGTTCCCACATTATTCTCAATATGACTACGTCTTCTGTCAATAATACGAAGATAAGTCTGATATACACTTGCTGTTCGAAACAAGATCTGATAGATAAAACGCATCCTCTTCTTTGTACTAAATCCTTTTGCGCCATTTTTAATAAATCGATTGAGTACCACTGTTTCTTCCGCACATATGGTTACGATTGCATCCTTTACAAGTATAATTCCAAGGGGAATGGTGGTATATGCCTTACGATTATTACGCACCTCTTCAAAGGGAATATCCACCAATATTAAAGTATATCCATTTTCCAAATCTACACGAGAACTTTCTTCATCATCCAAAGCTGCTCGAACATCCACAATGTCAACTCCATAATGTTCTACAATTCTCATACTTTCTTCCATGGATGGGGCCATTAAATGAACCCATACCCCTGATTCTAGTTCTTCTTGTTCTGAAAGAATACCATTATCCGTTTTATATATATTAAACATATACTTCATCTCCTATTTTCACTCATAGTTTGATTATAGCATAGCAAAATCTATTTTGCTTTATTAATTATGAAAATGTAATTTCATTTTTTTGCATATCGATATTCCAAAGCTCCACTTGCTTCTATTTGTGTAACGTTT
Source organism: Lachnospiraceae bacterium (assembly GCA_036656615.1). Lineage (GTDB taxonomy): Bacteria > Bacillota > Clostridia > Lachnospirales > Lachnospiraceae > CAUPWF01. Next base: position 68,248 of record JAVXHY010000005.1, on the reverse strand, counting down.
TTGATTTCAGGTCGAATTAAGTTGCAATTTTTCATTCCAAATAAAGGAATAATATAGGCTTCCTGTCCTACCGCTTGTTGTTCTGCCTGATGTAATAGCTCTCCTCTTTTAACTGGATCCGATTCCAAATCAGAGGCTTTCATCACGGTATCATAAGCTTCATCTTTAACACCGCTGCAGTTATAGGTGCTATTAGATAAAAGCATAGATAAATACGTATAAGGATCCGCAAAATCCGCAGTCCAATTCATCCGGCATAAATCAAAATCACCAGAACGTCTTTGGGTATAATTTACTTGCAATTCCTGAGCCTGAAGCTTCATTTCTATTCCTAGATTCTTTTTCAATTGGGCCTGGAGCACTTGAGCTGTATCCGAATCCATTTCCAAAGATGGATAATAATAAGTGAGTGGTTTGAATCCCTCTCCATTTGGATAGCCAGCTTCTGCCAGCAAACGTTTTGCCTCTTCTAAATCTTCCTCAAAAGGCTTCTTTGCACCGTCTATAAAATAGGTTTCCGCTTTTGCATCCTGCATATACATGGCTACAAAATTAACCGTCGGTGTTGTATTTTGTCCTACTACTTTACATAATTCCTTTCGATTGATTCCCAAATTAATGGCTTTCCTTACCCTTACATCATCTAATGGCTTCACCTTTAGATTGGGATATATATATCTAGTTGCAATAAGATTCGTCATTCTAAGATCTGGCTGTCCCTTATATTGTTCCATAACAGATGCCTGCAGTCCTGTAGCCACATCTACTTCACCTGTTTCATAGGCATTCGCCATAGATTGCTGATCCGAAAAAAATTGATAAGTAATTTTATCTAATGATATATGTTTCGCATCCCAATATAATGGATTCTTTTTCAATACAAAGTATTGTTCCGGTACATACTCATAGAGATAAAAAGGTCCATTGGAAACACTGGTCTTTGGATTCTTATCCCAGCCGCTCCCTACTGCATCTGCATATTTAACACAAGAAGGCGTGTATACCGGCAGACGCAGTAATTTCAAGAAATAATAACATGGTTCATACAGCGTGAATTTAAGGGTATGGGCATCCACCGCTTGAACCCCTAACTCTTCCATTGGTTTTTCACCGTGATAAATGGCTTCTGCATTCTGAATGGGAAATAAGTAATTGGAGTAACCATTTTGACTGGATGGATCCAATGCTCTAGTAATTGTATTCAGATAATCCTCTGCTACTACAGGTGTTCCATCCGACCAGACTGCTTTCTCCCGCAAATGAAAGGTCCATATGGTAGCATTTTCATTTACTTCGTAAGAGGTTGCTCCCCGATAGACAATATCTCCTTTCTCATCAAAGGTTACGAGCTCATCTAATGCAGATACGGAATAATCCAGATAGGTAATGGCTATCATTCCACTTGGATCTAAGGATCCAGATTCACTATTTGTTGCTACTGTAATTTCATTTTTTACGGTTGTTTCTTTCTTGCTGCATCCACTGATACATACCATTCCAAGTAGTAAGATAACCGTGGCTAATAATTGTATTTTATTCTGATT
>JAVXHY010000005.1:0-66604 GCA_036656615.1 Lachnospiraceae bacterium | reverse complement strand
ATACCATTCCAAGTAGTAAGATAACCGTGGCTAATAATTGTATTTTATTCTGATTCATTTTACATAGATTCATTTTACATAGATTCATTTTATTCACATATTCCTTCTTAGATCTGAGCGGTCATTTGATAATTTTTGTCTCGTTTTTCGGCCAATTTATTCGAGTATAAGAAACACGCTACACTACGGGTACCATATGTATAGAGTTCCGGAGCTTCTTTTTGACATTCTTCCAACGCGTATTTACATGCTTGCAAAAATGGACAGTGATGGGAATCTTCTCTTTTGTTCTCTATGATCTGATTGGGGATTCCAGAGATTCCCTGTTTTTTCTTTCTGGCAAGACGGGGATTTGCGATTGGGGAAGCCGCCAATAATGATTTCGTATATGGATGCCATGGCTCTTCATAAATATCTTTTGTATTCCCTAGTTCTACAATGGTGCCACGATACATCACTCCAATTCGATGGCTGATTCGTCTCACCATCTCCAAATCATGTGCAATAAAAAGGTAGGATAAGCCTTTCCGTTTTTGGAATTCTTCTAATAGCTCCATCACCTGTCCTCGAATAGATGCATCTAACGCAGAAAGTGGTTCATCACAAATCACCAATTCCGGTTCTACAATAAACGCTCTGGCAATTCCGATTCGTTGACGTTGTCCACCTGAAAATTCATGGGGATATTTGTATGTATCTTCTTTATGCATGCCTACTAATTCTAAGATTTTCTCTACCTTTGCTCTTCGTTCTTCCCCTGTCCCCATATGATTTGCACGTAAAGGCTCTTCAATGATTTCTCCTATCGTCATTCGTGGATTCAAAGAGGCATATGGATTCTGAAAAATCATTTGCACCTTTTGTCGGTAGGGCATCCATTCCTTATTGTTTCGTTGGTCCATTCTATGATTCTTAAAGTAAATTTCTCCTTTTGTGGGTTTTTGAATACCGATAATCATACGTGCCAGTGTACTTTTTCCACAGCTGCTTTCTCCCACTAATCCTAACGTTTCTCCTTGATGTATGGTAAAGCTTACCCCATCTACTGCCTTGTCTTTATAATATTTTTCCACCTCACAAACTCTTAATATGGCCTCTGTTTGTGGTATCACCTCATGGGCTTTCTCATATCTGGCCATTTGGCTGTCCCTCAATAATTCTTTCGTATAAGCTTCTCTGGAATGGTAGAAAATATCATCTATTGAACCGGTTTCTATCACATGGCCTTTACGGAGTATATAGATTCGTTGACAAAGACTTGCAACCACTCCCATGTCATGGCTGATTAACAAAATGGCAACCCCCATTTCTTTAGAAATGCGCTTCATCAATTCCAATATCTGTGCTTGTACTGTAACATCCAGAGATGTAGTTGGCTCATCTGCAATCATAAGCTTCGGTTTACAGGCTAACGCAATTACAATAACGACTCGCTGCAGCATCCCTCCGGATAGTTCAAATGGATATTGCTTCATACATTGCTCTGGTTTGCGGATTCCCACTTGTTCTAATAGATCCACTGCATGCTCCATTGCTTTCTTTTTCTTACAATTGTCATGGATCATAATTGTTTCCATAATTTGACGTCCGACGGTCATCGTAGGGTTGAGACAAGTGAGTGCGTTTTGAAAAATCATTCCAATATCCGGTATATGACCAGAGTAAAGTCCCTCATTTCCCATCAGCTCTACACCATCAAAGTAAATTTCACCTTGAACCACAGATTTTGTTTGATTCAGAAGTCCCATAACAGCCATCATACTAACGCTTTTCCCAGAACCGGATTCCCCCACAAGTCCTACAATTTCTCCTGCTTCCACATCAAGGGACAAATGATTAACTGCTTCAACCATACCTGTTTTGGTATGAAATTTTACTTGTAAATTTCTGATTTCTAATAGGCTCATAATCGTTCCTCACCTTTCGGATTAAATGCTTTTAATAAGCCATCCCCAATCAAATTCAAACAAATACTTAACATACACAGTACAAGTACTGGATAGACGATTTGCATTGGATACACCAGAATCTGACTTCTAGCCTCTTGTATCAAAGTGCCAAGACTAGCCATAGGTGCTGCAATACCCACCCCCACAAAGCTTAAAAAGGATTCTGTAAAGATTGCTTGTGGAATCATAAGCGTTGCCGTTACAATAATTGGACCAGCTGCATTTTTTAATAAATGATGAAAAAGAATTCTACTACTGCTCACTCCACTTACTTTGGCTGCAAGGCAAAATTCCATTTCTTTTAATTTCATAATTTCACCTCTTACCACCCTGGCTAGTGAAATCCAGCCGGAAACACAGATTCCCAAAATCATACTTCCCATGTTGGTGCCAAGTACCAACATAATCAAGATTACATATAACAGGGATGGTATCGATGCAATGATATCCGTGAAGCGCATAAGTAATAGATCCGTCTTGCCACCTGCATATCCTGCAATGCCCCCAAGCACGATTCCAATCATTACATTTAAAATAGTACTAAAGATACCCACACACAAGCTGATTCCAGCACCATACCACACTCTCGTAAATATATCCCGGCCAAATTTGTCTGTTCCAAACAAATGAGAAATCGAAGTCCCTAGATTCTGTATACTCACGTTTTGTTCTGAATAATGATAAGGAGAAATGAGGGGAATAACCATAGCCATACCAATCATGATCACCAAAAGAAGGGCCCCAAAGAAAGCCATTCTATTGCTCATAAATTGACTTTTTATATCGGTATGATTATGATTGGATATGTAGTTTCTCATATTGTTTTTCCTCTAATCGTAATTGGATAAACGGATTCTTGGATCCAAAAAGGAACAAATGATGTCTATCAATAACTGGACTATAATTACAATCGTTCCCATGAAAATTACAAGACCCATAATTAAGGTATAATCCCGATTTGCAATGGAATTTACAAATTCCCTGCCTAGACCCGGAATGGTAAAGATACTTTCTACTACAAAGCTTCCTGTCAATAGAAAGGCAATCATGGGGCCTAGACAATTGATTACTGGAATCATTGCATTTTTCAAAATATGTCTCCGTATGATATATTTTTTAGGCAGCTTCTTTGTTTTTGCCATTAAAATATAATCTTGGTTTATGGTATCTAAAAAAGCAGCCTCCATATATCTCGCAATCATAGAAGCCGGATACACTGCCAAGGAAATTACCGGCAAAATATAATGGGTGGGTCTAGTCAGACCTGCAATTGGCAGCCATTTTAACCATACACCAAAAATTAAAAGTAGTATAATCGCCGTCACAAAATTGGGAATTCCTACACCTAGACTAGTCCCAAGCCTTAATAGATGTTCCATCTTTTTGGTTTTTGCCATGGCCAGACCGATACCGAAAGGAATTCCTATCACCAGTGCCAAAAGCAATGCAAGTAAACCTAGGGATAAGGTTGCCGGCATTCCTCTTCGAATCACTTCATTTACCGCAACTCCTGGCTTTTTAAAAGATACACCCAAATCTCCATGTAAAAGGTGATCCATATAATTCACATATTGGATGTAAACCGGATCATGAAGTCCATATTCTTCTTCCATTTCCTGTAGAACCCCTTCGGATATTTCATTACTTTGAAACGGATTTCCAGGCATCCATCTTGTAAGGAAAAAGGTCACTGTAATTAATACAAAAATAGTGATTATTCCCATCAAAATTCTTTTTATTATATATTTTCCCATATGCTCCCTATTCTTGCTCTAACATAGATCCAATCATACTGTCCATGGTTGCTTCTTTTGAAATCGTTACTTTTATTCCATGCTTTTGTGCTTCTTTTGCTGTCTGCTCTCCAATACAAATAGCATGAATACAAGATACATCCATTCCATCAAATGTATCCATAAAACCTCTCACAGTAGAAGCACTGGTAAATGTTACCCAATCAATTTCGCCCTGTATCAATTGCTTCATTAGACTCTCTTTTAACGTTTCATCTGCTTTGGCAATGGTTTGATATAATGGGACATCCACCCAGGGAATTCCTTGCTCATCCAATGGTGGAGTCAATAAGACCGAACCCTCTTCTGCACGAAAAATGAAAACCGGCACCTTTTGTTTTACTTCTTGTGCCAATGCCTTGCCTAATTGTTCTGCACTATAATTCTCTGGCATAAGATCTGGAAATATCAGGTGTTTTTTCAAGGCTTTCTCTGTTGCTGAACCAATCACACCAATGTGAATCTTAGTCTGTGATAAAAGGCTTCTAATGTCCCATTTCATATCCATTAAGTTTTCAAAAAAAACTGCTACACCGGTAGGACTTGTAAAGACAATCCAGACCTCTTTTAACCCTTGAATATCTGATATTGCTTTCTCAAAGTTTGCCTTGTTTGGAAGTGCCTTTATTACAATAGATGGCAGTTCAATTACTTGAGCTCCTAAATTTCTTAATCGTATAGCCAGCTCTGACACCAAATGCTTGGGTCTGGTAAGCAGTATCTGTCTTCCATTCAGTGGACGGTTCTGTGTCCACTGAAATGCCTTAGAAAGCCCACACACTTTGCCCACTACAATAATTGCAGGTGTATGTATCTTCTCTTTTTCCGTATCTACTACCAGATTTGCTACGGTAGAAACTACCTTCCGTTGCTTGGCCATGGTACCATTTTCCAGCACTGCTGCCGGAGTCAAGGGATCCATTCCTGCTTCTATTAGCTGTTCGCAAATGATGTTCATAGATGATACTCCCATCAGAAAGATCAAAGTCGCATCCATATGAACTAAGGTCTCATAATGAATCGTTGATTCTTTTCCTTCTCTTGGATGACCCGTCACTACATAAAAAGAAGAAGTATAATCCCGATGTGTAATTGGTATCCCTGCATAAGCCGGCACTGCTGTCACAGAAGTAATTCCGGGTACAATTTCAAAAGGTATCTCTGCCTGTACTAATAATTCCAATTCTTCTCCACCACGGCCAAATATAAAAGGATCTCCTCCCTTAAGTCGAAGTACGTTGTTTCCAAGTAATGCTTCTTCCAAGATTATCTGGTTGATTTCTTCTTGGGGTACTAAATGGTGACTTGCACGTTTACCCACATTTATTTTCTTCGTGTTAACTGGAATCATACTGAGAATCTCTGTACTGATCAATGCATCATATATCACTACATCTGCCTGTTCCATTAATGCCTTCGTCTTCACCGTTAAGAGTCCTGCATCCCCCGGTCCTGCACCTGCTAACCATACTTTTCCTACTTGCTCCATCTGTATTCTCCTTAGACATTTCTATTCCTTAGAATCGGCGCTTCAATTGCCTTGCCAATGCTTCTCCTATTTGCTCACAATGACTGGTTTCTCCAATCATAGTCTCTATGACTGATTGCTTTGCCGTCTCATCATAATACAAGCCCGTCAGACGGATCTCTTGACCTGAGACTTCTGCATATGCAGCAATTGGAGAACTGCATCCCCCATTTAAGGCTTGTACAAAACGACGTTCTGCCTTCGCAGCAATGGTGCTTTCTGGATGCATCACGCATTGCAGATAGGAATCATCTTCTTCTCTTCGACCTTGCACTGCTAGAATCCCCTGACCTGCTGATGGCAGTATTTCTGTAACTTTGAATATCCGGCTGCTATGGCTATGCATACCCAGTCTTCGAATACCGGCAGCTGCAAGAACAATTCCATCATAAGGTTCCTCCTCTAGTTTCTTTAATCTGGTTTGAATGTTTCCACGAATTCCCGGAAATGTACAAGATGGGAAAATCTTCTGCAATTGCAAGGTCCTTCTGTTACTAGAGGTTCCAATCACCCCTCTGGCTGGAATACTCTCTGTTCCTGGCTTGTACAGTAATATATCTCTTGGATCATCTCGTTTCGTATAAGCCAATATGGGCAATTCTTCCGAGATTTCCATGGGCATATCCTTTAAGCTATGAACGGATATATCAATACGTCCATCCATAAGTGCCTGATCTAATTCTTTTACAAATAACCCTTTTCCACCTATTTGATCCAAATTTCGATCTAAAATAAGATCACCAGTTGTTTTCATTGTAACAATCTCAATTTTTAGTTCTGGATGAACACGTTTTATCGTGTTCCTGACAATCTCTGCTTGTATGACTGCCAGCTGACTATCTCGACTGCCAATTCGAATTATGTTCTTCATCATTTATCTTTCCTTATCTAATTTATAGAGTAGGGCATTGCAAATAGCTGCTGCTATATTGCTTCCGCCTTTTCTTCCTTTTGCAACAATATAAGGTACTCCTGCCGTCATAATTAGTTCCTTTGCCCAAACCACATTCACGAATCCAACCGGAACACCAATTACTAATTTGGGTGTCAAAACTCCTTCTTTTATTAACTCATAAAGACGAATCAGGGCTGTTGGGGCATTGCCTACTGCAATAATTAGATCTTCATCCAAGGATACCGCCTTATCCATACTTGCCGATGATCTGGTAGTTTTCTTTTCTTTTGCATGGATTGCAACATCTTCATCACCAATAAAACAATACACCTGACCGCCGAATTTAGTTAATGATTTCTTGTGAATTCCCGCCTTGACCATTTGTGTATCAGTCACAATGGAAGCACCATTTTGAAGTGCCTCTAACCCCTGTGCAATGGACGTCTCTGAAAAACATAAGGTATCCGCATAATCAAAATCAGCAGAGGTATGAATCACACGTTTAATCACATCCTCTTGTTCTTCATTTAATATGTGATTTCCCAATTCTTGTGTAATAATTTCAAAACTTCTAGATTCAATTTCCCTTGGTAATACATGCTCAAATTCTACGATTTCTTGCACTCTGACATCCCCTCCTCTAAAATTCGATAAATTTCCTTCATATCTACATTTTCTCGAATGATATCTGCCAATAAATTATATTGTGTTTCTTTATAAGTCTGTAAATCAAATGCTTTTACCTGTTCTCTATGATATCCTTTTGCTTCTAGCAAGGCATTGACCATGGTATTTGCGACCTGTGATTCATCGAAAATCCCATGCACATAAGAGCCATATACATTTCCCCTGCTTGCTCCGTCTAGCTTACAATTACACGTTGCTTTATCCTCCATCATATCCGTTAGAGAAACTAGAGCCTCCTTGGAATCCGCTCTTGTTGAAACTCCCATGTGGATTTCATATCCCTCCATAAGAACTCCAGACAACTGCTTGAAAATACCTTCTACCTGTTGAAATCTACCACGAACTCTAGTACGATTTTTCGACAATTCAAATGTGGTTGTAATAGGTAAAAGTCCTAGTCCTTTCATGGTTCCTTTTTCTTCCACCCCATATGGGTCACTTAGAACTTCTCCCAACATCTGATATCCTCCACAGATACCAAAAATCGTCTTTCCGGACTTTGCATGCTGTAAAATCTTCCGCTCCAATCCAGTCTTTCTAAGCCAAGATAAATCATGCATGGTATTCTTTGTACCAGGAAGAATCACCATATCCGGATTGCCAAATTCTGTGGGACTAGATACATAATACAAGGAAACTTCATCCAAATATTCCAAGACATTACAATCTGTAAAATTTGAAATTCTAGGGAATCGAATAACGGCAATCTCTACCAATCCTATTTTGTTCTTCTTTCCCAATCGTTCACTTAGACTATCTTCATCATCAATATCGAGGTGAACATATGGTATCACGCCTTGGACGGGTATCTTTGTCTTATCTTCCAACATACGCAGACCCGGTTCCAAAATAGCTCTATCCCCACGAAATTTATTAATGACCATACCTTTAATAAATGTCTTCTCTGTCTCTTCTAGAAGTTCCATCGTGCCAACCATCTGTGCAAATACACCACCACGATCAATATCTCCAACTAACAGTGCTGGTGCATTTGCCATTTTTGCCATCCCCATATTTACAATATCTTCTTCCCTCAAATTGATTTCTGCCGGACTTCCCGCTCCTTCAATTACAATAATATCATAGTCCTCATCTAGTTGGTGATAAGCCTCCATAATGATTGGAATATATGTTTTCTTCTTCTGATAATATGCAGCTCCCGATAGAACTTCACTAACTTCTCCATTTATAATTACTTGAGAACCCGTGTCACTAGTTGGTTTTAACAAAATAGGATTCATACATACACAAGGTTCAATTCCCGCCGCCTCAGCCTGCATGACCTGGGCTCGTCCCATTTCCAAGCCTTCTTTTGTAATAAAGGAATTAAGGGCCATATTCTGTGATTTAAAAGGCGCTACTTTATACCCATCTTGCTTAAATATCCTGCAAAGTCCGCCTACCAGCAGACTTTTACCTACATTTGACATGGTTCCCAATATCATAATTGGCTTTGCCATCTTTGCCACCTCCCTTTATTTCTTCTTGCAGATATAATGCTTCTATTGTCTGTATCAATGTTTCATTCTGCTCTTTTTTCTTCACTGCTATCCGATAATAACCTTTGGCAAGACCTCTATAATTACTGCAGTCTCGAATCAAAATACCTCGATTCTTCAATAATTCATACAAATCATATTTACTTTTCAAGAATATAAAATTTGCTTCTGGCTCATAAAATTGTACCTTGATACGCTTGAATTCCTTCTTCAAATAAGTTCTCTGTTCCTTGATATAGGTTCTGGTCATTTCTTCAAAATCATATTCCTCAAGTGCCGCCAGCCCTGCTTCCTGAGCAATCAAAGACACATTCCAGGGCTGTCGCATCCGTTCTAATTTCTTGATTACTTTTAAATCGCCTGACAATCCATATCCCAAACGAACTCCCGGTATTGCATGCATCTTGGTAAATGCTTTCAAGATAAATAACTGTGAATACTTCTCTAAATACGCCGTCATGGTCTGATCTGCGTAATCATTTAAAAAATCTACAAAACACTCATCTAACACAAACATAATATGTTTTTCTTCACATCGTTTCAATATGCGAATGAGCAAATCCTTTGAAATTGTATTTCCTACAGGGTTGTTAGGTGAACATAAGAATATCATATCTAACTCCTCTGTCAAATACTCTAAATAACGTGAAGTCAATTGAAAGTCTTCCTCTTCTTTTAATTCATAAAATTCCACTTGGCAATTCACTGTGGTAAGTGCTTGTTCATATTCTGCAAAAGTAGGAGCAATAATCAATGCTTTCTTAGGTTTACAAGCCAGTACCAACGAAAATATAATATCTGCCGCCCCATTTCCACAAGTAACATATTCCAATGGTACCTGCTCTTTTTTTGCAATACCCAATCGTAATTTCATACATTGTACATCGGGATAATTGCCCACCAGATGTAGACATTTTGTAAGCGACTCTATCATAAATGGTGTGGGACCACAAGGATTAATATTTGCAGAAAAATCCACTTTCGTTTCATTGGTATAGACATCTCCACCATGTATATGCTGCATTGTATGTTCCCCTTTCTGTTTGATATCTGTTTGTTCCCATGATACCTACGGATTACGATAAACTTTTGATTATATCTGAATTATTACTTTCATAATGCTCAATATAAATATAGAAATCCATGCCGTTCGATACATCAATTGATTCACTCTTTTAATATCTTCCGAAACAACCATGTGCACGTTATCTCCAATGGTTTCCTTCTTATATAATTGACCAAAATAATACGCATCTCCAGCAAGCTGAATGCCTAATGCTCCGGCACATACGGATTCTGTCTGTGCTGCATTGGGGCTTGCATGGTTAAATCGATCCCGCTGATAAACACGGTATGCATTTCTCCAGTCTAATTTCAGGAAATAAGAAGCAGCCATCATCCCATAAGCTGCAATTCTAGCCGGAATAAAACTAAACACATCGTCTAGTTGAGCTGGAATCCGCCCAAAGTATAAATACGTATCATTTTTATAACCCACCATAGAATCCATCGTATTCACCGCTTTATAAAAGAAGGCAAGAGGTACCCCACCGATCAACATATAAAATAAAGGAGCTACCACCCCATCCGTAGTATTTTCCGCTACCGTTTCTACCGCTGCTTTTATAATTCCAGTGTCTGATAACTCCTTCGTATCCCTTCCCACAATCATGGCTACCGCTTGTCTTGCTCCAGCTAAATCTTTTTTTTCTAATTCTTCATAGACCTTCATACTTTCTTGCTTTAGAGACTTGGCCGCAATTAACTGATAGCACCAAAAGCTTGCAATCCCATAATAAAACCAAGGACTGATTTTCTCTGCTTCATATAAGACCCAAAATGGAATTCCAGCTGAAATCACCACGACAATGATCCACATAACAAATCCAGCTGCTACTTGCCCCTTTTTCGATTTTTTTGTAATATGTCTAAGACCCTGTTCTAATACCTGAATCAAATGTCCAATCAGTCTTACCGGATGATAAAGCCATCTCGGATCTCCAAATATCATGTCCAATATAAATCCGGTTACACATGCTGCTAATGATATCATAAGGTACACTCCTCTTCTACCATCTTATTCCCTTGCTTCCACTGGTTTTCGTTGAGCCACCCCATAAACCCATGGCCATTTTCTACTTGCCAGTCAAAATATTCTTTATGTGGATATCCAAAGGCTTCCATAATAGACATAATGGTGCCCCCATGAACTACAAAAGCTACTGATTGAATATGATCTTCGATTAGTTGGCTTATGATATGACAAAAGGCTTCTACACAACGATCTTGAAATATTTCCCGGCTTTCTCCATTTGGGAATGGTAATTGTCCATTGGAATCTACCCACTTCTGATATCGAATATCTTGTTCTAATTCCTCATGATTCTTGTACTCAAAATCACCAAAATCACACTCTTCGAATGCCTTTATGACCATTGGAACACAATTGGGATACAGATATTGTGCCGTTTCCAAACATCGTTTCTTTGGACTTACTATCACACATTCTACCTTGGGATACTCAAAGGATTCCTTGTTTTTTTGATGGCACAGCCATGGTTGTTCTATGGACTCATCTGTAACTCCTACGTATCGTCTTTCTTGATTTCCTTTGGTTTTAAAATGGCGGATAAATATTAATTTCATCATAGTTTTGCTCCAATTATCGTAATTGTTATCATACCGAGTTCACAAATCTGTAGAAAATAACCTGCTAGATCTCCCGTAATTCCACCAAACTTTTTATAACTAATTGTTCGATAGTATCGATAACAAAGCATTGCAAATCCAACTACAAACAGCGTTAAAAATAGATGTATACCACTCATAATCAAAACAATAAGGACCAAGTAAATCAGCATAACAATTCCTACTTTTCGTCTTTTGGCACCATCTTGAAAGGCCGCCGCCAGTCCAGTATTCTTTGCAAGCCTAAAACGTACCATACTCAGCCCGCTTAATGTTCGAGACAATGCATATTCACAGGCAATCATTGGCAATACTTGTGGTAAAGCCTCTGACCAGATTCCAATACTCCATAATAAATACACACCACATCCAATTATTGCAAAAGCTCCTGCATGAGGGTCTTTTAGAATTGCTAATTTTTTTTCCTGCTCTCCATAAGAACTTAATGCATCTATCGTATCCAGAAATCCATCCATATGAATACCACCGGTAATCAGAATCGGAATAACCGTCATACAAACAGAAAAAAAGACAGGTGTAACTTCCAGGTAAGAAAGGCAGCTGCCAGCCCCCCAAATAGTGATACCAATTACGCACCCTATCCATGGAAAAAAACAAAAGGCATATTCCATATTTTTCTCATTCCAAGAAACACGAGGCATAGGAATCTTTGAATACATGGAAAATGCAATGAAAAAGGATTGTATCAGATTCATTGTCCCATCCTCCTTTTGCATTGTTCAACAAATTGTTGTATCCATGCCTTATTTGAATCATAATATAAATGAGGATATCCTGCAAATACATGATCCGACACCTGACAGCAATCAAAGCTTTTATTTTTCATTGGTTTCACCCCATGATAATCACTTCCCGGATTGGTACTGTCCCAATAATGAAACTCATGCCCTTTGATTCTTTCCCCTTGACTCTGAAGAAAGTTATCCTGTTTCGCTTCTAATTCTATATATCCAAATCGCACCAAATGCTGGGTTTTATAAGAATGTCCTTTCAAATATCCCACCATTTGATGTACCTCTTTTTCTTCATCTTCCATGGTTTCCTGCAAATACATAAACCCTCCACACTCTGCCAGGCAATAGACTCCTGATTGTAATGCCTGATAGATACAGGTTCTCATGGATTGATTTGCTGAAAGCTGTGCTGCGTAAAGTTCTGGGTAACCACCACCAAAAAGAAGTCCCTGTAAGTTCCGTGGAAGTGCTTCCTCACTTAATGGACTAAAATAAATTAATTCACAACCCATAGATTCCAATAATTCCAAATTATCCCTATAATAGAAGCAAAATGCCTGATCATAGGCAACGCCGATTCGCGGTCTTTTCTCTTGCTCCTCTGTTTTAGTGTCTTCTTGCTTCATCTCTTCTTGTGGTAGTTCTAACCTTGGTGCATTTCCTGCAATCTTCAAAATAACATCTAAATCAAAGCACTGTAAAATCTGTCTGCCCAACTCTTCTATTTGTTCCTTCATCTGGCTGATTTCCCCAGGAGTAATAAGACCTAAATGTCTGCTTTCAATTTGAATCTGTGAAAGTTTTGGAAGATAACCACATACTTTAATTGGTAATTCTTGTTCTATGATTTCTTTTAATTTTACATAAAGCTTACCAGTAATTCCATTTAATATGATTCCCTGAATCTGACTGTCTTTCTGAAAGTCTATCATCCCTTTTATAATCGGAATAATGGATAATCCCATTCCTTTGCATGGTATGACTAACAATACTGGTGTTTTGGTAATTCTGGCAATATCATAGGAACTACCTTTCCAAGTGGAAAGTGCATATCCATCATAGTAGCCCATAACTCCTTCTATCACTGCAATATCTGCATGACATGCATGTTTGCTAAAAAGATGCAGGATATCCTCTTCACTACAAAAAAAAGCATCTAAATTATTAGAAGGAATCCCTAATACTTTGCCATGAAACATGGGATCGATATAATCCGGTCCACATTTGCTGGAGACCGGCATGATTTTTTGATTCTTAAATGCTTGCAGTAAGCCACAGGTAATGATAGTCTTCCCACTCCCACTTGCCATTCCTGCAATCATAATTCTAGGTAGATTCATCCCGGTTCTTCCCTCCTTAACAGCTGATAATATAAATTGGATTCTCACCCATCATTAAATGATGATTTCCCATGTTCTTAGATTTGGATACAGACATTTGAATCAGATCTGGATTCACCAATAATCCCTCTTCTATACAAGCCATAACCTCCGCTATAGTTTCAAGTGAAATTGCATTCATCACTAATCGTACCGAGGGATTCTTTTCTTTTACCAATTGAATGATTTCTCGTAAATTTCCAGAGCTGCCTCCTATAAACACATGAGTTGGCGCTGGAAGTTCTCTTAAAGCTTCTGGTGCTTTTCCCTCAATAATTTCTAAGTTATCCGCTTTGAATTTGTGCTTGTTTTCTTTAATTAAGGCAATGCCATTTGGATTCTTTTCAATAGCATATACCATAATGCTGCCATCTTGAATCGCTGCTTCAATGGAAATCGAACCAGTTCCTGCTCCTACATCATATACCACGGAATCCTTTTCTAATCTTAACTTAGCAATATTCACCGTTCTGATTTCTTCTTTTGTCATAGGTACGGCACCTCGGATAAAATCCTCATCTGACAGATGCTTGGTCGCTGCAGCATCTGGATAAGGGTTATCTATAAATGCAACAGCTAAATCTTCAAAGTCCTCTGGCTGAAGCTGACTTACCGTCTTAGATACAATACGTTCATCTTCATAGGATAAACGACTTCCTATAAAAATCTGTAAATCAGGGAAATCATAATACTTCAATTTTTCACAGATTCTGATTCCAATACGTGAATCACCCAGTAAAACAAATGTTTTTCGATGATGCACCACTGTATGGATCAGGTTACGGTAGGTTCCGTGGAGACTTACCAATTCCGCATCTTCCCAAGGTACCAAAAGCTTTGCTGCCAAGTAAACAACCGATGAAATTCCAGGGTGTACAAAGACTTGACAATCTTCTAATGCCTCCAGCAATACTAATAATTTCTTTGCACCACTATAAAATCCCACATCTCCTGACAATGCAATAACAATGTGATGATAATCCGATGTTTGCTGAATAAATGTCAGAATCTCTTCTGGGCAATAAGAGGTATACATTTCCTTTTCATAGGTGCGAAGAGTTTCTAGCATACGCTTTGCCCCAATAATACAGTCACAGCTCTGAATGGCTTGTTCTACTTCTGAAGTAATGGTACCTTTTGTACCCATACCAATTCCTACTACATCAATTCTTGTTTTTTGTTTACACATGGGCATATCCTCTTGGTGTTACCATTTTTAAGTCTTGATTACAGGTCAACTTTTTCGTCTGTTCATTTCCAATAAATACAGTGGTAAACATATCCACCTGGGTATTTCTCAATTCACCTAAGGTCATGACGAAAGCTTGTTCCCCTTCTCTTCCAATATGGTGTACTGTACCACAAGGAGTATCCATTGCTTTATCTTCTAATAAGATATCACAGGCTTTTTGCAGATATTCCGTTCTCTTCTTACTGGAAGGATTATAAAGACAAATCACAAAATCTGCCTGTGAGGCAAGACGAAGTCTTTTCTCAATCTTTTCCCAAGGTGTCATTAAGTCACTTAGACTAATGAGTGCAAAATCATGAATCAACGGTGCTCCAAGCACAGCTGCACCCGCCAAAGCAGCCGTAATCCCGGCTACGATTTCAAGTTCAATATCTGGGAAATCCACTCCCACTTCATACATCAAACCTGCCATTCCATAAACTCCAGCATCTCCACTGCAAATCATTGCTACACGGTTTCCCTTTTTGGCTTCTTCAAATGCCATCTTACAGCGTTCTACTTCTTTTGTCATTGGTGTCGTCAAAAATATCTTTCCCGGAAAGTGCGCTCTGACTAAATCCACATATACCGTATAACCTATAATTATTTGGCAGCTTTCCAATGCCTGTACTGCTTTTAATGTCATTTGTTCATAGGCTCCAGGTCCAATTCCCACTACATATATTTTATTCATTTAAGCATGCTCCTTCTTCTAGTCAGATTCTTTGCCATATCGTACCGCTTCTCGAAATTCCGTTGTAAATGCTGGGTTATATAATTCGGAACGTTCATACTCTGTATCAAGAATACGTCCCACCACAATCAATGCCGTCTTCGTAATATGGTGTTCCATTGCCGTTTGGGCCAATGATTCAATCTGACAATGATATACCGCTTCCTCCGGCCAAGTGGCTTTATAAACAATGGCTGCTGGAGTATCTGCTGCATATCCACCTTCCACTAATTGTACCTGCAATTCAGACAACATTCCTGTACTTAGGAAAATGACCATAGTAGCCTGATGGGCTGCAAAGCTTTGGATCGATTCTTTAGAAGGAACCGGTGTCCGGCCTTCCATTCTAGTAATCACCACCGATTGAGACACATTCGGAAGCGTATATTCTGCCTTTAATGCAGCAGCAGCTCCACAAAAAGAACTAACTCCTGGGCATATTTCATAGGCAATCTTTTGCTTTTCCAATTCATCCATCTGTTCTTTTATCGCTCCATAGATACAAGGATCACCTGTATGAAGTCGTATCACTTTCTTACCTTCTTGTTCTGCCACTATCATGACTTTCATAACCTCTTCCAAGGTCATGTATGCACTATTATATACGCTGCATGATTGCTTTTTGCTTTCTAATAGTTCCGGGTTTACAAGAGAGCCCGCATATATAATCACATCTGCTTCTTGTAATAACCGATATCCACGCAGAGTAATTAAATCCTTGGCTCCTGGTCCTGCTCCTACAAATGATATCATTGATTCTCCTCCTTCATAATGATCAACGAATAATAACTGGCTTGATCCGGCACATCCTCTACGGAATGATAAATATGTTCATTTTCCATTCCACAATTTTCAATCATTTGAAATTTCATATGTTGTTCTTTTACTTTCTGTTTCACAAAAGGCATACTTTTACCTGCCTTCATGAATACTTTGGTTCCAGAAAGTGATAATCCTTCTTCTATTCCATACGATGCTGGAAGAATATGTAATTCTTCTTTATTTTCTACCAATCCAACATTTAGTCTTGCTGCAACTGCGCAAAATGAAGGAATTCCTGGAATGATTTTTGTTTGATATCCTCGGGCTGTCATACGTTTATGGAGGTAAAGATAGGTGGAATATACCGTTGGATCTCCCAGTGTCAGAACTGCCACATGTTTCTCTTCATCCAGTAAAATCCCCAATGCCTTTGCGCCTTTCTCATGGGCTTCTTTTAAACGTTCCTTATCCTTAATCATAGGCATAGGTAAATAAAGCAATTCCATATCTGCAATCATGGGCAATTCTGGAAGCACGATTTGATATGCCACACATCGATCTAAATATTTCTGCATATTTGTACTGGAATGACTTTCAAATACAGGATCCGTAAACTCACAATCTGACACTGCGATTGCAATCACTTGACAATTTTTAATTGTCCGAATTGCTTTAATAGTTAATAATTCAGGGTCCCCAGGTCCTACCCCTATTCCATATAGTGTTCCGCTCATTCTGTCCTTCTCCCTTTTTGACACTGCCTTACCAATTGATTTACTTGAGATGTCTGTCCCAATACACCATAAGCTTCGGAAAACACAATTGCACCAATTTGCAATTGTTGAGATGCTTTCCTTTGCAAATGCACATCTATATGTTTCATAATACTTGCCATGGTGTTGTTTAAAAGTTCTTTTTTGTCTAGAAGTTCCAATACTTCAGTTGTTGTCACACCATTCATAATCTCTGTTACCGTCTGTTGATCTGCTCCGGCTAGAGCTGCATGCACTCCCATAATCTCCATTCTGGCATCGGCCATTTGAGAATGGGTATTCATAATCCCTGCTGCCAATTTAACAAATTTCCCAATATGACCTACAAACAAAATGCCTTTCAACCCTAATTGCTTTGCAAACTCTATGGTTTCTCCGATATAATTACTGCACTTTACAGCATCATCCATATTGAATTTTAATTCATCTGTAAGAAAATCACTGCCATAATTCCCCGGCACGATATAGCAATATTCATGTCCATTCTCTTTTAGATAATTCATTTCTACATAAATGGTGTCAATCAATGCTTTTTCACTCATGGGTTCTACAATTCCCGTTGTACCAAGTATAGATAATCCACCCATAATGCCAAGACGTGGGTTAAACGTATGTACTGCAAGCTTTTCTCCCTCTGGAATAGAAATACATACGTGAATTCCTCCTGAATATGAAACGTGTTCACAAATATCTTCTATTTCCTTTTGAATCATCTGACGGGGTACTTTATTAATCGCTGCTTCTCCCACTTTCTGCTGCAATCCTTTTCTCGTCACACGTCCAATACCAAGACCACCCTCAATGATAATTCCTGTTTCTATTTTGGACACAGTGGCATATACTAGAATCCCATTGGTCATATCAGGGTCATCTCCTGCATCTTTTCTAATTCCACAAGATACCCAATCTTCCTTCTTTACAATATCTTCAACTTCCAGATATAATGGGGTATGGTTTGGTGTGATGATAGATACTTCCTGTATGATTTCTTTGGTTAACAACATCCAAAGTGCAGCTTTGGCAGCTGCTGCACTACAGCTTCCGGTGGTATATCCATTTCTTAATTTTTTCTTGGTCATTCCATTGCCTCACTGATATGTTCTACAAATATATTTCGGATCCCACGGAATTCTCCCAGTCCCTTTAAGATAACCCGAACCTGAAATCCACGCTTCTCTAATTCGGTCTTCCAAGAATCTTCCTCCCCTGCCATATCATTTTTCGCATGATCTCCGGCGACTACCATAAATGGCATTAAGGTCACACGTTTCATCTCTGAAATTTCTAATTTATTTATAACCAGCTTTAAATCTGGGAATCCTTCTACGGTACCAACAAGCACATTGGTGTAACCCAATGCATGAAACGTATATTCCAACATGGGATATGCTGAGTTGGCATGATGATCCGTCCCATGTCCCATAAAAACCAAAGCCTCATCCTGGGGTATCTCCACTTGTTCCATAATGCTATGAATACTTCTTTTATAATCCTCTACACTACTTAACAAGGGTTTCCCAATTCTGACTTTTTTGAACTGATTGGAAAGCTGCATGACCTCATCTATCATTTTGTCATTTTCTATTCCATTGATAATATGAGTTGGTTGTACAATCACAGTTTCTATTTGGTCTTCCCACATCGTGTGCAATGCCTGGGTTACATTGGGTATGCTGATTTGTGCTTCCTTCTTCAATTTCTTAATAATCATACCACTGGTAAAAGCACGATAAACTACATACTCTCTATAAGTTTCCTGAATTTGCTGTTCAATTGCAGCAACCGTTTTTTCCATGGTATCTAAATGACTGGTTCCAAAGCTAACAACTAAAATCCCCTTTTTTTTCTTATGCTGCACTCTTTCCATGATCTACTCCTCTCATATGCTATCCAAGCTTCTCCAGACATTGTTGTAATTCCTTGATACTTTTGGGAATGACCACTTGTTCTTCTAGTAAGCCAATTTCTGTTAGTGTATGATATAATTGTAATACTTTAGGCTTTGTTTGATGGGTTCTTTCTAATAATTCTATATCCTGAAAAATCAGTTCCGGTGGTCCGATTCGTTCTACACATCCTTCATGAAAAAGAACAATACGATCCGCCCATTCCATTGCATAATCTCCATCATGAGTAGAAATAAGCAATGTAATGCCTGCTTTACATAATTGTTCAATGGTCTGATTCACCATTTCACTATGCTTTGGATCCAAAGCAGAAGTTGGTTCATCCATAAGAATTACTTCTGGATTCATGGCAATGATATCTGCGATAGATACTTGTTTCTTCTCCCCTCCACTTAAAAAGTGAGTGGGCTTATCTTGAAAAGATGTAATCTCTAGTTCTTGTATGACTCGATCCACCTCAAGCTTTACTTTCTCTTCCTCCCATCCAAGGTTCATAGGACCAAATGAGATTTCCTGATATACGCTGGCTGAAAACAATTGATTATCCGGCTCTTGAAATACAATACCTATACATTTTCTTAGATCTCGCAGCCCTTTTCTGGAATAATCCACCGGTGCTCCCTGAAATAAGATTTCTCCTTCCTGAGGTTTTAGAAGACCTACTAGACAGAGAAAAAGGGTTGACTTACCCGATCCATTTGCACCTAAAATTGCTATTTTCTCTCCCTCTTTGATGTTTAAATTCACCTGTGAGAGTGCTTTTGTTCCGTCTTCATACCGAAAGGTAAGATTCTTTATTTCTAATAATATTTTTTCTTTCATTGCATACTCCAGTATTTCTTATTCTATATGTGATAATAGGTACATAATATCGCAAGACCAACCATACATATTTCTATGAATACTACAGATAAAGTATGAGTTGGATTGGCTTTTTTCATACAAATGACTACTTTAAGATGACCATCATAGCCTCGTGCCTCCATAGAATTATAGATGCAATCCGACTTTTGATATGCGCGTACCAACAGGACTGCGAGCATATGTCCCATGGATGTGATCGAAGATTTGATATCTTTATGACCAAGCCGACAGTTCTGTGCCGTCAATATGGCATTTCCCATATCCAAAAGCACAAAAATAAATCGGTACATTAACATCATCAGTTCTATTATAATGGACGGAACCCGAAGCCTTCTTAACACTTCCAACAAATCAATCATCGGAGTGGTCAATATTAAGAAATACAAACAGCTTACACATCCAAAAGCTTTGACCATAAGATTGATTCCCATCCAAAAAGACTGAATACTTCCAGTTATATAATAGTTGCCAATGGGAAATGCAAATAAATCAAAGGGTATTTTTGATAAATTCAATACAATCGTAATGGTACTAAAAAGTAAAAAAACTGCCGGTATCAGCATCAGCTTTATATAGTAAGAAAAGGAAGCTCTGCTAAAATAAACTGCACAGCCTCCCATAATTAATATCATAATAATCGAAACTGTAAAAGAAGCAGTGGTCATACAGATTACTAAATTGGCAATTGCAAAAAAACATTTTAAGTACGGGCTCTCAAATCGTATTTTTGACGAATATGCTAGTTTATCAATCAGAATCATGCACTTACTCCTTCTGGTGTTTTTTTCGCTCTTTCAGTACACCCAGTCCATAACCAAATACACCTGCTCCAAGGGCAGCCTGTAATGAAAATAATAAAGATTCCGTTTCTCCTCCCGGCGGCTCCATAAGGGGGGATGCCCAAGCTTCATAAGACGGATTGATTTCTGTAATTGCTTCCTCTGCCTGTCCATCCGCTCCTGCAAATTCCGAACCTTTGATTGCAATCAGTGGCACAACGCCTATAAGCAGACAAATAAGAAGCAATATAAATACCGTTACATTTATCCTTTTACTCATGATTGTGTCACTCCTTTCAAAAATCCAATCTCTAGCAATTCACTCTTTGCATAGGTTTCTAATCCCATGACTACAATCACTGTTAGGATTCCCTCAATCACAGCTAATGGGACCTGGGTCACTGCAAAAATACCAAGGAATTTGACTATAGAAGCTCCCACCCCCCCAACTTCAGCTGGGAAAGCAAGTGCCAATTGAAAAGAGGTCACACAGTAAGTAAATAAATCCCCTAAACTGGCAGCCAGGAAGACAGATACCAAGTGATTCCATTTTAATTTATGTCCTAATTTATAAATACCAAAAGATACCAATGGTCCTGCAATCGCCATAGAAAACGTATTCGCTCCTAATGTAGTCAGTCCCCCATGTGCTAATAAGATTGCCTGAAACAGCAATACAATCAATCCAATAATGGCTGTAATGGCCGGGCCAAAAAGCATGGCAGAAAGGCCTGTACCAGTAGGATGCGAACTACTGCCTGAAACTGATGGTATCTTAAGGGCAGACAATACAAATGCATATGCCCCAACCATAGCTAATATTAACAATGTCTTTTGGTGATTACTTACGATTTTTTTCAGGGAAAATACCCCTGCTAATAGAAATGGAATACATAGAACTCCCCACGCAATACAATACCCAGCCGGAAGATAACCTTCCATAATGTGCATTGCATTCACTGTTGGAGTAATGCCGAAGCATAGAACAAATACCAGTGAAACTTTCATCATAAACTTTTGTTTTGTTGTCATTTTTCTCTCCTTTTGTTATAATCCCGTAACAGAAAAAAGCAAACAGCTCTTTTCGGATTCAAATTCTTTAAAAGTGGGTGTTCTGACTTAGGCATCAAACACAATATACTGCCTTCCCATGATTCTAATCACAGTGGCAGAGCCCTGATTGAGTGAAAACGCTCCTTCAGTTTCGTATATTGCTACTCCAATACAGCAACGGGTATTGCACAGGATTCTAACCTGTTTCCCCAAACCATATATATGGTTGTATCTTTCAAACTATAAATTCAAACCTATCTATCATAATAGCATTTGATCTGATAAACGTCAATCAATTGTATTGAATAAAAATTTCTCCTCTACTAATTTTGCAAGAGCCTTGGCTGTACTTTTGTTTGGATGAATTCCATCCACCGTCACTGCCAATCCCCTCATTTTGGAAACAGTATTGCCAAATGGAAGGAATGAGGTAAATACCGTATCTATGAAGTTACCTAGATTCGTCTTCCCATAAAAATAAGTGCCCTGGTTTTCTTTCTTCTTCCATATCTCCCAAGCTCTTAAATCTACATAGCCAAGGTGATACTTTCTTGCTAAGTCTTGAACGACCACATGATATTCCTGCATCGTATCATCCATTCGTAGCAAACTATTTTCTACCAAGGGTAAACCAATGATACCCACCTTCTTCTTATTTCTTAGAAGTGTTAAAATCAACTGTTCATATCCAATTTTAAAATCGTTGATATCTCTGCAGGGGATGCTGCCAAACAAACACCCTTTTACTTTCACTACTCTTTTCCAATACTTGGAATGCTTCATCAATACCGGTAACAACACATCATTGGTTCCAATCTGGATTATATAATGATCTATCTTTTGACCATCCTTACTATGTAACATTCTCATGACTCTTTTAGATGCACCGTACAAGGTATCACCACAAACACCTTTATTGATTAACTGGGATTTATCATAAAAATAGTTCCAATATGCCGCACCTGGCATACCTTCTGTAAAGCTATCACCAATAATTACTGTTTTCATTCGGCTACCTCAACCTTCAAAAATCATTCCTGCTTCTAATCGTTTTTCCAATTGCTCCATTGGCATTGGTTTGGCAAAATAATATCCTTGCACTATATCGCAGCCTAAGTTTAGCAACATCGCTACCTGTTGCTTTGTTTCTACACCTTCCGACACTGTTTTAATATGTAAACGGCGTGATAGTGAAATAACACTTTCCAATAAAATCCCCATTTTTTCACTGGTACAATTTTGTTCATAGCCAAAGAAAGATTTATCGATTTTCAATACATCAATTGGCAAATCTTTCAAAAGAGAAAGGGACGAATATCCGGCTCCAAAATCATCCACCGATACCGTAAATCCGCACATATGCAATTCCTTAAATAAATTTAAAATCGATGGAATATCGCAGTTATCAAATGCTCTTTCTGTGAGCTCCACTTCTATGAATCTAGGCTCCACACCATATTTAAACACAATCTCCCGTATTCTATCCACGGTATTTGCATGAAGCAAATGTCGCCTTGATAAATTAATCGAAATCGTAAAGAGTGCTCTATTCTCTACTTCCCATTTTGCAAGTAATTTACACACCTGTTCAAGTACATAAAAATCTAAATTCACAATAAATCCATTCTGCTCAAAAAGTGGAATAAACTCATTTGGAAATATCAATCCTTTTTCTGGATTGTTCCATCGTACCAAGGCCTCTGCGCCTACGATCTTATTTGTTGCAAGTTCAATCTTTGGTTGTAAATATACGATAAATTCTTCTCGTTCCAATGCGAGAGACATATTATTTTCAATGGTTCTAGCATTATTAATCTGATCATACATCGTTGAGTCATATAGTTCATAACTACTAATATGATAATTTTTCACCTGTTTGCTGGCAATATTTGCACGATCTATTATTGCACTGATATTTTGATCCTCTGGCTGAATCACACAAATTCCAGCACTTAGAATTACCTTACAGGACGGTTTGTATTCTCTGATACTATCTTCCACTGCTTTCGTACAAATATGAAACTGTTCATTCAATCTGTTCTCATTAAAATATGTAAAAAAGAGGTAGAATTTATCCGCCGTTCCTCTGCAGATTATGGTATCCGAAGCGCAAACGGTGCGAAGTGCTTTGGCCATAAGTTTGAGCATTTCATCTCCACACTTATATCCATAAAAATTGTTGATAGATTTGAATTTATCTATATCCAGAACCATAACTGCTTTCTTTTTATCTGATTTATTTAGAATCTTTTTCATCTCTTCTTTAAATTTGTTCATATTCATTTCACCTGTCAAAGGATCATAATATGCAAGTTGATTCAACTTACGCCGAGACATCAAAGATAGTAACAGTATAATAAAACAAAAAAACAATATGCTTAAGATCAGTACTGGTGCATTATATGTTATACGCTCCGACATCGAAGGATGATATGGCATCCCTACTACATGTTCATAAACTGCTTGATTAATGGCAGGTTCATCAATTGTTCGAATAGATTTATTAATCACAGACAATAAAATCGGTGATTGTTCCGGAGACATTCCAAGACCCATTGACAGGCTGCCTTTATGCATATTATGAATAGAAAGATCTTGATATTTCAAAGGCTTTAGCACACGATCTGCTGACAGTATGTTATGCACTGTTGCATCAGCCTGTCTTGTCTGCACTACTTCCAAACACTCCTGAATGGTTCGATATGTTTTCACTTTGATATCTGGATAGTTATCCATTATTTGATTCTTTATTCCTATCCATTCCGCTGGAATTGCAATTGTACAAGTCTCCTGTGCTAGATGTTCCCCCTGTCTTACAATAAAAACCAATGTGCTTTCTATAATCGTATCCGTTGGCCGAAGTCCATATACCTTCTCTGTATTCTCGTTTTTAACTACCGTTGACACAAAGTCTAATTCTCCATCCTTTATCTTTTTCTTGTAATCGTTCTCCTTTTCAATAGGTACATATTCAAATTTCAATCCCGAAAATTTAGTAACACTTTGAAGTAAATCTACCACCATGCCTTTAGGTGCCAGACTTTTGCTATCATAGTATATAAATGGGGGGCTATCCTTTTGATAACCAACTTTTAATATAGGTGCCGTTTCAAGATAGGATGCTTCTTCTCTGGTAAAAGCAACTTTCTCAGCTGCTGTTGCTTTATAGTATTTATGATATAGCTCCTGATTATAATAAATATTTTCTTCTTGTATTTCACGATTTGCATGGTTTATACCATCAAGAACATATTGATTACCCTTTGTAGTTGGGTAGTAAAATGGTTGTGCCACAAAACTTTTTACTATCTTAGCATGCTTCTGCAATTGCATACTTCCTGATGCCAAAAGATCAATGGTTCCATTTTTTAGACCTTCTTGAAGCTTTTTTGCATCATTAGATTCTCTTACATGAATGTTAATTTGATTATCATTGCAGTATGTTTCTAAATTCTGTAAAAAATAATTATCTTCCATCGTTCCAATGGTTTTACCATCCATGCTTTTGGGATCTTCATAAAAAATTGTATTATTATCTTCTCTTACATATATGATACCACTTTCTTCGCCCATAGAACGTTCTGGGTAATCATATATCTGTTCGCGTTCTGAAGTCTTTTCTAATGGGCCAAAGACATCCAATTCACCTGTTGCGAGAAGCTCCCTTCCCTGATTCCAGTCACAGGGGATGAACTTGATATTCCAATTATTTCGACTTGCAATTTTCATCATATAATCATATGTATAACCTGAAAGTTTTCCATTTGTATTCTCTTGTATCCCATAATTCACCCAATAACCTACACGAAGCGTAAATCTCTCCTGTTCCTTCGCACAAACCGGTACAGTTATGCAAAATAAAATCAAAAAAATAGCACTGATTATTCTCAAAAAAGCTTTCTGATACTTTGTCATATGCTATCCTCCTCATTTGTTTTTTTGTATTATTATACGTGCATTATACTTTATTTCCCTTCTTTGTTCAATACTAATACTCTATTCCTTTTCTTGCACTAATTTTTTTATCAAATGGATGCTTTATTTTCTTTATTTCCGATACATAGTCAGAAAGCTCTAGCAGCTCTTTCGCCGGATTTCTTCCTGTCATAATTATTTCTAAGTCTTCTGGTTTATGTTCCAGGAAATTTCGCACCTGCTCTTGGTCTATGATTTCGTAATTGTAAGCAGCGATTAGTTCATCCATAATTAATACCTGATAAGTTCCTTGATCAATTTCTTCAACAATATGTCGCCAAAGATCTCTATAAGTTCGTAATAATTCTAACTTTTTTTCTTCTGTCAGGGTATGATAAAATCCGTATGCTTTGCAAAGATGAAGCACGTGAATATTGGGAATTTCATCTAATATCTTCAGCTCTGAAGAATCCTCATTTTTAAGGAATCTTGTAAAAAGAACCTTCATTTCATTTCCTGCAGCCCTAACAGCTAATCCCGTTGCTGCCGTTGTTTTCCCTTTTCCATCCCCACAATATATATGAATCATTCCTGACATATCTGTCCTCCTAATATTTGCTGATTGCCTTTATGAAAAATCGGAATTCCATAAACTACTTCTATAAAAACATCCGCCTTCTCAACTACTCTTTGATTGATATTTCCCAACGTGCTCAAATATTCCTGCATTTCATTTCCTACTTCTCCTCCTGAAAATATTTCATTGGTGACTAGGATGACATGTTCTGCCTGTCTCCTTAGATGCTGCACTCCTTTTACTACATGATCCACTACATCTTGTTTCCTTCCGCTTGCATCATACATTTCATTTGCAACCAAATTAGACATGCACTCCAATAACACTCCTGACACATTTGGCATCTTTATTTTTTCAATATGAGTAGGACTTTCTATTGTTATAAATCCTTTATGATCCCTTTGTTTTCGATGTTTTATTACTCTTTTTTTGGATTCTTCATCGTAAGCAATCATAGTTGCCAAATATAATTTATTTTCTGGACACAAATGATGAATCATTGTTTCAGCAAATAGGGATTTTCCGCTTCCGCTTCCGCCTGTGACTACTATTAACATTGATATATTCCTTTCAATATCTTTTGAATCTCTGCCATGGATTTTCCTTCTTCCTTTGGACGTCCTATCACGACTAACTGTACTCCTGTTTCTTTTGCTGCATCTACCTTTTCTGCAAATCCTCCTGTTGCCCCGGATTCCTTTGTCACAAAATACTTTGCCTCAGTCTGTTCTAAGGTGGCGCAATTCATTTTCTTTGAAAAAGGACCTTGCATAGCAATCAAATGTGCACCTTGAAAACCCAAGTAAACACTATCTTCTACGGATTGTTTTGTCGACAATACTCTTGCATAGCAGCGTTTTCTATAGTCTGATAGTTGGGTATATAGTTCTAATTCTTTACTGCCTGTGGAAATCAAAATATTTCCGCTTGTATGTTCCAAGTATGTTACGGCTTCTTTGATTGTATCTACATATATCATCTTCTGTTCTTGCTGACTGCTTTCCTTTCGTAACAAACGCAGATATTCAATCTCTGTTGTTTTGCAGGCATTTTTAATATTTTCTGTGACCACTGTGGCAAATGGGTGGGTAGCATCAATAACCAATTCCACATGTTCTGTTTTCATCATATCAATAATCTCCTGTTTCGATAATCTTCCTTCTCGAACCAACAGATTACCATTCTTGTGTACGTTGATATGCTCCAAACAACTCTTTCCATATTCCGTTGCCACACATGCAATAACTGCAACCTTATATGCCATCAAATACTCTATAATTTCCCTGCCTTCTGTAGTGCCCGCAAAGACAAGAATAACTGGCCTTTTTCTACATTCTTTCACAAGTGAAAATGTTACACCGTCCATACACACCTTTGGTTGAATCAAGATACCACTGCCCGCCGCCCGTTTCGCTGCCCGTTCACATACATTATCTACCCCTACCATTTCTTGAACAAATGAGGATTTTAAACTCACAGACTCAATTTGATTTAATTCCTCCGTGGAATAGGTCCTATATGGTATGCCATATGCTTTGGTAAGTTCCAAAATCCCCGGCTCTTCTCTTTTTATATCTATACTAGCTATTAGCTTCACATTCCAGATAGTAAGATGATGTTCCTCTAAAAGGACTGTTAATTGTCGATAAATATGCTCCATGGAAATTCCCTTTTTGCATCCTATTCCCACAATCATATTCGCATTCTGTAATAGGCAGAGCACATTCTTTTGTATGACCTTCTTTGTATCATGATAGTGGTCTGTTGATAATACAGCAATTCCATAACTATAATGATCTAGTTCTTCCATATCATCCACTCTTATTATTTCTTTTGGGAATATATCCTGATATTCCCTTTCACTATACCATCCAATGGATATTTCATTCAGTACCGCTGCAGAGATTTCTTTGGCAAGCGACCTGTCTGAAATTACTAATCCATGCTCTTTTGCAAACACATCCACAGCAAATTTTTCATTAATATCTGTGGCCGTTGTAATTACTGGAGTTGCTCCCACTTCTTTTGCTATGATTCTAGCCAACTCAACTGCTCCACCTATGTGACCAGCTACCAACGGAATAACAAATTTCCCCTTCTCATCTAGAACCAAAACCGCAGAATCTGTATATTTATCTTTTAACCATGGTAAAATATAACGTATAGCTATACCAGCCGCTCCAATAAAGATATATGAAGTCTTTCCCCAATTTTCTCCAAACCATATTGTTTTATCCTCTGGAATCGGCAAAATCATATTCCCTCCCGCATACTGTGGCGTGGCAAAGCTATCACAACAATAACCATTTCTAGATAATTTTTGATTCATACCTTGATTTAGCTTACTTCCTGCCCGTGTAAAACTAATAATAGTAATACGTTTCATATGTTTTCTCTAACCCCCTTACTATGAAGCGCTTTTGTACCTTATGCTTCTAATACTATTTATTATATCATTTCAACTCTTAGAATTCTATTTTTTTGTATACTCTAATTGTAACAGTTCCTCCAAGCCATTCGAAATCGCTTGACATTAATGGGTTAAAGTGTTACGCTTTAACGCATAAAAGAATATAAAAGGGATGGTATTTTTATGAAAAAATCAAGAGTTTTAGCGCTAGGAACTGTAATAGCATTAAGTTTAACTTCTTTGGCAGCATGTGGAACAGATAAAACGAATTCTGACGATTCTCAATCCAGTAAAAAAGATACGAAGAAAATCGGTATTATTCAACTTGTAGAACATAACGCCTTAGATGCAGCACATAAGGGCTTTGT
The DNA here is from genome assembly GCA_036656615.1 of Lachnospiraceae bacterium. Lineage (GTDB taxonomy): Bacteria > Bacillota > Clostridia > Lachnospirales > Lachnospiraceae > CAUPWF01. Next base: position 38,059 of record JAVXHY010000005.1, on the reverse strand, counting down.
TGATGGTTTAGCAGAAGCTGGTTATAAGGATGGAGATAAGATCGAACTCTTATCAAAAAATGCTCAGGGAGAACAAGCAAATTGTGCTACCATTGCTTCCCAGCTTGTCACAGCTAATTGCGACCTTATTTTAGCCATCGCAACCCCAGCAGCCCAAGCCGTTGCTAATGAAACAAAAGATATTCCGATTTTAGTTACGGCTGTTACAGATCCAGCTACTGCTAAATTAGTAAAAACTAATGATGAACCGGGTGGAAATGTAACTGGAACCTCTGATATGTCCCCGATTGAAAAACAAATGGAATTACTGACCCAATTGGTTCCTAATGCCAAAAAAGTAGCAATGCTTTATTGTTCCAGTGAAGCAAATTCTACATTTCAAGTAAAGATTGCAGCGGAAGCCGCATCAAAGTTAGGTTTAGAATCCGTAGATGCCACAGTATCTGAATCCAGTGAAATTCGTCAGGTTGTAGAATCTCTTAAGGGAAAAGTAGATGCAATTTATGCTCCAACGGACAACCTAATCTCTGCTGGAATGTCAACAGTAGCAATGGTAGCCAATGAAATAGGTATTCCTATTATTGCAGGTGAAGAAGGTCCTTGTCAAAGCGGTGCCTTAGCCTCTTATACCATTAATTACTATGAACTTGGAAAGCAAACTGCTGCTCAGGCAGTACAGATTTTAGAAGGAAAAACCACACCTGCATCTATGCCTATTGAATATTTGAAGAATACAGACTTGATCATCAACGAAGATGCTGCTTCTGTTCTTGGAATTACAATTCCTGATTCTTTAAAAACAAATGCAAAATTAATCAAAACAGAAGCTGTCAATGAATAAAAAAGGAAGTAGGAACTAAAATGGATTTATTATTTAACATGCAAAGTGCCATCTCACAGGGAATCCTGTGGGGTGTCATGACTCTTGGTATATATATTACTTTTAAAATACTAGATATTCCAGATATGACTTGTGATGGGAGCTTTGCCCTTGGTGGCTGCGTAAGTGCAACTTTAATCTTAAAGGGTATGAATCCTTTTCTTACCTTAATCATATCTATTATTGCTGGTATGATTGCTGGTTCCATCACTGGACTCTTGCACACAAAGCTTAAAATTCCTGCAATTTTAGCGGGTATCTTGTCTATGATTGCACTCTATTCCATAAATATACGAATCATGGGCGGTCCCAATAATTCTCTGCTTGGAATGAATACCATTTTCACCAAAATTATTGATTCTGTAGGTACTTCTCAGGCTGTTACTATGCTCATTATTGGACTTATATTAACCGTTTTGGTCATTTTCATCCTATATTGGTTCTTTGGAACTGAAATTGGAAGTGCCATACGTGCAACAGGAAATAATCCTTATATGGTTCGCGCACAGGGAACCAATACAGACACCACGATTATCATTGGACTTGTTATCTCAAATGGATTAATTTCTTTATCTGGAGCTTTAGTTGGACAAAGTCAAGGATATAGTGACGTCAAAATGGGAACCGGAGCAATTGTCATTGGCTTAGCTTCTATTGTCATTGGTGAAGTGATTTTCGGAAAACGATTTAACTTTGCATACATTCTATTATCAGTTGTATTGGGGTCTGTTATTTATCGAATGATTATTGCCTTGGTTCTTTATTTGGGTCTTAGCACAGACGATATGAAACTGATTACTGCGATTATAGTTGCAATTGCACTTGGTATTCCTACTTTAAAGAAAAAATTATCCGCACGTAGAATACCCGCATAGAAGGAGGCACTTATGTTATCAATTAAAAATGTTCACAAAACCTTCAATAAGGGAACAATCAACGAGAAAGTTGCTTTGAATGGTTTGAATCTAGATTTGGCATCCGGCGATTTTGTAACCATTATTGGGGGCAATGGTGCCGGTAAATCCACTTTACTAAATATGGTTGCCGGTGTATATCCCATCGATATTGGTACCGTTTTACTAAATGAAATAGATATCTCCGATCAACCGGAATATAAACGTGCAAATATGTTGGGCCGAGTATTCCAAGACCCTATGATGGGAACAGCCACTGGTATGGCTATTCAAGAAAATATGGCCCTGGCTTATAGACGTGGCAAAACACGCTCTCTTAAATGGGGTATTACCAAGAAAGAAAAAGAATTATTTCAAAATAAACTGGCTACCTTAGATTTGGGATTGGAAGAACGTATGACTTCGAAAGTGGGATTATTATCCGGTGGGCAGCGGCAGGCATTGACCCTTCTAATGGCAACCTTACAGCAACCAAGCTTATTACTTTTAGATGAACATACTGCAGCTTTAGATCCCAAAACTGCAAAAAAAGTATTGGACCTGACTGAGAAAATTGTAACAAGAGATCAATTAACAACACTGATGGTTACACACAATATGCGAGATGCTATTCATATTGGCAATCGTTTAATTATGATGCACGAAGGACGTATCATCTATGATGTATCCGGAGAAGAAAAACAGAACTTAAAGGTTCCTGATCTACTTCGAAAATTCGAAGAGATTAATGGTGAAGATTTCGCAAACGATAGAATGCTCCTATCCTAATGAGATCATATCTATGAAAAAACAGATTTTTTATGGTTGGTGGGTTGTGCTTGTCTGTATGATTATTACTTGTACCAATCACAATACCCCAATCACTGTTCCAGATACAACTCCTATAATATAAAGCAAAATCACAATTCTTATATTCTCTTTCATACTCTTATTTACTTTAAACAGGACTAATAGTCCTGTTCCGGCCCCTACTAAAAGCCCAGACATCATAGCTCCAAAACCCATAACTCCTTTTACATACAATTGAGTAATTAATACAGAAGCTCCACAGTTTGGAATTAACCCAATAAGCCCTGCCAAAAGTTCTCCAATAATTGGTTTTTCAAAGACAGAGTTCAAGATAACTGTGTCTCCCACATAATAAAAGGCTATATTTAAAATAAATGTAATAAGAAATAAAAACAGAAAAATATGAATGGCATGCTTAGCAGCTGATTTCACTACCCCATCCTTACATTTACATTTACTCCGCTGGCACAAATCATTAATAGATGGGAATCCATTCTGAAATTCTATTGTGTTCTGAAACATGAGATCCAGGCTTACTCCAGCCACTATTCCAATCATTACTTTTATCACAAGAATGATAATAATATGCTTCATAGGAGCTCCTGTAGAAATAAGTATTGGAAGCATTTCATCTGAGGTAGATAAAAAAACTGCAATTAACGTTCCCAATGTAATGATTTTTCCTGCATAAAAATTGGAAGCTGCTGCCGAAAATCCACATTGGGGAATAACACCTAATAAACTTCCCACAATAGGGCCAAACTTACTGGAACGTTTTAAGAAATTTTTTACCTTATCATCATTTTTATGTTCTATATATTCAATTACAAGATATGTCAAAAAAAGAAATGGTAATATCTTGACTGCATCTATAAATGCATCTTCTATCATAAAAAACATAGACTACTCTCTTTCTCTTATTAATAAGTTATCAGATTATATTGTATACTTAAGTACATCGAATTGCAATTTATTATTATTTTCCGAATAAAAATCTTTAGTAAATTTTAAGAATTTATATAGATGAACTTTATAAATCAATTCTATACTGTTACAGTGGATTGTATTTTCAACTATAATCTTATTTATGAAAGGAGGGCGAACTATGAATATTTTAGAACAGCTTCAGAATTTCAGTTACATACAGCCTGACCAGGTTGCATTACAATCAACAGAAACCGAACTTACTTACCGAGAGCTTTCCACTGCCTCTGATAAACTTGCTTCCTATATCGTTTCCATTTGTGGGACAGATCAATCACCCATTGTTGTTTATGGACACAAATCACCACTTATGTTGATTAGCATGCTGGCTTGTGTGAAATCTGGACATGCTTATTGTCCCATCGATATTTCTATTCCATCCCCTCGTATTCAAACAATATTGGATCAAATAGACACACCCTTTGTTTTAGCTGCTGAATCATTTCCTTGTTCCTATAAACGAATCATTAATTCTGACGAAATACATCACATTCTTTCTACTCAATTAGATGCTGTTCCTACTAAGTATTGGGTAACCGGAGATAAAGTTTTCTATATTATCTTTACTTCCGGTAGCACAGGTCACCCCAAAGGAGTGCAGATTACAGCGAACTCCTTGAATCATTTTCTTGAATGGTCTGTGGATCTTGCAGCATCCAATGATACATCCGCACATAAAGTATTTTTAAATCAAGCTCCTTTTTCCTTTGACTTATCTGTTATGGATATATATACAGCTTTAGCAAGCGGAGGGACTTTATGGACTCTTTCTCATGAAGTACAAAATGATTATTCAAGCTTACAAGAATCCTTACGGCAGTCAAAGACTTCCATATGGGTATCTACTCCTTCCTTTGCTGATCTTTGCTTATCAGATAAATCTTTTAATGCAAAACTTATGAAGCAGCTTTCTACCTTTTTATTTTGTGGCGAAACATTAACTAATACAACCGTTTCCAAACTAATGGAACGGTTTCCAAATGCAGCTATTATCAATACCTATGGTCCAACAGAGTCCACCGTTGCTGTTACTAGCATACGTATTACACCTGAATTAAATACTGGTACAACTTCTCTTCCTATCGGTACTGCCAAACCAGGAACATTCATTGAGATTCATAAGAAAGATGGATCCATGGCCAAAGATGGTGAAAAAGGGGAAATTATAATTATGGGGAATACCGTAAGCTGTGGCTATTATCAGAATTTGGTAATGAATGAGCATTCCTTTTTCACTCGTTCCTATGGAACCCAAACTCTACGAGGGTATCACACAGGCGATGAAGGGTATCTGCATGATGATCTGCTTTACTACTGTGGACGTCTGGATCTACAAATCAAATTACACGGCTACCGAATTGAACTTGAAGATATTGAACAAAATCTTTTAAAACTAGACCATGTGTCTAACGCCATTGTTCTACCTAATATAAAAGAAAACAAAGTAAAAAGTCTAACTGCTTATATCATATATACGAATCCAATAGACGATGCTTTTGCAACTGCTCAGGTGCTAAGAACAGAATTGAAAAAACAACTCCCCGATTATATGATTCCTAAAAAAATTAAATTTTTAGATACATTTCCCCTTACAAATAATGGTAAAGTTAATCGGCATTACTTAGGAGGATTATAAATTTGAATTTTTATGAAGGTTACTTGTTTTTTTTGTATTTACTTATTGCATTGTTTCCGGCTGTTTTACTGGGAATATTTGAAAAACCAATTCGTTGTTATACCTTATTTCTTTCTTGTATTTTTATTTATTTGGTTTTTCATAATCATCCAAAACAGTTCCTGTACTTAGTATTATTTTATATATTAGAATTTGTTATCATTCAAACCTACTTACATCTTCGCCAAAAATATGAACGCAAAAAAAACATCTACTATGGTGCATTGATTCTAAGTATACTTCCATTGATTTTAAGTAAGTGTACTCCATTTTGGGATTTGAATATCTTTGGTTTTTTGGGTATTTCTTACTTAACATTCAAATCCATACAAATGATCATTGAGATCTATGATGGAATCATTCTTAATATTCCACTCATGGAATGGCTTGGATTTTTCCTATTTTTTCCTTCTTTAAGCTCTGGTCCCATTGACCGTAGCCGGCGTTTTCATGAAGACTGGATCAAAACATTAACCAGGAAAGATTATTTGTCTAATCTAGGGGATGGATTATGGAAGTTATTACTTGGTTTGGTATATAAAATTGTATTTGCATCTTATTTTCATGAAATGATGGGATGTTACAGTAAAAGTATTTTATGGTATGATATCATTTCATATGCCTATGTATACGGATTTTATCTTTTTTTTGATTTTGCCGGTTATAGCCTGATGGCAATAGGTACCAGTTACATATTGGGCATTAGAACTCCCGATAATTTTCGCAGACCATTTCTAGCTGTCGATATCAAGGATTTCTGGGATAGATGGCATATTACATTATCACATTGGTTTCGAGATTTTATTTTTACACGTTTCGTGATGACCTGTGTACACAAGAAATGGTTTCATACACGGCTTCAACGAGCTTCTGCTGGGTTTTTGGTCAATATGCTAATTATGGGCCTGTGGCATGGACTTCATCTTTCCTATCTACTATATGGTTTATATCACGGTGGTCTATTAGCCATAACTGAGATTTATCAAAAAAAATCTAAGTTTTATAAGAAACATAAAACCAGTCCTATCTACCGAGTATTATCTTGGTTTGTTACTATGCAACTTGTTATGTTTGGATTTCTTATTTTTTCTGGACGATTTATAGAAATCCTAACCCTGATTGGAGGAAATTAAATGAAAGAACAATTATTAGAAATTTTAGCAGAAGTTTGTGAAGATGATATTGTAAAAGAAGATATGAATATTGATTTGTTAGCAACTGATTTATTAGATTCATTGGGTTTTGCGGAATTGCTTGCAAACATTGAGGATACCCTTCACGTTGTACTGTCGCCATCTGAATTTCAACGTTCAGATTTAAATACACCTGGGAAAATCATTGCACTTGTAGAATCAAGAGGATAAGATTTTGAAAAAAATAATTGCATTTCTTACTGCATTAATTTTATTTTTAATTACTGCAGTCGGACTAGATCGAAATGATATTAATAACTTTACATTAAATAATAATGCATTTAGCACATGGATCAATGAAGTGAAATTTCATTCTCCTGATGCAATGAAACAGAATATCAACAAAGATACTCTTGTAGTATTTGGCTCCTCTGAGCTTGCACATGGTCAAAAGACGATTTATCATCCTAAGACTATGTTTCAAGGCTTTGCTTTTAATCCTATGTTAATAGGTTCTGGTTACTATCAGTGTCTTAACCACGCAATCACATTAGCAGCCATTGGTGATTCTATTCCAAATAAAAAAGTGGTATTGTTGGTTTCACCATCCTGGTTTCGTAAAAATGGTGTAGAAAATGAAGCTTTTGCCTCTCGTTTTTCAGAAGTCAGTTACTTAGATATGTTAGAAAACAAATCTCTTACAGATGATACGAAACAATATATTAAAAAACGTTCAGAATCTCTATTGGACACTGACCCTAAAATGCTGCACAAAGTTCAGCTTTATGACCGGGTAATGTTACATGAAAATCCAACTTTAATTGATTGCATAAACTACCCTATTTACACCGCTTTTCTCAGAGAGACCATGCATCAGACCATTTTGTCTGAAATAGAACTAGAAGGTCTGAAAAAAAACCAAAATAAGAATAATAAAAATACTCCTATTGATTGGGATGCTTATTTTCTGCGGGCTGAAACGGAAGGTATACAAAAGAATACCAACCCTTTTTATATGAGTCCTAGATGTTATAAACAAATCATACCAAAGCTTCAATTAAAAAAAGGTCAGCAAAAGAATATTGCGGATGTTTATACCGTTTCTCCTGAATACGACGATTTTAACTGCTTTCTGGATGTATGTAAGGAATTAGACATTAAACCCTATATTATTGCACTTCCAGTAAATGGATACTGGTATGATTATACCGGATTTCCACCTTCCACTAGAACAAAATATTATAATAACATACGGGAAATTTGTGAAAGCCATGGTGCTAGATACACCGATTTATCTAAAAATGAATTTACAAAATATTTCTTTCAAGATGGTATACATTTAGGCAAGAAAGGGTGGGTAACTATAAATGAATTACTTTATCAATATTATAAAGAAAATAAAGACAACTAAAACTTATCAATTTATAGGATGGACATTGCTGTTCTACGTCTTTATGATGATTCTCTATCTTTATCTTCTTCATACAGATTTGTCAACCGCTCCAACTTTTATTTACTCACAATTCTAGCCTCTATATTCGATGATACATGGAATATTGATTACGTCCCTGTTCCTTTGCGTGGTAAAGTGCAATATCCGAATGACGATAAAGTTCGTCAAAATTCTGACCATGTTTATCAAACACTGCAATACCAATACTCACCGTTGGTTTATATACAATACCATCCTGTGTATAATCCTCCGAGGAGCTCTTGCATATTTCCTTTGCCTTTGTGAAAGCAATATTTTCATCTTTTACATTTTTCATAAAGATAATGAATTCATCCCCACCAATACGTCCTAAGATATCTTCATCGCGAAATAATGCTCTTATTTTACTAGCTGTTTTAGACAATACCCCATCTCCAAAAGCATGACCAAATTGATCATTTACCTGTTTGAAATAATCTAAATCAATAATAAAAAATACATGGACACCTTGTTTCCCTTCATCCGAAAAAAGGATTTCATTTATTTTTTCTGTTACAACATGTTTATTATAAAATCCTGTCAACAAATCATGCTGTGCCTTATACAACACTGATTTATATCGTTCCCGCTCTGATTCCACTATTTTCTCTTTTTTCTTTTTCTTATCAATATTAGAAATATATACCCGCATATTAATATCTTTTGTTATTTCATCTTCAATAAGACTTACTTGCGTCTCGAACCATGAATACCTGTTATTTTCTATCTTCCTACGGTACTCAAAAGATATCAGAGGGGTACCTCCTCTAAAAGTTTCAATAATAGACGTCTGAGACTGTTTTCCCAAGAATAAGATAATATCTTCTGAATAAACGTTTTTTTCACAGGTACGCTGCAAAAGATCTGTAAGACTAACAATTCCTTCTACTCCTGCATCCTTTGCCCACTGTTTGTTACACCGTAAGACTTTGTTTTGAGTGACATTTGCCTCATATATAAAGGTAAGTTCTGTCGTCAATAGCTCACTATATTCTTTTTCCCTACGAAATTGAATCACTTCGGTAATATCTTTTTTTACACCTACTGCATAGACTGGCTCATTACTTTGATTGAAAATATTAATCATCTGAAGCTTCAATGTGCGTTCTTTCCCATCTAGGGCATTGGCATATATCGTTGCAGAAGCTGTAGCCGCCCCCTGATCAACTTCATGAAATAGTGCTCTAAGACTTTCTTTGCTCCGTTCTGCAATAATCCCAAAATGAATTACTTCTTCTATTCCATGCTCTAAAGTACTTGGTATGCCAAAAATTTCGTTATCCTTAGTCTGAGTCAAAATTTTCTTTGTTTTTATATTATAATCAAAGATGGTTACGTCTGAAAAATCAACAGCAATGCGAAAACGTTTTTGACTAATTTCCAGTTCTCTTTGGACATCTTTTAATTGTCCTTCTAATTCGTTAATTTTGTCTTGCAGGAGTGCAGTTCTTTCCTCATTTATTGTTTTACTTTCCATCCGGTACGCCTCCTAATATTTCTCCGATAGCTCCATGTAAACATAGAGTTCCTTGATCATCTCGAGGCGTAGCGGTCTTGTTAATTACAATTAAATTTTTCCCTTGAAAATAATCAATAAAACTTGCGGCTGGATATACCACCAGGGAGGTTCCTCCAATAATCAATGTATCTGCCTGACTAATTGCCTGAATAGACTGCGAAATAATCTCTTGATCTAGCCCCTCTTCATATAAAACAACATCTGGCTTTATTATACCGCCACATTCACACTTGGGTATTCCCAATGCGTGCTTCACATAAGCTGCATCATAGAACCTATGACAATGCTGACAATAATTTCGATGAATACTTCCATGTAATTCCAACACATTTTTACTTCCTGCTATTTGATGTAAACCATCAATATTCTGTGTAATTACGGCGGTTAATATTCCACTTGCTTCTAGTTGCGCAAGTTTTAAATGTGCTTTATTAGGCTTTGCATCAAGAAAAATCATTTTGTTTTTATAAAAATCATAAAACTCCTCTGTATGTTGAAGAAAAAAACTATGACTTACAATTTGTTCTGGTGGGTATATATTCTTTTCACTGTAGATTCCCGTACTGCTCCTAAAATCTGGGATTCCACTTTCCGTTGATACTCCTGCCCCACCAAAAAACACTAATTTCTTTGAATCTTGAATGATTTTATTCAATCGATTCTCACTCACAATATCACCTCCAACATAAATGACTTCCATTGTAGCTTATATTCTCTATATTAGATCAATATACCAATAAAATCAATAAATCTTACCTATTATATGTTTTTTTTAACAAGAATCAACCATTTATCCATCTCTATAAAAGTTTCTTCAGATAAGTTCACAGGAACCCAGTTCAAGAATATCCTTGACATCTTAGTTTAATCGTATTAAACTTCAACGTATTATAATTTTCTAGATGAAAGGACAAAAAATGAAAACAAACAAATTAATTACAATTGGAATATTACTTACCGTCATGATTCTGGTGCTCACTGCATGTAAAGACAGCAAATCCAATACCCAAAACAAGCACTCCGATCATACAAACCCAAAGAAGATTGGTATCATCCAATTAGTAGAACATGACGCTTTAGATGCAGCTTATGAAGGTTTTGTACAAGGTCTTGAACAGGCTGGATATAAGGACTCAAAGAATATTGAATTAATTTTTAAGAATGCACAAGGAGAACAGGCAAATTGTTCTACCATTGCTTCCCAGCTTGTTACCGCCAAATGTGACCTTATTTTAGCCATTGCTACACCCGCTGCTCAAGCAGCCGCAAATGAAACAAAAGAAATTCCAATTCTAGTGACAGCTGTAACTGACCCAGCAAATGCCAAACTTGTACAAACGAATGAAGTCCCTGGAAATAATGTAACTGGAACTTCTGATTTAACACCAGTAAAAGAACAAATATCTCTCATCACTGAACTCGTCCCAAAAGCTAAAACTGTAGCAATGCTCTACTGTTCCAGTGAAACAAACTCTAAATTTCAAGTAGCTCTTGCAAAAAAAGAAGCTACAAAACTAGGTCTAAAAACAATAGATGCTACGGTTTCCGAATCCAGTGAAATTCGCCAGGTTGTAGAAGCTTTGAAAGGTAAGGCAGATGTAATTTATGCACCAACTGATAATTTGATTGCTGCTGGAATGTCTACGGTAGGAATGGTCGCTAACGAGCTTGGTATTCCTGTTATTACTGGAGAAGAAGGAATGTGTCAAAGTGGTGGATTAGCTTCCTACGCCATCAATTATCATGAACTTGGCATACAGACCGCGGCTCAGGCTGTGAAGATTCTGGAAGGGACCTCCACCCCTGCTTCTATGCCTATTGAATATCTACAAAAAGTGGATTTGATTATTAATGAAGGTACTGCTGCCACACTTGGTATCACCATTCCTGAAGATTTGAAATCCAAAGCAAAAATAGTAAAATAATTTGAATCATTTTGAATCATATATCCCAATTAATTCGTTATAGATAGTGAAGAAGCGAAAGGGGGGGATGCAAATTAACGAGCAACAATTGCTAGAACATATGATAGACTGCTACCAAAATCTAATATTTTCCATATGTTATAAGCTTACTGGCAATTATTTTGATTCTCAAGATCTTACTCAGGAAACTTTTTTATCTGCTTATAAGAATTTTTCACGCTTTGATAGAACGAATGAAAAAGCCTGGTTATGTAAAATAGCAACGAATAAATGTCTAGATTATGTGAAATGTGCAAGACATAATACCGTTGCTACAGAAGATATCTTTTTTGAGAATTTGGAAACTGCCGAACCTTCTCCAGAGGTGGCCTATATGGAATCTAACTTAAAAGATCAATTGTTAGCGCAATGCAGCCAGCTTTCTCCACCTTATGATGTAGTCGCTAAAGCCTATTTTTATGAAGAATTATCCATGCATGAAATAGCAGTCAAACTAAACCGAAATGAAAGGACGCTTCGTACTCAGGTTTATCGTGCCAAAGGCATGCTTCGCAAATTGTATCGAAAGGAGATGGTAACATGAGCCATATTGAAAAAGAAAAATTAGAAGCTTTATATCAACGCACACTTTCTTCAAAAGAACAAATGGAACTACTTACCCATATGAGTACCTGTGAACATTGTACTTCTTTATTTGCATCCATTGTAGAAAGCAAGAACCTTCTTCATGCACCTGATAACCTAAAAGCTTCCATTATAGCAGAAAGCCAGTGTCTTCCTGTCCAAATGTCCATACACACAAAGAAGACCACCAAACAGCTTCAATTACTGTTTTATAGTTTGAAAGTATCTACCGCTGTTGTATGTTCCATACTGATGCTAGGGCTTATCAATCTTGGTCTACTCAATCCCAATACAGATTCTTTATTGGCTCTTGGGAATACGCATCACTTGAAGATTGGTGCCATCAGTGACCAATCGAATAAATTAGCTGAAGCTATTAACGATTTTACAAATAATCTTATTAATTGGGAGGTAACAAATGATTAAAAAGAAAAAAGGATTTTTTACTTTTATATTCTCGTTTATACCAGGAGCTGGAGAAATGTACATGGGATTTTTTAAAAACGGAGGCAGTATTATGTCCATCACATTGTTGATTATCATGCTGTCTTCTTACCTGAATTTAGGACCTCTTATGGCCATCTTACCTGTATTGTGGTTTTATAGTTTTTTCCATGTACACAATCTGTCTTCCATGCCAGATGAAGAATTTTATGCTTTAGAAGATAGGTATGCTTTCCACCTTAATGATACAGAGCTTCAAAGAATCATCCACTCAGGGAAAGCACATACTATTTTTGCAATTACTATCATTGTGATTGGTATCAGCTCTTTATGGACTAATTTTTCTAATGTGCTGTACGAAATTTTTCCAGAACGTTATTACCAAGTACTGCACGGATTCTTTTACAATGTTCCACAGTTTCTCATTAGCATTGCTTTCATTGTTTTGGGAATCTATCTAATCAAAGGAAAAAAGAAGGAACTAGATCAGGCATCTTTGATTGAGGATAAACAGGAGAACTTATAATCATAAAATATACCACTCTGACCAATGATATTCTGGAAGAGTGGTATATTTTTAATAACGGTTATCGAATACTCTAGTTGATTTCTTTTCGCTTCTTGGGAGTTCCCCGATTTCCACAATTTTTACATATGGGGTCATTCCAATTGCACTTTTAAATTTTTCTTTAATTTCAATTTCCAAATAATAATGATTGGCATCTCCTTTTGCCTCCACAAACAACGTAAGGATATCTTTACCACAAATATGATCCACCATTACCTGGTATTCACTGGATGCTCCATCTACTGTATGCAGCATATCCTCAATTTGGCTTGGAAAGATATTCACACCTTTTACTTTTACCATATCATCTGTACGGCCAATTAAGGTATCAATTCGAGGATAATGGGATCCACATGGACACTCTCCCGGTATAATTCTAGACAAATCATGGGTACGATAACGAATCAGTGGTGCACCCTCTTTTTTAAGTGTAGTAATAACAATTTCACCAATTTCTCCATCCGGCAGAACTTTCCCTGTCTTAGGATCTACAATTTCAAGGTAAATAAAATCGTCCCAGAAATGCATACCACACTCAAAGTCACAGCTAATTCCAATTCCTGGCCCATAGACTTCTGTCAATCCATAAATATCATATAAGGACACACCCAACTCCTTGGCAATTCTTTTCCTCATTTTTTCGCCCCAACGTTCCGAGCCAATCACGCCTTTCGTTAAATGTATCTTCTCTCCGATTCCACGTTTATCTATTTCTTCTGCAAGTAATAATGCATAAGAAGAGGTGGCACATAATACTGTGGATTCCATATCCATCATCATACGAAGCTGTTTATCCGTATTTCCAGGACCCATTGGGACTACAAGGGCGCCTAATTTCTCTGCTCCCGCCTGAAATCCGATTCCAGCTGTCCAAAGTCCATATCCGGGGGTGATTTGAATCCGATCCCGATTTGTAATTCCAGCCATTTTATAACAGCGTTCAAACATCAATGCCCAATCATCCACATCTTTTTGGGTGTAGGGAATAATCACTGGTGTACCTGTAGTGCCAGATGACGAATGAATTCTTACAATTTCTTCTTCCGGTACTGCCATAAGTCCCAATGGATAAGCTTCTCGTAAATCCCCTTTCCATGTAAATGGCAATTGTTCAAAAGCTTCCTGATTATGAATTTGATCAGAATCAATTTCTTTTAATTTGTTTTGGTAGAAGCATTCCGTTTTCTTTAATTTCTTAATCTGTTCCTGTATTTGCAAAAGCTGTGATTCTTGCATTTTCATGATTGTGCCCCCAATCTTAACGCTTTTTCATTCATTTCCCTGAATTTTTCTGGTAATAGTGTAATCAATGCCTGTTCCATTTCTGACATACTAATTCCCAGCACATCACCTGCCGCTGCTCCTAACAATGCCATATTTAGCACCTTTGCTGAATGACAAGCTTCACAGATTGCTGTTCCTTGAACCAAAATCGTATGTGGTATGACCTTCTGAATATATGCAACTGCTTTATCTGCGTTATATGAGCCCATTCCAAGGGAGGCAGTAACCGGCTGAATGGAATCCGGACATACAATCACACATCCACCTTCTTTCAAATAAGGAAGTACACGCACTACTTCTCCTGGTTCAAATCCAATAATCACATCCGCAGCCCCAAGTGGAATCATAGGAGATTCTATTTGGTTTCCTATTCGAATATGACTCACCACTGAACCTCCTCTTTGTGCCATGCCAATGGTTTCTGCACTTCTTGCTTCCAATCCTTTTTCCATTGCTGCACAGGCAATTAATTTGGATGCCAATATGGTTCCCTGTCCTCCAACTCCACATAATAAAATACTTTTCATCATCGTGTCCCCCTTACTGGATTGCATGTACAGAACATATTTGTGTACATAAGCCACATCCGTTACACAGATTCTTATCTATCCCAACCAAATCATTCTTGAAAGATAAAGCAGGACATCCTATTTCTCGAATACACGCCTGGCACTGCACACAAATATCCTGATTAATTTCACAGGTCATGCGTTCTTTGTTTTTTAATAGTGCAATACATGGAGAACGAAAGATGATTGCTTTGACTCCTTGTTTTTCTGTGATCTTCCGAAATGTCTGGATTGCCGTTTCCAATTCCAGTGGGTTAACTACCGCAACCTCCTGAATTCCAATTCCATGAAGAACCTGTTCTATATTGATTTTATCAACCACATGACCCATCATGGTCTTCCCTGTTCCTGGGTGTGGCTGGTGACCTGTCATGGCCGTTGTTGAATTATCAAGTATGACTACAGTCAAATCTGCTTCGTTGTAAACGGCATTTATAATTCCAGTGATACCGGCAGCAAAAAATGTGGAATCCCCTACAAAGGCTACTTGCTTTTTGTATGGCTCTACTCTTCCAATGCCTTGTGCAATGGTAATTCCTGCACCCATACAAAGACAGGTATCCACCATTTCAAGTGGTTTTGCATTTCCAAGTGTATAACATCCAATGTCTCCACAAAATACCGATTCTTGTCCTTCTAATGCTCTTTTCACCGCATAAAAGGATGCTCGGTGAGAACATCCGGCACATAATACCGGTGGACGAATGGGCAGTGTTGGAATCTCTATAGATTCTATAGAAGTCGTCTTTTTCAGTGAACCAATTAAGGTTCCCTCTGAAACTTGTAAAAATTTCTCCAACGAGCTGCTTACAGACTCTACACTATTCTCTCCTGCATTCTTCACATGATTGGTCAACTTACCAAGTATATCCACCTGTAAATGATGTGTTCCACATAAGAGAAGTAATTCTTTTTCCAAAACTGGATCTAGTTCCTCCACGGAAAGAACTTCCGTAAGACCATCTAAGAATTCCAAAGCCAGCTTTTGGGGAAATGGATGGGGAGTTGCCACTTTCAATATTTTGACGTTCTGATATCCGTTCAGTGCTTCTTTCACATATGCGTAACTAATACCACCAGTGATAATACCTTTAACTCCGCTTCCACTGATTTCATTCCTCTGATAGTTTGAAAAATCATTCCCAATTTGAGGAAGTCGTTGTTCTATCATCTGATGATTCTGATAAGAAAGCTTTGGAAAAATAACCCACTTAGAAGCATCTTTAATAAAGCCTTCTGGTGGTGTTATCTGTTCCTTTTCTTTCAACTCTATAGAGGCGCATCCATGACAAATCCTAGTGGTTGGACGAAACAACACTGGGGTATGATACTTCTCTGAATATGTAAATGCATCTCCTATCATTTCATATGCTTCCTCCGGAGAACAGGGATCAAAAACAGGAAGTTTGCAAAACTGTGCAAAATGCCTTGTATCTTGCTCTGTCTGTGAAGAAATTGGTCCTGGATCATCCGCTGCTACAATGACCATTCCCCCTTTCACACCTACATAAGCAAGACTCATCAGCGGATCCGATGCAACATTTAATCCCACCTGCTTCATAGTTACCATAGTTCTAGTACCCGTGTAAGCTGCTCCTGCTGCCACTTCAAGCGCGGCCTTTTCATTTACAGACCATTCTACATACACGTTTCCTGGATTATTTTTTGCAATCGTCTCTAAAACTTCTGTAGACGGAGTCCCCGGATATCCAGTAACTACGCCTACTCCTGCCCTTATTGCACCTAACCCAATTGCTTCATTTCCCATTAAAAAACTTTTTGTCATGATACAATCCTCTCTTCTTAGTTTGGCTTATAAGAGCGAAAGAACTCCGAAAGCCGATTTAATGTATTCAATAATATAGGCACTTCATTTTCTCCAAGGGTATCTACTACTGCATTAATCATTTGATTATGAAATTCTTTATGATGATAAAATGCCCGTTCACCCTTAGGCAGTAATCGAATATATACTACCCTTCGGTCTTCCTCACTTCTTTGCCTCATCACATACTTCTTATTCACCAGACTATTCATGGATGTAGTAAGTGAACCCACTGTAATCTTAAGTTTCTTTGCAATTGTAGACATATTATTGCCATCTCCTAATCCAATTGCCTCAATAATATGCATATCATTATTACTAATATTCTTAAATTCTTCTGTAATAATTGCATGCTCTTCCAGCTCCCAGATTTCATTGTACAGGTGAACTAATAGTTCATTAATTGTATCATGTGTATTCACTTTCTCATCTCCCCGCCAGTATATTGACTAGTTAGAATTTGGATTTCTATCTCTTCACTCCTACATTAACGAAGTGATTACTTCCTTTACGGTTTCTATTTTATCCGCTTTATAGGTATAAGCTCCACAGAAAATAAGTCCCTGATCTACATCGCCTTTGGCTGCATTTACTAATGCTTCTGTAATACAATAAGGAATTTCCTGTAAATTGCATTTTCGTAAACACCGATGGCAATTCTTAACCGGTACTTTTTCTCCAGACTCAATCCGCTTAATAAAAGGATTGCGAATGGCTCTTCCAGGCATCCCCACAGGACTGGTTACGATAACAATATCTTCTTCCTTTGCATCTATATAGCACTGCTTGAATGCTTCATTTACGTCGCATTCCAAGGTTGTAACAAACCGGCTTGCTACCTGGACTCCATCTACACCTAGTCCCATAACGTCTTCCACCTGTGCAGCATTTTCCAGTCCACCGGCAACTACAATTGGAATCAAAACTCCATGTTTTTCTCCATAGGATGCTACAATTTCCATAATGGACTTTATTTCATCCCTATAGGTGGTTTCATCATATTTTTCCAACTGTTCTCTCTTAAATCCTAAATGCCCTCCTGCTTTTGGTCCCTCAATAACAACCAAGTCTGCGGTTCTTGCATATTTTCTATCCCAATATTTTAAAATAACACTTGCTGATTTTGCTGTTGATACAATGGGAGCGATTTTCACTTTGGTTCCTGCAATAAATTGAGGCAGTTCTGTTGCCAGACCTGCTCCTGATATAATGAGATCGGCTCCTACCATAGCTGCTTCCTTCACATATTTTTCATAATGCTGCATCGCCACCATAATATTATAACCGATAATTCCTTTGGGAGCAATATCTCTTGCTTTTTTATATTCTTTTCTTATTGCCACAAGATTAGCTGCCAAAGGATCGGTATCAAAATTATCTTCTCTATATCCAATTTGAGCTGCAGAAATAATACCAATTCCGCCCTCCTTAGCGACGGCTCCTGCTAAATTGCCAAGGCTCACACCAACACCCATTCCGCCTTGTATAATTGGTACCTCTGCGACTAATTCCCCTATAACCAATGGTTTATATTTCATCCTATTTTCTCCTTACATTCGTCGAAAACGTTGATATCTTTTTTCAATCAAATCATTTTTTTCCATATTTCCATAAACTTTCATAAATGTATGCATATGCCGGTCCAATTCTTTACAAACCATCGGAAGCTTTTCAACTGTATAATGTGACGGTTCTTTCATGACCCGCTCAATCATTCCCAATTCTTTTAAATTAGAAGCTGTAAGCTTCATGACCTCAGATGCTTCCTTTGCACGTTTGCTGTCCTTCCAAAGAATGGAAGCATAGCCCTCTGGTGACAGAATAGAATAAACGGAATTTTCCAGCATCCATACCTCATCTGCTACTGCCATTGCAAGTGCGCCGCCACTTCCGCCTTCTCCAATAATCACGGATAATACCGGAACCTTAAGACCAGATAATTCAAATAGATTACGTGCAATTGCTTCCCCTTGCCCACGTTCTTCCGCTTCCAATCCACAAAAAGCCCCTGGTGTATCTACAAAGCAAATGACCGGACGATTAAATTTCTCTGCCTGTTTCATTAAACGCAGGGATTTCCGATACCCTTCCGGCGAAGGCATTCCAAAGTTTCTCATAATATTTTCCTTGGTATTTCTCCCCTTCGCCTGTGCGATCACAGTGACTGCCATACCATGAAATCTAGCCACTCCTCCAATAATCGCTGTATCATCTTTATAATATCTATCTCCATGAAACTCTAGAAAATCCGTAAATAGTTGATGGATATAATCCTCTCCTACCGGTCGATCTTTCATCCTGGATATTTGAACACGTTCCCAAGGAGTCATACTCTTTTTCATTGTAGATGACTCATGGGCAGAAATATGCTTTTGATTTTCCTTTTTCACATCCATGATTGGTTCCACCAATTGCCCTTGAACATGTATATCTAATATCTGTGAAATACATTGTTTCATGTGTCCACGTTCTACAATGGCGTCAATAAATCCATGCTCCAATAAGAATTCCGACCTTTGAAATCCTCTTGGTAGCTTTTGACCAATGGTTTGTTCAATCACCCTTGGTCCTGCAAAACCAATCAATGCTCCGGGTTCTGCCAAAATAATATCTCCCAGCATGGCAAAGCTTGCGGTCACGCCTCCAGTAGTTGGATCTGTTAAGATTGAAATATATAGCTGTCCTGCATCACTTAAGCGTTTGAGGGCTGCCGCTGTCTTTGCCATCTGCATCAGGGACACGATTCCCTCCTGCATTCTAGCTCCTCCAGAACAAGCAAAAATAACTACTGGCAATTTTTCCTTTGCTGCCCGCTCGATTGCTCTTGTTATTTTCTCTCCCACTACCTCACCCATACTGGCCATAAGAAATCTACCATCACAAACTGCTAATACTACCTTCGTATTTCCAATTATTGCGGAACCAGTTATAACCGCTTCATCTAATTTGGTTTTTTCCTGAAGTAATTCTATTTTTTCCTCATACCCTTTATAATGCAAAGGATTTTTGGTAATCAAATGCTGGTCCCATGGTTCAAATGTCCCCGGTTCAACCACCATTTCAATTCTGTGAAATGCATTCATGCGAAAATAATTATTGCATTTAGGACAAATATAGCCATTACTTTTTGCTTCTTCTGTAAAAATTGCAGAATTACATTTATTGCATTTTTTTAATAACCCTGCCGGCACCTCTGGCTTTGCCTTAGACTCTTTCTCTGTCTGCGCTTCTTTATCTATAGCTAATGACTCATTTTCCAGACTTCCATTATGAGTAATAGGTGCGGTTTTAAGTGATATATAACTTTTTTTCTGTGTTTTTTTAAACATATTTGCAAGCTTCAATCTTCTTCACCCCTACATTTTTTGAATGAACTCAATATCAATATTCCCGGCCAAATAATCCGGATGATTCATAATCTCATATTGATAATCAACATTTGTATCAATTCCTTCAATTATTATTTCGCCCAATGCACTTCTCATTTTTTTAATTGCTTCATCTCTGTTCTTTGCATGTACGATTAGTTTTGCCAGCATGGAATCATAATATGGTGGTACAACATACCCACTATAAATGGCTGCATCTACACGTACTCCCTTCCCACCTGGCAAATAGACTCCAGTAATCAGACCCGGTGATGGTCGGAAATTCTTCTTTGGGTTTTCTGCATTGATACGGCATTCAATGGCATGACCCGTAATTTTAACATCCTCTTGTCTGTAGGATAATGGTCTGCCATCTGCGATTTTAATCTGCTCTTTCACTAAATCAATTCCGGTAACCCATTCCGTTACTGGATGTTCTACCTGAATTCTAGTATTCATTTCCATAAAGTAGAAATTCTGATTACGCTCTAATAAGAATTCAATAGTTCCTGCATTGACGTATCCAGCTGCTTTAGCTGCCTTTACCGCTGCCTGACCCATTTCTTGGCGTAATGCATCTGTAATTGCCATAGAAGGTGCTTCCTCAATCATTTTTTGATGATTCCTTTGGATAGAGCAGTCACGTTCTCCTAAATGTATGATATTTCCCTGACTGTCTGCTAGAATCTGAAACTCAATATGCCTTGGATTCTGTACAAAATGTTCGATATACATGGTATGATCTCCAAATGCCATCTGGGATTCTTTTTGAGCTGTTTGAAAAGCATCCCGAAATTTTTCAGGACTCTCAGCTACTCTCATTCCTTTACCGCCTCCGCCAAGTGCTGCTTTCACGATTACTGGATATCCAATTGTCTCTGCCACTTGTACACCAGATTCTACATCTACAATATTCTCTGTACTTCCCGGTATCACTGGTACTCCAGCTGCAATCATCGTGTTTCGTGCCTGTGATTTGTGACCCATTTTCCGAATTACTTCTGCCCCAGGCCCAATAAACGTAATATTACATTTCTCACATAATTCCACGAATTTACTATTTTCTGACAAAAATCCAAAACCAGGATGAATGGCGTCTGCTCCTGAAATAATGGTTGCACTTATGATTCGTTCCATATTCAAATAGCTTTCCGTAGATGCTGCGGGACCAATACAAATAGCTTCATCCGCTAATTGCGTATGAAGTGCCTCTGTATCTGCTTCTGAATAAACAGCTACTGTTTCAATTCCCATCTCCCTGCAGGCACGTATAATACGCACTGCAATCTCTCCTCGGTTCGCAATCAATACTTTATTAATCATCGTTTCTCCTATCCCACCATAAACGTCAATTCTGCACTTACCACAACTTTTCCATCTACTGTGGCCACTGCTTCTCCGATTCCCATTGGTCCTTTTTGTTTCACAATACGTGTTTCTAAACGCAGTTTATCTCCTGGTATCACTTTGCCCTTCATCTTGCACTTGTTAATTCCTGCAAAGTAAGCAACCTTTCCCTGATTTTCCACCTTACTAAGAATAGCCACTGCTCCCACCTGCGCCAAGGCTTCTACCGTAAGCACTCCTGGCATAACCGGTTCTTGTGGAAAGTGTCCTTTAAAAAAATCCTCATGAAACGTAACACATTTATAGCCAATTGCCCAAGATCCCGGTTCGTAATCTTCTATATAATCAATTAAAAGGAAGGGGTGACGATGTGGGATAATAGCTTCAATTTCTTTGATATTTAACATCTGTTTTCCTCCTATAAAATCCGAAATAATGGCTGTCCATATTCTACTGCTTTTCCATTTTCTACCAGTATTTCCGTAATAACTCCATCTACTTCACATTCAATATCATTCATAAGTTTCATAGCTTCTACAATCGCAAGTGTCTGACCTTTTTTCACATGATCTCCCACTTGAACAAAAGAAGATGTCCCTTCTGTTGGTGATGCATAAAAGGTTCCAACAAGAGGACATGTTATAATCTGACCACTTTCTGTGACCACTATTTCTTCTTCCCTCTTTGGTGTCTCTTCCTGTACTGCTGGCGATGAAGCAGAAGAAACACAAGTTTTGAACGGACTATCTTGTTCCATACTAGAAACCCGTTCCATTTCCTCATTGCCCATAGATAGCTTGGTGACCTCATCTTCATATTTAAAATGAGACAATTTGGATTCTGATACCGTTTTTATTAATTCTAAAAGGTTTTCAAATTTCATCATTTTGACTCCTTTATCCTTCATATTTCTTAACTAAGAGTGACGCATTATGTCCGCCAAATCCCAGTGAGTTGCTTAGTGCATAATTGATATCCTTGTGAATAGCTGATCCAAATACATAGTCTAAATCACACTCTGCTTCTGATTCCTTAGACCCTACAGTTGGATGTATATATCCTTCTAAAATTGATTTTACACAGGTGATAAATTCCACCCCACCTGCTGCTCCAAGTAAATGCCCAATCATGGATTTCGTCGAACTAACTTTTACTGTTTTTGCTGCTTCTCCAAATGCCAATTTAATTGCCCTGGTTTCAAATAAATCATTGTGGTGAGTTCCAGTTCCGTGAGCATTGATATATGCTACATTCTCTGGTTTTATTCCTGCTTCTTCTATTGCAATAGACATTGCCTTAGCAGCCCCACTTCCATCTTCTGCCGGGGAGGTAATATGAAAGGCATCACAAGTAGAACCATATCCAACTACTTCAGCTAAAATATCCGCATTTCTTTGCTGCGCATGTTCCAATTCTTCTAAAATAACAATACCGGCTCCTTCACCAATCACAAATCCATTTCTATCTTTATCAAATGGAATGGAGGCTTTCAAAGGATCTTCCACTGTAGTAAGAGCGGTCAGATTCGTAAAGCCAGCAACTGCGGTAGGTGTAATTGAGCTTTCTGTACCACCCGCTATCATCACCTCTGCATCACCATATTGAATGGCACGGAATGCATCCCCAATGGAGTTTGTTCCCGTTGCACATGCAGTTACCACATTGGTACATTTTCCTTTTGCTCCAAGTCCAATTGCAACGTTTCCAGCTGCCATATTAGAAATCATCAGTGGAATTAACAATGGATTTACTTTAGAAGGACCTTTTTCCAATATCTTCGTATACTCTTTTTCTATACTTTGCAGACTTCCAATTCCAGATCCCACAATCACTCCTACACGATATGGATCTTCTTGTGTCATATCTATTTTTGATTGTGTCATTGCTTCTTTGGCTGCCGCAACCGCATACTGGGAAAATGCTTCCATTCGCTTCGCTGCTTTAAATTCCATCCGGTCTTTTGCAACAAAATCTTTTACTTCTGCTGCTATCTTTACTTTATAATCCGTAGTGTCAAACTTGGTGATTTCACCAATTCCTACTTGCCCTGCTGTAATACCTTCCCAAAATTCCTCTACCGAATTACCGATTGGGGTAATTGCCCCCATACCTGTTACAACCACTCTTCTTTTCATCTTTCACGCTCCTACTATATTTACTATATTGCCATACCACCATCTACATGAATAACTTGACCAGTAATATATGATGCTTGATCTGATACAAGAAATGAAACTGTATTTGCAATATCTTCTGTTTTTCCAAAATGTCCCAGTGGTATCTGAGCTACTGATGCTTCCTTTACGGATTCTGACAATACTTCTGTCATTTCTGTCTCAATAAAGCCAGGAGCAATTGCATTTACCGTAATATGTCTAGATGCTAATTCTCTTGCTGCTGCCTTTGTCAGACCAATGACACCTGCTTTGGAAGCGGAATAATTAGCTTGTCCCATATTCCCCAAAATACCGGATACAGAAGACATGTTAATAATTCTTCCCTGTCTTTGCTTCATCATTTGTCTAGAAACAAAATGAATACAATTAAAAGTACCCTTTAAATTGGTGTCTATAACTAAGTCATAGTCTTCCTCTGACATACGCATAATCAGTCCATCCCTGGTAATTCCTGCATTATTAACCAAGATATCAATTCTTCCAAATTCTGTGATCACCTCTTTAAAAAAGTGTTCACAGGCTGTATATTCAGATACATTGCATTGATAGATTTCTCCTCTGCCACCTTGTTCTTCGATGGTGGCTTTTACTTCTTCTGCCCGCTCTTTCGATCCATTGTAATTAATAATTACGGTTGCTCCCTTAGAAGCTAACTCCAATGCGATTGCTCTCCCAATTCCACGAGATGCTCCTGTTACAACTGCTACCTTATCCTTTAACATATCAATTCTCCTATTACATGGTTCATTTGCTCAAAAGTTTCAATGTTATATATGTTTACTTCCCTATTAATCTTCTTCATAAACCCAGCCAATGTTCTGCCCGGTCCTATTTCTACAAAGGTATCAACCCCTTGCTTTATCATATGTTCTACACTTTGCTGCCATTTTACCGAAGATGCCACCTGCTCTTCCAATAATTGTTTTGTATCCTGTATATTCTCTACATATTCTGCTGTAACATTTGTTACATAAGGAATCTTTAGCTCTGAAAATGTCACTTGTTCTAATACACTTCCCAATTCTCTTCCTGCTTCTTGTAACATGGGAGAATGAAACGGTCCACTGACCTGAAGGAGTACGGTTCTTTTCGCCCCATTGTTCTTTAGTTGATCCATTGCTTCTTTGATTGCATCTGTTCGTCCAGTAATTACAATTTGTCCGGGACAATTATAATTTGCTATTGTTACATCTTTGATCTTTTGAATCACTTCTTCTACTGCCTCACCTGTCATACCTAATATGGCTGCCATAGCTCCTGTTCCAAGGGGTACGGCACTCTGCATAAGAATACCCCGTTTACGTACTGTCATAATTGCATCTTCCAGAGACATTCCACCTGCTGTAACAATAGCGGGGTATTCCCCCAAGCTTAACCCTGCAGTTACATCTGGTTTCAGCCCCTGTTCCATAACTACTTTCGTCATCGCAAGACAAGTAGTTACTAATGCAGCTTGTGTATACTCTGTAATATGAAGTCGCTCATCCTCCTCAAAGCACAAGGCTTTCATATCCATATTTAACAGGCAAGAAGCTGTATCATAAACTTCCCGCGCTGTTTTACTTTGTTCATAAAAATCTTTACCCATTCCAGTTTTTTGTGCGCCTTGCCCCGGATAGATAAATGCTATTTTATTCATAAATACCTGTGCCTCCAATTAATATATCGGTTTCTTTTACGATGCGATCCAGTAATTCTTTACAGGTACATTCTTCTTTGACTAAACCCGCAATCTGACCGGACATTAAACTTCCATTTATAATATCTCCATCTACAACCGCCTTGCGCAGCCCACCTAAAGTCAGCATTTCTAACTCTTCAAAGCTTGCTCCTTCTGATTCTAAACGCAGATACTCTCTAGTCTGTTGATTACGAAGTGTTCTCACTGGATGACCGGTACTTCTTCCCGTTACACGAGAATCAATATCCTTCGCTTTCAATATACATTTCTTATAGCTGTCATGAACCATGGATTCTTTGGTAACTACAAAATGAGTGCCCATTTGAATCCCTCTTGCTCCCAGCATAAAAGCGGCTGCAATACCTCTTCCATCTGCAATACCACCCGCTGCAATTACAGGGATGCTTATTGCATCTGCCACCTGTGGAACTAAGACCATAGTTGTAATTTCACCAATATGCCCACCTGCTTCTGTTCCTTCTGCTATAACCGCATCTGCACCTAGACGTTCCATGCGCTTTGCCAGTGCTACCGATGCAACCACCGGAATAACAGTGACTCCTGCAGCTTTCCACATCTTCATATACTTCTCTGGATTACCAGCGCCTGTAGTCACTACTTTGACGCCTTCCTCTACTACTGCCTTAGCGACTTCATCTGCATAAGGACTCATTAACATAATATTAACTCCAAAAGGTTTGTCCGTTAATTTTTGTGCTTCTTTTATTTGTTCGCGTACCCACTGAACAGGTGCATTGGCTGCGCCAATAATGCCCAGCCCTCCTGCATTTGATACTCCGGCCGCAAGATGATACTCCGCGACCCATGCCATACCACCTTGGATAATTGGATATTCGATCCCCAATAATTGGGTTACTTCTGTTTTCATATAATCAATCACATATCCTTTCTTCTACTTGTTCTTACGCTTCTTTATGGGTATTAATGTATTTGATAACTTCACCTACCGTTGTAATCTTTTCCAAGTCTTCCGTTGGAATTTCTACCCCAAATTCTTCTTCTAAGGACATAACCAATTCAAATAAATCTAATGAATCTGCACCTAGATCTTCTTTGAATGATGAATTTTCTAATACCTCTTCTGGATTTACTCCCAAACCTTCTGCTACTAATTTTTGAATTTTTTCTAACATCATATTCTCCTTTTTTATTGAAATTATTTTTTTATTTATTGTAATCTTAAGTGTATGCACTCAAGTAATTACCACTCTAAATAGCTAGCACCCCAGGTAAGCCCTGCCCCAAATCCTGCCAATATTAATTTATGTCCTTTTACTAATTTGCCTTCTTTGTACATTTCATCTAATAGAATTGGAATGCTTGCAGAAGATGTATTCCCATATTCTTCTAAATTCATGGGGAATTTTTCAATTGGTGCATGTAATCGTTTTGCTACAGAATCCACAATTCTGCTATTAGCCTGATGCAAAATAAAATAATCAATATCCTCTGTCTTTTGTTCCATTTTATCTAATAATTCCTGAATGCAAATTGGCACCTGCCTGACCGCAAATTTAAATACTGACTGCCCATCCATTTCAAGAAATGCAGTATCCTGCCAATGTTTACTGTTACAGGTAAGTGCTGCTCCCTTACTTCCATCAGAATGCATAATGGTATGAAATAAAGCATCCTGTTCTTCTCTTATCACTGCCGCACCTGCACCATCTCCAAATAAAATACAAGTTCCTCGATCTGTCCAATCAATTAATTTTGATAAACTTTCGGCACCAATAATTAAAATTGTCTTGCACATCCCACTAATCAGAAATCCCTGTGCTGTATTATAAGCCATTAAAAATCCAGTACATGCAGCATTTAAGTCAAAACATGTTGCGTTCACAGCACCGATTAGCTTTTGTACTTCGCAAGCCGTAGACGGAAGAATCACATTAGAAGAAATGGTAGATACAATAATCATATCTAATTCTTCCGCTTTGATATGTCCATCCTCCAATGCCTTTTTGGCCGCTTTTGCTGCCATTGAAACTGTTGTATCATCTGTAATTACATGTCTCTTGATTACTCCAGTTCGTTCTCTAATCCAGGTATCATTTGTTTCTACCATCTTTGATAAATCATTATTATCTAAATAATGAACCGGAATGTAAGATCCTATTCCATATATTTTTCCACTCATTTATAACCTCACCTCATTTACTTTGATATCATTTATATTTGATTATAAAGTACTTTGATTATCAAAGTATATCACAATAAAACAAGATGTCAAGAAATATTACGGTTGAAGCAAAATTACTAGTGTGTTATGATAATTAAATCAAACAATTTTCATACTATAAGGAGGCATTTTAAAATGAATGTACCAGAAAGAATTACAGCACTTCGAGCATTAATGGCCGAAAAGAATATCGATGCTTATATGGTTCCGGCAGCGGACAACCATCAAAGCGAATATGTCGGTGAACACTTTAAAGCAAGAGGATTTATCACAGGCTTTACCGGTTCTGCCGGAACTGCTATTATTACGAAGGATGAGGCCGGTCTTTGGACAGATGGAAGATATTTCCTACAAGCAGGAAATCAATTAGCCGGCAGTGGTGTTACTCTTTTCAGAATGGGTGATCCTGGTGTACCCACAACGGAAGAATATTTATTAAAAACTCTGCCAAAGAATGGCACTTTAGGATTTGACGGACGACTTGTTGCAATGCAGGAGGGTCAAAGTCTTTCTGAATCCTTGGCGGAAAAAAACATTACAATCAATTATGCATATGACTTGATTGATAAAGTTTGGACTGACAGACCTCCTTTAGCAAATGAACCTGCATTCTTCCTAGATGTAAAATACACTGGTGAGGATGTTGCTTCTAAATTAAGTCGTGTCAGAGAAGCTATGAAGGAAGTAAATGCAACTGCTCATGTAATCACTTCTTTAGATGACCTTTGCTGGTTATTTAACATCCGAGGAAATGATGTTGCTTTTTCACCACTTGTACTAGGATATACGATTGTTTTCATGGACAAGGTAGACTTGTTTATAGAAGAAAGCAAGCTGAACGCTGAAATCAAAGCTGAAATGGCTGCAAACCATGTTACCTTCCATCCATACAATGACATCTATGAAGCTGTAAAGAAATTTACTGGTGCTGATACGTTGCTTATTGATCCAAGCAGGATGAATTATGCACTCTACAATAATATTTCCAATGATGTACATAAAGTAGAGAAAGTAAATCCAACTGTATTATTCAAAGCTATGAAAAATGACGTGGAATTAGAAAACATTAAAAGAGCTCATATCAAAGATGGTGTTGCTCACACCAAATTTATGTATTGGTTAAAGAAAAATGTAGGTAAGATAGAAATCACAGAAATGAGTGCTTCTGATAAATTAGAGGAATTCCGTGCAGAGCAAGAAGGATATTTATGGCCAAGCTTTGATCCTATCTGTGCATTTAAAGACCATGCTGCCATTGTTCATTACACTTCCTCTGAAGAAACTAATGTAGCGTTAGAACCCGGATATTTGTATTTAACAGATACTGGCGGAAATTACTACGAAGGATCTACAGATATTACTAGAACTATGATTCTTGGCGATATAAAT
Source organism: Lachnospiraceae bacterium (assembly GCA_036656615.1). Classification (GTDB taxonomy): domain Bacteria; phylum Bacillota; class Clostridia; order Lachnospirales; family Lachnospiraceae; genus CAUPWF01. Next base: position 9,290 of record JAVXHY010000005.1, on the reverse strand, counting down.
GATGAACAAAAGATGCATTTTACAACTGTTTGCAGAAGTATGCTGAACTTAGCAAGTGCAAGATTCTTATATGGTGCACGTGGCTATAATTTGGACATATTAGCTAGACAGCCTTTCTGGGATATGGACTTGAACTTTAATCATGGTACTGGACATGGTGTAGGATATTTACTGAATATCCACGAAGCGCCAACCGGATTTAGATGGCAGTACAGAGCAAATGAAGTTCACCCATTTGAAGCAGGTATGGTAATTACAGATGAACCTGGAATTTACATTGCTGGCTCTCATGGAGTTCGTATTGAAAATGAATTAATCGTTCGTAAGGGTACTGAAAATGAATATGGACAATTCATGTATTTTGAGCCAATCACTTTTGTGCCAATTGACTTAGATGGCATTAATCCTGATTTAATGGCTTGTGCAGAGAAGAAAGCTTTAAATAATTACCACAAGCAAGTATACGAGAATATCTCTCCTTATTTAAATGAAGAAGAAAGAGAATGGTTAAGAACATATACTCGTGAAGTATAGTAACCTTTCTTTTTAAATCATTCAGAACTCCCATAAATTTAATTTATGGGAGTTCTTTTATTCATTACAATTTTCTGTTATTATGATTTTCTTACACACACTTTCCCACGAAGCATTTTGCAAATCTGCCAGATGATTTGTATTTTGATTCACAGCTTCTATGATTGCACGAGCCAATGATTCTTCAAATTGTGGCAAAGATTCCAATTTGGGTTCATCTGCATTCTCAATTGGCGGAGGTGTCACATAAATAATGGCATTGTTTGGAATATTGCAATCCATCCACTCTCTAATTCCAGGTAAATCCGTTGTAATAACTTTCAAACCGCAAGCAAGGGCTTCCATTAATACTAAAGGCAGACCTTCATAAAAAGATGGAAGAATAAATACATCACATCGGTTAAATTCTTGTGCTAATTGAGCTTGATTTAATTTTCCTAAAAATTTTATCTTGTAGGCTGCTTTCTCTGCCAAACGATAAATTTGATTGTATTCCTCTTCATTTCCATATCCTCCGGCTAAATTTAAAACAATCGGGGGGTCAAAATCCTTGATATAATCCAATGCTTGAATTAAACTAATGACACCCTTTTTTTGTGTTAACTTACCGGCATAAATAAGATTGATTTCATTCCGATTCTTTTGAATCTCTTGCCTTCTAAAAATCTCTGGATTATAACCACTGCCAATTATTTTAATTCTACTTTCATCCACTTCATATATACGCTCAATTTCTAATTTTTGTATTTCATGAAGTGCAAATATTTTATTTAATTTTTTCATTTGTTCTTTAATATAAGAATCTGCAAGCATATGTTTTTTCATTTGTCTAATATCCGTTCCATGACAAATAGCTGCAACCTGTAAATCTGGGAAACGTTCTCTTACTATAGCTGTCAGCAAGTATAAATGATGACACAAAATCAAATCCGGTCTAAATATTTCTACTGTTTTCTCAATGACTTCCATAAATACTTGAGCAAATTTCTTTATCATCTGCTTGGTCATCTGATTATACAATGTACTTTCATAAGGCATTTCATCAGACATTCCTACAATAGGAAATGGCAGTTCAGTTGATTGAAAATAAACCGGAATAAATTCTACCTTATCTGGAAAAGTTACTACATCTTCTTTATACACCCCCCCAATCACTGATTGGGAAAAACCCATTGTATCAAATTCTTTAACTATTTCCGTCAAATATACCCCACTTCCTGTACTATGTGGTTTTTGTGCTGTAATATTTAAGATATTCACTTAGATTCCTCCGTAATTTTTATCCTACTAATCATCCATATTTTCTCTTTTGTACAACGCAAAATAATGTATGATACCACATACATTATTTGTTTCCATTTATAATTTGTAATTACACATGAAATCTACCTAATTCCTATGAAAATTCTTCCTCTTCTAATGTTCCGAAAATAAATTCTGTATATTGAAGCTTGATTTCTTTTACTTGTTTTCGATTAATTGGGATATACTCACCATTACACATCAGAAAAAATAGATCCTTAATTTTTTCAATCTTATTCATATTAACTACAATACAACGGTAACATTTCATAAACTCATTATGCTGTACTAATTTCTCTTCTATCTCATGAAATTTAATATACGTACTAACGATAGATGTAGTTGTATGTATCTGAACATAATGATTACTGATATCTGCATATATAATATCACATAAGAAGATTTTAATCCATTCACGGCCTTCTTTAACTTTAATATACTTGGAAGATTTTTTGGTTTTCTTATCTATCTGCTGCATCACATCACAAATACTTTGGTAATTAAATGGCTTTAATAAATAATATAGAGCATTCACTTCATAACTCTCTACGGCAAATGCTGCGGTCGTAGTTACAAAAACGATCATACAAGACGGTTTTATTTCATGAATCTTGTGAGCAATCTCCATACCATTTAATCCTGGCATATATATGTCCAAAAAAACAGCATCCAAAACATTAAGGTGCATCCGCTCTAAAAAAGCTTCACCACTTTCAAATTCAGTATACTGCACCAATACTGAATTTTCTTTCATATAACGTTCTATATTATTGATTAATTGTGCACGGTCTTCCATTATATCATCAACAACGGCTATATTCAAAACAGCACCTCCAATAGGTATAATTTCACCTCCCATCGTATCATATTTATAATGATACGTGCTAATTTTTACTCGATTTGCGCTTTATTTTACTTGAGTTGTACTTGATTTTACTCAATATACAAACAAATTATAAATATACAAAATACTACCTATTATTTGTCTACTTTAGAAAAAATATAATACCCTATCAATGAAACTATTACGATTTGAATGATGAGATATATACCCACTATAATACTCATATTTTGTATGTAAAAAATCATTTCTTTATGATTAAACCAACGTAGATGCATCATGAAATAAGTAAAACCAATGCTTGATATCAACGCTATGCCTATGGGAACTAATGCCAAAGACCATAATTCCTCTTTTAAGTTTTTACTTCTTTCTCTCTTCTTCATTCCCATATATTTAAGAAATTCCATTTTTTTCTTCAAATAAGGGAAATCTGATGCTATTTTTATATAGAAAACAAATAATTCACAGCAAATCAGAGCTATCGCAATAAATATATTAAATGTCAATCTCAATACTCTCTCTGAACTAGTGTCCTGTAACATTTGCTCCTTTTGATAGACTGGTTTGATATGGTAATCCTCTCTATAATCTACAGAAATACGCTTCATCTTCTGATGATCACCAAATTGCTGCAAGAGCTTTGCCGCTTCCTTTTGATTGTTTTTAGGAATATTCATCAGTACCATCTGTGTGGGTCCTTCAGCTGAAGTTCTTGCCTGTTTAAAATATGCATCTGAAAATACTACTAAATTTTCTTGCATTCCATTTACTAAATATCCTATAAGATTATTTCTTTCTTCTCCCGTTACAGAATAATGATCGGAAAAAAGTTCACTTCTTTCATACCATAGGTAATCCAAAGATGGACCCAAATGTAAACTTGGATTCTTACTAATTGCTCCCCAATCTAAGGGATGTGCCGTATCCGAGCAATCCTGCTGGTAAATAAGATGAATCTCTCTATCCTTTAATCCTAATCTTTTTCCGCATAGATCTTGATATGTGGATTCGGAGATTCCAATATGTTGACCTTGTGGCGTAATACTCATTCCACCTGAATATTCCTCATTTCCACCTGGCACCGTAAGTCGTATTATTGGATAGTTCTTGATTTCACCGCCAAATTTACTTTGTAGTTCCTGAAATTCTTTGATTTCATCATCAAAGATAATAGAAACATAATCATATGGATATAATTCCTTAGATTCAGTCTTCGGTATGTTCAAAATAATCTGTGAAGAAAAACTAAATAGAACTAAAAAATGAAATACAAACAAGACAAATATATGATTCATATTATTTTGAAATTTGTAATAAAAATTATTTAATGGTATCAGATTATGATAATAAAAAGTCTCTTGCTTTCTAAGTTTATTAACTACAAATGTTCCACCAAACAACAAAATTAAATAGACGCCACCTAAAAATACAATGATAATCTTCATGGATTCTGCAAATATTCGATTTTGGTACAATACACAGGACACACACACTATCACGATTCCAACCAAAGCTAATGGAGTAAGCTTTTTTATAGGCATGGATTCCTTTGCTACACCTCCGGACATGGCTTTGGATAATTCATCATAATAAAATGTATCATAATTAAATGCCGCATTGACAATAAAAAGAAGAAAACAAACGATTAAAGTCATGATAATAGTCGTTGCTCCCGGTGAATTGGAAATACTTAACTGATTATTAAACTTGTTGAATACCATACGAAATATTATGCATACTGCATTTCCACATAATAAACCAACAAGTAATGCCACCAGTACACTAATCACATACTCGCCTATTATAAAAATCATCATCGTTTTTTTTTGAATTCCCAGAATTATATATAAGACATAGTCCGAAATACGAGTTTTGATATAATATTTGGTTGAAAAAACCATCATTATCAAGGTTAAAACAGTCATAATAATCAATGTGTTTTTTAATATTCCAAACAAGCCTTCACCCATATAAATTCGTTCACTACTATGAAAATTTCCTAGCATATCTTTGATTGCAAATGTGCTAAATAAAAGTGTGACCGACAATACTACACTCATAAAAAACAACAGATAATTTTTCCAGTTGCTTTTAAAGTTTTTAAATATAATCTTATTCAGTATCAATAAATTTTGTTTTTTCTTTACTTTTTTCATTTATTTTGACCTCAATTACATAAAATCTTTTATTTATTTCAAAAAGAAACAATGTATATCAGTTAATTAACTGATATACATTCCAATTATTGCAAACATTTACATATGCTTGGCAATCTGCTGCTCGATATAATTCACATGCCGTAATAGCTAATGCACTATTGTCTTCACCGGCAGATGGGTAGACATCCCCTTCTGTAAATCGCTTTATGGATGCATCCATATATATTTTAACTTTGTTATGACTTAAACCTATCGGTGAAACCGAACCCGGAGCATATCCGGTAAATTCCATCAGTTCTTCTACATCAAGCATCATAGGCCGAAACCCAAATTTCTTTTTAAATTTCACAGGATCCACCTTAGCTTCGCCTGATACAATCAATATCACAGCTCCAAATTGAGAGCGAAATGCCAAAGTTTTTGCCATTCTCTCCAGTGATGTATCTATCATATTTTTAGCATCTTCCGTGCTCTCAAATGGGCGCTCAAATTCTAATACTTTGCACTTAATTTGTTTCTTTTGAATTGCATTGATCACTCTTTGTTCTGCCACCCTGTATTCCTCCAAATAATTTTATTTAAGAGCATGTTCCTGCATTATTTGTTTTTAATACAGCGTATAATTCTGCTTCTGTGGACTGTATATACGGATTTACATAGAATACTCCCGCGATACCACAAGTAATTCCAGAAAAACCTTGCCATAGAATAAAAGATAACTCCAATACAAATGTATTCATCTTGTGTCCCTGCATCATTTGTTTACTTGTTCTAAAAGCCTCTTTTCTGTCCATCCCAGGATTCTCACATAATAAAAATGATACCATATAATATTCATAATATTTGTAAATTCCAGGTACAATAAATAGAATTGTCCACAATCCAATAAATAAATCTCTTAAAAACATAGTTAAAGCAATATTTACATATTGACCACTTTTAAATCCCCAAAAAAGAAGATTCATTTCTGCCTTATGCTCTCTATTCTCTACAAAGAAACGCCTGCCTCCTACAATTAATAAATTCCCGATAACAATTTTCAATAGAAAAACAATTGCCAATACTCCAAATGCAGCAGCACTTGTTAACAATACCACTATATCACTTACTGGGGAATCTGATTCCACATCCTGTGTATAGCTTTGTTCATCATTGGTTTGATTTTGTTGTGATGCTGCACCAGCACCAGCACCTGTCCCACCTGTGCTTATTATCACAACCAGTGCCACAATCACTGCTGCTAAATAATTACTTTTAAATGCTGCCTTCCCACGCATTTTCAAATCTTTTCTTTCCCACATATTCTACCTCCTCATTCATCCCTAAAGTTTGCTTTATTATACACCATTATATAGTCGAAATACAATATCTTTCTTTATAATTCATCTAATTTTACTTATTTATATACAAAATATACTATTATTCTTATTTGATTTCTGAAAATATTACACAATTCAAATGAATAACAAGACAATTACATATTGCTTGCTGAAACTCTGCGATTTGTTGTAGCGTAATGTGATGTGTGCCTGCAAAGCCTGTTACTAATTCCATTTAATCATCTCCTTTTAGTTTGTAGTCAATCGTCTCTTTTCTTCCTTGTATCTTCAATCTTCCACAGTGGCTTGTATTTACCCGATTGAACCAAAGTGACAAAATTTTTAGAATAGTACTCACGTTCTTTATCGTATTCGTCTACGCCCATTCCCTCCCTCCAAAACGGCACTTCTTTCAAAGTGGGAGTTGCCCATTCTTTATTTTCTTCCATCAAAATTCACCAATCCTTTCGTGTAATCCCTGATTAGATTTTCAATGATTATAGTCTCATGTCTTACGCTGCGCTCGTCTCCTGTTATCATACCCTGTCATTGCTCTGTTGTACTCTGCTTGCAATTTTCTTTTAAATTCTTCAATTTCATCTTTTGTCATTCCAGGCTCTGCTGATGCACATATATCTGGTACCTCTTCTTCTAGAATTTCTATAGCCTCTGGTTGTTCTTTATACAAAGAATCATACTTACCTGCTAACCAATCCTCGGCTATGATAGAAAATTCATATATATCGCTTGGTGTATTATCGAGAAAGTTTTTAATATACGATATAAAATCTTTAAACATTTTTAATCCACTCCCTTTTAGCTTTATTCCTTCTTAGTATCGTCACTATATCTCCGCTAACAATGCTTTTTATAGCAACAAGCTCTAATTCCTCGTGAAAATAAACTTCTTTGTCCGCTGCAATTAAATCATGGTTGAATTCTTCGGCGTCTATCGACTTTTCAAAAGCCTTTAATATCTTATAAATGATTCTAAAATTATCCAATATTCTGCCGCCTCTCTCACTATTTATTCCTCAAACATTATCCCATCAAGGCATTCTTCATCAACAGGTTCCCACATTACGTCATGTGGAATTCCATCTGGAAACGCTTCACATGTAGGAATTTCATTGTTGTCTTCAAAGAAGTGATTGCAAGACATACATTTTGGTATCTTCATATTCATCTCCTCCAAGGTGCTAAATATTTTTTTATAAGGTACATTGACTTTTCGGGAATCTCTTCACCATTTCTATATCTTACAAACGTTTCTGCTAAACTTTCACGACCATCATCATCTATAAATCCACCAGAGATAAAAATATTGCCTTTCCCAGCACATCCCCCTTCTATTTTGTCCAAATAAATTGTATATTCAGATTCCAACTTTTTGATTGCTGAATCAATTTTTTCCTGATTTTAGGTGTCATGCCTGATTTTTTGTAAACATTATCTGGAATGGACAATTTCATTCCGCCGACTATCTCGCCATGCAAATATTCACGAATTAGTTTTTCATCAAAGCACGGAATAATTGTACACCTGCAATTTGCGTGAAACGGAAGAATCGGGCATTTGTCAATTGGATATACTTTCCCGTGGTAAGGCCCACAGAATTCGCACATTCTTTCATCCTGCGCACACCACACTTAAACATATTCAACTCTTGAATCTTTATACCTCTGTAGAGTAGCACTGTTCAGATCATGCATGGTTTCCGTTCGCACAAGCCGGTGGCAGTTGTTAAAGGCGTGGTCAATCAAGTTATGAAGAGTTATTCTAAAGTTATCCATCATCCCCGCCCTCCGAAGTAAGTGACTTTATGCCATTGTGTCAATATCAAAAACATATTCAGTATCTAACTTCAATGCTTTAAATACATCATTTTTTGTGCGTTCACTTATTGAAGGCAAGCTTGCACTTTTTATCAATTCTGCTATATCTAAATTATTAGCTGAAATATGTTTGCTAATATACAGATAATCTTCATCCGTTATCCCATTAAAATAAAATGGAAACTCTCTTATAAAGCAATTATTCATTGGCTACCTCCTATAATATTCAAAATAATCTATTGCTAGTTTTTCTGAAAGTTTTTCTTCTTTTGATTTCCCGAATCCAGCTATATTAAGTGTACTATCTTTCATTTGCTTTATCAATGTTTCTATTATTTCAGCTCTATATATTTCTTCTGCCTCCGTAATTGCGTTGCGGTACTTCATTTTTCTAGTTTGATTAGCGACACATACGATCCTTCCGTCATGCCCAGATGCTATAGCAGAATATATCGCATCTTCTTTTAGATTTGTATTGAAATCAATGAGTGAAAATATATTGCTATCATCGTGGTTGTGAATAGTGATTACACTATTTTTCTCTGCTTTTGCAAGCTTTTCAAACATTTTATTGGAACCAACTTCTCCTTGGTTTCCTTTTTCATAATAAATTTCCTTTCCTGTATTTTTATCAATTAAATACATATGTTCATTACCGTCTCTTGAAATGCTTGACGAAATGACAAAAGAATATGTTAACTGGTATAACTATGTCAGGCCGCATTCATATAATAATTATTTAACACCAATGGAAGCTCGATTTAATTAAATATTTATCGAACAAAGTGTTGCAAAAAAGCTTGACCAGTACAAATCACAACCTATGATTCGGCAACCGCTTATCTGAACTGCAATCATGAATTTCATACTCTTGATAAAGAGGAAGAAACAGAGAACCCATTTACACAATCGGAACTACCGTTCAAGGAATGTCCTGTTTGAGTTGATCAATCGTTGCCTGTAGCTCTTCTGGCTTTACCTCCTTAAACTGATCTAATTTCTCAGAAGCGGTGTCGAGCTGTTCCTTGTAGTTATCTCGTTCATCTTCGACTTTGGTGACTTTCCTTTGTTCTGCTTCAATGTCTTTTCCATTCTCGGCCATGATTTTATCAATGACCTCTTTCTCCAAACCAAGTTCCTTCAAAAATCTGTTTTCATACTGCGTTCTCCTTTCGTTTTAGGTCGTATTAAGCGTTAACCATCGGCCACGAATCGACTGACTGTTTTAGGTCTAATCTGCCAACCAAATGGGTATAAAAATACCACTCATTATTCAGAACGAGTGGTATTATCCTTC
>JAVXHY010000004.1:0-102223 GCA_036656615.1 Lachnospiraceae bacterium | reverse complement strand
GGTGGTGGCTGCGGTGGCGGCTGCGGTGGCGGATGCTGCTAGTACATTCGATAAAAGGACCGGTTTCCCGGTCCTTTTTATTTGTATTATCTACAATTATAAGTTTTCTCTGTTTGTTTCTTATTTGGTTGCTTCACTTGTTTTGTCTGTCTGTCTTGTTTTTCTTCTATTTCTTTTTGTAGCATGGAAACTTCATCTAATTCATAAACGGCATTTCCATCAATGATCAATCGCTGTGTCAATTGTGCTGCCTCCTCTATCATTATTATATATGATATGTAATTTTCATATTTTGGTCTTTCCTCACATATATATTTACAACGTTACATAAAGGAGTCTGTATGGACAATAAACATATTTCTCTTATGACACCCTTTGATTCTCTTATCTCCACTAAATCCTTACGTATGATGAAATTAATTCTTCCATACACCTCTCCCTCTAATCAGCGAATGTTGGCGGTCTATGTGAAATTTATGGAATTACAAAAAACAATGGATTTCTTCAAGGACTTTGGAAATGATCTCTGTGCCTGTTCTCTTGATAGTCATAAAGAACTATCCACTTTGGATATGTTAGAAGAAATGCGTCCTTATTTGGATGAAGAAGAAGGCGGTGCCATAAACAATATGATAAATATGATGAATATGATGGAATTAGTAAAGTCCTGTCAATCCATGTACACAGCTGATGATATAAATGATTCTAGCACTTTAGAACCAATGGCACTGATGAAAAATTTCTTAACGCCAGAGCAGCAAACAATGTTCGACACCTATAATACTATGTTCGCAAATAATGCAGAACCCACTTATAAAGGAGATGATGATAATGAATAATTGGTTAAATAATCCACTGCTTAAAAACATGGACCCAGCAAAGTTAGAATTAATAAAAACCGTGGCTGCACAGACCGTTGGTAAATCTGATCATGATATGGCCCCTATACTTCTATCCCTGATCACAAACGCTAATAAAAAGGGCATCCAATTTACTCGCGATGAAATGGATCTGGTAATTGATCTATTAAAAGAAGGCAAACCCAAAAAAGAGCAGATCCAAATTGATAAAATGCTTCAAATGGCCCGCTCTTTTCTACAAACTCAAAAATAAATAATCCTGTTAATGATGGAACAAACGAATGGATGTAAAGGCCATAACCATTCCATATTTATCACAAGTTTCTATCACCTGATCATCACGAACTGATCCACCCGGCTGTGCAATATATTTGACTCCACTTTTATATGCTCGTTCAATATTATCACCAAATGGGAAGAAGGCGTCTGACCCAAGTGATACTCCACTCATTTGATCTAACCAGGCTCTTTTTTCCTCTTCGGTAAATATGTCCGGTTTCACTTTAAAGACATGCTGCCAAGCTCCTTCTGCTAAAACATCCATGTATTCCGCTCCAATATAAATATCAATCGCATTATCTCTGTCTGCACGTTTAATTCCATCTACAAATGAAAGTTCTAAGACTTTTGGACATTGGCGCAAGAACCAATTATCCGCTTTCTGACCCGCAAGTCTGGTACAATGAACTCTGGACTGTTGCCCTGCACCAATTCCAATTGCCTGACCATCTTTTACAAAACAAACTGAATTCGACTGGGTATACTTTAATGTAATCAGTGAAATCAGCAAATCGATTTTCGCTTCTTTGGGAAGCTCTTTATGATTTGTTACCACTTGTTCTAAAAGTGCTTCGTTAATTGGAAGTTCATTTCTTCCCTGTTCAAATGTAATTCCAAACACTTCTTTATGCTCAATTGGTGCCGGTTTGTAGTCCGGATTGATTTGAACCACATTATATTTCCCATTTTTCTTTGCTTTTAATATTTCTAAGGCTTCCTCTGTATATCCAGGAGCAATGATACCATCTGATACTTCCCTTTTAATTAATAATGCGGTATCTTTATCACAAATATCGGATAATGCAATAAAATCTCCAAATGATGACATTCTATCCGCACCCCTTGCTCTTGCATATGCACATGCAATAGGTGAAAGTTCTCCCATATCATCCACCCAATATATCTTCGCTAATGTTTCCGAAAGTGGAATACCCACTGCGGCTCCTGCTGGTGATACATGCTTAAAGGAAGTCGCTGCCGGAATTCCAGTTGCTTCTTTTAATTCTTTCACCAACTGCCAACCATTAAATGCATCTAAAAAGTTAATATATCCTGGTTTACCACAAAGAACCTGAATAGGCAGCGTTGTACCATCTGCAACGTAGATTTTAGAAGGTTTTTGATTTGGATTGCATCCGTATTTTAGTTCTAATTCATTCATTTTTTCTCTCCTATTTATTTTTATTTACAATAGCCGTCTTGTATACACCTGTTTCAATATCAATATAACGTACAAATAAAGATACTTTGTTCTCTTCATTCAGACTATTCCATAATTGAATTGTAAATGCTTCCATATCATCTGAAATGGCAACTAGTTTCGGTTCTCCTTCAAAGCTTTTCAATGGATTCCCATCACATTGATAAGTGTGAAGAAAATGTCCTTCTCCTGCAACACAGTGCTCATAGGCAAATGTATATCGGTTGCAAGACTTTGGATTGCCCTGATTACTTTTCAAAATAGACATGGCATAACTATAATTTCCGCCTTCTATATGCAAGACACCAGAAATACGTGGTGTATAATTAGGTGCATCTGGTTCAAAGGTTCTTCCCCGCAAAGATTCTTCAAAGGTTAATTGATGATCCAACCCATCATAAATGGTATCGGTTTGATCGCCATTCGTTACAATCGTTTTATTACCAAGCACGCGAACAGGCGCATATATAATTAAGCTTGGATCCGTCAGTTTAGAAGGGTCATAGGCCTGTGTACGGATTCCATTCCCATCTTCTACAAAGATACGATTTCTGCTGTTTTCACTTCTTCCCATAATAAAATATGCAGCAACTGCATGTTTCCCATTTGGAGATTTTCCAATTACGATTCCTCTTCCCGGGTATGCATTTTCTTTTAATTCTTGTTCTAAAGATAATAATTCCATATGTTTGTCCTCTTTTCTTTCGTTCTTGTACCTCTGTGGTATTCGAATTAAATTCCCTCTTCTTTTCTCTTCAGCCGCAGTTCCCGGCGTTTGATTCCACTCTCCCATTCGTACCGTTCTTCCTCTGTCTCTACAATTAAATGTGGTACTTCTGTGGGTGTATCATGTTCATCAATGGCTACCATAACAAAATATGCACGATTAATTGCTGTGCGCATACCATCCTTGTCTTCTACATAAGTATCCACTCGAACCTCCATAGAGGTTCTTCCTACGTAAGTCATCTTCCCAATAATGACAACCACATCCTGCTGATGTGCTCCCTTTAAGAACCGCAGATTATCCACTGAGGCTGTAATCACATTTGTTTTTGCATGACGTTTCGCAACAATTCCTGCCAGTTCATCTATCCACTGCATCAAGATTCCACCAAATAACCGTCCTGCCGCATTTAGGTGTGTTGGTCTTACGATATGAACCGTTTCTACATAAGAATCTTTAACCGTTCTGGCTCTTATACTCATCCTATTCTCCATTTCTAAAATACAGTATCAATTAAATTTGTTAAAAGCACAATCACTGCGCTTAATACAAAAAACACTTTATAGACATCATTCATCCGAACACAGATATCCTCTGGATTCTCCGGATTATATCCTATAGGGACCTGTTCGCCTTTATTTAATATCTGAGTGAAATTTGTATGTACCTCTACTTTATACTTTCTTTTGCCGACCTTGTATATCAAAGTTGCCCAATACTTACGCAGTGGACCGATTCCTGTCTTTCTACAGCTTTGTATGGTTGCTGTTGTCAGCTTTCCGAATTTATTTCTTTTTTTTCGCTGATATAATGAAACAATTCCAAGAATCAGTAAAACACCTGCAAGTACATATAATGATATTTCTACATAAAGCATCCGATTTCCCCCAATATTTTTTGTTTTTGTCACTTCTCTGTTAGCAATAATACCATATAATTCATGGTTATTCCACTCTTTTTATCTTATCTTTACAGAAGTTCTTTCATTATATCATATTCTTTGTTATACTGAAACTGTTTCAAAAAGGAACTTTTATAAGACGTAACAGTTCAGCCATAATCAAAAGAATGAGCGAATCATGCTTGCATGAATGAGCACATTCTCTTGATTATGAGCAGAATGCCATGGCTGAACTGTTACTATGAGACAGCAAAAGGAGATTTATGAGAAATATTAAATTAGTGATTGAATATGATGGAAGCCGTTATCAGGGCTGGCAAAGACTTGGGAAAGGTGAATCCACGAACACCATTGCCAATAAGATATTAGAAGTAATTAAGAAAATGACAAATGAAGATGTAGAACTTTTTTGTGGTGCACGTACAGAGGTTGGTGTTCACGCCAACGAACAAGTGGTGAATTTCAAAACCACCAGTGATATGAAAGATTATGAAATCTTACATTATTTTAACCGTTATCTTCCAATGGATATTGCGGTTGTTAGTGTGGAAGAAAAGCCAGAACGATTTCATGCCAGCTTAAATGCTTCTTCCCGGATATTTTTATATCGCATCGTGACCGGTGAAGTTCCAAGTGTATTTGAACGAAAGTACACCTACTACTTATTTAAAAATCCCAATACTGATTTGATGAAACAGGCTGCTACTTATTTGCTTGGTACCCATGACTTCAAAGATTTTTCTACTGTAAAACACACCAAATCTACCATGAAAGAAGTAAAGAATATCCAAATCACCGTTACCGATCAAGAAATACAGATATTAATAGAAGCTAATGATTTCTTACACAATATGAATCGTATGATTATAGGCACACTTCTTGATATTGGTCTTGGGAAGCGAAAACCAAAGGACATCTTAGATATTCTCGATCCAGAGAGTCCGGCTATATCAAGTCCACCTGCTGATCCCAAAGGACTATTCCTAAAAAAAGTAAATTATCTATTACCGCGTCATTGACTTTTATAGATAATACGATTATACTAAGCTTGAACAATGCTAGGGGCGCTTTTGCTGAGATGGATGCAATTACAGTATCCAACCCTTATGACTTGAACCGGTTAATACCGGCGTAAGGAAGCCTAATATGACGTATGATAGCCTCCTTCTGTTTTTTGAAGGAGGCTTTTTTATTTACAGCGATAGACCCTATGAACCATGATTATTTTAACCTCATCAAGCAGCGATAGCTGCTATGAGGTTATGAGGAAGCAGCAAAGTGGGTTCCGAATATCCGCTTTGACTTAAAGGAGGATTTATGATGAATGCAAGTGTAGCGATTCAAACATTACCAGAAGCAAAAACTGATACCGAATTAATCCGTATTGTAGATGAAGTCATTGCTTATATTAAAAGCACAGGGCTAACTTATTATGTTGGTCCATTTGAAACAGCCATTGAAGGAGATTATGACCAGCTCATGGACATTGTTAAAGAATGCCAGCACATTGCAATTCGTGCTGGTGCCCCATCTGTAGCAGCTTATATTAAAGTATCCTATAAACCTGAGGGAGATGTATTGACCATTGAAAAAAAGACTGCCAAACATCACATATAAGCTATATCCATTCACTGCAATTTTCCTTCTTTTGTTGTTTTGGCAAGGTCTGGTGTCTTTTGGAATTGTTCCACGATTCATGCTCCCTTCACCTATCGATGTAGTTCAGGCATTTATTGTAGATTTTCCTCAATTAATGCTTCATGCCGGCACTACATTAACAGAAGCCTTTTTAGGATTATTAATTGGTATTGTAATCGGATTTGTATTTGCTGTTTTAATGGATCATTTTGAAGGTGCTTACAAAACAATTTACCCATTGATTATTATAACACAAACCATTCCAACTGTTGCTATCGCACCACTTCTTGTGCTTTGGCTTGGATATGAAATGACACCGAAGATTGTATTAATTATTATTGTAACCTTCTTTCCCATTGCAGTTGGGTTACTGGATGGATTTCGTTGTGCAGATAAAGATGCCATGAATCTGCTTCGTGCAATGGGTGCTGGACGGGTCCAAGTATTTCGCTATATCAAGTTGCCAAATGCCCTTCCTAATTTCTTTTCCAGTCTTCGTATCTCTGCCGCCTATTCTATTGTTGGTGCAGTAATATCCGAATGGTTGGGCGGTTTTACTGGGCTTGGAGTGTATATGACACGTGTAAAAAAATCATTTTCATTTGATAAAATGTTCGCAGTCATCTTTTTAATTTCTATTATCAGCCTGCTTCTTATGTGGGCAATCAATCAATTACAGCATACATGTATGCCTTGGGAGGAATCAAAATGAAAAAAAAATTAGTTGCCATATTATTAGTAATGACCATCGTATTATCTGCTGTCGGATGTGGCAGTAAGACCGACGATAAGAAAACTACGGACTCAGATCACAAGCTTAAGAAAATAACCATGGTCTTAGATTGGACACCAAATACCAATCACACTGGTCTCTACGTGGCCCAAGCTAACGATTATTTTAAAGATGCTGGATTAGAAGTTGAAATTGTACAGCCACCTGAAGATGGCGCAGAAGCATTAGTTGCTTCCGGCAAAGCTCAGTTTGGTGTTTCTTTTCAAGACAGTATGGCCCCCGCTCTAACTGGTGATGCTGCTATGCCAATTACTGCAGTTGCAGCGCTGATTCAGCACAATACCTCTGGAATTATTTCCCGAAAAGGTGAAGGAATGAACACACCAAAGGGTATGGAAGGTAAGAAGTATGCCACTTGGGATTTGGAAGTAGAAAAAGCAATGATTCGTTCTGTAGTTGAAGCTGATGGGGGAGATTATCAGAAAATAGAAATGATTCCAAGTACCATAACGGATGAAATATCTGCACTGGAAACGAAGTCTATTGATGCTGTTTGGATTTATTATGCATGGACAGGATTAGCCGCCAAAGTTAAAGGGTTGGATACAGATTACTTTGCTTTTCGTGATATTGACCCAGTATTTGACTACTATACACCGGTGGTCATTTCTAATAATGACTTTCTAAAAGAAGATCCAGATACAGCCAAAGCCTTTCTATCTGCATTGGCTAAGGGGTATGAATTTGCTATGGATGAACCGAACAAAGCTGCTGATATCCTTTGTAAAGCTTCACCTGAACTAGATAAAGATATTGTACTAGAAAGTCAGAAGTGGCTTGCAAACGAATACAAATCCGAAGTAACTCAATGGGGGTATATGGATGCTGCCAGATGGAATTCCTTTTACAATTGGTTAAATGAAAATAAGTTAATTAACCCAGCTATTCCGGAAAACACGGGATTTACCAATGATTATTTGCCAACAGAGGACCAAAAATAGGATAATACCATGATAAAATTAGAAACCCATCATATTACCAAAGAATTTAAAGGGAAAAAAATAATTGATGACATTTCCATAAATGTCAAGGAAAATGAAATTGTAGGTCTATTGGGAATTAGTGGAAGCGGAAAGACTACTTTGTTTAACGTGATTTCTGGTCTTCTGATTCCCGAATCTGGGCAAGTACTATTAGGCGGGCAAGATATTACTGGACAGGCAGGACATATCAGCTACATGCTGCAAAAAGACCTGCTGTTAGCCTACCGCACGATAGAAGATAATGTGGCCCTTCCACTTCTCATCAAAGGAATCAAAAAAATGGCAGCACGTCAGCAAGTTGCACCTTATTTTGAAGCCTTTGGACTAGAAGGAGTACAAAAGAAATATCCACACCAGTTGTCTGGTGGAATGAGACAGCGTGCCGCTCTCCTTCGAACCTATATGTTTTCTCAAAGCATTGCCTTACTGGATGAACCTTTTAGTGCGTTGGACACCATTACCAAGAGTAAAATGCACCGGTGGTATCTGAAGGTAATGGAGCAGATCAAGCTTTCTACTATTTTTATTACCCATGATATTGATGAGGCAATCCTGCTGTCTGACCGTATCTATATCATGACCGGAGAACCAGGGATGATTCGCGAGGAGATTGTAATACAGGAGCCAAAGCCAAGAGCGACAGATTTTAATCTCACCAATGAATTTTTAGAGTACAAACGAACCATCCTTCATATTTTGGAACAGCAGACATAAAATCTATTTATTTCACCTTGCCATTTTTACCCTGTCATGATAAGATATCTTCGTATGCTTAATATAGAAATTAAAGGAATAGGTGAATAGAATGATTAGTGCAAGCAATGTAACCCTGCGCCTAGGTAAAAAGGCTTTATTTGAAGATGTAAATATTAAATTTGTTCCCGGAAACTGTTATGGTATGATTGGTGCCAACGGTGCCGGAAAATCCACCTTTCTTAGAATTCTGTCCGGCGAACTGGAACCCACCAATGGAGATATAATCATTACTCCTGGAGAACGTCTTTCCTTCCTACAGCAAGACCACTACAAATATGATGAATCTGCAGTACTGGATACTGTCATTATGGGCAATACTCGTCTGTATGAAATCATGAAAGAAAAAGAAATTATATATGCGAAAGAGGAGTTCACGGATGAAGATGGAATGAAAGCCAGTGAATTGGAAGGTGAATTTGCTGCCATGAATGGTTGGGAAGCAGAATCAGAAGCCGCTACCCTTTTGAATGGACTTGGAATTGATACTGATTTACACGATAAATTCTTAAAAGACCTTACCGGTGCTCAAAAGGTAAAGGTATTACTTGCCCAAGCATTATTTGGTTCTCCTGACATCTTATTACTAGATGAGCCTACGAACCATTTGGATTTGGATGCTATTGCCTGGTTAGAAGAGTTCTTAATTAATTTCGATAATACCGTAATCGTCGTATCCCATGACCGATACTTTTTAAATAAAATCTGTACACAAATTGCCGATATTGATTATGGCAAGATTCAGTTATACGCTGGTAACTATGATTTTTGGTATGAATCCAGTCAATTGATCATCCGCCAGATGAAAGAAGCGAACAAGAAAAAAGAAGATAAGATCAAAGAATTGCAAGATTTTATCTCTCGATTCAGTGCCAACGCTTCCAAATCCAAGCAGGCTACTTCTCGTAAAAAAGCTTTAGAGAAAATCGAACTGGATGATATTCGTCCTTCCAGCCGTAAGTATCCATACATTGATTTCCGTCCAGCCCGTGAGATTGGAAATGAAGTTTTAACTGTGGAAGGATTGTCTAAAACTATCAATGGTGAGAAGATTCTTGACCACTTAGAGTTTACGGTCAACCACGGAGATAAGGTTGCTTTTGTTGGTGGAAATGAGCTGGCAAAATCCATATTATTCAAGATTCTAGCTGGAGAAATGGAGCCGGATGAAGGTTCCTATAAATGGGGTGTTACCACAACTCAGGCTTATTTCCCTAAGGATAGCTCAAAGGAGTTTGATAACGATTATTCCATTGCCGACTGGCTTACACAATATTCCGAAATCAAAGATGCAACTTATGTACGAGGATTTCTTGGAAGAATGTTATTTGCCGGTGAAGACGGAGTAAAAAAAGTCAAAATATTATCCGGTGGCGAGAAAGTTCGCTGTCTCCTTTCTAAAATGATGATTTCCGGTTCCAATGTACTAATTTTAGATGAACCGACAGACCATTTGGATATGGAATCCATTACTGCGTTAAATAATGGTATGACCAAATTCTCAGGTGTACTCTTATTTGCCTCTAGAGACCACCAAATTGTTCAAACAACTGCCAACCGCATTATGGAAATTGTTCCAGGCGGTAAGATGATTGATAAAATCACCACCTATGATGAGTATTTAGCCAGTGACGAAATGGCAAGAAAACGTCAAACCTATTCTATGACAGAAGAAGATAATTAAAAGCAAAAAGCAATAGGCTTATAAATCGCCTATTGCTTTTTTATTTTTATCGTATGTGTTCTGGGAACCCAACCTTTTTTTGAACTTTTCTCAATGTCTTCGTAGCGTAGTAATTTGCCTTTTCCGCATTGTTTTTAATAATACCGTCAATATATCCTTTATCCTTCTCCAGCTCTGCTACTCGTGTCTGTAGTGGTTTTAATACAGAGACTATGGACTCTCCAACTGCCAGTTTAAAGTCTCCATACCCTTTCCCATCAAATTCCTTCACAACATCGGCCGAAGTCTGCCCAGTACATGCGCTGTAGATATCAATGAGATTTTTTACACCTGGCTGTTCCTCCCGATATAAAATCTGTGCTTCTGAATCAGTTACGGCACGTTTGCATTTTCTAATAATCGAATCCGGATCGTCCATGAGATAAATACTCGCATTCAAATTCTCATCTGACTTGGACATCTTCTTAGATGGATCTTGAAGGCTCATGATTTTAGCACCCACTTTTCCAATATAAGCTTCTGGAACGGTAAACACATCTCCATAGATACTGTTAAACCTCTGTGCTATATCTCTAGTTACTTCCAAATGCTGCATTTGATCAATTCCAACTGGAACAACATCAGACTGAAACAATAAGATATCTGCTGCCATCAGAACCGGATAAGTGAAGAGACCGGCATTGATATTGTCCGCATTTTTTGCCGATTTATCTTTGAACTGAGTCATGCGATTCAATTCACCCATGTAGGTATAGCAATTCAAAATCCATGCCAGCTCCGCATGTCCGGATACATGGGACTGATAATAAATACAATTCTTCTCTGGATCCAGTCCAGCCGCAATATATAAAATCAATAATGCTCTTGCTCTCTTCCTTAACACGGCAGGGTCTTGACGAACCGTAATGGAATGCATATCTACTACGCTATAAAAGCATTCATATTCGTCACTTAAGGTGATCCAATTTTTTAATGCTCCAAGGTAATTTCCAAGAGTTAAGTTCCCTGTTGCCTGCATACCGCTAAATAATACTTTCTTGTCGTTTATCATATCTTCTTCCCCCTCGTCCTCTACCACTCATCCACGATATCATCATAATATACCAAGCCTTCTTCCAACACCTGAGGACTTCCAGCATTAACTTCCACAATAGATACTGCACAATTGCGATGTACTCCCCCATCCCAAAAATTCTCTAGTGGTACATTTTTAAAGTAATCTAACATAGCTCTTAATGTAGCTCCATGGGTAGAAATTAATAAGTTGCTTTCTGCATATTGTTCCTTAGAATATAAATCTTCAAAAAAATCTTTTACTCTCTTTAAAACATCTGGAAAACCCTCTCCGCCCAACGGAGCATGATACTGCTGTGGTTCAGTAAAAAATCGCCCAAATTCCGGATCTGGTATCTCCCATCCTTCTTTGGAACAACATAATCCTTCAAATATCCCAAACCCCATCTCTTGTATCCTGTCATCTACAATAAATGGAATCTTTGCTTTATTGATAATAATTTCTGCAGTTTCCTTTGCTCTTTTCAATGGGCTTGTAAATACTGCATCAAATGAGATATGCTGTAATCCCTGTCCTGTTTTATAAGCTAATGTTCTTCCAAAGTCATTCAGTGGAATATCTGAGTGTCCTTGCAATAGTTTCCTTTTATTTCCATCTGTTTCTCCATGTCTGACTAAATATAATTTCATTCGTTCCTCCTATCACCCTCACCCGAAGGCAATACTACTTCCCTAATATATTGAAATGTTCGATTTTCTCCGTAATTTGCAAGCATTACCAGTAATTTCTCTAATAATGCCTGTGTGTCCTCATGCATCAATTGATATGCTCTTCCACGATTATAATACTCTAATGGACTGCTATTTCTATATCCTTTTTTCTTATATATCTTACAGGCTGCAATGCGGTCCATAAACATCTCTACCACATATTTCTTAGGCATCTTCATACCGACCAGTCCCGTTTCCCCCCCTACAGCATAATCAATCCAATACTCATAGTGGTGTTTATTCCGCCCCTTATGGTGCAGCCAAGCACTGGAATATCCATTTGCTTCTCTTTCTGCATTATTAGGGCTTCTATTTCCCTGATAATACTTACATCCTACGCGAAATTCTGTCATTCCATACTTGGACAAATCATGAAGCAGACCTTGTCGATACAATCCTACTTGAAAACACTTCTTCATTACTAACATTTTATGATGTGTAATGGTACAAAAATGTTGAATACTATTCATTTGCACAACTCCTAACTTGTCAACAGAAATTTAATTGCTACAATAATCAATAAATGCAGTGGATAATATGCATAAAAGAAATATTGAAGTTTTTTCCCTTCCTCTCCATTATATAAAGCAATTGGAATTAATGCAAGTGCTCCAAAGCTTTGTATGCCTCTTCCTAAAAATATATTCACAAAAGTAACCGATAATACTTTCCACAATAATTTTTCTCGAAAGGTAAAAAATAAAAGAATCATTAATATTCCCGTGGAACCATAATCTGTTCTAAGAACCTCTGCAAGTACCATAAGAAAAATCACTCCTCCAATTCTTCTAAGTGGAGAATAAGGTCTGCTTAATATATACAAAGACAAAAGGCCAAGAAACAACGTAAAAAATACATTTTGATGTGTAAACTCAATAAATGTCCCCCTTAAAGCTAAATCAAATGGGATTTCAGAAATCAATGCAAACGCACCTAACCGTATCAAGTATTTCTTTATATCATGTGTGTGAAAGAAACCTTCTACTAATAAAAAGCAAAATATTGGAAAGGCAATTCTTCCGATTATTAGTAATATATTATATTGTGGAAAAAAAGCTGTTCCAACATGATTGATTGTCATGGTAATAATTGCAATTATTTTTAATGTGAATGAATTCACTTTCACATAAGATTTTAAATTTTCCATATTTCTTACCTTCCTATAAAAATTATAATTGTTCTTTCTTTTAAAATAACTTCTTTTTGATTTTCTATCAGCTGCAATCCATCCATCTTTTGACTACCTGTATGAACTGCCTGGTACCATTTACGTTTTTTGGGCAAAGAAGGCAAAGCAAAAGAATGTGCCATCCAGTGCATGTTATATGCAATAAAACAATCTTCATCCTTTGCATATATCCCACTGTACATGACCCCCAATTGTCTGCTGGCTACTTCTGTTGGCCGTTGCCATGCGCTTTCCCCGTGGTAAGATACATCCGGAATTCCACAGGTCATTTTATCTGCACCAAGAAGTGGTTGATCTAAATGTAAGACCGGATGGGATTTTCGGAATGCAATCAATTCTTTAACAAAAGTAAATAATGCTTCTTCCTTTTTTTTATTTTTCCAATTTACCCAGCCAATTTCATTGTCCTGACAATATGCGTTATTATTTCCCTCCTGGGAGTTGCCAAATTCATCACCTGCCAAAATACAAGGCATGCCTTGTGCAGTTAATAACATGGTAAACGCATTTCTAATTTGCTTTTTCCGCAATTCCACAACTGCACGTTTACGAGTAGGACCTTCCACACCACAATTCCATGTATCATTATAGTTTTCTCCATCCTGATTTTGTTCACCATTTGCTTCATTATGCTTTTCCTCATAGGAGACTGCATCTGCCAAAGTGAATCCATTATGACTTGCTACATACTGACATACTCCATCTTCATGCCAACGATGTCTTATTTGGTCCATAACAGCTTGTACCATTCCTTCATCACCCTTTAGAAATTTTCTCATAACATTTTGGAAACCCTTTTGGTCCACTATTATTTTCGTGTGTTTTAAAAGTGGATCTTCCGAAATGTTTTTTATTGAAATCATTTGGGGATTTAAAATAAATCCATCTATATGATAATCGATTATGTAATGATGTAAACATGCTTCCATTAATTGTGTATTTACTAAACCAGAAAAAGCCATATCCAATACTACTTCTATATTAGCATTGTGACATGCTTTAATCATGTCCTTAAGTTCACTAACAGCATCTAGGGATGCAGCATAAGAAGATTTAGGAGCAAAATAATAAGCTTCTCCATATCCCCAAAAATTAATTTGATTCTCACTACATAGATGATAACTCCCAGACTGCATACATTCTTCAAATTCATATAAGGGCATGCATTGAATTTGATTAATTCCCAATTCCTTAAAATATGGTATTTTTTCTATTACACCTTGGAAGGTGCCTTTATGCTTTACTCCTGAAGCCCCCTGCATTGTATAGCCTCTTATATGAAGACTATATGCAACTATTTCATGAGGAGGAATGTGAAGCTGTTGATCACCCTCCCATTCATATTCCTTAGCCAAATAACTCAAGCTTCCTCTTATTTCATGTTTACTGACCTCTGTCTTTTGACCCCATATGCATTTACCAGCAATTTCCTGTGCATAGGGATCTACGACCACCTGATCATTAATTAAATAATTATATTCATAATTCCATGGCTGAAACTTTTCCAATGCAAGAAACCGCACCTCTCCAACGCCTTGTTTCTCCGGCATATCCAGTATTTGCTCAGGTTTTGATTCCCCCGACTTATATAATAACAATTTACATGTATGATGCGTTTGCACTGCAATAGCAAAATTAACTATTTTACCTACGAGGGTCACTCCTAGTGGCAATGGAAATCCTTGAATTTTTTTCATTCGAATCTTCCTTTCTTGAAACTCTGCCCTTAGGTGAAGTGTTTCATTATCATTATACATGAAATACAATTTTTTGCACAGAAAAAGTGTTATAAGCGGCTTACTTATAACACCATTTTTCATTTACTGCCAACCATCAATACCATACATATCAACATTTTCTTTATTTATCAAGAAAGTTTCCTCATATATTTCTTTCTCATAATCTTCTTTATTTAATATATTCAAAGCCACCTCAACGGCAGTTTTCCCGATATTGATTGGTGATTGAGCTGCAGTCCCTGCTATTAATGTATCCTTTTTTACTAATTCTTTTTTTAAATCAGGAGATCCATCTATACCATAAATGACCATATCTTTTCGATTTGCTGTATTGACTGCTACGAGAGCTCCCAAAGCAGAAGGATCATTTCCACACATAATAGCAGTAATATCCGGATTTTTTTCAAGAAGTTCTTTTGTTTTGCTCAAGGACTTCTCCAAATCTCCATGCACATCTTCTCTTGCCACCACTTCAAATCCTTGTTCTGCAATTGCTTCTTCAAATCCGGTAATTCTGTCATTAATAGAATTCATGGTAGGACATTCTAAAATAATAATCTTGCCTCCATCCGGGTGCTTCTCCACAAGATCCTGCCCACAAATAAATCCTGCTGTCTTATTATCTGTTCCAATATAAGAATCAACGCTTCCCACATCACTAATCTGTGTATCTATGTTGATAATCTTTACATCCGCTTCTTTAAGTGCATCAATTGCAGGTTGTATTGCCTGCCAATCCACAGGCGTCAAAAATATAGCATCAATTCCCTGACTAATCATATCTTTAATTTGCTCAATTTGCACTTGCACATCTAATGCTGGATCTCTAGTAATTAAGGTATTGCCTTCCTTTTCAACTTGTTCCCGAATTGCCTCTTCCAAAGTAACAAAATATGGATTCTCCATTGTAATACAACTATATCCAAATGTATATGTTATTTCGTCTTCCTTATTAGTATTGCTATTGATTGCATTATCCTCCGGTGTCCCAACATCCTTTTTGCAGCCTGTTAATAATAAAACACAAAAAACCAAAAGAAGGATAAGCTCCGATATATGTTTTTTCATTATGATATTCCTCCTGATTGTACTTTTCTATTCATTCCCACGTTTGTGCACACCTTACTATATTTTATCTCTTTTTAGTATAATGTCAATAGCGTTTTTTTTGCTTGCAATTCTATGGTCAGTCTGATAGAGTAATTGTATGAATAAAAAAGGAGAATCCAATATGAATGACCATAAGAATGACTGTACTTGTAATAACCACGATGACGAAGAGGTAACGGTTACCTTAACACTTGACAATGACGAAGTTGTGGAATGTGCCGTTCTCACTATTTATGAAGTAGACGGAAATGATTATATTGCGTTACTTCCATTAGATGAAGAGGAAGAGGCAGATGAAGAAGGTGAAGTATTCATTTATCGTTACCGTGAAGAAGACGGTGAACCATTACTTGACAACATTGAAGATGATGATGAATATGAAAATGCAGCAGATGCATTTGATGAATGGCTGGATGCACAAGAATTTGACGAGTTGGATGAAGAAGACTAATTACTGGTATTTGCTGTAGTTTCTAATAATTCATTGACGAAGCGGGAAGGAGTAAGCTCTTTTCCGTTTCGTTCTTTTGTATATGAAATAATCAGCCTTCTTTTTGCTCTTGTCATGGCTACATAAAACATTCTTCGCTCTTCTTCAATTTCTTCTAAGAGCTTTGCTTTCTTATAAGGTACAATATCTTCATTTGCCCCTAATATAAAAACCGTATCATATTCTAAGCCTTTTGCTCCATGCATCGTCAACAAAGTCACCGCATCTGCATTTGTATCTTTTTTTCTGGCTTGTTTTTTTAGTTCTTCTGTATACAATGCTATATGAGCAATCCAATCCTCTGTTGTTTTAAAGGACTTTGATCTTTCCTGTATTTCTTCTATAATTTCATATAAGTCCGTCACATTCATTCGGCGAAATTGTGCATATTCTTTCAAGAATTCATCATAACCAATATGTTTTCTAATATACTGAATTCCTGCATAAGGAGCCATATTACTTAACATACGCAAATCCAATTCAAATTGATCAATTCGATCACACATCCAATCCATATCACTATAGAAGCTTCGCAAATCTTCAAATGAAACCTCATTTTTTTCTATACTGTCTCTTCCAATGTAACGCTTGGGCCGATTCATAATATCTAGAAAATCTTTCCGTTTTCTGCTGCCCATAGCCATTTGTAAATATGTTTGGATATTCTTCCCTATAAAATGATCATATATATTGGGTAAGTGCTCCTTCATTTGAAACGGAACACTATATTCCAGTAACGTCTCTGCTAAAGCCCGGGGCTCTGTATTGGTTCTAAAAAGCACCGCTATCTCTGAGGCTTCTACACCCTCTTTTTTTAGTAATTCTATCTGTTTTAAAATATATTTACTTTCTTCAATCGGATGACGTACTTCTTGAATATGAATATCCACACCTTGTTCATTCAAAGTAGTGATTTGCTTTGGAAATCGATTGGTATTATGAGCGACTACTCTTCCAGCACCTTGAATGATAGCCTTTGTGGAACGATAATTGATGTTCAATAAGATTTCCTGTGCCCTTTTGTAATCTTTTTGAAATCTCAACATAATTTCTGGTTTCGCACCTCGAAATCGATAAATAGACTGATCATCATCTCCTACAATAAACAAATTATGTTCAGGCGCCGCCAGCATCCGAATAACATCATACTGAACCCTATTAATATCCTGAAACTCATCAATTAAAATATATCGGAATTTTGCCTGCCATTGTTTCAAAATATCTGATCTGCTTTTAAAAAGCTGAAAACATAAAACTAACATATCATCAAAATCTATTTTTCTTAATTTTTTTCTTTTCTGCTCATAATTCTCATAAATATCCCGAAAAACAGACTCCGGACAATGAAGAGAATGATACTGCTCTAACTCAATTTGATTATTCTTTATATTGCTTATTTCTCCGGCAATTCCTTGCAAAAACTCACTTTCATCTTCTATTTCCATTTCAATCTGACTGATTACTTCTTTTAATAATTGAAGCTTTTCTTCCTCGGAAAATATATTTCCAGCATGAATATGATAAGCCCATTTTAATATTCCATAATAAACTCCATGGAAAGTGCCAAAGGTGACTGGTAAATGTTCTCCCTTTGTAAGACGATTAAATCGTTCTTTCATTTCTTTCGATGCTGCTTTTGTAAAGGTAATGACCAGAATTTCTTCTGGTCTTACCTTATAATGGTTAATTAAATATTCAATTCGTTTGGTAATAACGAGGGTCTTCCCTGAGCCGGGACCAGCCAGAACCATCATGGGTCCTTTATTGTGAGTGATTGCCTTAGATTGAGCTTCATTAAAACTCATAGACATCTCCCTTATTGACTTAATAATTCAATTCCTTTACGAATGCGGATTAATGATTCTTCTTTTCCAAGAATTTCCATAATCTCTGTTGCTCCACCAGGTGTATTTTGTTTGCCTGAAACTGCAGTTCTAATCGGCCACATTACATATCCATTTTTGCAGCCTTTTTTTTCTACATACCCTTTTAATACCTCAAATAAATGAGCATTACTATAATCATCTTCTGCTTCAAAAAGTGGTAAAATCTCAGTCAATACTTCCAATGAAGTATCCGAATTTGTCTTCATCTTCTTATGCGTATACATTTCTGTACTATATACAGGAAGCGCTTCAAAAAAATCTATTTGTTCTCTGATATCCGGTATCATTTCAATTCTAGTCTTTACCAATATGGCAATCTTCTTCCCGTCATAATTCTTGCTTACCACATCCTTAATAACAGGTTCAGCTAGCTTGTAAAATGCATCGAACTCCATATTTTTTATATATTCTCCATTCATCCACTTTAATTTCACAACATCAAAAACTGCAGGTGACTTTGACATATGATGATAATCAAAAGCTTCCACCAATTCCTCCAAAGAAAAAATTTCCCTGTTATCAGAAGGACTCCATCCTAACAAGGCAACAAAATTAATAATCGCTTCTGTTAAAAATCCCTGATCTACTAAATCTTCATAGGAAGAATGTCCACATCTTTTACTTAGCTTTTTGTGTTCTTCATTGGTAATCAATGGACAATGTACATAAACAGGCACTTCCCATCCAAACGCTTCATATAAGCGGTTATACTTAGGTGCAGAAGATAGATATTCATTTCCCCTCACTACATGCGTTATTTCCTGTAAATGATCATCAATCACATTTGCAAAGTTATAGGTTGGAAATCCATCAGACTTTATAAGAATCATATCATCCAGCTCTGCATTTGGAACAACAATTTCACCGTAAATATCATCGTAAAACGTAGTGTTTCCTTTCGTCGGCATATTAATGCGAATAACATATGGCTTCCCAGCAGATAAATTAGCCTCTATCTCTTCTTTGCTCAAGCCTAGACAATGCTTGTCATAAACAATAATATCTGCATCTGTTACCGATGTGCGAAGAGTCTCCAAACGTTCTTTATCGCAAAAACAATAATATGCATCACCTTGTTCAATTAGTTGTTTTGCATATTTTAAATACAGTCCTTGCTCATTTCTCTCACTTTGCACATAAGGACCAAAACCTCCATCCTTATCAGGCCCTTCATCGTGAACCAGACCCGTCTTTTCCAGCGTACGATATATGATTTCAAGTGCGCCCTCTACAAAACGTTCTTGATCCGTATCTTCAATTCGAAGTACAAAATCTCCACCTTCATGTTTTGCAATTAGATATGCATATAATGCAGTTCTCAAATTTCCAACATGCATTCTGCCCGTTGGACTTGGGGCAAACCTTGTTCTTACTTTTTTCATTTTCAACACTCCTGTTCTTTTTTCCTTTTGCTATTGTCATTATATACAATGAGCATTGGATTTACAATACAAAACCAGGAGTTTTTTCCTTTACCCCATTCAATACTTGCTCTAAAGTGTCATCTACACGTTTATGTATTACAAAATCCGCATATTTATCCGAAAAATGATTATTAAGGGTTACCAATACCATTTTATCCCCCTTATAATAATCAATGGTTTGTTCACACAGATATGTTTTCAAGTTTGTACCTAAAATCAACAATACTTCTGCTTTTGCGACCTCTTCGGCTGCCTTTGTAATTAAACCATTATCTACCATTTCTCCAAACAGACATACTCGTGGTCGAATCGGTGTATTACACTCCGTACATAGCGGAACCTTCTTTGAATTACGTATTGCGTCTACCGAATATGTTTTGCCACAATGGGGGCAATAAATATCGAATATATTGCCATGTAACTCTATCACATTCTCACAGCCCGCGCGAACCGGCAAATCATAAATTCTCCGAGTAATAATGGTTTGAATTAATCCTAGCTTCTGCAATTCAGCTAATTCATAAAACCCCTTTCCCGGAGGTATCTTTGCATACTCTAAAACTTCATTTCTAAAAAAGTCGTAAAACAATTCCTTGCGAGTATTATAAAATGAACTATGAAAAATTTCCTCTGTTGAGTAGCCATATTTCTGCTCAATCTCATAAGACTCATCTCCATCACGCAGACCAGGATAACCACTTTCCACTAGCATACCAAACCCACTTAATACGACGGTATACTTACTTTCCTCCAACATCTGCTGCAAACTCTTCTCCATCTCATCACCCACCTTCCAATTCGTACGTCAAAATACGGGGTATTTGACTGTTTTTATTGTATCACATATTACCACACTTTACAATATTGACAGATTATTTATTCAACATCAGTAACGATCATGGTTTAGTCATTCATATAATTATATGATGGATATTTACAAAATATGCCCTCTATTTTCTAAAATAAAAAAGGATGTTAAAAAACATCCTTTTTTACTATACTGTAATATCTGCTTTTAAACCAAGTAAATCTTTATTTGCTTCCAACATAGGACGTATTGCCTTATTTAAAAACATGTCCACCTGTTCGATAGCCCGTCCTACATATTTAGTTGGATCCATGGTCTTATTCAACTCTTCCAAGGATAAGTTAAATGCCTGATCTTCTGCAATCAAGTCCAGCAAGTTATTATCCAGACCTTTTTCTTTTACATTTTTTCCTGCCTGCATAGATAATTCACGAATTCTTTCGTGAAGCTCCTGTCTGTCTCCTCCAGCTTTTACAGCATCCATCATAATATTTTCGGTTGCCATAAATGGAAGTTCTGACATTAATCTTTTTTCTATTACTTTTGGATATACCACTAAGCCATCTACTACATTTAAGCAAAGATCCAAAATACCATCAATTGCCAAAAATCCTTCCGGTATACTTAGTCGCTTATTTGCCGAATCATCCAAGGTTCTTTCAAACCACTGGGTTGCAGATGTAATTGCCGGATTCATAGCATCTACCATAACATAACGTGCCAAAGATGCAATACGCTCACTTCGCATTGGATTTCTCTTATATGCCATTGCGGATGAGCCTATTTGTGTCTTTTCAAATGGTTCTTCCACTTCCTTTAAATGCTGCAGCAAACGAATATCATTGGAAAATTTATGAGCACTTGCTGCAATCCCAGCTAATACATTCAATACCCTTGTATCTATTTTGCGGGAATAGGTTTGACCGGAAACTAAATAACATTCTGAAAATCCCATTTTTTTTGCAATCATAGGATCAATTTTGTCAATTAATTCCTGATTTCCATCAAATAATTCCAAGAAGCTGGCCTGCGTTCCTGTCGTTCCTTTTGATCCCAGTAATTTTAAGCTTCCAATCAGATAATCCAAGTCTTCTAAATCCAACAGAAATTCCTGCATCCAAAGAGTTGCACGTTTTCCTACTGTGGTCGGTTGAGCCGGCTGAAAATGAGTAAAACCTAAAGTGGGAAGGTCTTTATATTTATCTGCAAATACAGATAATTCAGAAAGTACATTCACAAGCTTGCTTTTTACAAGCTTAAGTGCTTCTGCCATTACAATAATATCTGTATTATCACCCACATAACAAGAGGTAGCACCTAAGTGAATAATTCCTTTTGCTTTAGGACATTGCTCTCCATAAGCATATACATGAGCCATAACATCATGACGCACAATCCGTTCTCTTTCCTTCGCCGTTTCATAATTAATTGTTTCTGCATGAGCCTTTAGTTCATCAATTTGCTCCGTTGTAATTTGCAATCCAAGTTCCTTCTCAGTTTCTGCAAGAGCAATCCAAAGCTTTCTCCATGTCTTGAATTTCTTATCAGGAGAAAAGATATATTGCATTTCTTTACTTGCATATCTTTCGGATAAAGGGCTTTGATATCTATCGTTCACTTTTTATTCCTCCATATCACTAGTCATCAAATGCATGACTAATATCTTCATTTGGTACTTCCATTGGATAGTTTCCTGTAAAGCAAGCATCACAGAAGGCTAAATCACCAATCATCGTATTCAACTTGTCTACTTCCATATATCCCAATGAATCTGCACCTATCTTTTCACAGATTTCATCTTGCGTATGAGAATGCGCAATCAATTGTTCATTAGATGGTACATCGGTTCCAAAGTAACAAGGGTGCAGAAATGGTGGAGAGCTGATCCTTACATGAACCTCTGCCGCACCGGCTGCTTTAAGCATTTTAATAATATTAGCGCTGGTAGTTCCTCTGACAATTGAATCATCTACCATAATAATACGTTTCCCTTTTACTACTTCACCAAGTACATTCAGTTTGATTTTTACACTGGATACTCTTTGGCTTTGATTTGGTTTAATAAATGTACGGCCTACATAGCTGTTCTTGTGAAATGCCATCCCATAGGGAATACCAGACTGTTCTGAATAACCTTTGGCTGCCACCAATCCAGAATCCGGCACACCTACAACCAAATCTGCTTCCACTGGATATGACTGAGCCAGCGCTTTCCCTGCCAGGATTCTTGCATGATATACATTTACACCGTCAATGGTACTATCTGTACGCGCAAAATAGATGTATTCAAAAATACATCTAGCTTGTTTTTCAGGGTTTAACATCATACTGGTATCCGATGCAATTCCATCCTGGGTAATAGTTACAATCTCACCAGGCTTTACATCTCGTACAAATTCTGCATCTACAGCAGCTAATGCACAACTTTCAGAAACCAAAAAGTAAGTATTGTTACGTTTCCCAATACACAAAGGCTTCAATCCCCATGGATCTCTTGCACCTATCATTTTACGAGGACTTACAACTACCAGTGCATAGGCACCCTTAATCTTCATCATGGCTAGCTTGACTGCTTCCTCTACTGTCTTAGAATTCAATCGTTCTCTTGCAATATGATATGCCATAACCTCTGAATCTACAGTTGTTTGAAAAATCGCCCCTGTATACTCCAGCTCTTTGCGCAGTTCAATGGCATTTACTAAATTACCATTATGTGCAATTGCAAGTGTCCCCTTAATATAATTAATGACTAATGGTTGTGCATTTTCCAAGCGCGAATCTCCAGCTGTAGAATAACGCACATGTCCTACACCTAAATTACCAGACAGCTCACCTAGGGTCGATTCCGAAAAAACATCATTTACAAGACCCAATCCTTTCTTTGACTGGACCTTACATCTCCCATGAGTATCTGTAACTGCAATTCCACAACTTTCTTGCCCACGATGCTGCAATGCAAATAGACCATAATAAATAGATGGGGTAACATTATCACCATCCAAATCATAGGCACCAAATACACCACATTCTTCATGTAAACCTGTATCTTGTATTTTTTTCATTTTCATAAACTCCTTATTGGATTCCAATACGTTTAAACACTTCTTGATATGCATCTTCTACATTTCCCATATCACGACGAAAACGGTCTTTATCTAATTTTTCATGAGTTTTTATATCCCATAATCGACAGGTGTCTGGTGATATTTCATCTGCCAAAATAACCTCTCCATGAAATCTGCCAAATTCAATCTTAAAGTCAATTAATTCAATTCCTGCTTCTGCAAAGAAACTCTTCAATACTTTATTTACCTTAAAAGTATACTCTGTAATTTTATCAATTTCTTCTCTTGTAGATGCTCCAATTGCAATTGCAAAATAATCATTGATCATTGGATCTCCCAATGCATCATCTTTATAGCTGAATTCTAACGTTGGAGCAAGTAATTTTCTACCCTCTTCAATCCCTAGTTTCTTTGAAAAGCTTCCTGCTGCAACATTACGCACAATTACTTCTAATGGTACAATATCCACTTTTTTAACTGCTGTCTCACGATCACTTAGTTCCTCTATAAAATGAGTAGGAACACCTTCTTTTTCCAATACTTTGAAAATATAATTGGTCATACGATTATTAATCACACCTTTTCCAACTATAGTTCCCTTTTTTTCACCATTAAATGCTGTTGCATCATCTTTATAATCTACGATTACGATATCTGGATCTTCTGTTTTAAATACCTTCTTTGCTTTGCCTTCGTAAAGTTGTTCTAATTTCTTCATAAACCCACACCATTCCTTTTTTCTATTTAAATTAAGTTGCATAGCTTTCGACTTACAGAAAAAGTATAATACAACATTGTTAGAAAAGCAAGAAAGACCATTAAAATTTGCCAAGAAATTCATTCAGTCTTTCATTTTTCGACTCAAAAACTTCTTCAGGCTTTCCTTCCATAGCAATAAGTCCATTGTCCATAAACAAAATGTAATCTGCAACATTCTTTGCAAAATTCATTTCGTGAGTAACAATAACCATGGTCATTTTCTCCGCTGCCAAGTCTTTAATAACCTTTAATATTTCTCCGGTCAGCTCCGGATCCAATGCAGAAGTTGGCTCATCAAAAAATAATATCTGTGGATTTTTAGCCAGGGCTCTTGCTATAGAAACTCTTTGCTGCTGTCCGCCAGATAATTGATAGGGATATGCATGTTCCTTATCTTCTAATCCCATTTTTCTAAGTAATTCCTTCGCTTCTTTATAAACTTCTTCTTTCTTTCTTTTCTGTACCCGTATTGGTGCATCTGTAATATTTTTCATCACTGAATAATGTGGAAACAAATTGAAGTTTTGAAATACTAACCCGAACTCCCCATGATAAATAATATCTCCCGAATCTGGTGTTTCCAAATTTGTTGCGCAACGTAAAAGTGTAGATTTCCCAGAACCTGAGGGGCCAATAATAACCAACACCTGTCCCTCTTCTACGGTGAGCGAAATATCTTTCAATACATCCAGACCATCGAAACTTTTTTTAATATGCTTCATTTCAAGTAAGCTCATAGCAGTTCTCCTTATCTATAATAATCTAATTTCTTTTCCATTGTTTCCATTCCAACCGCTACAATTAAATTGAAAATATAATAAAATACACCTGCAACTACAAATGGCATCATTGTCGTCTGCGAACTGGCAATTTGCTTTGCTATCGTAAACATTTCAGCAATTGCAAGTACAAAAGCCAATGAAGTATCTTTGACTAATGTAATAACCTCATTCGTAATAGAAGGCAGAATTCTTTTGAAGACCTGTGGCATAATAATATGAATAAAGGTTTGTGTTTTCGTATAGCCTAATAGCTTTGCTGCCTCCCACTGCCCCATAGGCATGGATTCAATCCCACCTCGATAAATTTCCGCAAAATATGCAGCATAATTGATTGCAAAACCCAACAATACCGCCATCAAACTATACGATGACGTAATCTGTACACCAAAAATAAAATAAGGACCAAAATATACTACCATAAGCTGCAGCATAAGTGGAGTCCCTCTCATGATAGATATATAAGCTCCTGTTATTCCTCTTATCAGCGGATTTTTGGAAATTTTTCCAAAACATACAACTAATCCTAACGGCAAAGAAAAAACTAATGTCAACACAAAAATTTCAGTTGACACTAGCATTCCCCCTGCTAATTGTTTAAGCATCATTAAAAAACTCATCTTTAAATTCCTCTATTTTCCTAGGCAAAGCATCTTAGGGTCAATACCATACTTCACTGCTATTTCTTCGTATTTACCACTTTCTACTAATTTTAAAAGTTCTGCTTGAACCGCATCTTTTAATGCTACATCACCTACACGGAATCCAATACCATACTGTTCCACATAGAAAGGATCCCCAATAATAACGTATTTCCCTTGTTCTCTTTGTGCAATCTGATATTGTGCAACTCCTATGTCCACTGCTATCGCATCTGCTGAACCAGACTCTAAATTCATAAATGCTGTATTATAATCTGGATTTTCATTTAAAGAAGCAAAGGATGCAGTTAAATCTTTACAGTCATCTCCATGCAATGCTTCTAATGCTGCTGAAGCCGCCTGCACTACCACATTTTTACCTTTTAACTCTTTTAATGATTTAATATTAGAATCAGCCGCTACTACCATAACCTGCGTGTTATCCACATAAGGATCAGACCAAGTATATTCATCTTGTCTGGCTGGTGTAATAGAAAACCCACTCCAAATACAATCAATCGTTCCAGAATTCAATTCCATATCTTTTGAATCCCAATTTAATGGCTTTTTCTCTAATTTCCAGCCCAATTCATCACATACAAGTTGTGCACAATCCAAATCAAATCCTACATATTCTCCTGTATCATCTCTAAATCCATAAGGTGGATATTCAGCATCAAATCCTACGATTAAAGTTTCTCTGTCTGCTGAGGTATCCTTACCACTTGATGCTTTACTGGATTTCTTCTTATCCTCTGATGCTTCTTTTTTTCCTGCGCATCCCACCAATACCATAACGGCAGCCATTGCAATTACTGCTAATATCATCCATTTCTTTTTCATACTATCTCTCCTCCTTGTTGTCATGGCACTTTAATGATTGATTACTCTACCACGCTAAACTAAAATTATGATAACATAATTTTAGTTCTCTGTCAACCTCTTGGATATCCCTCTTTTATAAATGTCTTTTACGATATTCGTTCTTCCAATTTTCTACTAATTCTTCCTTTGGTTCCTTTTTTTTCTCCATTTGATCTATAACAGACTGTAACTCTTCCTGTATTTTTATATGAAGCCCTTGAAAGATTTCGCTTTTTTCTAAAAATAGATGGTATTCCTCCTGTGGCAAGGCTTTAAACGCAGCATAGATATAGGCTTCCAGCATAGTAGGATCCGAACAGATTTGAAATGCTTTGTCATACATTTTCATTGCTTCTTCATATAAAAATAATCTGCCATATGCTGCGCCTAAACAGCCATATAATTTCCCATAAAACTCCTCACCTACGGTCTCATCCTTAGCCTCATTCAAAATAGACTGATAAATCAAAATTGATTCTTCCACAGCTCCATTTTCAAACAAATTGTCTGCTTTATATTTTTGTTTTTCTACATCCTTTTGATTTCTTGATTTTTCTAACACTCTTTTGATCTGATTCATTTCCAACTGGGTATAAATAGCCGAAAAATTAAGAATGGATAAAACAAAATATTCAATAGAACTATGCTTTTCTAATAGTTCGCGTAAGTCCTCTGATAACTCTGTCAGTTCTAATTCTTCCTCTAACCAATTACATAACATATCATTCATAATTGTATGATCTATCAAATACAAGTTATTACACAGGTGATAACAAAGTTCTTCCAAGGTGTATATTTTACAATGTATACGTGTAATTACGTACGGATGTGATGCTTTCTTCCTATGACAAAGAATTAAACTGCCCATTTGCTCCTCCTAACTGAATGATCCGCTCCACATAAAAATCTGTAGCAGGAAAAATTTCACCTAAGCCAATATCTTTTAATATGAGTTTACAAGTGGATTGATCTATAAATAAAATTTCAATATTTAAACGGATAGAATAAGAAGTGCGTTCTGGCAAACCATCAAGAGAAATATTTTCTATTCTTACTTCTTTGGAAAGAAGGGATTCTATATGTACCTCTATGTCCTCGGTATCCTCTAATAAGACCTCCCACTGACCATCGGCTTCATACCAATGGCTTCCCCAGGATACAATGGGATACCATTCTTCTTTTCCATGATTACGCATTTTAAGACATATACGTTCCAATAGTTTGTTTTCATCTAAATATACTGGACCTTCTACTCTTCCTATGGATTTTCGATAAGCAGCATAACAAGCCCCTTTACTATATAAATTATTACCTAGAAAAGCACGTCGTCCATTACATAAAACTCGTAAGGAATTAGGATACCAGTTATTTTCAAAACCATCCCCAGTTAAAAAAACAGAGGATATGTTTTTTTTATCAAAAACACTTTCAATAAAAAGTCGAAATCTTTCATCCGCTTCTTTAGCCGTTTCTACATTTAAAACTGGATATACAAATGCAAGCTCTGCCATTTCGGCTCTAGCTACCGCATCAACCGTCACATAAGGACCTTTTCCATTACCGCCAAGCTTTTCTAATTTTCTAAGCATATATGCCCTTACTTCATTTCGATCACAATAAAACAAGGCTGTCTCATATTGCCATAATTCCTTGGGTTGATAAATCATGTAATTGCAAAAGCTCTCTTTATAATCCTGCACAAATATATTTCCCTTGTCCATCTTTAAAATATGGGCCAATCCTTTTAACATTTTAGCAACGTCTTCATTTACAATTGGCACACAAAAAATCAACATTTCGATCTTTTGAAATTGCTTTAATGACTGATAAACAAACTGACACAACAACCAAATTGCATCATAAGATTCTCCTCCAAATTCAATCTTATCACCAGTAAGACTTTTACTGAACAGCTTTGAAATAGCATGTCCTGTTTTGGTTATCCCGGCTTTTTTCGCTTCTTTTCCTATAACCCAATCATCTTTTTGTTTGCTGATGATTAATGGGATTTGATAATTATCTACTGCAGCTTCTAGTGTTTCCGGCTCCTGTTGTTCTTCATCATAGTAGCTGATTTGACAAGCAATATCATTCATATCATAACCAATAATACTCCCATTTGTCATGATCATTTCCCTCCTATTCATATAAGATGAACATTCGTTTTGCCATTTCATCTTCCACAGCATATTCTATAATCTGTTCATGTTCATATCCAGATTTTTTTATAATTTGATTTAATTTACCATATTTACCAACGTGATTTTTATTATCAAGCCGTCTGATATTTTGTTTTTGACTGCGAATTATTTTTTCATCTTTGATTTCTTTAAAGGAATACTTTAAAATTTCATCCTCAAACAAAATAAATATTTTCACATAGATATTCTCATACATTGGTATGAGTTCTTCCGTTTGAAATTCCACTACAATATCTGATGATTTTTGTAGCTGATATGATATTTTCACTTTTGTGTCAGGAGCAGCAATATAAGATACCATGGTCTTATCCCATAATTGAAATTCCCTTAGCCATCCTTCATCATACTTCATGTAAAATGGAAAATATAATTGTTTATCACAGAGTATCTGCATACACTGTTTTAAAATTGGTCTTAAAGAAATTCCTCTTGTTTTATCTGAATAGTACTTTAACATAGCAATTCTAGCAATATCTGGAAGTTCTTCTTTTTTTTCAAATTCATCACATATGATCTGAATGATTTTCGGATCTAAAATTCTATTTCTAGTCACATATTCCTTGCATGAAAATGCTAAATAAGCCTTTTGAAGTCGAAAATAAGCACCACCATTTAGGTAATCCTCAAATATTTCGGCATCTCCAAAGATTACTTCTGTAAAAAGCATTTGTGTTACAATTCGCTCTGAAAGCTTATACGTATTGACCTCATAATCT
This sequence comes from Lachnospiraceae bacterium, assembly GCA_036656615.1. GTDB lineage: Bacteria > Bacillota > Clostridia > Lachnospirales > Lachnospiraceae > CAUPWF01. The sequence goes on along the minus strand of JAVXHY010000004.1, from coordinate 72,948 downwards.
CTTGCAATATACCATATATCTTTCATATCTCTTGTAGCACCACAATAATAACTAGCTAAATAAGTCAGTATAATTTTATCATACTGATCTCTTTGAAATAGGGAAAAACAAATATGAGTCAAAAAATCTTCTTCTTCATAATTATTCTCTCTAATTTGTTTGCTGCATAGACGCAAAATCTCCTGTTCCTCGAAAGCATCCATCCCCTTTAACCGCAATAATTCAAAGGTAATCTCTTCTGACTCATCTTGAATATGTGGATTTTGCAACAATTGCATATGTTTTTTGCACATATCAATATAACGTAATTCAAAAAATAATCGTTTTGTATCATATGGAATAGAATTAATATAATACCCACCATTTTTCCCTTCCCATACAATCTGATCTTCTTGGGATTCCAAGAAAACTAAAGCCCCATTTTCTGTATAAGGAACTCTTTGATGAACTTCTCCATCTTCCTCGATAACCAAAACATATTTAACATTAGAAAAGCTTGTCTTCACTTCATATGCATAACAAATATCATTCAACGCATTAATACGTTCCGTAGTCAAGTCTCGTTCCGTACAAAAACGTTTATAAATAACACGTAATTGATCATTAATATGTCTTTTTTCCAATTGATTCCATGCAAATTTTTCTATTTCGTTCCTATAATGAGCAAAAAGTTCGCTATTTTCGTCCTCATAGTTAATAATATTTTCATATAAAAAAGCACATTTTTCATAATCCAGAGAATTTCCGTGCATGAAATACAAATATACATTTCGTGGTAATGCACCCCTGTTTTTTTTAATGGAAATAGATTCCATATAGTATTCATATAACTGAGCAATCTTCAACTCTGACTGTACTGCTTTATCATACCATTCAAAATATTTATTATTGACAAGATTTCCTTTAATCAACATAGTACACACTGCTGTAAGTATCATTGGTTCCTCAAACATCTTATAAGAATTAGATAAAACACAATAGATATGGTTATCAAAACCTTTTTGTTGGCTTGCTAAATTTGCTGTATACAATGCCAATTCTTTTGTCATTAATTTATACTTCGTAGCAAAAATTAAAACTTGCGTTTCAAAAGCCCCTAACTTCTTTAAATTACTGCATTTCTTTTTAAAGCATCTAAATGCTTCTAAATAAAGTAAAATATGATTTGCTCCATCATAATATTGTCGCTCCAGCATATGTAATTTATCATAACTGTTTTTATAATGAGGATCCAATTCAATCAACATACATACTAGACGCCATGAATGATTATTTTTCAGAAATGCTTTTTGAATTTCCTCAATAATACGCTTAATCTGTACATGATCTTCCTTAATATATGCTGTTAAAAACAAATAATAATTACCTAATTCCGAGCTTTTACCAATAGCAAATCGACTATAATTGTAATTTTCAAGTATCCACTTTGCCTCTTCCATACGATTAGAAAGCAGAAATATATGGGCCTGTAACAGCTTATACCAATCATTTCCAGGCGCTTGATCTTGTAATTCATTCACTTGTCTTTCTGCCATATCCGCCCATGTTTGAATATCAATTTTCCCTGCCTCATAAGACAAATAATTCTTGATAAACTGTGCGAACTTTAACTCTTCGTCCTTACGGGATTCATCTTTGATAACATCTTTTGTTACCTCTATATCATATGTATAGCGATCATAAGGTGTTTCCAAAACAATTTGTCCAAAATTCTTTCCCTTATGCAATTTCTTTTCTTCAATTACATATTCCAAATCAAACTTGCTACCAAAAAAATCATCCGTCGTAAACTCATTGCAATTCATATGGATAAAATTCCCATTAATAAACACTTTGACTTTCATGTATCCCCAAGTATTTTTTGTTATCACAATTGTTTCTTTTGTCTCTTCTCGTAATTCACTAAACTCTCTTCCGTCGCTGCTAAGTGTAAGAAATATCTTTTCTTTTTGTTTGATTCCAACTAAAAATTCTTCTAATCCTGATTCATCCAATGCACATTTTCGCATATAGTCATATAAATGCAGTATTTTTGTTTTTTCATATCGCAGCACTTCATAAAAATCACGTGAACGAAATAGCTTATGTGCTTCTGCAAAATCTTTAAATGCCAAACGTTTAAAATCTTCTATATTTTGCACTTTTCCGTGTGTAGTCATAATGAATGGCTTCTCTATGATTGCAAAAAAAGTGATTTCAAATTCTCCCCCATTGCATACAACGGAAAACTTTCCCTGCTCCACATGACCTGGTAGAAGTCCGGTAGAATCATATGTAAATTGAATTTCTACTGGGTTGCCTTCAAACCCTTGTTCCATACAATCTATACGAAAAGAAGATGGATACACGAGTCCTCTGATATCGCCATCCACCTGATTTTGAATTGTAAAACTTCCACTATATTTTTCGCCTTCTCCAATTTTAAAAACTAAATTTGTCTCTGGAAACAGAATCTCTGGTTTTTCCAGCTGAAAATTTCCTTTTGAAAATTGCTTTATCTTGTTCTTCAAGTTTTTCACCTACTCAATTGTATCTTGTATTAATTTTTCTAATCAGATATAACGAATTATATCATTCTTTTAGTGTTACTTGCAATGCTCTTACGCAAATTAGTAACATAACATTACAAAAGACCGTAAAAATAATCCCTTTTTATTGTTGGAATCCATGTTTACGGTCTTCTGTATTTAAAATATATGCAATTTTATTTATGATCTGTTTTTAAAATCAATGCAATAAAAGTCAATTCCTGTGTTCCTGTATTTTCCATTCCATGACCATTCCCATCTTTGCAAAAGACTACATCCCCTGCTTTGACCTGGATTTTCGTTCCATTATCATCATATAATCCACTTCCTGCTGTAATATAATATGTTTCTGTATCATTATGGTGTTCATGATACCCAAGAGATGCTCCCGGTTGAATTGTCACTTCTCCAAAAAGCCCACAATTCGCACCCATTTCTTCTGATGTCAACAGAAATTCCTTCTGTAAGGTTCCTTTTCCACCTTGTGCATTTTCAATAACTGCTACTTTTCTTTCACCTTTACTTGTCATCGTATCTCCTCCTAAATTTTATTTTATTTTTGATTGTATGGTTGCAATATCTATTAATGTCAACTGATGAATATCTGTATGTTCCAAACTTGTAATCAAAGCATTCGCTGTATCAAGAGAAGTCAGTACATTCACCCCTGTTTCTATGGCATTTCTTCGAATGATAAATCCATCTTTAGCTCGGTCCGCACCCTGAGGCGGTGTATCAATGACAAGATCAATTTCATGCCCCAGAATTAAATCCATTAGATTTGGAGCTTCTTGTTCTATTTTATTCGTTTTTGTAACCTTAATACCAGCTGCCTCTAATGCTTCCGCTGTCCCTTTTGTAGCAAATATTCGATAACCCAATGCAACAAAACGTCTTGCAAGCTTAACTCCTTCTGTCTTATCTTCATCCTTTAAGGTTAAAATCATATTCTTGTATTTGGGTAAATTGATTCCTGCCCCTAAAAACGCTTTATATAAAGCTTCATTAAAAGTCGTTGCGACACCTAAACACTCACCTGTTGACTTCATTTCCGGTCCCAGACTAACATCTGCTCCTCGTATTTTTTCAAAGGAAAAGACAGGCATTTTGATTGCAATATAATCTGCTTCTTTTTGTAATCCCGGTTCATATCCTAAACCTTTAATTGTATTTCCAATAATTACTTTCGTTGCAAGAGGTACAATTGGTATCCCTGTCACCTTACTGATATATGGAACTGTTCGGCTGGAACGTGGATTTACTTCAATCACATAAACATCCTCATCACACACAATAAACTGAATATTAATTAATCCGATTACATGCAATGATTTAGCCAATTTCCTGGTATAATCTACAATTTTATCTTTGGTTCCCTCCGAAATGCTTTGAGTTGGGTACACCGAAATACTGTCACCCGAATGAATTCCTGCACGTTCGATATGTTCCATAATACCCGGAATCAAAATTTCTTCCCCATCACATACCGCATCGACTTCGATTTCTTTCCCCACTAAATACTTATCCACTAATATTGGATGTTCTTGGGCAATTCGGTTAATAATCCCAATAAATTCATCTATATCATGATCATTAATAGCAATCTGCATTCCTTGCCCGCCCAATACATAAGACGGTCTAACTAGAACCGGATAACCCAATTCTCTTGCAGCATCTTTTGCTTCTTGTGCTGTATATACTGTTTTACCTTGTGGACGTGGAATATGACAAGATTCAAGTATCTGATCAAACAATTCCCTATCCTCTGCTGCATCTACATTTTCAGCAGAGGTACCCAGTATTGGAACACCCATTTTCATCAAGCTTTCCGTTAATTTAATAGCTGTCTGACCTCCAAATTGTACAACTGCACCATCTGGTTGTTCTATATCCACAATACTCTCTACATCTTCTGGTGTAAGTGGTTCAAAATATAACTTATCTGCAATATCAAAATCCGTGCTGACAGTTTCCGGATTATTATTCACAATGATAGTTTCATATCCTTCTTTTTTAAATGCCCAAGTACAATGTACCGAACAATAATCAAATTCAATTCCCTGACCAATTCGGATAGGGCCTGAACCTAATACCAGTACTTTTTTCTTTTTTTCAGCATCTATCCTTACTTCACTGACTTCGTTTTCACTTCCATACACCGAATAATAGTATGGAGTTGCTGCAGCAAATTCAGCCGCACAGGTATCTACCATTTTATATGATGCTATGATATGATTTTCTTTACGCAACGCATGTATATCATCCACTGTTTTTCCAGTCAGTCTTGCAATGACGGTATCTGGAAATTCCATTCTTTTTGCTTCTTTTAATAAATCTGCAGTTAGTCTTTTCGCCTTTAGTGCACCTTCCATTTCTACAAGAATGGCTAGCTTATCAACAAACCATAAATCAATTTTTGTAATCGCATGAATCACTTCATAACTGATTCCTTTACGAATGGCTTCTGCAATTAACCAAATTCGTCGATCATCAATCACCTCTAACTGCTCAATTATTTCTTCTTTGGATAATCCGGTAAAATCATAAGACATTAAACTATCTACATTTTGCTCTAATGAACGAATTGCCTTCATCAATGCCCCTTCAAAATTATCACAAATACTCATTACCTCTCCAGTTGCTTTCATTTGTGTTGTAAGCGTTCTTTTAGCACTGATGAATTTATCAAATGGAAGCCTTGGGATTTTTACAACACAATAATCAAGCATTGGTTCAAAGCTTGCAAATGTTTTATCTGTAATTGTATTTTTAATTTCATCTAAAGTGTATCCTAAGGAAATTTTAGCTGCTACTTTTGCAATTGGATATCCAGTTGCCTTGGAGGCCAATGCAGAAGAACGGCTAACCCGAGGATTTACCTCTATAACGCAATATTCAAAACTGGTAGGATGTAATGCATACTGCACGTTACACCCACCTGTAATTTTCAATTCATTAATTATATTTAATGCCGAAGTACGGAGCATCTGATATTCTTTATCTCCCAATGTCTGAGATGGTGCTACCACAATACTGTCACCTGTATGAACCCCTACTGGATCTAGATTTTCCATATTGCACACCGTAATACAATTTCCATTTCCATCTCGCATTACTTCATATTCAATTTCTTTCCAACCTGAAATGCATCGTTCAACTAATACTTGTCCTACCCTAGAAAGTCGCAGTCCATTTTCTAAAATTTCAATTAGTTCTTCTTCATTCGCCGCAATTCCACCGCCGCTTCCTCCTAGTGTATAAGCCGGACGAAGTACCACTGGATAACCAATTTCTTCTGCAAATGCTACGCCGGACTGTACATCTTCAACGACTAAAGATGGGGCACAGGGTTCATTGATTTTTTCCATTGTAGTTTTAAATTCCAGTCGATCCTCTGCCTTTTTAATGGTCTGTGAAGTAGTCCCAATTAGCTTAACTGCGTTATTGGCCAAGAACCCATTTTCCTCTAATTCCATAGCAAGATTCAGTGCTGCCTGTCCACCCAAAGTAGGCAAGACACTATCTGGCTGCTCTTTTCTGATTAATTGTTCCACAACTTCAACAGTCAATGGTTCAATATACACTTTATCTGCAATATCCTTATCTGTCATAATCGTTGCCGGATTTGAGTTTAACAGTATAACCTCAATTCCTTCTTCTTTTAGAGATCTGCAAGCCTGAGTGCCTGCATAATCAAATTCTGCCGCCTGCCCAATCACAATAGGACCAGAACCAATAACCAACACTTTCTTTATTTTTGGATTTTTTGGCATTATTTTGTTCCTCCCATCATTTTCATAAATCGATCAAATAAGTAACCAGAATCCTGTGGTCCCGGACATGCTTCTGGGTGAAACTGTACTGTAAAAATATCTTTTCCTATATATTCCAATCCTTCATTTGTTCCATCATTAACGTTAACAAATGCGGATTTTGCAATGGCTTTATCTAAATTAGATTCATCTACTACGTAGCCATGATTTTGTGATGAAATATAAACTTTATTTGTTCTCAAATCTTTTACTGGATGATTTCCACCCCTATGACCATATTTTAATTTATGAGTATCCGCTCCATTTGCAAGAGCCATCAACTGATGTCCCAGACAAATTGCAAATATTGGAATGTCTGTATGGTATAGTTTTTTGATTTCTTTGATAATTGATACGCAATCCTTTGGATCTCCTGGTCCATTGGATAACATAATTCCATCGGGATGAGCTGAAATGATTTCTTCCGCAGTTGTATAAGATGGATAAACCATTACTTCACAACCTCGTTGATTTAAAGACTTGGCAATATTTCTCTTGGCACCAAAGTCCATCAATGCAACCTTCGGTCCTTTTCCTTTAATAATGTAACTGCTGTCACAGGTTACTTTTGAAACTACATCTCCTATTTTATAGGCTTTTAGCTGAAGAATCACTTCATCTAAATGAAAATCTTTATTGATTGTAATCATACCATTCATTGTGCCTTTTTCTCTAAGTATCTTTGTTAGCGCCCTGGTATCAATACCTGCAATTCCCGGTATATCCTGCTGTTCCAAAAACTCTTGGATCGTAGCATTACTTCTGAAATTACTTGGCATTCTTGCTAATTCTCTCACAATATATCCATCAGGCCAAGCTCGCTTGGATTCCATATCATCATAACAGACTCCATAATTTCCAATCAGTGGATAGGTCATTGCAACGGCCTGTCCCGCATATGAAGGGTCAGTCAAAACCTCTAAATATCCTGTCATTGAGGTATTAAATACGATTTCGCTTATCATATCCCTTGTAGAACCAATACTGGTTCCCGTGAATACGGTTCCATCTTCTAAAATTAAAAAAGCTTTCATTTTACCACCTTTGTCCCTTCACTAATTCTCATAAAAAAGGCACTCATCGAAAGTTTTCTTTCTAGAGCGCCCTCGTTCTCAAATTGTAAAAAGTTTACCACATTTCAATTTATATTTCAACCTTTTTAATTAGAGATTTTCAAGTATTTATGTCTATCCATATTGCCACATAATTGTAATTCGATTCATCTGTTCATTAACTTGATAATAATACTGAACTTCTGTCAATCCATAAAGACTCGCAAGATATTTGGATGCCTGGTTTATTAGGTCGTTCATAATGGATTCATATGCCGTCCGATATAAAGCTTCATCTGCATATTTAAACGTCATAACCGGAAGCTTGGAAGCTATACCACTTTTTATAATTTTTAATGTTTCGTTTGCATCATAAGTATTATAATACAGACCATGAACAGTAAAATAGTTATATGCAGCATCCTTACATTCCGGTACCAAAAGTTCTGTATCAATCACATGTGTCTTGTAAATTTCATCATCTGTGCATAGCATATAATCATAGTTGGTAATACCGCTCATGGTTGTATCTTCCTGACTAAACACCGGGTCTCCCCAGGTAACATCTTCTTGATAGAATTCGTTATTACATTGTACAATATTCCATCCATGTGGCTGAACGGTTCCATCTAGTGCTGTTGAAGTTCCGGTTAAATAGATACAAAGAATTCCTGATTTTTCCAATAAATACTGATTTGCTTTTGCATATCCTGCACAAACTGACTGCCGATTCACAAGAACACTGTAAATATTTTGATTATCTGGTGCCTCCATATTGTAATCAGTTGTCTGAATAATATAATTATATACATATTCAATTTTTTCATAATCAGAAGCATTTGCACCAATTCCTGACAAACAGGTATTTACAGCCATATCAATCTCCTGCTGCCTTCTGTCTCTCTCTTCTCTAGGAAATAAATAGGTTGTGGATAACACTGAATAGCTGGTTTCCTTGTCTTCCTTTGGATAAACAGTTACAGTTGCATCACCAGAACACCAAAAGAATTCTGGAGAATCATTTAATACCATACCAAAAACACGTAGCACCATCTCGGATGTACTCGCATGCATATAAATTTCTTCTTGCTGATCTTTAATTCCTTGTACAATCTCTTGATATACTAGCTGCTCCTCTTGATTCAATTGCTGATAGTAGTATTTCTTTTCTATTGTTGGCTCTACTTGATCTACTTTTTGAAATGGTATGCTGGATTCTTTTTTATGTGGAAAATTTTGCTTTTCTTCCTGTTGGCTTGGAAATAATTTCAGATAAATTCCATACCCTGCCACTCCTACAAAACATATTGTGAACACTAATATAATTGAAATCAAACAACCCAATCTACGTTTTTTTCTATTTCTCATTACAAGTGTCCCTCTTTCTTGTTTTTTCTATATTATAAGTGAAACACTTTCAATGTACAATCTTTATCTGAATATCAATTTCTATCCTAACAGCAAAATAAATCAAACAACCCTTTTTTCTCCAAATTCCGAAATAAAATCTTGCCAGCCCTTCTCAGACTGCTGATGAATGACACCCCCATCTTTTACATATTTTTTTATTTTCAAAACATCTTCCTGTCTGAAATCCCAAGTTTCTTGATGTTTTTTATTATGTAGAGTTGCCATTATAAGCTTTTTATATGCCGGATTCGTATACCAAATAGATGTAACTTTCATTCCCCCATTTTTATTTCTTTGCTTCACCTCTTCTTCTGTTAAACTAGAAATATCAATATTCACATTTTTATCATAGTTATTTTGATTGATAAATCGAACATATTTTACCTTTTCTTCATTTACTACCTGTCCATCCTTTTGAATAAAAATATAGAAGCTTCTTACTGACTCTTTTCTATATTGATCTGTCACCGTTGCCTGCAGAACAATATATCCCGAATGTTGAAATGCTTGAAATTCCGATTCTTGAAATCCTTCTATCACTAATTTATGTTTCAAGCTTCCATCCTCTTCATCCTCCGCATTGATGGATTGCAGAATTTCATCTTTGGTAATCTTTCCTGCCTGTGCTTCTTCTAACGTAAAATATCGATCTTCTGCTTTTATTTCAGGTGGATGATTATATTTTACTTTTATTTTCCACTCTAGAGAAGTTTTATTTCCAAAACTATCCGTTAGTTCATAGGTGATTTTATGAATTACCGGACTATAATCTTTTCTAAATTGCAGAAACCATGTGTCTAATCGTTCCTCACTTCTCATTCCTATATACCAAGTGGATATATCACCCTTTTGGGGACTATTGCACCACATCTTACCATCTGCATATTCAATTCTTACAATTCTTGTCTCTAAAGTACCACATACCTCACTGTTTTCTTTATCACTTGCAATGATATTACTAAAAAGCATGTCTCTAGTAACAACTTCACCTTCGTAAAACTCTAAAATCCCGATTGCTTCTAATTTAGGCATTTCATCCCATACAGCATAAAAGTTTACAATGAATTCCGAATCTGTTATTTCTTGATTCTTTGCACATTGATAAAGCTCCTGAAAGCTAATGGCTTGTGGTAAATTTATCATTTGATAATAATCAGTTTCGTAAGAATGAGTATGATCTTCCGTAGACCATCCTGCAAACACATGATTCTTCCTTGTATAAGAAGTAAATGCCTCGTTTTTTTTCAACCGATACTCCTTTGCAGTCTTTGGAGTTACTATTTCTTCCATTGGCTGATCATTTTCATCTGCTCCATTTCCCCAATAGCGCACAATAATTGTTTCTTCCCAGATTGCATAAAGAGATACTACACCTTTTTCGGTATTAATTATATTGTTTACCTTGGCTTCATCTTGGTAATCAGGTAATACACTTTCCGGCGAAGTACCCCATCCTATAAACCTATATCCTGCTTTTTTATATGTATTTTTATTGAGTTTTTTCTCCTGATCATATACATGATTACTATCCGCCATAGAACCACTTCCACCATTTGAACGATATTGAACCGTATATGTATTTGGCTTTTGGTGTCCATCACAATATGCATGGACATGACTGTAAAAATGAATTCTACTATCAAATGTAGCACTTCCACCATATAACATGCACCTTCCATACCGATAACATCCTGTATGGATTTCTCCTAAATGAACACAATAATAGAATTCATCTAATGCTTTTGTAACATGAAAAGAATTATTATCCGTACGCCCTCCTTTTGCACATACTCCACAGGTTTCATACCATGTCCCTACATCCTTTGTATAAGTTTTTCCTGAACAAATTTCCTTTTTACAAGGTGTGGAACAAAATTCTATATGATACCCCACTTTATTCCTCTTAGATAAGGAATTTTTTTGCTCATTTATAACATTCCTATCCTGGGTAACATTTCCCCTGGAACTTGAATCAGATAATGCATGATTGGATGGGGCAGGATTTGGTATAATGGGATTGGATGGAACCTGATTTGAAGGAACCGGATTTTGAGGTTCTTGTGTGCCATCCTCTTTAGGAGGTAAGGCTGCTTTGCCTGAATCTAGTTTCACTTCTTGCTCTGTATGATATAGTTCAAAGAGTGATTGAAGCTTATTTTTCTCAGCATCATACTGTGATTCCTCACAATTATATAGTAATTCCATCTGTTCAAATAATGCTATAGCTGAGGATTCCATGGTTTTCCTTAATTCATTTATATATTCTGAATATGTATTGATGTGATATTTACAGTCATCTAAATGTTTTTGACTCAAAATTATAAAAGCTTGATCCTCTATTTCATTTAATTGATCCTTCTCTATTTTAACATTTCGTATACGAAGCTGTTGAACGATATCAATATAAAATTGATATTCCTTTTCCCTCACTTGGCTATCTATATCTGATTGTAAAAGTTCACATCTAATCAAAATTACAAGTACAACATACTCCTGATCCGTAATCCGATTCCAAAATTCTTCCTTTTTTGTTTTATCTAATCCTTCTATTTCCTGGTATAAATTGCCTTTTTGATAAAGTCGCTTTAAGGTTTCATCAGCACTGTTATTTGTCGGGCACCCTTGTGCTGCTCCTACCTTTGGCATAGAATTTACAGAGACTGCTATCAGAATAATCAATAAAAATCCTGCTAGTTTTTGTTTCATATAAGTTTGCCTCCTTTTTCTTTTATTGTAATATTAATTATCTTTCTTGCGGAAAACAAGCTCTAAATGTTAATGGTTTTATCACAGTAATAAAAGAAATATCTTTATAAATCTTCCCTGTATCTTCTAATTTCCATCCTAAAAAATCATTCCCATTTTGTTTGGGTGATATAGGTTCCTGATATTGAAGCGTACTTCCACCATAAACCCATACACTTTTAACACATTGATCGAAGACAATAAAAGATACTGGGAAAAATTCTTCCTTTTTATTCTTATATTCCTCTAAAACCACGGTTTTCCTACAATATGCATGACCTTTAATTCCTCCAAACTGGGGAAATGTTTCTACAACCTTTACATCCAATATCCCTTTTTGAGTATTAGCTGTTAATACATGAACTGTAAATTCAGAATTACTAGTAGTCTTTAAAAGTAAGTTTTGTATCATATCTGCCACCAGTAAATCTTCACTTTTCTTCTGTAATACATACTCTTTGTCCATTGCAAAGGAGGCCAAGGATTGCTCCATGGCCATGCCCAAATTAGTATCCAGTTCATTCTCACGAATTGACTTATTGTGAATAGTCAGTATGCTTAACCCTGAAATTACTAAAATAATAAGAGATATAAAACCAATTACTGCATTCCTCACTTAAATTCTCCTCTCCAGACAGATATTTTCATCTTGCATAACCTATGATTTCATGTTTGAGAAACATATTTAATAATGGTATAGAATAATCATATGTTAAAATAACTTCTGCCACCGGCTGGTTTTCTTGTACAGAGGCCTTTGTCACTTGCAAGCCAGAGGTTCCATCCCCTTTTTTGTATCCATTGTCCAACGCATTTTCTATACAGGAACAAATGACTGATTCCGAGAAATCACTAGCCTCTATCTCTGTTAGTACTGTGGCATGATAATTTTGTGCATTTTGAATATTTAAAGATGCCGTAATATAACACGTTCCTAATAATGACGTTAAAGTTATGATAATAATACTGACAAATATTTCAATTGACATCTTCATAAAACCATTCTCCCTTCTTAATCTACTACAAAGCAAATCGTTTTCATGGTTTTCAAATGATATGCATCTACAATCTGATAAGTTACATAATAGAATCCCTTTTCAACAATTACTACTTCTTCTGTATGTTCCCTTCTTTTACAATCAATTATTTTAGTTATCTGTATTTCAAGTGGTGTTCCTTCCATATCTACTGCCAAATCAACAAAATCTTTAAATTGATAAGCTTCCCCTTCTTTTAATTTCGTAGATCTTACATTTAACACAGGCTGTGTTCTCTCTGACAGCCATATCATCTGATTTATATTATTCTTACTTTGTATGGAAATCTTTGGTCGTGCTTGAGATAATTGTCCCCAAAGGCTCTCCTCATCAGAACCAATTAAAATAGCAAATAAACTTACGATGAATAGCACTATGATGACAAGTTTTCCATACTCTTTAATTAAGCTCCCCATCTTTTCTCCTTATATTGAACTAACGGATACTTAATCCCAATGCCTGAAAAAATTGCCCAACCAATTGATGATAACTCCCATTTTCAAATATCTGTGCATACATACAAGCAATCAATCCAATTCCCATCATACAGGCAATCATTAACATCCCATATTCTTCTATAAATCCTTTCATAGAATCACCTTTCTTTTAAATTATATCGTCACCATTTGCAATATTTTATAAAATCCACTAATAATAACCATCCCAAAAATCACTAACACACTAATACTTCCATATTCCTCTATAATTTCTTTCATTTTCTCACCACCTATATCCTAAATTAATGTTGTGAATTTCAATAAACTAGTAATTAAAAGCATCATATCAACTAACATTTTTCCAGATCCTGTTAACATTGGTGTTAAAACAAGAAAGCCCATACCTGCTAAATAATCTTCTGTCTTAATCCGTTGTGATTTGTCCATCATGACTGAATTTCTTTGTACGATGACTGTCACTTGTTTTTCAATATCACTTGCACCATATTCTGCTACAGAATAAAGCATTTTCATAGATGACTCCACATCTGGTATATCAAGTCCCTTAAAAAAAGCCAGATATGGTTTCACACTATTTGGATTCTGTTCAATTCCCTTTAATACACGCGATAACTCCTCTCGTAAAATTTCTGGTGCATTGGAAATTGTTTTAGACATTGCTACATGAACATTGTCCGATTGCAGCAATAATGCCATGCTCATCATCCATTCTGGAAAAGCTTTTTCAACTTCTCTAGACATTCTTTTTATCGTTGCCTTATATGTTCTTTTTGGTTGTGAAATAAGCAGATATGCTAATGCTATGAATAGAAGTGTTAAAAGCAGATGATGCATTACAAAATAAGTATATAACGCGCCAAGACATACAACTATTACCAATATTTTTTGCATACCTTTTACATGAACAGCATCCCGATGCATCGCTTTGTGATAGCGACGCATCAGGTTTTGTACTGGTGCTAGATTTTCTTCTTTCATCCAGCTGCCTGATAATTTAACTTGTACAAAAATCCATAAGAAAATATTAATTATCATAACTACAGTAGTTGCAATCTGTGAAATCCTGCTGTCAATTACACCCTTAAAATCCTTGGGCATTAGTAAAACAGTAGCACCTATAATGACAAGAGAAAAAAGAATAGCAATTGTCATATTTCTTTTAATTAACTGCTTTTGTTTTTGGGTCTCATATATGCGCTCTACCCATCTATTTCTGTCACCAATAAGAATTTCCGCAGAATCTGCATAAGTTCCACCTAATGCTTCTACTTTCATTAAAAAGCGATGCACAGTCAATACACGCTGACATCCATAATTTTTTTCAATTTCTACAAATGCTTCCTCAAAAATATCTCCTTTTGTACTTGATGTTTGTATATAATGAATGGTCTGAGTAATGGCATCATGTAATTCACCTTTTGGAAATAGGGTAAGTGTATCGAAAAGTGCGCTTAGAATTTTAGATTTTCTTTTAAAAGAATACAAGAGCTGTTCTATATAATTACTAACATCCACGAACTTTTTCTGTTCAAACATGTTTTTATATACTGATAAAATCATAGTAGGTAATAGCATAAGACAACTGATTAAAATAATTAAAATATAATTCCACTTTAATCCTAATAAATATCCAATCCCACCCATACCCAAAAAAGCTGCAAACAATAATTCTATATAACTGGTAAGCGAAAAATGATACCCATATCGATGAATTTCCGTCATAAGATTTCTTGGATTCAGATATTTCCAACAACATTCTTTGGCATGATAACTCCCATCTTTCATATACCTTTACCCTCCATTTCGATTTTTTGTCCTTTTTCTCCAAATGGATATTCAATGCCAAATATCTGAAACTTGCTTTGTATATTTGTTGAAAGCTTCATGGAAATTATTTTACCATTATTGACTACCATCATTTGAGTGTTATGATTGTCTTTCTCATTTCTATCAAAAAAACATACTTGATCAACATACCTGATTATTTTTTGATTTACTAATTTTTTTCTTACCATAACTCCTACATTAATAAAAGAATATACATCATTTTCCAAACGTTCAGCTGCATAAGAATCTTGCATCATATTTTGAATTCTATCTGGTATTTTCCTAACGTCATCAGTATGAAGAGTCGTTAGTCCATGTAATCCGGTGGAAAAAGATTCCAATAAATACTTTACTTCTGCAGATCTAGCTTCTGAAAGTAAAATCCAATCCGTATTCTGTCTTAAAGACGCTTTAATGGCCTTTGTATAAGGAAATAACTCACTATCGACCTTGAGCTCTACACAATTACTCTCTGGATTAATGATTCCATAGTGAATCTCCAAATTATCCTCAATGGTAATTACCTTTTCATTATGAGGAATATATTTTGTAAGATACTTCAATAATTCAGTCTTCCCACTCCCCGGCAAACCACAGAAAACCATATTCATATGACCTTTCACACAGTTCTCCATAAGATTTAAAATTTCACTTGAGCAGTAACCAGTCTCAATCATCCGTTCTCTATTCATACGTCGTATAGCTGGGGTTTTCCGAATAGAAATAGAATGTCCTGTATGTGCTGCACTCTCATGTATAATAGAGATACGTAGTGTATCTGTTTCAGCCTCTAATAAATTATCAAATTTATTAAAGTTAGCACTTACCACATTTGCAATTCTTGTACAAAATTGATTAACAAATTCTGGTTCGATTTTTAAAAAAGTCTTGTATTTTCCTTTATATAAATCATCAATCCAGGTATCTTTTCCATTAAAATTAATATCTGTGACATTGTCATCTTGAATAAAAGGAAGAAAAGGACCAAAGTTTTTCTCTTGAAACTCCCAATATTCATTTGTTATTTTCATTTCCAATTTCCTTTCTTCTACTATGCTGCTCCACTTGTCTGTAAAAATTTACTTATGGTTGCACTAATTGCCGTTGTAATTTCACTGGCAATTCCGGATGCTGCTAATGCAACTGCTAAAATAACAATTACAGCAACAATAATCAAACCATATTCTTCCAAAAATGCTTTCATACTTGCTCCTCCCTTCTCAAGAATTTGCACACAAATAAAACGATTATATTTACATTATTATTTAGGGATACTTATAACGATTTGTTACTAGAATTTTAGAATCTTTTTGAACACTTCATAGATCAAGAATAATAAAGAAAAATTGAGATAATCTATGGTTAGAAATTATTTTGTTACTTGTATAAATATAAAACTAATAAATTGGGTATAAAACTGAAATAAGAATGTAAATACGAATTGCAATCAGATGTGTTACATACGAATATGCTACTCTTTTCTTCCCCTATTGTCAAGTACCTTTTTTCATCTTTTTAATATAATAATAGCAATAGAATTTATTGAGGTTCATACTATGAGTTTATCAAACATTATGCAATCAGATACAACAGATAAGGGACAATTACAAATCCATTTGACGTCCCAAATCAATGCATCTCCTATCCCGGGGGCTTCTATTATTATTTCCTATACCGGGGTTCCCGGAAAACCAATAGAGCAATTGGATACCGATAGTTCCGGACAGTCAGAGACAATTGAGCTTGATACTCCACCACTGGAGTATAGCTTAAATCCAACCATTGATTCTCAGCCATATTCCGAATATACACTGGATATCAAAGCTCCTGGATTTGAACCAATTAGTATTGCCGGAACAGAGCTATTACCTACTGTAAAAGCAATTCAAAATGTAGCTCTTCGCCCACTAGTATCTTCCAATCCATCGAACCTGATTTATGTTATTCCTGCACATACTTTATATGGCAATTATCCACCCAAGATAGCAGAAGAAGAAATCAAACCTATAAATGAAACTGGAGAAATTGTACTTAGCAGAGTTGTGATACCTGAATATATTGTTGTTCATAATGGTTCTCCCCGAGATTCTACTGCCAAAAATTATTATATCAAATATAAGGATTATATCAAAAATGTAGCCTCCAGCGAAATTTATGCCACCTGGCCCGCCAACACAATACGTGCCAACATCTTGGCTATTATGTCATTTACCTTAAACCGTGTATACACTGAATGGTATCGGAATAAAGGCTATGATTTTACCATCACTTCTTCCACTGCATTTGACCATAAATGGATTCCGGAACGCAATATATATGATACAATTGCTGAAATTACCGATGAATTATTTGCAGGCTATTTATCTCGTCCCAACGTCAAGCAACCAATTTTAACGCAATATTGTGACGGCAGGCAGGTAACATGCCCAAATTGGATGACACAGTGGGGTTCTAAAGCCCTTGGTGACCAGGGATATGCACCGATTGAAATTCTCCGCTATTATTACGGCGATGATATGTATATCAACTCTGCAGAAGAGATTTCTGGAGTTCCTTCCTCTTGGCCAGGATATACGCTGGAAATCGGCTCTTCTGGTGATAAAGTAAGACAAATACAAGAACAACTCAACGTCATTGCTTCTGCTTATCCGGCAATACCAAAAGTGACTGCTGATGGAATCTATGGACCTGCAACTTCTGCCTCTGTGAAGAAATTTCAGTCTGTATTTAATCTTCCGACAACAGGAATGGTGGATTATAAAACATGGTACAAAATTTCAGAAATATATGTTGGTGTATCAAGAATTGCAGAATTAACCTAATTGTATAAGTTTCCAATAAAAAAGAGACATTTAAATGTCCCTTTTTTATTGAAAACAAAATCACATCACAATACGCTTAATATCATTAAATAAAATAAAAACCATCAACGCCATCAATAATACAAACCCAGCAAAATGAACCATTCCCTCTTTTTCTGGATCAATCCGTTTTTTTCGAATGGCTTCAATAATTAAAAATACCAGTCGTCCACCATCTAAAGCAGGTATCGGAAGTAAATTCATCACACCTAAATTAGCAGATAATAAAATAACGATGTTTATGAGATTTACTACAACAACAGCAACTCCATCTGCCTTGCTCGTCTCATACGTGTCCCCAACAAAATTGACAATTCCAACAGGACCTGACATTTGATCAACTCCTATCGATCCGGTAAGCAACATTTTCAAGCTCTCTATTGTAGTGCAAATCCAATATTTCACTTCAATTATTCCATATTTAATTGCAGTAAAGAACCCTTTTTTTTCGTACCCCGATCCAAAAACTCCAAGGAGATATTGGCCGTTTTCATCTTTTTTAGGTTCAATCGTTTTCTCATACTTCTTTCCATCACGTTCATATACTACATTTACAGTTTCTCCTTGGTGAAATTGATTGTAGATTCTCACTTCTCTCCAAATATCAATTGATTTTTGGTTCATTTTTAAAATTGTATCTCCTGGTTTAATTCCGGCCTCCTGTGCAGGAAATCCATTAGCCAAGCTTCCAACTACAGGTGCATCATAGCCAATCCACATAACCAAAATCACGGAAAAAATAAAAGCCAAAATAAAATTAAAAATCGGACCACCTGCAATCACTGAAATACGTGCCCATACGGATTTGCTATTAAAGCTTCCCTCAGACAGGTCATCCGTTTCATCTTCACCCATCATACAAGACCCACCAAGTGGTAATAATTTCCATGAATATTTAGTTTCTCCCACTACTTTGCTAATAATACATGGTCCCATTCCCAATGAAAATTCAGATACTTTAATTCCATTTTTCTTTGCCAGTAAAAAATGTCCAAGCTCATGTACAATGACAATAAAACTAAAAAGTAAAAGAGCCAAAATAATTCCCATCATTTTACCACCGTCTCTCTATTTGTTCATATATTTCTGTTTCGGTCTGTAATATTTCGTCTACAGAAGGATCTTTGATTATTTTATGATTATTCATACAATATTCAATTATGGCTGGTATTTCTAGATAAGGAATCTTCCGTTCCAAGAATTTCTTGACAGCCAATTCATTAGCTGCATTATAAACAGTTGGTAAGGTTCCACCCTTTTTTCCTGCTTCAAAAGCAAGCCTTAGGCCATAGAATGTTTCTATATCAGGTTCTTCAAATGTAATTTGGGATAAGGTTTGAAAATTCAATCGTTCTCCCGGCAAAAATCGTCGTTCCGGATAGTAAAGTGCATACTGTATAGGAAGTTTCATATCTGGAGTTCCAAGCTCTGCAATAATGGCACCGTCTATATATTCTACCATTGAGTGAATAATACTTTGTGGCTGAACTACAACCTGTATTTGTTCTATATCTACACCAAAGAGCCACTTTGCCTCCATAACTTCCAGCCCTTTATTCACCATTGTTGAGGAATCAATTGTAATTTTTCTTCCCATTTCCCAGTTAGGGTGTTTCAATGCATCTTCCACTTGTATATCTTGCAGATTCTCTCTTTTACATCCCCTAAATGGGCCACCAGAAGCCGTTAGCAAAATTTTGTGAATCGCCTTATTTTGACCGCCCTGCAAAGATTGAAAAATCGCACTATGCTCACTATCTACTGGGAGAATTGACACCTTGTATTTTTCTGCCAGAGGCATGATCAGATGCCCTGCTGTTACTAAGGTTTCTTTATTAGCAAGTGCAATATGTTTTCCTGCCTTAATCGCTTCCATAGTAGGACGTATACCAATCATTCCCACAATTGCAGTGACCAGTACTTCGATTTCCTTCATAACAGAAACTTCCATCAATCCGTCCATACCATATACTATGCGCACATTTGTGTCTTTTACTTTTTCACGTAATTCCTTGGCCTTTGCTTCTTCCCACACTGCTACAAGTTTTGGAGAAAACTCTCGTATTTGTTTTTCCAATAACAAAATATTACTTCCAGCCGCTAATCCTAATACTTGAATATCTTTATTTTCTCGAACGACTTCTAATGTTTGTGTCCCAATGGAACCAGTTGAACCTAAAATAGATATTTTTTTCATTATTTTCCTTTCTTTTCTTATAAATTACAGTAATACTGATAAATAGTAAATAATAGGTGCTGTGAAAATAACACTATCAAAACGATCCAATACTCCACCATGACCTGGTATTAATTTACCATAATCTTTAATTTCATGATTTCTTTTTATGGCCGAAGCTGCCAAATCACCAATTTGAGAAATCATACCACCTACTCCACAGATGATTGCATAGCCTAGCACATCTGCACTGGCACCAATACCCATTTTATTGATACTTAGTGCGTAAACAGCTCCTAGAATTGCCGCTCCTAGTATACCACCAATACCGCCTTCTATTGATTTCTTTGGACTTAACTTTGGTGCCATTTTATGTTTTCCTATCAACATTCCCACGCAATAAGCGCAGGTATCACATCCCCAAGAGCAAAAGAAAACCAACCAAACCATATAAGCCCCTTGTGGCAGTATACGCATACGATACACAAAAGATAACATAACTGCCACATAAAAGAATCCAAAAAAGACCAACATGACCTGTTCTGCCTCATATTTAGGAAAAGAAAACACATATACCATCATTAATAATACTAAAAACCCAATAATTATAATCGTAAGCATTTCTGGTTTTTCAAGAAAAAGGAAGGCATAATATACAATACACGCAGAATAACCCACAATTCCTAACAATTGCTTTTCTACACCCAGTATCTTATACAACTCACTCATCCCAATCAAACTAATGATTAGCAATGTTCCAAATAAAATTGGTCCACCAAATATGATAGTAATCAGTGCAATAATAATTATAATAATGCCACTTCGTAATCTCGTCTTAAACATCTATTCTTCCCCCTGGACGCCTCCAAAACGTCTATTTCTGCTATTATAATTCTCAATAGCTTTTTTCAAGTCATCTTTTGTGAAATCAGGCCAAGGAATATCCGTAAAATATAATTCCGTATATGCCAATTGCCATAACAAGAAATTAGATATTCTTAATTCTCCACTTGTACGTATAAGCAAATCAGGATTGGGAATATCATGGGTATCCAAATACGATTCAAATACCACATCATTTAATTCCTCTATCTTTATCTTCTCTTCTTTGATATCTAAAGCAAAACGTTTTACAGCTCGAACAATTTCATTCCTGCTTCCATAATTAATTGCTATTTGAAAATTCAATCCATCATTATTTTTAGATGCTTCTTCTAACTCTTGGATTCTAGTCTGTATATCCAAATCAAGCCCAGATATATCACCTAGGACTCTAACTTTCATTCGATTCTTTTCCGCTATTTTCAGACAAGTTTTCATATAGTTACGAAGTAACGTCATCAATGCATCGACTTCATTTTTAGGGCGTTCCCAATTCTCTGTAGAAAATGCATAAACGGTTAAATATTTGATTCCCATATGATAAGCATCTTCACATATTCGTTCTACATTTTTACTGCCTTGAGCATGTCCATAATTTCTCGGCATTCCCTTTGCTTTTGCCCATCTTCCATTCCCATCTAGAATGATTGCTACATGTTTGGGTATATGCATACTTATTCTCCCTTCCGCTGCCAAAACGCATAAGAGAGAGCTTACGGTAATCGTTGCCCTCTCCGTGTATATTTGACTATACTGTAAGTACTTCCTGAGATTTTTCTTCTATTGCCCTATCAACATCTGCAATATATTTATCTGTCATTTTTTGTAATTCATCTTCCAAATCCTTAATCTCATCCTCCGAAACTTCGCTGCCCTTTAACTTTTTAACTACATCATTTCCATCTCTACGGATATTACGGATTGCAACTTTTGCAGCTTCACCTTTCTTCTTTACGTCTTTAACAAGAGCCTTTCTGCGATCTTCTGTTAATTCTGGAAATACTAGACGAATCATTTTACCATCATTCGTTGGATTAATACCTAAATCAGATACTAAAATTGCCTTTTCAATCATCTTTACCATACTCGCTTCCCAAGGCACAATCTGAATCATACGTGCTTCCGGTACAGACACATTGGCAACTTGCTGAAGTGGAGAAGGTGTACCATAATAATCTACCATAATGCGATCTAATACATGAGGGTTAGCCCGTCCAGCACGAATAGTTCCTAGTTCACTCATCATACTTGCATAGGATTTTCCCATTTTTTCTTCATACACTTTAAGTCTTTCATTCATTTTATTTTCCTCCAATTTGAATTGTCATATTTATTCGATATTATACTGTAACCTTTGTTCCTGTAAATTTACCATTTATAGTTTCCACAATACTATTTGTTTCATTTAAACCAAAAACCAACATCGGCATACTGTTTTCCATACATAGAACAGATGCTGTCAAATCAATAGCTGCTAATTTTTGATCAATTATTTCCTGTATTGATATCTCATTGTATTTTTTTGCAGATGGATTGGTCTTAGGGTCACTATCATAAATTCCATCAATTGCTTTTGCTAATAACATGGCTTCTGCTTCAATTTCAATTGCCCGTAATACTGCTCCCGTATCTGTAGAAAAATAAGGATGTCCTGTTCCTCCCGCAAAAAAAATAACCTTTCCCTTATTCAATGCTTCTACTGCAGCATCCTTTGAAAACAAACTGGTAAATGCTCCACATACAAATGGCGTAAATACTTCCGTATCCATACCAACAAACCTAAATATGTCTGATACATAAATACAATTCATAACAGTAGCCAGCATTCCGATCTGATCCGCTTTGGTTCGATCAATCGTTTCACTTGTTCTTCCTCTCCAGAAATTCCCGCCTCCAGTAACAATTGCTATTTGAATACCTTCGTCCACTAATTGTTTTACTTGGTGTGCAACACCAATACACGTTGCTTCGTCAAATCCTGTCTTCTTATCTCCCGCCAACGCTTCTCCGCTTAGTTTTAACAATACTCTTTTCATATGTCTCTCCTTGGTATTACATCTTTTCTTTATATATCGTTTAATTTTATCATATAAATCCATCTTAGTAAATATAGTAATTGTAAAACTCCAAAAACTAAGGCATCACTTAGCTAACCTTTCTGTTAACTAAACAACGCCCTACATTCTTTTCTTCCGTAACTACTTTATATAAATTCAAAATATATCTTACTTTTTCAACATATGAATGACATTATTTACAAAAATATCGGACTGTTCAAAATCCTCCTTGTTAGGATGTAATAAAGCTTCATCAAAATTGCGAATCATTTTTCGCGCCTTGTCCGCCTTCTCTTTGTTCTCCAGCATCTGCTCGTACTTATTCCTAACACTCATAGGCATCTTTCCTTGACACATAAACGTTCCACAATAACGGCTATCATCCGGAATCCACACACTTACTTCTTTCCCTATTCTCTGATAATAGGATTCATCCGTGCCAAAACCACAAGTTCCAAATAAAGCAATATTTTTGTCATGTAACTCCGAAAGATAATCTAATACCTCCATACTACAAGTACCACGATCAGTCCAAAAACCTATAAAATACGTATCCGCCGTTTCATCACCATTATCATCTAGAAGTCTTTGAATATCTTTGGAACTATCTGGAATAGCCTGATATATTGCTTTTGCCAGTTTTTCTGTATTTCCCGTCTGACTTACAAATACTACTTTGTACTTCATAAACTCACCTCTCCTTTAAGCGTCTATACTCGGTCTTACTATTATGGTAAGTCAATCAAGTGAAAATAGCAAATGAACTTTTCTGAACTTTTATAAATTTTTTATAAAATATTCTTTTCTCTTATTTAAAATGAAAATTGCAGCCAATACACAGCACATACCAATGATAATTGGCACGGATAAAGTTTCCTTATAGATAACAACTCCAAAAATAGTAGCCATCACTGGTTCAATGGATACAATTACAGCTGCCCGGCTTGCTTCAATATCATTTAGTGCTAGATTGTAAATACCAAAAGGAATCACAAAACATACAATAGAAGCAATCAAAATATATAGAATGATCACTGGATTATCAAATAATGTTATAGCAAGTTCTTTGGGATGACATATAAAAAATCCGCCCACACTAGATATGAGAAATACATAAAAAGTAACAGTCCATGCATGATATTTCTTAATTAATATCTTTGCAAACACTCCATAACTTCCATATCCAATTCCCGCCAAAAGTCCAGTCAATATTCCAAGAGGAACCACTTCTAGTCCTCCTGACAATACTCCTGACATCATTCCACATCCCAAGAAACTTAAAAAAATAGCCATCCCTTTTGTTTTTGTAAGCTGTTCATGAAAAACAGGGATAGATACCAGCATTGCCCAAATAGGTGAAGTATAAAGTAACGCAACTGCAATAGACAGAGAGGTTAATTGTATCGTAACCGTATAACAAATATGATAAAACAGAAAACCAAAAAGACCAAATACAATAAAGTATTTGATATCCTTTTTTTCAATATATAGTTTCTTTCGATCAGCAACTCCAAAACAAAGCAACAGCACCACAGCTGCACCAATAAACCGGCATACTACAATTTGAATTGCTGACAACCCTAAGGAAGATAATACACGAACTGTAATTCCCAAGCTTCCCCATAAGATACCCGCCAAAAGTACAAATACAACAGCTCTCTTTTTTTTCACACATCTTCTCCCATTACGTTCACACTTCATCTAGATTGCACTTGTTCCATGTAAAAATTCGAGTATATCTATGTAATGATGTTTTGCATCCATATATCCTTGTTCATAGAGAGCCTTTAATTTTGTTTTATCTTTTTCTCCACGACTAATTGTCACTGGAAACTCTGGGCGAATAACAAATGCCTGTTTCATCTGTTCTTGCTTTTTGACAAGTTCCAGCTGCCGATTGTAAAGCAAATGTCTTGCCCTCCCTGCCTGTAACAGTTCCTTATGATTTGGGTACAATACTTTCCCCAAAATGTATTGCAGCCTTGCTTCTTTCTTCTGATATCCATCATGTCTAGTTAAAATAACAATATTTTTTTTGTTGCCATCTCGCATAGCTTTTTCTATAGGAATGCTGTCTGTAATACCTCCATCTAAATAATTGGTTCCATTTATAGAAACCATTCTAGACAGTAGGGGCAGCGAGCAGGATGCCTGTACATAGCACATTTCTTTTTTAATATCGGTAAGTTTCCTATATTCAGCCTGTCCAGTATCCGCGTTGCTATATACTGCTGTAAGCTTGCTTTTACTATTTGCAAATGTTTCATAATCAAATGGATCCAGTTCATTTGGTATTCGGTTGTAAAGCATATCCGTTCCAAAAAAATTGCCCGTGGTTAATAAACTATAAACACTGCAATAATTTTTGTCGTGTATATAATTAACCACCGTACGATATGTCCTCCCTACCTGTTTTGCAACATAATTCATTCCATTTAACAATCCAGCCGAAACGCCATAACAATTTTGGATTTCTATGTTTTCCTTTAAAAAGAAATCCAATACTCCTGCTGTGTATACACCTCGCATACCGCCGCCTTCTAAGATTAATCCTACCTGATACATATATTGTCTCCTCTATGAATTTATGCAGACTAATTATTTTCAAGCAAACTCTTATTCTTCAAACATCTTCTGCAATTAAAATAATTATAGCTAACCAAAAACCATGCGTCAAGCAAATCTATGGAAACATCTTATGAATCTATAAACTGTTTTTCACTTTCTTTATTCATTTGCAATGCCATAAACAATCCCAGTAATCAATTGTTTGAATTGAGCTTCTACACGAGTAGCCGTTTCCTGCACTTCGTTATGATTTAACTCCTTTTCTGACATCCCGCAAGCCAAATTAGTAATACAAGAAATTCCGCACACTTGGATCCCCATATGATTTGCAGCCATAGCCTCACAGGCAGTACTCATACCAACTGCATCACCACCCAATATTCGACACATTTTAATTTCACTTGGTGTTTCATAATTTGGTCCACTCAGTTGCACATAAACCCCTTCTCTTAACGAAATATTCAAAGAACATGCACTCTCTTTGATTTTCGTTCTTAATTTCTTGTTATACACATTACCCATATCAGGAAATCTGACACCTAGCAAATCTAGATTGGGACCAATTAATGGACTAGGAACAAATTGTGAAATATGATCTTTGATTAACATAAAATCTCCAGGTTCATATTCATAATTCACCCCTCCTGCTGCATTCGTTAGGATTAACTTTTCTGCACCCATCATCCCCATTAATCGGATTGGCAAAACCACATCTGACATAGAATAGCCTTCATAATAATGTACACGTCCCTGCATAATAACAACTGGAACACCCTTCACATATCCAAATACAAATCGTCCTTTATGCCCTATAACAGTTGAGATTGGAAAACCTTCTATATCTGCATAAGCAAGAGTTGATTCGATTTGAATTTCATCTGCATAATGACCCAATCCCGTTCCTAATACTAATGCTACTTTAGGTTTAAAATATACTTGTTCTTGTAAGCTTTTGAAACAGGTATCCAATTTATCATATACTGTGTTCATTTCACACCTCTTTCCTTAATTTTTATATATATTTCTCCACTTTATTTGCAGTAATTCTCGCTAATATCAGTGGTTTTTCTTTTGGTTTTGTGTCTCCTATTATGATTCCCTCTTCATATACTTGTTGTGCTCTTGCAAACAAAGCTTTATTGGACGCATATAAAGTTGCAATTGATTTTCCTTTTTCTACCCAATCTCCAACTTTATAATGTAAGATTATACCCGCCGTAAAATCAATTTTGCTTTCTTTTGTTTCTCGTCCTGCTCCTAACACAGCAGATGCAATTCCACATTTTTCTGTATCCACACTTGTAATATATCCCGAACATTTAGCAACAACCTGGCAACTATAGGAAGCTTTTTCAAAATTCGCCGTATCTTTAATAACTTGTGAATTTCCACCTTGTGCTTCCACCATTGCAATCATTCTTTCCAATGCATTTCCATTCATAATTGCATGTTTCGCCATAGTCACACAAGTATCTAAATCTCCTTTTCCAGCAAGAAACAACATATTGCCCGCCAAATTCAAGCATACCTCTGTCAAATCCTTTGGTCCGTTTCCTTTGAGTGTATTCGCTGCTTCTATCACTTCCAAACTATTTCCTATATAATACCCCAGTGGAGCATCCATATCCGTAATAAGTGCCAACGTTTTCTTTCCTGCTTCTTCTCCAATAGACACCATGACCTTTGCCAATGCAATGGCTTCATCTAGGCTTTTCATAAATGCACCGCTTCCCATTTTAACATCTAAAAGGATACAATCATTTCCTGACGCTAATTTCTTGCTCATGATAGAAGCAGCAATCAACGGAATACTATCAACAGTCGCCGTCACGTCACGTAATGCATACAGTTTCTTATCTGCCGGAGCCAAATTACCTGATTGACCAATAATACTTAACCCTGTTTGATTCACCACTTCCAGGAACCTTTGTCTTGTAAGCGTTGTCTGAAACCCTGGGATAGATTCCAGCTTATCCACCGTTCCACCAGTATGACCCAAGCCTCGCCCAGACATTTTTGCTACCTTCACCCCACACGCTGCCACAATGGGAGCAATAATCAATGTTGTCTTATCACCCACACCACCCGTGGAATGTTTATCCACCTTGATGCCTTCAATTTCAGATAAATCCACTATTTCTCCAGAATATGCCACTGCCTTAGTCAAAGCAAATATCTCTGTTTCCGACATACCTTGAAAATATACAGCCATTAATAAAGCTGACATTTGGTAATCAGGTATTACTCCTTCCACATATTCACTGATCATATTTGTAATTTCGTCATGGCTTAGTTCCTCTCCATTCCTTTTTTTCATGATCAAATCATACATTCGCATCTTCGTTTTCTCCTTCAATATATAGATTATTCGGGCCAAAACCAAAAGGCAACAACTCATTCAATGTAAAAACCTTATATTCTTCCAGATTCTTCGCCAATATAATTTGGAATGTCTGGGCTTCACAAAATTCCATCATAACCTGTCTACACACTCCACAAGGCGCACAATATTCTCCTCTAGGTTGTTCACCTTCTATATTTCCCACAATAGCAATGGCCTCAAAACACTGTTCACCTTCAGATATGGCTTTGAAAAACGCAGTTCGTTCCGCACAATTTGTAGGAGAATATGCAGCATTCTCAATATTACACCCTCTATAGATTTTCCCGTTCTTTGCAAGTAAAGCTGCACCTACTCGCAGATGAGAATAGGGCGTATATGCAAATTTTTGTGCTTCATAAGCTTGATATATTAATTCTTTCTTGTCAATCATAATCTTTACACTCCTATCCTTTTCTTATCTCTGATTGGAAGCTAATCCCATCCGTACAATTAGGAAGTTGAAATATTTCTAGAATGGTTGCTCCCACATCTGCAAAAGAATATCGAGTTCCAATAGAATTATTTCCCTTAATATTATTTCCATATGTTAATATTGGAACACATTCTCTTGTATGGTCAGTTCCTTTATAACCAGGATCGCAGCCATGATCCGCTGTAATCATCAAAATATCATTGTCTTTCATTCCTTTTATAAAAGTATAAAGTTGTCTGTCAAACATTGTTGCCGCTCTTGCATATCCATCTATATCATTACGATGTCCATATACCATATCAAAATCAACCAAATTCACAAAACAAATTCCAGAAAAATTCTGATCTAGCATCTGAATGGTTCGATTCATTCCATCTTCATTACTATTAATTTTTTGTGTATATTTAATTCCTTTTCCTGCGAAAATATCGTAAATTTTCCCAATTCCATAAGTCTCATATCCCGCATTCAATAAACAATCAAGCATCGTTTCCTTTGGTGGAAGTAAAGAAAAATCATGTCGATTTATAGTCCGCTGATAATGAGGTGGCGTGCCAATAAACGGTCTTGCAATTACCCGTCCAACCCCAGTAGGTCCTGTAAGCATAGCTCTTGCAATTTCACAGTATTTATATAGTTGTTTAATCGGAATAATTTTTTCATGAGCAGCAATTTGTAGTACACTGTCTGCTGATGTATATATAATTAAATCTCCTGTTTTTTCATGTTCTTCTCCATAATCACGAATGACATCCGTGCCAGAATAAGGTTGATTACATAAGATTCCTCGACCAGTTATCTTTGAGAATTCATTTAAAAAATCTTTTGGGAATCCATGTGGAAAGGTTGGCAATGGATTATGTGAAACTATGCCAGCAATCTCCCAATGTCCTATTGTTGTATCTTTCCCTTGAGATGCCTCTTGCAATCTTCCAAAGCTTCCTTTCGGACATAGTTCTTTTTCCTCATATTCTACACCCTCAATATTAAATAGACCCAGTTCCTTCATTACCGGTGTATCATATTCTTTTGATTTGATAATAGATCGTAACGTGTTACTGCCCACATCTCCAAATTGATCTGCATCAGGAGCATTTCCAATACCAAAGCTATCAAGAACAATCAAAAAAACCCTTGTATTTTTCACACTTAATCTCCTTCCAAAATCATTCACATTTTGACTCTTCATATAAAATTCTATATATAGTATAATCCTTTTATGGAATTATCAAAAGGAAATATAATATTTTTAAATTTTTTTTAAATATATGAATTTCTACTACTATTGACTAGTGACAAGCACCATTTGTCATGATAGAATTATAATATTATAAAATTTGGAGGTATTTCTATGAAATCAAATTCTCTTTATGACAAACCAATTATCGGTTATATTAATACTATGGCTGATTTGACTTTTTTAAATATTTTATGGTTATTTTGTTCTCTCCCCTTGATAACTATAGGTGCGTCTACTTCCGCGCTTTATGCAGTCACCTTGAAAATTGCACGCCATGAGCCCTATTCTATTTGGGGCGATTTTATAAAGAATCTAAAATTAAATTTTTTCAGAAGAACAATTCTATGGATTCTGATTGTCAGTATTGGTGGATTTTTAATTTTTGATTATAATATTTGTATTTTAAATCCAATGCCCATATTAAATATAGCTTCCTATCTAATTATTGGTTGTTTTGTTATATATTATTTCATTGCAATTTATCTGTTTCCTATTCAAGCTGAATATAAGGGAAATATTTTAGAAACACTAAAAGCCAGTGTTTCACTGGCTTTTAAATACTTCATTAATACAATTGTCATTAGCATAATTCCGTTACTTCCAATTATGATATGTTACTTTTTCCCATCCCTAATCAAACCCGTTATAGGTGTACTATTAGTAATTGGTGTTGCTTTTTTAACATTCCTACAATCGAATCTACTAAAATTAAAACTCTAATCTCTTATTTCTGCCCATATTTATGTAAGAAAAATTCATGAAAAAATTCACAGTCTTCTTTAGATATTTCTACTGGTCCCCCAATACATTGTGTGCCAAGATAAATAGTAGCTGTTTTCTCTAATACCTGTGAACCGATAAATGCCTCATTTAAATCACGCCCAATGGTTATAGCGCCATGATTAGCAATGAGCGCTCCCATCCTACCATCCAACGCTTTTGTTACTTCTACTGCCATTTCTTCTGAACTTGGCATTGTATAAGGCGCTAGACGAACATCTCCACCTAAAATTTGGACCTGATCATCACAGATGGGCGGAAGTCCTTTTCTAGCGGTTGCAACAGTCAGTGCATTGGTAGAATGGGTATGCATAATTCCATTTGCCTCTGGCCTATTAAGATAAATTCTAGCATGAACAATTGCTTCAATCGATGGTTTTAATTTTCCTTCATAAGTTTGATCATGCATATTTACAACAACCATCTCTTTTGGACAAAGACGTTCATAATCCATACCCGATGGCGTAATCACCATATAATCTTCATCTATTCTCGCTGAAATATTTCCCCAAGTTCCTGCCACCAAACCACTGTGATACATTTTTTGTGCGATATTACACACTTCTTTTTGCATTAATTGAGCTTTTTCTTTGTTCATTTTCTTTCCTCCATTTTAATTGTATGATAGATTTTGCCAAAAATTTGTTACTTGAATTGATATAGTAAAGGTTCATGATTCATAAATCTTTTTACATCTGATACAATTTGCTTTGTATGATTTGCTAAGACTTCATTCGTTGCTCCTGCAATATGTGGTGTAATTACCACATTATCTAGTTCCGTGATATAAGGATGATTGCTAGCCAAAGGTTCTGATGCATAAACATCGAATGCCGCTCCTGCAATTTTGTGATTTCGAAGTGCATTAATTAACGCTTCTTCATCTAGCACTGCTCCACGTGAGGCATTGATAAAATATGCTGTAGGCTTCATCATAGCAATACGTTCCTTATTAATAATCTTTGTTGTACTTGGCGTAATTTTCATATGACAAGTAATAAAATCTGCCTGTTGCATTAAATCATCCAATTGTTCTACTTTATGTACTCCAACTTCCTCAACATCAATTTCACACTGATATGGATCATAAATCAAAAGTTCCATACCAATTGCTCTAGCTATACGTCCTACACGTTTCCCGATACTTCCATATCCAAGAATACCAAGTTTTTTCCCCTTTAATTGTGTTCCCTTGAATACCATATAAGGAGCATCCATTTCCATATCCCAAATCATATCAACCTTTAATCCATCTTTTGTTTCCTTTTTTAAATCTGGATTTCCAGTATATTTTCCTTCTTTTAAAGCTCGATAAGCCATGGGAATTTTTCTTGCAATAGAAAACATTAATCCAATCGTCATTTCAGCCGTTGTATCTGAATTTCTTCCTGGAGTATAAAGTACAGGAATTCCTCTTTCTTTTGCCGCTTCCATATCTACGTTTACAGGAGTTGCTCTAGTTGCAGCAATCAATTTTAAATTAGGCGCATTTTCAATAACCTTTCTTGTGATATCATCATAACTGGTAATAATCATATCAACATCTTGTGTCTTCTTCATTAATTCTTCTTCTTTCATTTTAGGAAGACCAATTGCCCATCCATCTAAAATAACCTCTCCAATTTCATATAGTGGTTCAAGATATTCCTTTTCATACTCTGCTGTAAAAAAAATCTTCATTCTCATTCCTCCTCTGATATTTGCCGCATTTTCTTATTCATTTGATGGCGATAATTCCATAGTTCTCCACTTTGTTGACGTATATTTTTATATAATTCATATAGTAAATCATATTTCTGCTTTCGACCTTTATTTGGTATGAATATCTGTTTAAAAGTACAGGCTTTGGCAACTGCTTCTTCATAATCTTCATAAATTCCTTGTTGAACACCAACCATAAGTGCTACTCCCTTTGCACCTAATTCATTCCCACCTGAAATCATTACTTGCATTCCTACTACATCAGCAATCATCTGTGCCCAAATCGGGCTTTTGGCACCCCCGCCTGCCAAAAATATTTTTCCACTTTTATCCACGTTGTATAGGCAATCTCGAATAGATAAACTAATTCCCTCATATACAGCTCTGATTAAAGTTTCCTTTTTTGTAACTTGGCTTAACCCAAAAAAACTTGCTCTCGCATACGGATGAAAAAAGGGTGCTCGTTCTCCCGCTACACTGATGTATGGATGGTAAACCACACCACCGCATCCAACTGGAACACTATCTACAATACGATCAATTTCATTATAATCTCTTGTATTTGCTATTTGTTCTAATACCCAATCAATATTGGGAGTCCCATTTAAAGTAGGTTGCAAAGAAACATATAAATCACCTAATGGATGTCTTTCAAATCTAGAATTTGGACTTCCAAACTCACAATCATTTTTATTCATTACGATTTCACTTGCACAAGTTGTCCCCAAGATAACACATACATCTTTCTCGTGAATCGCACCCAATCCAACAGCTGTCGCCGAAGTATCCAGTGCCCCCGCAATCACAGGCAAGCCCTTTGGAAGTTCCAATTCTTCAGATAACGAATCCAATACGGTTCCAACAATTGTTTCAGATGTTACTGGTTCTGTTAAATAAGGATAATATTCTTCGATTTTCATGGTTTTCATCAAATCAACAGCAATTGTTTCATCCTTTACATTTAATAAGGAAGTAATACTATCCGTTAGTTCCGTATGAATCTCACCCGTTAATTTTAATCGAATCCAATCTTTACAAAATAATACTTTATCTGCTTGATCTAAAATTTCTTTTCTATGGTTTTTCATCCATTTCAGCAGCATCATTTGATTCCCAAGTAGGGGAGGTGTGCCTGTCGTACTATGATAAAGCTGTCCTATTTCCGGTTTATCTTCAGTCATCCACCTAACTTCATCTACAGCTCGCCCATCACACCATAAAATAGCATTCTGTACCGGCTCTCCGAATTTATCTACTAACCAACATCCTTCTCCTTGTCCAGTAATGCCAATTCCAACAATTCCTGCCTTAATATCAGCTTTCTCTAACATAACGCCATGTATGCAGAGCTTAACCATTTCCCACACTAACAGCATATCCTGCTCAACGTGATTATCCAATCCGTAAATCGGCTTGCACTCCTTACTTTTGATACATAATTCCTTTCCATACTCATCAAATAATACAGCCTTCACATTTGAAGTACCCACATCAACTCCAAGAATGTATTTCATAAGCTCCTCCTTTTCTCCTGAATTATTTTTTTTGCAGTAGTTTCATCTACAATAAGTGTATCAACACATTTTGTTCTAAGAACTGATAGAATAGCTTCTGCTTTTTCTATACCGCTTGCGACTGCTATTACATTATCTATTTGTCCAATAATATCCATCCCCGCATTTAAAATTCTTTTTTCTAGGTGGCAATGGTCAAAGCTCCCATCTAGACGTATTGGGTTCATTCCAATATCTGATGTAAAACCCTCTGCACGCATACGTTCCAT
Source organism: Lachnospiraceae bacterium (assembly GCA_036656615.1). Lineage (GTDB taxonomy): Bacteria > Bacillota > Clostridia > Lachnospirales > Lachnospiraceae > CAUPWF01. Next base: position 39,215 of record JAVXHY010000004.1, on the reverse strand, counting down.
ATCTTCTTTTTGAATATAACCCCGCTTACACATAGTTGATTTTTCTGATAATTCACCTATTCCAAATACACCTATATTACACTTTCTCATACAATCAAAAGAAGCACGAACTGTTTTTTCTTTCATTAACATTTCCTTTGTTTCCTCGTAATCTACTACTACTGGAGCGTGTAACATGTAGCTTGGGCAATCTAATTTATTTGCCAATTCTCTCACAATTTCATCTGATTTCAATGCAGTTTTTTCTATATTTTGAGCACCAATCAATTGAACTACCCTACAGTTACTTCGCTTTTGATATGTCATACTTGCAATTACATTTGATAGTGTCTGTCCCCAGGATAGTCCAATTACATCACCTTGCTGAATCGTTGATTCTAGGTATTGTGCAGCAACATTAGTCACTTTATAAAGTGCTGTCTCTGATTCTCCATAATCAGATGCAATAATAGCTCTCTTTAAACCAAAAGCCTCTTCCAGATAACTCTCATTTTCCATATTTTCAGATTCATATCCATGAATATTAATAGTCACAACTCCCAAATCAACAAGTGAATTAATAATATGATTGACTTTTTGTCTAGTAAAAGATAATCGTTTTGCAATTTCATCTTGTGTTAAACCTAAGGTATAATACCAATATGCGATTTTTATATATAATTTATCGTACATAAATCCTCCATCAAATGCTTTGTTTTTTACATTTGTATTTTACAATTACATTTGTAATTATCATATAACTATTTAACAGAAAAGTCAATAATATTGTAATATTTTTCAGCTTTTTCACAATGATTGCACCCTTTTAAAACTCATGTTATAATATAGACATGTATATTATTTAGAGATTTGAGAGCGAGGACATTATGAAACCAACAAATACAACAGAATTAAAAAAGACAAACAAAAAAAATATTTTTTTTTATATTTATAATCAAAAAGAAACTTCCAAACAAGAAATCGCAGAAATGCTCAATCTAAGCTTACCCACAGTTAGCCAAAATATTAAGGAATTAGAATCTATGGATCTAATTGAAAAAAATGGTTATTTAGAATCAACAGGTGGGCGTAAAGCTAATGTCATCGTAATTAATGCAACTGCCAAAATAGCTATTGGTTTGGAAATTCTGAAACATAGCATTGAAATGGTAGCAATAGATTTATATGGTGTTATCCTTAATTCTCGTAAAATAGACATGGATTTTAATAATGTGGATTCATATTTTAAAACTTTATCCACTCATGTTAATCGATTTATTAATTCATTAAGCATTCCCTCTACTAGCATTATAGGAATTGGCATTGTTTTACAAGGGCTGATTTCTTCAGATGGATCTCTCGTAACATACGGGGAAATTTTAGACTGCACCGGACTAACCATTGAACAATTTTCAAAATACATACCCTATCCTTGTAGTATGATTCATGATGCCGAAGCGGCTGCAACTGATGAACTATGGAACTGTCCACAAATTTCAGATGCCATTTTCTTTCATATTCGCACCAATTTAAGTGGTGCTATTATTATTGATGGTAAATTTTTAAAAGGTCGAGAATTAAAAACAGGAGTTTTCGAACATATGACCATTGTACCTAATGGAAAACCTTGTTATTGTGGAAAAAATGGTTGTATGGATACTTATTGTTCTTTAAATGCTTTAGTAAACGAAAACGAAACCCTAGATAGTTTTTTCTTAAAACTTCGTAATGAAAACAGACCAACTACAAAACGTTGGAAAGCTTATCTAGAATATCTTTCCATTGCTATCGATAATTTACATATGTTAATGGATTGTGATATTATTCTTGGTGGTACCTTAGCACAATATCTTACTTCTGACGATATTGATATTCTACATTATTATGTGCAACAGCAAAGTGCTTTCCCAACTAAACGTAAATTTATTAAAATTAGTGAAAGAGCTGGATTGCCTGTAGCTACAGGTGCTGCACTTCCATATATTATGCAATTCTTAGATTCTGCTCTTTTGTAATATCCTTTTATAATAGTCTTTTATAATACAAATTAATATGTTACAATATAGTTTATTGGAGGTACTTATATGAAAAAAATAATCATGTTATTTCTCATTTTAACACTTTCTTTGTCGCTGTCTGCCTGTAAAACTGACACAAAAAACAACAGTGATACTAAGAAGAAAGAAACAACTAGTCAAGACAACACAAAAAAAGAAAAGAAAAAAGAAGCGATTTCTGCACCCATCGCGTTAACCACCACCTATACTCATGGAACTTGGGTTGAAAATGTATATCAGAATCCTTACCTCAAGCTACAATTTACGCTACCAGAGAATTGGACAATACAACCCGAAGAGTATCTAGCGTATAATTCTGATACCACGGCTGAAATCTACGCAAGCAATGATCTCATCATACAAAATCTTGGAGATATTGGGCAACTTTTAGAGATGACTGCAATTGATGAACCTACTCAGGCAAATACATTAATTGGATTAAATAACCGTGCAGTTATGGAAAATAAAGAAATTACACTGCCTGAATTCGCAGAAACATTAAAAAAAGGACTTTTGGGACACCCCACAGTCAAGTTTGATATCACAGACACTTCAGAAGAAGAATTTTTAAATGAAACTTATGTAACCTTCTCTGCGACCGCTACAAAAGAGGGAATGACTCAGAAATTTTATCTCAAAAATCATGAGAATTTTATTTTAATGATTATGATTACTTCTCCAACTTCTGGCGGCATGTCAGTAGAAAATATTGCTTCTAATTTTTCAGGATTAACTTCTTGATTCTAGATTTTGAAAATTCAGAAAAGAGGAGTGGCAGAATTTGCTCCCTCCTCTTCATCTATTTATCACTTATACTAATTCCAAAATCCCATCTGCCATAGCCGTAAGAATAATACAACACGATGTGGCTCCCGCATCAAGAACTCCTCTTGAGCGCTCTCCAAGACGACTGGATCGTCCATATTTTGCCACCATATCTTTAGTGGAATCACGACCTATTTCTGCTGCTACTTTCATCTTATCCAAAGCTTTTTGGAAATCTTCTCCCGCTTCTCCTGAAAGGATTAAAGAATCAACTGCTGGAGACAACGTATCTACCAATGTCTTATCCCCTACCTTTGCCTCTACGATCTCACATAAACCTTCCAATCCCTTTTTTAGCATATTTCCTAAATCTAATACCGAGATTTCTTCAAGTTCCTCTCCTGCTTCAGCTGTATCAATTAAAATAGTTCCATAAATAGGACCCATGGATCCACCAATTTCGTTGAGTAAAATCATACCCAATTCATCCAAACCTTCTGTAAAACTAAAGTCTTCCTCTTGAAAACGTTCCTCAAATACGCTAAATCCTTTGTTCATGTTCATCCCATGATCGCCGTCACCTATTAAGCCATCCACTTCACCCAAATAAGCTTTATTTTGTTGAATCGCTTTTACCATCTTCATTAAAACTGACTTTCCATTTGCATTTTTAAATGCACTCATATGATTTTCACCTTTCTTTAGAATTGTTTTAAGCCCATTGTGTTTACTGGCATATCTATTAATTCTTTGAGTTCTTCATCCAACTTCATAATTGTCAAGGTTGCTCCCATCATATCAAGAGATGTAAAATAATTGCCTACATATGATCTGTGGGTATGAATTCCTTTTTCAGTAAGTAATTTATCAATTTCATCATATAAGACATATAACTCCATAATAGGTGTTGCTCCCAGGCCTGATACCAATACCACAACTTCATCTCCGGATACAAATGGATAATCTGGCAAAACAATATCCACCATTCTTTTGGCCATTTGTGCTGCCGTCTCCAATGGACAAATCTCTATTCCCGGTTCACCATGATGACCAATTCCTACTTCCATGGTTCCATCCTTGATTTCAAAATTCGGATGGCCCACCGCCGGGAGAGTGCAAGGGGTTAAACCAATTCCTACGCTCCGTGTACAATCAATTGCCTTTTGTGCTGCTGTAATAACTTCGTCTAAATTGCCACCTTTTACCGCCTTTGCACCTCCAACTTTCCACATAAGTATCTCTCCAGCAACGCCTCGACGTTTTTCTCTCTGATCCTTAGGTGCTGACGCCACATCATCGTTGGCTACTACTGTTTTTACCGTAAGCCCTTGTTTTTTAGCCATCTTAACAGCCATTTTTACATTCATATTATCTCCGGAATAATTTCCGTACAAACAAGCAACACCCTTCCCTTGATCTGCTACCTTACAAGCATCTAGAAAAGCTGCTGCGGTAGGGGAAGAGCAAATCTCCCCTACTGCTACTGCATCACACATATTTTCTCCAACATAACCAATAAATGCCGGTTTATGACCAGAGCCTCCTCCAGTCACAATTCCTACTTTATCAGCCGCGATTTTGGTTGCTTTGACTACACGAGGATTTTCTGTTTTCTCTACTATATCCGAATGTGTTTTTAAGAAGCCCTTCAGCATCTCATCTACTATAAAATCTGGATCATTTAATATTCTCTGCATATTTTGGTCCTCCTCCGTCTGCGTTCCTTATCATTCATAACTTTTATTTCTAACTTTACTCGTTCTTTACGCCATATCCGGGATAAGGATAACCTTTAATGCTCCATTTGCTCCAGTAGTTGCAAGATCAAAAGCTTCTTCCCAGTTTGCTAGGGAAAATTTATCTGTTACAACTCCTTCTGTAGGAAGCTTTCCATTTTTAATCCAATCAATAACTATATCATAGCAGAATGGACTTAGATGAACACCTAATAAATCAAGCTCTTTCCTATCAGAGATAATACTCCAATCTACGGTTACTTTATCTCCAAATACAGAAAACTCTACAAATCTTCCCATTTTACGAATAGCTTCAAGACCTTGCTGTACACTAGATGGATGTCCAGTTGCTTCTATATAGATGTCACAACCATAACCACCTGTCATCTCTTTTATCTTTGCAACTACATCTTCTTTAGCTGGATTCATAACAATATCAGCACCAAATTCTTTCGCTTTTGCTAATCGGGCATCGTTCATATCTAATACAATTAAACATTTTGGATTAGCCTGATGAATAGCACCTACCATTCCCAGACCCAAAGTACCCACTCCTGATTGAACAACTACATCTGTTGTTTTCACCTGTGCTCTTTCTACGCAGTGAAAAGAACATGCATATGGTTCAATTAAAACTGCCTTTTCAATTGGAATATCTGCCGGAACCATATAAGGAAGAGCTTCTTTTGTTAACTTCACATATTCTGCCATTCCACCATTTACATTATTCTGGAATCCAAATAAATCATGTTTCTCACACATCCAATGACGTCCAGTCTTGCAGAACATACACTCTCCACATGGAACAATTTGCTCTGGACAAATACGGTCTCCCAGTTTCCAATTTCCTTTTACATTTGCTCCCATTTCAACTACCGTACCAACAAATTCATGCCCCGGAATTACAGGTGCTTTAATATAAACCGGATTACCATCTCCACCCCAAAAACTTTTCGCTCCATGAAATGCTTTCGTATCCCCTGCGCACACTCCACAGGCTTCTACTTTTAGAATCATTTCTCCTTCACCAGCCCTTGGCGTGTCCACGGTTTCATACCGATAGTCCCCAGGTGCATAGGCTACAATAGCTTTCATTTTTTCAGGTAAATTACTCATAAATCAGTTCCTCCTTTTTATATATAATTGTTTACATTTCTTCACTTACATAAGCTTGACTTTTTCACTACCGAATTCGTTCTCCTGATTCTAAATCAAATAAATGGGTCTTATCATCGCTTACTTCTAATTTAATAGCTGCACCTCTATTGTAACGAGTTTCATCATCTGTAATTAACATAAGCAAAGTAGCTCCAACTCTAATACCTATACGACGTTCATCACCTAAATTTTCAAAGGTAGCTACTTCTACTGGAGTCCCCTTAGAATCAGCCTTTCCTATCATAACATCCATAGGACGAACACCCATCTTACATTTAAATCCATTGCTAAGTTTATTGTAATATCGTTTTGGTACGTGAATTTTCAAATTACTATCATTAAATGTAAAGAAAAAGTCTTCATCTTCTCCTACAATTGTTGTTTCCAGGATATTCATAGGAGGCTCACCAATAAATGAAGCTACAAATTCATTAACTGGATCATCATAAACCTCCGCCGGTGTCCCAAATTGTTGTAAAACTCCAAAATTAATAATCGCAATTTTATCTGCCAATGACATTGCTTCTAATTGATCATGCGTTACATATACGGTAGTACATTTTATGTCATTAACTAGTCTTTTAATTTCTGTACGCATAGATTGTCTCATTTTTCCATCCAAATGTGACAATGGCTCATCCATAAGCAATAAATCTGGACGACGAATAATAGCTCTTGCAATATTAACTCGTTGTTTTTGTCCACCAGATAATTTAACCGGCATTTGATCTAACAATTCTTCAATATTCATCAATGGAGCAATTTCACGAACGCGTTTATCAATTTCAGTCTTATCCACACCCTTGGCCTTTAAATTAAATGCAACATTATCATACACAGATAATGGTGGATACATTGCATAATCCTCAAAAGCCAATCCTATGTGCCTATCCTTCGGATGCAAATTATTCACTAATACATCTCCAATATAAATATCACCCTTAGTAATTTCCTCTAATCCTGCTGTCATACGAAGTGTAGTTGTCTTACCACACCCCGACGGACCTAACAGTGCTACAAATTCTCCCTGTTCACAATCAAGGCTTAAATTATTTACAGCATAATCATTTTCTTTTGCGTTTTTCTTTTTTTTACCTGTATTTTCATAGCGCTTATATAGATTTCTAATACTTAATCCTGCCATCTTTATCCCTCCATTGCTTTTGCTTGTGCCGCGCTTCGTTCCATAATACTAGCTTCGTCATAGCGACAGATATACTCTGTAGTTTCAGCATTAAAAAAGATAGCAAATTCCACATCAAAATCAATATATATATCTTGATCTAATTTTACAACCAAGCCATTTGGCGCAATAATACGAATATACAGCTGATTCAAAGATACAATGATAACAGATTTATTTCCAATACTTTCATAGCTATACACTTTCGCCTCTACATAACCATCCACCTTTTCAAAGGAATAAGATACATGTTGTGGCCTAAAACCTACATCAACTTTTTCTAATTGTGCATCCTCTAACTTGTTGTATAAGTTTTCTTCATTTGGAAGTCGATATGTTTTTTTAGTTCCTTCTAATTCAATCGAATAAATTCCATCTGTTTTCTTGAGTACACAAGGAACAATGTTAATCTCTGGATCACCCATTAACTGAGATACAAATTCATTGCAAGGCATATAATATATCTCATCCCCCGTACCAATTTGTACAATTTTTCCCTTATTAACAATTGCTATTCTATCACCCAAGCTCATTGCTTCCATAAAATCATGAGTAACATATATACTCGTAGTTTCAAAGTTTGCCTGAATTTCTTTCAATTCTGTACGCATAGAATTTCTTAGCTTTGCATCTAAATGTGCAAGAGGCTCATCCATAAGAAATACATTTGGTTCCCGAACTAATGCACGACCCAAAGCAACACGCTGTTTTTGTCCATTAGACAATTGACTTGGCAAACGCTCTAACAAGTAATCAATTTTCATCATTTTAGCAACTCTATCTACTGATTTTTTAATAAATTCTTCATCTTTCTTGTAAAGAGGACTTCGCAAAGGAGATGCAATATTATCGTATACAGTCATATGAGGATATAATGCATAATTTTCAAATACCATAGCTGTATTTCTATGAGCAGGATCCACTTGATTAACTACCTCGCCACCAATTCTCACCTCCCCTTCTTCTGGGATCTGAATGCCTGCTATATTATTTAAAATTGTTGTTTTCCCTGCACCAGCAGGTCCGAAAAGCACAAAGAATTCTTTGTCCTTAACATCAATACTAACACCATTAAGTGCTGTGACTTTACCAAAACTTTTTTTCACATTTTCTAATTCTATTCTTGCCATATATACACCTATCCCTTTACTGCACCGAAACTCAGACCACGAACTAAGTGTTTCTGAATACATAGTGCGAAAATAACTGCAGGAAGAGCGGAAACTGTAGCCGCAACTGCCATTTGTCCATAGTGAACCGTATCAGATGCAAGATACTTCGTCGCTGCAACCGTAATAGGTTGAATATTTGTACCTGCCAACATCAAAGGAAAGGTAAAACTATTCCAAGCAAAAATGAATGCTAATAATGCAGCAGCTACCAATCCCGGTTTAATTAATGGCAGTAACATCTTCCAGAAAATCTGATACCATGAATATCCGTCCACCTGAGCCGCATGCTCAATTTCTACCGAAATATCCTCAAAATATCCCCGCACCACCCAAATAAGAAGTGGCATTGAAATTAATTGATATACCCATATCAAACCAAAATAAGTGTCATATATTCCTAATTTTTGATAAATCATAAATAGTGGTAAAACCACTAAAATTTCTGGTGCAAATTTAAAGGAAAGAATCTGAAATGCAATATCCTCCTTCTTTTTAAAATCATATCTTGCCAATGCATATGCTGCAGGCACACCTGCTACAATTGAAACAATAACCGCTCCTCCTGCCACAATAATACTATCTAGAAAATAGCGAAAATAATCTGATTTAAATAATACTTCCTGATAGTTACTTAATGTTGGTGTAAATAAAAATGTAGTCGTAAACATTTGGCTATCCGATTTAAACGTTAGTAGTACCATCCAAATCAAAGGGAACAACGCAAATATTGCATATATTACTAATAACCCATTTTGTAAAATGGCACTAAGTCTTTTTTTACCTTCCATATTTAACATCCTTTCTTATTAAATCAACACTATTCATCTTTACCAGCTGCTTGATTCTGAGCGGCACGCTGCCTTTTAACAATTTGCTTTGCAATGATATTAATGAATACCCATAATGTTAATATGTATGGCAGTGCAAATCCAAATTTTTGGAATTGAAAACCAGTTTGATATGCCGTTAACGATAAGTTCATCAATGTATCTCCAGGACCACCTTTTGTTAATGCAAAGATAATTGCATATTCCTGTAACGCTGCCATCAATCGAAAGAGCAATGCAATATATAAACTAGGTTTAATCATTGGCAAAGTTAAGTTCCAAAAATTAAACAACGCACTTCCACCATCAATTTTAGCTGATTCAAATGGTGATTTTGGTAATGACTGTAAGCCCGCAAGACAAAGCAAAATTACAAAAGCCGTGTTTACCCAAACATCAATCATTACAGCTGTCATCAATGCCGTAGAAGTACTCGCCGCCCATGGAAAGTTAAATATTCCAAATACATTTAAAAATTTTTCTACAATACCAACCGAATTATTCAACATAAGTTGCCATACAATGGTTGCTATAACTGGAGCAATCATTAAAGGAAATACTAATACAACCTTCAATATTTTTGTAAAACGGTTATTATTATTATTTAATAAAATCGCAACGCCAAGTCCCAACAGCATTTCCACAACAGTAGCAAAAAATGCATACCGAAGGGTTACCCATACCGCATGCCAGTAGGTAGACGATTTCAAAATAATAATCCAGTTTTTCAAACCAATAAACTTAAAAGTTGGCATTCTAAAGGAATAATTTGTCAGTGAAAAATATATAGCCATTACAAATGGAATCATAATTCCAATTGTAATAATGAGTGCTGGAGCCACGATTAAATACGGGCGCACACGAGTCTTAAAAGGCACGGTATTTAAATCGTTTTTTTCCGAGCTAGTCATTTTTTGTTGTTCTTTCATCCAATTACCTCCCTAAATAATCGTAACGTAATTTTAGAGTCTTATATAAACACAAGGAGGGTCAGGTACCCCTCCTTGACTTGAGTTTAAACAGTTATGAAACTCTCAATCCTATTTGATAGTAATTAATTATTCCTCTACTTCAAGATCTGCTACTGTCTCAGTAAGCTTCTTGCTTAATTCCTTCATTGCTTCTTCTGTAGAAGCATACTTATCACTAGTAACTAAATCCTGTAATGTTGCAGCCCATTCTGTTGTACATTCAAAGAAGTATGGCTGTGGTGTAAATTGGATTGTTGCGTTTGGAAGTAGCTCATCTAATGCTTCTAAGTAACCTGTTGATGCTCCAACAATATTCTTGTATTCATCGCTTTCGGCAATAGAAGTACGTGGGCAGTCTGCGCATGCACCATCAGTTGCTGAATAACTCATAAAGTCTTTGCTTGTGAAGTATTGTAAGAAATACCAAGCAGCATCTTTATTTTTAGAATCTGCATTCATAGCCAAAGACCAAATCCATATATTGGATTTTTGTTTTGCATCTTCTTTTGGTACAGGAATACCTGTCCAAGCAATGTTTCCTGCTTCTGCTGATGCATCAGCTGGATAATTTTGGAAATATCCATTGCAAGTTGCATCGAATAACATAGCAGCTTTACCAGCACCTAAATCAGCTCCTGCCTGATACCAAGTATAAGTAGACCATTGTGGTGATCCGCCTTCTTTGATTAATTTTACCCAATAATCAGTCATTTCAATTGCTTCTTTAGAATCTAGTTTACATACAAGTTTTCCATCTTCAATCTCAAAATCTTTTGCTCCCCATGTAGCAAACAAAGACATGTATCCAGGATGAATAGTTGCCCAGTTACGTGTACCACGCAATGCGATTCCATAAGAACCTGCTCCAGCAAATTCCTTTAAGTCTGTAGCTGCTTTTAGGAGATCATCAGTAGTCTTTGGTACTGCAATTCCTTTTTCATCAAATACTCTTTTGTTGTAAGCTAAGTTATTCAATTCATAACCCATAGGCAATGCCCATTGAGAACCTTTACCAACTGCATGACCCGGTACTAAATCCCATTGAAGCGCACCAACAACACCTTTGTAGAAGTCAGCAAAATCATAATCAGCACTTGTCTTGCTTGCGTCGTTAATATAGTCTTCCAATGGCTCAATGTAACCAGCTGGAGCATATTCCCATATTTGATATGCACCTGTCATAAATACATCTGGTGAACCTGAACGACTACTTAAAGATGTATTTAATTTGTCGAAATAATTCTCTTCAGGTGTAGAAGAATATTCAACTTTAATTCCAGTTAAGTCTTCAAAATCTTTGATCTTTGCGATAACTGCTTTCGAATATGTATGCTCATTAAACATAACATTCAATGTAGTTCCCTCATGAGCTTTCCAATCAAAATCCTCTGCTTTTCCAGAACTCTTGTCTTCCTTGTCTTCTGTGTCTGCTGTTGTTTTTCCGCCACAACCAACAAGCATAGTAGCAACCATAGCGATACATAATACAACACTTAGAACTTTCTTTTTCATACCTTCATTTCCTCCTTCATTTGATGAATTTTTGCATATGTGATGAACGCACTATACCTTAGGCTACCTGATTCCCTCAATATATTTGTTCCATCTGCTTAATTTATTGTACAATACGTCATTATTTATGTCAAGTATCAACAAAAGAAATATTAAACATTTTTACATAAGTTTAATTATCGTACAATTTATAAAGCTTTTTCCATTATATAATTGTCTATTTTTTAACATTTGTAAAACATTCTTCTACAGAAAAAAATCCATTTATTTTTTTTATTATATTGACTCTATATTTTTATTATATACTTTATACTCATTTAGTCAATTCTTTTGTAAATTTATTTTATTAAATGAGTTTATTTATTGAAATTCACTATTTTCTTTGTAAGGAATGAACTATAGAAAATAAAAAAACAGCTGTCCCTTGTACTAATCGTACAAAATCCAGCTGTTTTTTTTATTTATTTTTCTAAATACTATTGACAAAATCTTCTACAAATGGAAGTGCAGCACCTGTAGCAATTGCTTCCGTTTTATATTTACATACCAATAGATAGTCTGCATCATTTTCAAATGGATTTCTTTCAATAGCCATTTTTCTTACTTTATCAATATATTTTTCCATATAAGCACCCACATACCCACCTAATATCACTTTGCAGCCAAATAACATGCGAATGTTATTTACCCCTATTACTAGATATTCCAAATATGTTTTCCATTCTTTTACACAACTTTCATCCTTTTCCTCTAATAATCGAAAGAATTCCTCAAGATTGCCATTTGTATGCTCTGCCAAAATACTTGCTGCACAATATGCTTCCCAACAACCTTTTTGTCCACAATAACAGGGGCGCCCTTCTGGAATGATTGTCATATGACCAATCTCTCCACTTCTGGAACTTTCTCCTTTAAAAATTTTATTATTAATCAAGATTGATCCACCCACATTGTTTGCTAATGATATATAAAAAGCTGATGTAATTTCTTTGTTTAATTTTGATTCGGCAAATCCACCTGCATTGGCATCATTAAACAATCTGCATGGATATGGAATGAATTTGTTAAATGTTTGGCAAGTTATTCCAGTAAAGTTCAAAATAGTACCATAGTATACGGTTTGACAATCTTCTGTAATTAGCCCAGGGACCCCAATTCCTACACCTAGTATTTGTTTCTGTGTTAAAGAAAGTTCCTTCACAGATTCATCTACTAGCAAACCTAATTTTTTAAAATAAGTGGTTTCCATTGAAAATGAATATCTAATTCTTTTGTGTAGAATAATTTCTCCTAAAATATCTACCACGACTAATGATATATGATTTCTTGTAATATCAATTCCAATCGAAACTCTCGCTCTAGGTGATGCCGAATAAATTTTTGCACGACGACCACCTGTATTTCCCTGAGAACCACTTTCATAAATCAGTCCTTCCTCCATCAGTTCCACAATACTTTGCACCACTGTTGGAAGGCTTAGTTTCACTTCATATACTAATTCCTGCCGTGATATCTGTCCTTTGTTGCAGATAATATGATAAATCTTGTTTTTATTTGTCTGTTTTGTTTGAAAATGACTCTCGACTTCCACCTATGCACCTCTTTTTCATGCCAATGAACTTGGCTGTCGGCTTTACACTTCAAATTGTTCCCACACTCCATCTAGAGCAGTGCTTACCGCACAATATTTTTTATATTTTTGTTGATATATTTTGGTCTTTTTCAAATCAGGCATAACCGTTCCCTTCATTTTGACCATTGACTTAGCTGCATCTTTATAATCAATATATACTCCCGCAGCAATAGCTGCCGCCATACCACAGCCCAACGCTCCTAATTCCTTTACGTCTACAATTTCAATTGGAAATCCTAAAATATCCGCAAACATTTGTACCCATACTTCTGAATTCACAGGACCACCAGCCATGCGAATTGCCTTTGGATCTTTTCTCGATGACAATAACCTATCTATATGTGTTTTTGCCGAATAAACAACACCCTCATATATAGCACGGAGCATATGTTGTTTCCCATGAAATGTTGTTAGACCTACAAACGCACCTTTTCCAAGCGGATGTGCATTGGAGCCATACAAAAAAGGTAGAAAATATACTTCACATTCTTCCGGCGGAACCGTTTCTACTAATTCATTAATATACTGATATCTATCTTTTCCAATCGGAATATCTTCCTTGGAGAGACAATTTTCTATATACCATTCCATGTTTCCCGAAGAAGTAGCACTACATTCTTCTACTAAATAATACCCTGGAATAGCAAATAAAGAATTCATAGCAATACTTCCGTCTAAAACGGGCTCTCGAGAAATATACTCATTAATACTCCAAGTACCCGCTATAGTAATTAGCTCTTCTGGTGAAGTAACATCCATCGCCACTGCGCATGAGTCAATATCAAACATTCCACCAGCCACCGGAGTCCCTTCCTTGAGTCCCATTTTTTCTGCAGCTTCTGCAGTAATCGCTCCACAATTCTCATATGAATATTTGATTGGAGCAATCATATCATACGCTTCTCCAATTCCTAAATCTTCTAAAATCACCTTATCAATTCTAGCATTTTTTACATCCATCAAACCAGATCCAGATATGTCTGTTGCTTCTGAGTATGGTTCACCTGTCATGCGAAATCGTACATAATCTTTTACAGAAAACACCCAGTCAATATTGTCATATACCATTCTATGGTGTTCCTTAAACCAAGCCAATAATGACACTTGTTGACAAGCCATAGGTTCCTGGCATAATTGTGAATGCCATTTTTCCCAAATGCCCATTTCCTTCCATTTCTTAGGGTACTTCCAGGCTCTGCTATCTGTCGAAACAATACCGTTATATGCCGGCTTTCCATCCTTTCCCCAAAGGTACATGCCCTTTCCATGCCCACAAACCGCTATACCTAGCACATCTTCTTTTTTTATACCAGCTTTTTCGATTGCTTCTTTTACACAAACACAATTTGCAGTCCAAAGCTGTTCCATATCTCGTTCTGTATATCCAGACTTTGGTGTAATCATTTGTGTATGTCTGCTAGCAACTGCTATTTCTTTTCCTGTCAAATTGAAAATGGCAGCCTTGGTTGATGTACCACCATTATCCAAACCAATTACATACTGTTCCATCCTTAGTCCTCCCATTATACTTGCATTAATCGCAACTCCGCCAATTCAAATTGCCTCTCTAAGAAAATTCGATTTGATTTTATAATGTCCTTCCAGTCAGTTTTTCCATTATACCAAAATTCCGCTACATACCTTCTTACTCCCTGTTGATACAACCACAAAATAGCAGCTGGAAAATCAACCTGTCCACTTCCAAATGGTATCTCACGAAATTTTCCTGGAACAGTTTCTTTTAAATGTGCTGCTGCAATATGACCATTTCCCTTTTGAATATCCTTTTGAATATCCGTCGTAGCATTCCATATATTTCCAATATCTGGATATACCTGTAAATATGGCGAATTTATTCTTTTAACACCATTCATTGTCTTTTCTATTGTATTCATGAAATCATTTTCCATAGTCTCCATAGCTAGAACAACTCCATGTTGTGCTGCAAACATAACTCCCTCTTCTAAATTCCGATAAAATCTCTCTCTTGTTTCTTCACTGCTAGTTTCTTCATAATAGCAATCATAACCCTGTGTTTGTATAATACGAATTCCCATATCTTTTGCAAATAAAATTCCTTTTCTTAACAATTCTTTTGCTTCTATTTCCCATATTTTGCTTCCAAGAGGATATTTCCGTTGAGCACTAAAGCAAATACTCTCAATGGAAATACCAACCCTCCTTTGTATCTCTAATAGTTCTGCAATTTGTTCCTTTGTCCAATCCAATCTAGACATACGTTCCTCTGTTTCATCAATACTCATCTCTAGATAGTCATAACCAGAATCTTTTGCGTTCTGAAGTCGTTCCTCCCATGTTAGTTCTATAGGTGATGCTTTCTCATAGATGCCTAGCCGGTACGTCTCTCTAAACATATTCATTTTATCTCCTTTCATAACTACACGAATATTCACAACACAATTATAACCTTAGCTTTGTATCTTTTCAACGCAAACTTTAAATGAAATTATTTATTTCCGAATAATACTTGACTTCATTTTCTATGTCTTTTATGATAAATAACAAAGAAACTAATTATATCTACAATATCACAAGGAGGCAGACACCATGAAAATCGCATTTGGCTGCGATGAAGCAGCTTATAATTTAAAAGTAGAAATCATGAATTATTTAAAAGGAAGAGAACATTTGGAGCTTACAGACTTCGGAGCTGATAAGGGGGCTGTCGTACTATATCCAGATGTAGCCTATGCTGTGGCAGATGCAGTGGCTAAAGGTGATTATGACCGCGGAATTCTCTTTTGTGGAACTGGCATTGGGATGTCAATCTGTGCAAATAAAGTACCCGGAATACGAGCTGCTGTCTGCCATGATCCTTTTTCAACAGAACGCTCCCGCAAAAGCAATAATGCACAAATCATGTGTATGGGAGAAAGAGTCATTGGTGTAGAATTAGCCAAGTATTTGGTAGATATTTGGTTGAAATGCGATTTTGCAGGTGGAGGTTCTGCACCAAAAGTTGACCGCATAAACGAATTAGAGCAAGAACATATCAAAAATATATAATTTCTATACATACCCCACTACTTATATCAAAAGTGGTGGGGTATGTTACTTTATTTGGGCGAATTTCCATAATATGCATTTGGACCATGCTTACGTTGGTAGTGCTTATCCTGTAACTCCTGTGGTGCCGGATCATTCTGTGGTTGAAGCAGTTCGCAATGTGCTGCCATTTTTGCAACTTCTTCTAACACTACTGCATTGTGAACCGCTTCTTTAGCATCTTTTCCCCAAGTAAATGGTCCATGATTTTTGCAAAGCACTGCTGGCATTGATATATAATCTTTGTTTTGAAAAAAATCGACAATTAAACGTCCTGTATTTTTTTCATAAGCTTCTTCTATTTCATCTTTTGTAAGATTTCTAATACAAGGTACTTCTCCATACATATAATCTGCATGGGTTGTCCCATAGCAAGGAATACCTCTCCCTGCTTGTGCCCAGCTAGTTGCCCACGAAGAATGTGTATGTACAATTCCTCCAATTTTTGAAAATGCACGATAAAGTTCTGCATGGGTTGCCGTATCAGAAGATGGGTTGTATGTTCCCTCTACTTTTTCTCCATTCAAATTCACAACCACCATGTCATCTCTTGTTAATTTTTCATAGTCTATTCCACTTGGTTTAATTACGAACAATCCAGACACTCTATCTATTGCACTTACATTTCCCCAAGTAAAAGTAACGAGTCCATATTTAGGCAACATCATATTTGCTTCAAATACTTTTTCTTTTAATTCTTCTAACATTTATCTTCCTCCTAAATTTTCTTTATAATTTATAACCTTCATTTTCTATCAATTTCTTAATTTCAAATGACAGATTCTTTTTTCAACTTATCACGTTTTCATTTTTTTTACAACCTCTATCTGCTATGCTGCAAGTAACATCAAAACAAACAACCTAATTGGAGATGAATTGGAATTGCTCAGCACGTAAAAAAACATCATATTCCCATCACCATAGTCGCTGGCTGTGTGGAAGATGATGTTGAGAAATTTTATGATTGGGGTGTAACCTCCATATTTAGTATGAACCGTAAAGCAGTGGATTTTCAAATCAGCAAGCATTATAGCAATGAAAATTTGGACAATACAATGGATGCCATATTGCAGTTGCTAAAACAATAGGTGTCTTTCTTTCGTTACAATCCTAATCCCATACAAATGATCCATACATATGCAAGTGTTTTCGGAAGCATCAGCATTCCTAGCTTCGGATTTTTATTCGCACCTAATACCACTGGAATATAAAATGCAAAGCTAAGTAAAATTGCAAGCCAAATAAACCTCAATTGTGGTAATTGCGACCCACCACAAACTGCAAAAAATAGCAGCACCATAATCCCCATTATAACAAAGGGTATATTTCGATAAATACCCCATTTATAACTTGGGGGTCTGCCAGTCCATTTGTTTTGCGGTAACAAGCAAAGTGTAATACGCATAATTGCCAGGATCCAAATTACCACTGTTAGTATCATTAAATTCTCTGAAAATAATAGAAGTCCACAATGCCATAATAAGCCATAAAAGAAAGTCATGGTAATGGATGTAAGCATTTTACCAATTCCCATTGCATTCCAAAAATATGTTTCATTCCCAGTAGCTGCTGCTAAAATGCGCGGAACAAGATGAAAAGAATCTCCAAAAGCCAATGTCAGGGACATTATTCCCCAAAGCATTCTAGCAAAATTTCCTTTAGAGGTAAACAATAAATAGCCTCCAATTAAAATAGCTGTGATTAAGTAAAGCACATCAAATACAAGTTCTATTTGCTTTGGAATGGAACGTTTTTGTTTCGTCATTTTGGTACCTTCTCTCTAATTTCTTCCATTGTACATTATAACTAGAATTTGTAATAATATCAATCATAAATCCACTGTTTTAATTCTTCTTTTATGCTCATTTTTCTTACCTCTTTATAGTATTTCTAATCGTATCGTTAGAAATACTATTGTGGAAACATCATGCTTTCTGTAAAAATTTTTTCATAATTCTCTGTTTCTGCCAGTTCCATATATTCCATTTTCTCTGCCAACTTTTCTATTTCACGTTTTACTTTCTTAGACATCAATGACATATATGCCCCTGTCTTTGATGAATTGCCAACATAAACCAACTTATCTTTGACTGCCTCCGGTAAAATTCCGGTACCAACCAAGGATTCTACTGGCAAATGTGCTCCGAATTGTCCGGCAATCATAACTTTATCTAATTCTTCCATTGCAATTTCTGCTTTATTTAAAAGTGCTACAAATCCTGATAAAATAGCACCTTTGGCAAGCTGTACCTGCCTGACATCGCCTTGAGTAACAAGTAATTCTGGTTCTTGATGTAAAATGAATTCCCGTTTTGTTCCATTCATACGAATCATAGGATAGCGATAATCCGCTTCATCTAACTTATCTTTTTTTACAAAAACACCGGTCTTCTTTACAATCCCTGTCCTTAAAAGTTCTTTTACTACCGCGAGGATTCCACTTCCACATATTCCTGCTGGCTCCTGCTCACCGATGGTAGTAAGCTTTATTTCTTCTTCTGTAATTTTCACATCCTCCACTGCACCCTCTGCCGCTCTCATTCCGGAACTGATATTCATTCCTTCAAGTGCAGGACCGGCAGCACAAGAACAACATAGGAGTTTTCCCTGACTTGCCAACACAATTTCTCCATTCGTTCCAATATCAATAAATAGAACATTACCGGTTTCCTCGTGAAGCTCACAGACATATGTTCCAGCCACAATATCTGCACCAATATATGCGGATACCTGTGGCAAGCAATATAATCTGGTTTCTTCTCCTACCTCTATACCAATCTCTCTTGCAAATATCTCTTTTGCATCTGTGAATTCTGGCTTATAAGGGGACTTTCCAATAGAACGTGCATCTACTCCTAACAACATATGAGTCATGGTACAATTAGCTGCTACATCAATCTCACAAATGTCTTTTTTATCTACTTTTGATTTTAGACATACCTCATGTATCATCATATTGATAGAATGAACAATGGCATGCTTTAACTCTTGAATCCCATTCTCTGGATTTTCATATTCATAGGTGATTCTTGTAAGTACATCCAAGCCAAAATGCTTCTGTGCATTTATCATAGATGCATGAGCAAGTTCTTCTCCAGTTTTCAGGTCAATCAATGCCGTTACAACTGTAGTTGTCCCAATATCAATTGCGATACCATATCCATTGTCAAACTCATCCTTTTTAAATTCCGGTATATAACCTTCTGTCAGTACTTTATGTTTTCGTTCTTTTGTAAGCAACTCAATTTCTATATTCCCATGTACTTCTGTCATACAAGAAAGACGAACACCTTGCTCTATTTCTTCCAACTTCAGTGAATTTTTCTCTGTTTCTGACATAGGTGCTCTATTATTAGAGAGTACTTTTACCTTACATTTTCCACAGATACCTTTACCACTACATGGATTATCCACAAAAATTCCGAACTCCAATAAAGTTTGCAAAAGATTTGCCCCTTCTGTACAAATAATCTTTTCACCAGTCTGTCTGACCATTACCGATGCCATACTATGCGTCCTCCTTCAGACATTCTAGAATTGCCTGTACATTTTCAAGTGGAGATCTCATTCCAAGTCCACAGGCTGGGGAAATAATGTTAGAACCACTTTTCACACATCCATTTGTCAAGTTTTTCACACGTTCTGTGTCACCAAATTCCAAAGCATAGGTACTTACATTGCCCATTAATACGCGATTTCCAAGATTTTTCCTTGCTTCCTTCATAGATACTACAGAATCAAAACTCAAAACACTACTGTGAACTTCCTTCACTTCTTCATAGACTGGATTCATCTGTCCACAAATATGTACAATTGTCCCCATTTTTTCATTTTGAAGACCATCTAACAATTGATTAATATAGGTTACTGCAAACTCTCTAAAATAATTCGGTCCCAATATCTCCCCAGTTCCACTTGGATCTGAAATGGCAATTACGTCAGCTCCCGCTTCAATTTGTGCCCTGCCAAATATAATCAATTGGTCTGTAATGAATTTCATGTAAGCATGGGCTTCTTTATTCTTCTTACGCAATTCTTTATAAAAAATAACCGGCTCCATAACCGAACTTGCTGTACTAATTGGACCTGTTAGATTCCCAACAATTGGAACGTCATTGGTTTCTTCTTTTAAAATACGAATGGCATCAAGCACCACCTTAGTTCTTCCTGCCATCAAGTCAATGCCAGTTAATTTCTCCCAATCACAAACAGAATCCATTGCATACTCCACCACATGAGGTTCATATATACGAGAGCCCATATCTACCTTTGCTCCCATTTCTTCAGCTTCCACTGTCATACAGAAAGGAACTCCGTAATTCTCAAAACAGCCCTTATCATACACCGCCTTGGTAAGTTCTGCCATTTGTCTTGCATTGGTATGTGCTTCTGGCATAAATATAGATACGGAATCCATTAACTCTGATGTTACCATGTTCATCATACCACCGGGACATATACATGGTGGTCGGTCTGCCTCATTACCATTCAATACACATTGTAAGCGTTCTTTTGGTGTCCACATGTTTTATCCTCCATTTTTACTTTAGTTTTCATTCAATTTCACTTCTTTAAACTTACCATTCTTTAATTGATATCCCACATTGTTTATGCACATTTGTCCTGCAAACCTTGCCTTACCAATCATTTCAATGCAACCCTCACCATAACTCATGGGTTGAGATAACTGTCTTTCCTTAAAAACTGCTTTTTCGGTTCCAATCAAAGCATACGTAGTCTTAGGGCAAAGCAGTACCAGCATCTGATTATCCACTTTTTCTTCCACTTTTATGAGAAAATCATATGTAAACTCTTCTACTACTTGTTCCGACATTTTGGGTCCCAGAATATTTAATCCACCAGAAGAATCTGCATAGCTGATCATATCTACACCATATTTCTTAGCCTCTTCTATAAACTTCAAAATTTCTGTTCCAAGCTTCCAGAATACCTTTTTCATAACTTCCGGTTTTTTTCGCATCCCTTTGAACACATATGTTGCATCAATCAACACATTTAAAATAGTAAAAGGTCCAGATACCTCTAATATCACATGTTCTCCCTGTTGTCTCAACTCCTGACAGGCAAGAAGTACCTCATGGATCCTGCCCTTTGTCAAGTCTATCTCTGGTAATTCCAATACTTCCTCTACGGTACTGCAAATATAGTCCTTGGCTCTTGGTCCCGTTATATCATTTCCATAATTAATGATTCCGCCCAAGGCTTCTGCTTCCACAGTATGACAAAATGGCAGTAAACAAAAAGATGCTCCATCGTGCTTTTTTAGTGCTTTGGAAAGCTGAACCATTGTATCACAATGCATGTGTACATCCGGGAATTGCAACCCAAGCCCCTTGGTTACTTCTTCATTTATGCCTGCCGAATTACCATATGTACATTTAAAATCCCTCATTTCTCCCATGATTTTCTCCTATCTTTACTTCCTTTGAACTCATATAATCTAGATGGAATGTGCAAATAACACTTTTTCGGCATCTTTAGCTGCTTGTACCGTGGCACGTATATTTTCATCTGGGGTAAGAGGTGATACATCACAATCTCCACTTAGAATAAAACGTCCATCTCTTGCTCCATCCATACATTCTTGATATGCGAACTGATATACTTCTTCTTTCGTTCCATCCATCAGAACCGAACAACATGGAATAGTTCCCATTAACGACACCTGGGTTCCATACTCATCTTTCACTTTCTTTGTTTGTGTATCTGATAAATGCCACGCATCCCCAGACTCTTTCAGAACCAAATCAAATCGGTCATCGTATGGGCCACAGGTATGTATAATAATTTTTGCACCATAATCTTTAATCTTCTTATTAGCACGTATATTACTCTCAGAAATACATTTCTCATATGATTTTCTCGAAATGCAGCAGCCTCCAAAATTGGGCATAGGAAACCATAAGAAATCCAATCCCGCATCCGTTAGAACTTTACAAGATTCTACAACTGCATCTTCCACATAATCCGATAATGCACGAAATAACTCTGGATTCTTAATCATCGCCTTAAAAGCAGGTTTTGCACCCATTAAGGTAAAAGCAACTGCAGCCGGTACATGAACAATTGTAAAAATCGGTTCATCTGGCTCTGCCTTTCTCATCAACTCTATGGTTTTCAACATATTTTTCATACCCATACATTGATTCACATCAAAAGGCCTTAGCTTCTTTATATCATCTAGGGTATGTACCACATCATCCCCGTCCCCTACAATCTCACCTTCACGATTTGGCAGATGACCACCCATCATTCTTGCAATCCCTCCATAGGAACCGGCGCATAGTCCATCATATCCCAAGGCTTGTCTTGTTCCTACCATACATTCCGTCATTTTTTCTGGACTCATGACAACCTCGGGTATGGTATATCCATATCGCGCTACTGGGAGTGAAAATGCATTCATAATAATTGGGATTCTATCTGCTCCTTTTCCTTCTAAAATTGCTTTTACCGCTTCCCTTTTACCCATCATGATACGTCCTCCTATGCTACTCCCATTATTTTCTTTGCAAACTCCACTGCTTCAATTGCACTTTTGGTATATTTATCCGCACCGATTCGTTCTGCAAATGCAGGAGATACCGGTGCACCTCCAACCATAACCTTTACCTTGTCTCGAAGTCCTGCTTCCTTTAGCTTTTCAATAACAGTACCCATTCCCGGCATAGTCGTTGTCATTAGAGATGACATACACAAAATATGGACCTCATGATCTCTGATATAATCTACAAATTTATCTAATGCTACATCTCTTCCAAGATCACATACCTCAAACCCACCTGTTTCCAGCATAATTCGAACTAAATTCTTACCAATATCATGGGTATCTCCTTCTACCACACCAATGACCACCTTACCAGTACTTGCCTGAACTGTATCTGGCAAATATTTTTGAAACTCTTCAATTCCCGCATACATAGCATCCGAACATACAATCAATTCTGGAACGAAATACTCTCCTTCTTCATATAATGCACTGGCTCTTTTCATTCCATCTACCAGACCACTTAACATGCCTTCTTGAGGATCATAGCCACATGCAATATATTCTTTCACTGCATCCACCACTTCTTCATCTTCCATTTCAAATACAAAATCTGATAATTCCTTTAATAATTCTTCTTTTGTCTTCACCTTTTATTTTCTCCTCATCTTTTTAATTTTGAAATAATGTGTGCAATTCTCGATCATTCAATTCACATCCAATGATAATAATTTTAGTTTCCGAATTTATTTCACTTAACATATTCACTTCATGGTAACTACTAGAAGAAGGTGTGTAATTAAAATGTAACATTCTATGTTCCCAAGTCTTTATGATTCCTTTCGCTCTTAGAATATATCCATACTTCTCTTTTTTTAATTCTTTCAGTAAAACGTTTAATTCTGATTCTGACATTTTCATTGAATTACAGATTGACACACTGGAAAATACACGATTTGCCGGAAGTGCAGGTAGGAACACTTCCTCAGGATTACTGGCATAATCTTCTGACATATCTACAAGTTTCTTCAAAATCTCTGGATCAAGTTGTCGAAAGTCTCCTTCATACAAGATTGCTTTTGGATTCTCAGCTTGAAGTCTAGAAATAATCATTCTTTTTCTTTCTTTAGATACTAATGCTGTATTACTAAACAAAAGCAATCTTGCATGTTGAATCTGATTCATATAAAAAGCACCAAACCCTTCTTCATATTCCTCAAAAGAATCAAAGTCTACAATGGCAATTAATTTTGTCACTTGAATATCTATATTTTCTTTTTCTTTTGCTCTATTGCAAGCCTTAATAATATCGGAAAGTCTTCCTACACCAGATGGTTCAATTACAATTCGATCTGGTTTAAATGTTTCATAAATCTCCTTGATTCCTTTTTGAAAATCCATTGCTAAACTGCAGCAAATACATCCTGCATAGATTTCCCGCACCGGAATATCACCTTGTATTAATGATCCGTCTAATCCCACATCTCCAAATTCATTTTCAATTACAACTGTTTTTCCTTTTAAAATTGACAGATATTGATTTAAAAATGTTGTTTTTCCAGCTCCCAAAAAACCAGAAACAATCTGTATCTCCATATACGTTCTCCTTATTTATCTTCTGACAATAAAATGAGTGGGAAAAGGACAGCAATTACGCTGCCCTTTTCAATGCTTACGCATCACTATATATTTTATAATATCATATATAAACTTCTTGTCCCAATTGGTTTTTTTTATAATATTATAGATAATATCTATTACTATTCTGCTGCCTTTACTGCAAATGTACCTTTCGCTTCTTCCATGGCCATGGGCATATCCGCTCTAATGATTCCCTCTGAATCCAATTCCATATCCATTACATATTGATTTAATTCTGCCAAACTGCAGAAAAAATTCATAACATTTCAGCAGGATCCCGCCCAATTTTGCAATTCCCCCAAGGGAAATGTTAATGCATATAAACCCTTTGGTGAGTGCTCTACCATTTCTCCATTTTTGATTTTTACATATACTGGTTCTCCACCGCCCGTACATACCGAGTGTATTTCAATATCCTGATGAAAGGTAAATGCCGACCCCATCGCATCAATGGCGCACATAGCAGTAAAGCTTCTTCCATCTTGAAGTGTTACCTGGTGATTTGTTGGCAACGCAGACACTGGATAAATGAAATTTACATGCTGTGCTTCATCTGCAACCATACCATCCTTTTGAACAAGGCAGTCCGCACTTTCTTGATATTCTTTTTCCGTCATTTCTAACGCCTGCAAAGCTTTTTGTTTATCACTTTCCAAATGAAATGGACGTTTTTCATCAATGATAAAATTCATAATATACAATCGAAGTTCATTTTCCCTTGATGTAAACTTTTGATGTATGTTCTTTAACATATTATTTCCCCAATTCTACTTCCTTGATAAATTCCAATAGTTCCTTATCTTCTTTATTAAATACCTCACCATTTAATGCATATTTGAGTACATTCGTAAGTTCATCCACATATGCATGATATTCGTGAGCCGTACGGTCTCTTGGTCTTGGCAGATCAATGGATACATCTGCAAGTATTTGTCCATGATTTCTAGACATAATAACAACCCGATCACTTAAATATATGGATTCATCTACATCATGTGTAACCATCAAAGAGGTGGTCTTCTTTTGCTGTAAAATATTTTCCAATTGTACTTGCAGAAGCTGACGCATCTGGAAGTCTACCGCTCCCAAAGGCTCGTCCATAAGTAAGACACTTGGATTACATGCTAGCGCACGCAAAAGTGCTACTCTCTGCTTCATTCCACCTGATATTTCATGTATATAATAGTGTTCATATTCTTCCATTTGTGCCATTTCCAACAGTTCTTTTAATTGTGCTTTTCGCTGTGTCTTTGGTATTTTCATTTTTTTCATGGGATATTCAATATTCTCCCCTACACGCAGCCATGGAAATAATGCATAATTTTGAAACATAAAAGCCCTGTCTGGTCCTGGTTTTTTCACCTCAGTACCGTTAATCAAGATTTTCCCACGGTCTGCTTCCTGAAATCCAGCAATAATAGTCAGAGTTGTGGTCTTCCCACAGCCTGACGGTCCCAGTAGGCAGACAAATTCTCCTTCTGCCACATCTAAAGAAATATCTCTTAACACAACCTGTCGGTCTTCTCCCTTCTTTGTCTTTTGAAATGATTTTGTTATTCCTTGAATTGATATTGACATTATTTATTATTCCTCCGGTAATGTTAAAAATTTTAAATTAATTTGTTCTAACCATGGACGATCCACTTTTAATTTTTCTGCTAAATATTCCTTATTATTTAATTCATTCGCTGCCTGATTGTATGCCTCCACAAATTCCGAAAATGCATCTGTGAAAAGCAATTTTTTATCCACTACCAGAACATAAGAGATATAATCCATATTGGAAAGTGGCTGATATGCATACTCCGTCACTCCGGCCGCTTTCGTAATATCTAAGATAGCACCATCTACCTGACCATCTTCTATACAATACATAATACCTTTTTGTGTTATTTCTTCAAAAGACTGAATCTGAGGATACTGACTCTTTGCAATTGCTTTGGACTGCTCTCTCCCTTGAGTAACACCTAGCTTCTTTACATGAGACCAATCTTCCTTATACCCGATTACTTCTGCATTCATCACTGCTGGTGCATAAATTACTACATCCTTATTGTGCTCTACGGTATACTTGGCAATATGATTGCAATAGAAACCAATATTAATATCTTTTGCATTTAAAGCCCACTGTGCCGAATTGCTGCAGCAATCTGTAAAAGAAGATTCTTCCATCATCTGTGATTGATCCATCTTTCCATTCATATGACTCTTAATTTCATTCATTAACAGTCCTGATATGTCATCTCCCGCGCCCATTTTAATAACTGCTTTATCATTTTTGATTTGTTCTTTTGGAAGAAAAAACAAGCATCCTAAGCCCAAGATCAGAAAGCCAGTAATAAATATGATCATCATTTTATTTATATTCATATGCTAACAACAATCTTCCATTCCTTCCCCAAAGAGATCTACCGGCTCGCCTTCGATGATACGATAAATTGCATATCCTGCCGCACCTTTTTTCTCTCCAGATACAATGAATTCTATAACACCTTCTTGATCAATGTTACGGAATTGTATTTTTTGGTTTTCCTTTGGTCCGGGAACCGGCTTGGAATATAGGTACGTATTCTCCTGTCCCGGATCAACTATCGTTACCATGCGCACTTGTTTCTTTTCTTGATAAATAACCACCAAATCTTTTAATCCATCATCTGTAATATCTTCTTCACAAGCTAAAACTACCTCTGCCTTTTTGTGTTTTTCACGAAAATCCTGTAGCATCTTATTTGTCTGAGATACGTTAGGTGCATAATTAGCATTTCTCATTTCTAATGCTGCCTTTTCACTTCCTCGCTCATCTAAAAATAATTTAATTTGAAATGCTACAATTAAAACAATAGCGAGAAGTAGGATTTTCCCAACTGGTTTTTTCATAAAATTTCTTATCTGCTTCATTTTCTTTTACCTTTTATTTTTCACCACATGTGGTTTAATCATTTTATAAAGTGAATAAAGTGCGTAGCATACTAAAATAGAACTGCAGATTGTCTTCAACCATAATGGAGCTGTAATGATTAAGCTATTTGCCTTTGCTACCGTATGATGTGTCTGATCAAAATCCAACACTGGGATAAACCCAGGCATTAATAAACGATTTGCAATATATCCCACCACATTTGAAATTGCAACAATCATCCCAAAATACAAGAGCATAGCACGCTTTCCAATTAGCTTTGATATTGTAAGCAATTCGGGAATATTCGTCCCCGCTCCTGCCATTAGAAAGGTAATTGCAACTCCAGGTGCTGCTCCACTTGCTACTAGAGCAGCTATAAACGGAATATGTCCTACTGCACATACATACATCAATGCTGCAATTACTGTAACTCCCAACAAGGAAACGAATCCCGGTTGACCTAGATACGTCTGAATAAAGGATTGAGGCACAATATTGAAAATCAACCCAGCTATTAACATTCCGGTTACTGTGTACTTGCTGATTGTTACACTTAATTCAGTCAAGGACCAGTGTAGTCCTGATTTAATCTTTTCCAACCATGTTGGTTCTTCATAGGTAAGCTCAATCATACCCGAATCGGACCCTTTTTTTGTTGTATCTAATTCTATATTCCCAGAATGTTCCATAAGACGTTTTTGTTTCTCTTGCTTCATACCCAGATATAATTCATCTCCTGCAAATCGATTAGCTACTAAACCAATAATCATTGGTCCTACAAATCCGGTAATCAAATAAATAATTGCTATTTCCTTACCCAAGAGTCCAAATGCCAATATGAGGGCAATTGGATTAATCATAGGGGTACTTGTCATAAATGCCAGCGTTGGTCCCAAATATGCCCCGCTGTAATACATACTTATTCCTAGTGGAATTGTCCCACAACTACAAATAGGAATGAACATTCCCGATACCGTAGACCAAAAAACCCCACTAATTCTTTTGGATCCAATGGCTGTCTTTTGAATCTTCTCCGGCTTTAGGAATTCATGTAGAATTCCTGCAATTAAAAAGCTTACAACCATCCAAATAGATGAACTGTTCATCATATTCCATGCAGAAGTCACTACTTTTTGTAAAAACTCTAGAAACTCATTTAGCATCATTGAAGTGCCTCCTCAAACGCATTCCGAACTGAAGCTTTCGTTAGCTTTGTTATTGCTTTGCTTTCATTAATGACAAGCATACTTTTCGTTACCGCACCATACTTCCCAATATATTCAAAATCAGTTCCTGCACGGTATATTATCACATGAACTCTTCCTTTATAAGTCTCCTGAAGGACTTTAACCAAGTCCATAAAAGTCTCACATCATGCACAGGCACTTATATATTCTATACACGGTTTTTCCACACATAACACCCCCCTCTGTAAGACAGATTATTATACTATAACGATTAATTCCATGTTTTTCTGCCATTATTGGATATTCCAATATTTGGTATTTTGATTATTCCATTATCCAATATTATCCTTATTCCCTATGGTTATCCGACAAAGTTTGATATTATTTTAGTGATTCTATTTTAATTACTACCCAAGTGGGGAGGTGAAAAAGTGAGTGAGGAAAATAGTCAAATAAATCGAATGGTAATCGCTACCCGATCTTCAGACAGAAATCGTTGGCGAAGCTTAGGTGGGAAGAATTATAATATAGCTGCAATGGCTGCGCTTCTTATAATTTGTCTTCTATGGTACAGTGTTGCTCATGTTGTGAATCAACCATTTTTATTTCCATTTTTTGAAAATGTAATAAAAGAAATCGGTTATTCTATGACTGACTTATATGTACTTCAAAATCTAGGGATTACAATGAGACGTGTTCTAAGTGGTTCTTTGTATGCATTTCTTATTGGATTTCCAGTTGGTATGTTAATGGGATATTCTCCCAAGCTCTTACGAGCAATGTCGCCATTTATTAATTCATTGCGGCAAGTACCAATTATGGCATGGGTACCGTTAGCAATTGTATGGTTTGGAATTGGTGACGGTCCAACCATATTCTTGATTACCTTTAGTGGTGTATTTACAATCATTTTGAATACCATTGCCGGCGTTCAAGACATCAGTAAAGATTTTTACAATGCAGCGCGTTCCATGGGTGCCAAAACTTCTAGTGTTTTAAAAGATGTAGTGTTACCAGGTTCCCTTCCGGGAGTAATTACCGGTCTGCGTCTAGCCATTGGTCTTGGCTGGATGTCTGTTATATGAGCGGAGTTCATCGCAACCAGTGCCGGTTTCGGCTACTGTATGGTGGAAGCACAATCCAAGATGTTAACTGATAAGGTAATTGCTTATATGATAATTGCAGGGTTAATAGGATTTCTAATTGATACAATCATGGTTCTCATTGAACGTGCATTATTACGTTGGAAAGAAGCATAAACAGAATATAATAAAGGCATGTCCACCAGATTGCCTATTCTGTCAATATAAAATAGTACCAAGGGAGAAAGAAAGAATATGAAAAAGAAATGGATATCCATTTTGCTTATAGCGGCGTTGTCTGTGTCTTCATTGACTGCCTGCCACGACAGCAATCAAAAAACAAGTACCAAAGATGTAAAAGAAACAGGTTACGATCCAAAAGAAGAAGCAAAAGCTTTCAAAATGGGTGAATTAAATGATGTTGAGAAAGAGCGTGTGGTTGAAATGGGCTATTATAATTGTGATCACATGGTTGGAAGCATCATCGGTGAAAAGGCCGGCATATATGAAGCATTGGGATTAAATGTCAATGTAACGAAATCAGCCGAAACTTTAAAAGCTCTTTCCAGTGGACAAATGGACGTTGGATATACCGGTATCGAAGGCGCGATCCTTTCCGCTAACAAAGGAGCGCCACTATTTATGGCTGCCGGTAATCACGTAGGTGGTTCTCGTTACCTAGTTGTTAGTAATGATATCAAAGATCCAAAAGATCTCGTTGGTAAAACACTTGCAATCACTGCTACCCCTGATATTGATCCAGAATGGTTATCTTGGTCTGAAAAATTAGGAATCCCTGCTGATCCTGCAAGTTATAATATTGTAGAAATGAGCTCACAGGATGCAGTATTTGCATTAAAGGGTGGAAAAATTGATGGATTCTCTTGCTGTGATCCATATGCATCTCTTACTGAATTTGAAGGATTTGGACATATTGTAGGTATTGGATGGGGTGCTGCAAATATTGAAAAAGGTAAAAACAACGATGATGCATGGGGACTTTGCTGTATCTACGCAATGTCTAATGATTTCAAAAAACAATGTCCGGAGCTTGCAAGAAGACTTGTGTTTGCCCATGAAATGTCTATCAAATTTATGTATGAACATCCTTATAATGCTGCTATGATGTTTGCAGATGGATTTGATGTAGATCCTTATGTAGCACTTCGTACCATTTATATGAAAACAGTTGCAGAAGGACGAACCATTACATGGAGCTTTTCTCAGAAGAATATTGACAACTTTGTAAACTACTATACACAATATCCACAAATTCCAGAAGAAGAAATTCCAAAGTTAGATGATGTTAGTAAATTCACATCAACAGAATTGTTAAAGGATGCTGGGACAGAGGATTTTGGAGAATTTATTTCCGAGAAAATCGATCCCATTATGCCTCTCGAAATGACATTTGAAGACTGGTATAACAAGGCAAAAGAACTAGATTCTATTTCAGACAAGGATGCAGTAGATATTTCAAAAACTGCTACCTCTTACTTAAACAAAGATTTAGAAACTAAATAATACCCAACAAAAAGAGTCACAAGCAAAAACCCTTTGCCTGTGACTCTTTTATCATTTCATAAATAGTTATTTATCTGCTTTTTGCAAACTTTCTTAACAATTCAATTGTATTAACTGCTGCCGGCGACAGCAGTCGTTCTTTATGATAAATCAAATAAAATTCCCTCTGTGCATACCGTTCCTTTAAATCAAAGGAAAGAATCTTTCCCAATGTTAAGAATTCACGGGTTGCCAATTTACTGATAAATGCAATTCCTACTCCTTCGGATACAGCATGCTTAATACTTTCTGTATTTCCTAATTGAGCGACTACATTTTTTTCATGAAAACTTAAATCCAGCTGTTTTTCCAATGCATCTGATGCCATCTTTGTACCACTTCCTGCTTCTCGTCTTACATATCGTTCCTCCCTTAATGTTTTCATGGGAAATTCTCCGTCCATCTTACGATAATATGCTGTATTTGGTGTGATCAGAACAATCTGATCATTCATTAGTGGCTCAAAAACACATTTTTTATTCTGACTGTTTACCCCACCAATTCCAATCTCTGCTTCATAATGACTGATCTTATGTATCACATCCATGCTGTCACTTTCAGCAACCTTATAGGATACTCCCGGATTGCGCTGAAAAGCATAGGAAAGAAAAGGTGGAATCAAATAATTAGCCGGTACACTTGATACGGCAAAAGTCACATTCCCTTGAATATCAAATGCTTCCCCGTGTAACTGCATCAACGCCTCATTCTCTGTTGCAGTTATTTTTACTGCATATGGATAAAATGTAAGTCCTACTTCTGTTAGAACAACATCCTTGGTGGACCGTACCAAAAGCTGCACTTCCAGTTCCTCTTCCAATGATTTAATATGGGTACTAATTGTAGGCTGTGATAAAAACAACTCTTTTGCTGCTTTAGAAAAACTTTTATGATTTACAACACATATAAATGTTTTAATTTGTTCTAGGTTCATCCTCCTAATCCTCACTTCTATCTTTTGTTCTATTTTTATTATAGAAGAACCCCGAAAAAGTGTCTAATCGGTATTTCTGATATGGGTATTTGTTTTTTCTATTATTCATTTTTTTTACTCTGTATTATAATAGAAAGAGTGAGTCAAACCGTCTCGCCGAACATATGAAGAAAATTAGGAGGATTATATAACTATGCCAGAATTACATTTACCGGACAATTTTGAAACCTACCCAGAAGCTCGAAAAAAAGCATTTTTAACCATGAAAAATCTGAAAGATCAAGGACGCCGTGTGGTTGGCGTATTTTGCACCTACACACCATGGGAATTGATAGAAGCAGCCGATGCAGTTGCAGTTGTCCTATGTGGAATTGGAGAAGATAATATTCCAGCTTCCGAAATACGGCTTCCGAAAAATCTATGTCCATTGATTAAAGCAAGCTATGGTGCTGCTGTAACAGATCGATGTCCATTCTTTTATTTTTCCGATATGGTTCTCGCTGAAACCACCTGTGATGGCAAAAAGAAAATGTATGAATTAATGGGTGAATTAAAGCATTGTCATATCATGCAGCTTCCCCCTGGAGCGACTGGACGTGGAGCACTTGATTTCTGGAAACAAGAAGTCATCAGCGTTAAAGAAGACTTAGAAAAATTCTATGGAATAACCATTACAAATGAACGCATAAGGGAAGCCATTCATCTGAAAAATCGAGAACGTAAAGCAATTTTAGAGTTTTTTGAGGTGGCACGATTAAAACCATCTCCTATTACCGGATATGAAATCAACACAATCATATCTTCCAATGAATTTACAGTTGATTTAGAAGAGAAAATTCAATATTTAGAAACCAGAACCAAAGAGCTTCATAAATTATACGAAACCGACTATAAAGGCAAATCTTCCAGACCTCGTGTTTTGATCACTGGCTGTCCAACCACTGGCGTCATGGACAAGGTAATTAAACGAATTGAAGAACTAGGTGCAGATGTTGTTGGATTTGAGAACTGCTGCGGTCCTCGTGAGAAAAAAGATCCTGTTGATGAAACAATGGATCCAATTACCGCTATTTCCGAAAAATATTTACGTGTAAATTGTTCTGTTATGAGCCCTAACTTAGGTCGATTAGATGCCCTAGGGACTCAAATAGATGAATATCAGGCTGATGGTATCATTGAAGTCCTCTTACAAGCCTGCCATACCTTTGCGATTGAATCAGATGCAATCAAAACCTACGTGACTCAGGAAAAAGGCATTTCTTATATGGCAATCAATACCGATTATTCTACTGCTGATCAGGCACAAATAGATACAAGACTTGGTGCCTTTATTGAACTCCTACAATAGTCAAAGACCCCGTGGCAAGCTGCTAGGCATCAAATTTGGCTCCTTGCTCGCGGGAACAAAAAAGATGTCCTCTGGTTTTTATAAAAGCAGGAGACATCTTTTTTATTTGTAATATATAAAAAGCTTATATGTCATTCTAGTTTTGCTTCACGCCTTGATGATAATATTTTGCAAGTGTATCGCTTAGTTGTTTGGGCTCAATTGGTTTGGCAAGATGATCATTCATACCGGCTTTTATACTTTTTTGTACATCCTCTGAAAATGCATTCGCCGTCATCGCAAGAATAGGAATTGTCTCTGCTTGTGGATGACTGCATTTACGGATAGCTTGCGTTGCCTCATACCCATTCATTACCGGCATTTGAATGTCCATTAAAATAGCATCAAAGGCGCCCTGCTTACTTTGCATAAATATATGATATCCTAATTGCCCATTATCTGCCAGAGTTACATCTACTCCATTTTTTTCTAAAATTCTCGTTGCAACTAATTGATTCATTGGATGATCTTCACAAAGTAACACGTGCATCCCAGATATGTCAAAGGAATCTACAGCAACTTTTAGTCCTTCTAGTCCTTCTGATTCGCCCTCTCTAAAATGCAGTGGAAGCTCTATGATAAACGTAGTTCCAACATTTAGTTTACTATGAACTGTAATAGTTCCACCCATATAATCCACTACACTTTTCACAATAGAAAGACCTAGACCCGTACCTTCGATCTGAGAAACCATAGAATTTTGCACCCGATAAAATGGTTCAAAAATATATGGTTGCTGTTCTGGACTAATGCCAATACCGGTGTCCGAAATTTCAAAACGATAGAGACTGATATGTTTATGTTCTAATATGGACTCTGTTAATCGATAAGTAATTGTACCACCTTCCGGAGTAAACTTTAGTGCATTTGTAAGTATATTATCAATTACCCTATGAATTCGGACAATATCTCCATTGCAGCTGTCATGTGTAATATCAACAATCAATTCCACAGTTTGATGCTTTTTGCTTGCTAATCCACGGGCTCTTCCTAGTGCAAGTTTCAACTGTTCTGAAAAAGAAAAGGTCTCATTCGTAAGAACCATCTTCCCACTTTCTATTCGATTCATATCCAAAATATCTGTAATCATAGAAAGTAATAGAGCTGATGATTGTTCAATCACCTGTAAACTCTCATGGACTTGCTTTGTATTTTGTTCATCTGAAATTGCAAGATTGCACATACCTACTATTGCATTCATTGGTGTTCTAATATCATGACTCATAGAAGCCAAAAACTTCGATTTCGAACTATTTGCCTGTTGTGCAATGGTCAAAGATTCTGATAATGCTATTTTTTGCTTCTCTTGTTGAACCAACATATCTGTCACATCAGCTCGACTAAATACTACAATTCCAGCAGTCCTGTCATACATAGCAAATCTTGTTTTCTTTGTCCGGATTTCTCCATTTGTTTCTCGCAGATGATAAGTAAGTTCATAACTATCTTTATTTTCCAACTCCATAATTACATTTTTAATCTTCATTTTTTCTGTATAAAAATTCTGATCCTCTTCTGTAATATAACATTCTGAAGTATGCTGTACTGCATCCGAGTAAATATAAGGAACACCATACTTATAATCCTTAAACTTAGATCTTTGGTTTTTACTATTATAAAATACTGTAGTGTTGGAATAAAGATTAAGATGTGCCACAAAGTCATAGTCAAACTGAATGACCACATCCAAAACCTGCTCCTGCATTTTACTAACTGTGATATCAGTCACGGTCAAAAATCCAATCAATTCATTTGTCTCTGGCTGTAAAGCCGTATCCACATGAGTTGAGATCCAACGAATATTTTGATTATTTTCAAGACCAATTGTACATTCATAATCGTGTTTGGTAATACCTAATTCAAAACTATTTCTAATATTTTCATTTAAAAATGTATTACAAAAAACATCCTGCTGCTCTTTATTCGGAATCAAAGACCCTATACCGCGGAAGAATTCCTCTCGATTCATTCCAAAACGACGTTTCACATCTAAACCCGTCCTATCTTCCAATTCAAGGATAGTATTTTGAGTAACATTACAGTGACCCGCTAGAATAACATTTTCCCCTAGAGTACGATAATGATATTGTATCGCATTTTCATATTTCTGTTTTACCTCAATTTGATCCGTTACATCAACCGCACTCCCCAAAGCATAAATCGGTTTTTCATCACGATTTGGCAAAATTGTATAGGTACAGCGTTTCCAAATGTAACCTTGCTTACGAATATCCCACAAACGTACGGTGGCAGATACTTGTTGTTCTCCTTGCCGAAGCTTTCTGTAGAACTCTAAAAAGAGTTCTACATCGTCAGGATGACAACGTTTGCGTTCAATGAGACTTTCTGGAGCATTGGGAATCTCCATGCCATAAATGCCATAAATATCCTCCGTATTGTGATTTTGAATAATGGTTTCTCGAGAAAAATCATATAGCCATGTATCAATATGATTCTGTTCCAAAACAGTAGCAAAACGATTTTCCAGTTCCTTATAATCATTGATACTTTCAGCAGTAGCAATTGCCCAAAATGGCTTGTTGTCTTCATCGAACATGGTTGTGAATTTAACTCGTTTCCATAGTAATTTTCCTTGAGCATCTATTGTTTTAATATCTGCTTTAGCCGTAGGCTTCCCTTTTCTAACTTCCTGAATCAAGAACTCATACATTGAAATACTGTCTGGGTGAATTGCCCCTGTCTCATAAAGTCTAGCAGGATAATTATCAATCACCTCATCCAATACATATTCCGTTGTAGAAATAGAATTCAAGAATGCTCTATTATTTATAATATCATATTCCCAATAAGCTAAACCTGCATGATCAATTGCGGCTATTAATTTTTTCTTGGTTTTGGCCAGTTCCAGTCTTGTATATTTTCCTTCAGAAATGTCTGAAAGATAAATAACACAGGCAGGAATCCCCCTCCACTCTATAGCATGTGACACAACAGAATAGTATGCTGACAAAAAGTCCAAATATACTTCCCTTGGCTCATCTGCATTGATGATTGGATAGGCAAAACATTCTTTGCAAGGCTCATTACGGTGTCTTAAAGCGCAAAAACATTTTTCCCCCAAATAATTATGAATTCCTGCATTTGCAAACATTTCTTCCATTGCATGGTTTACATACAGCAATTTAAGTGATTCCTGTTCAATTACATATATGCCATGTGTTGACTGATTCACAATATCAGCATACAGCCTTGCTTCATCCGATACCCCCATAACATTTTGCTTGGATAAATCATAATAAGTGAAAAGAACAAGCATTTTCCCATCTGGCGCTTCTATGCTTTTCCCCCTATCCTGTATCCATACATAACTTCCATCTTTTTTACAAATACGATATTCAATGGTATATTCTCCAAAATCGGTTAATTGTTGATTTACACGTTCCATAACAAATTGAATATCATCTGGATGAATAAGATTTGTAAGCTTGCCATCCAGTGTCTGATAGCATTCTTCTTCCGAATTATAACCCAAAAAATCGAGCATTTTCTGTCCTATATACTGGTAGGAAAGTCCAATTTCCATATATCGAATCATTATATTGCTGGAAATCGTTTCACCAAGCAAATCACTATAATTATTATTCATAAAAATCCTTCTTTCCGGAACCATTCATTGATAGTCAACCAATTTGTTGCTGCTCTCAAATTTCACAAATGGTAATGGTATAAAATTATAAACACACCATATCACCTTCTTTCTATTTTACAAGAAGAATTTATATCTGTCAATAAAATGACAAATTATGCCGAAGAATGTCAAAAGGGCATTCTCCGGCATGATGGGAATTTGTTCTGTTGCCTCGTTCGTTATGGTTGCGCATTCTTCGGTGTTAGTGCACTTCCTGTACCTCGAATACTCACATGGATGACGCCGAATTTAGAGTAGTCCTGCTGATTCAAGATGCTAGAGTTCTGCGGTGTACCCACCAGCCATAGATAGGCTGAAAGCTCCGGCGCAGGGGCCGTTTCGGTCGGCACACGGGATAGGGTCATCTTATCCGCCAACTGACCATTCGCTTGGTTTTGTTGACGAATAGCAATGGTTACGTCTTTCATCGGGTTTGGATTTTCCACGGTGACAAGGAAGCTCACCTCTACATCCGCATTGGAATGATTGGCGATAATGATGCGATTGTTCACACCGTCAAATGGTTCGTTGATCCATCCCTGCTGTTTTACCTCATAGCTGTGGGTGCCTGGATTCCATGTGCGGTTGGTGGAATGTTCAAAGGTCATCGGTCCCCAGCTGATGTTGATTTTGTAGACCGCCGCCGATTCCACTTTTTCAACGACCTTGCCCTGCACATCTTTGCCGTTGCCGCTGGGGCTCGGTGCGTAGACCGCTGTCAGCACCACAGGGCCGCCCCCTGAGATTGCCGCCAGCTCCCCGTAGGTGGTGGACTGAGTGACCGTCATGCCCTGGAATGTCCAGCCAGTCAGCTGGAACCCGGCGGGGGCGATGTCGCCCAGTGGCAGTAGATTACTGCTGTCCCATGTAAGATTGGTTTTGTCCGCCACCGGCGTGCCAGCACCAGTATCAAAGGACACGGTATAGCTTGCGGCTTTGTTCCACTGAGCCACCAGCGTTACCGATGAGCCTGTTGCATCATCTGCCGCTATCGTGCCGTAGGCGGTGGATGGAGTAACTGTAGTACGACCGGACACCCAAGCCTTAAGCTCGTAGCCGGGGCGGGTGGGATTTACGGCAGGGGTAAGAGCTGTCTGCGTCCACGTTACGCCTGTTTGATCCGGCACCGCCGTACCGCCGGTACTGTTATAGTGTACGGTATATCCGGTTTTTGCCGTCCAGATTGCACTTAGGGTAATGACGCCGCCCACCGCCTGATTTGCCAGAGTACCACAAATGGTATCGGTGGTAACCGGTGTGCCTTTGCACTGCCAACCGGTAAAGGTGTAGCCCAAACGAATAGGTGCGCTGTCGGGCAGAAGATTTGACGCGCTATATTTCACGCCAGTCTTTGGTGTGAAGCTACTACCGCCATTTGATGCGTATGCGATGGTGTAGCTGTCCTCATTCCATTTTGCCGTGAGGGTAACGGTAGTTGTATGATCTTGCGGTATCAGTTGAGAAACCTTGGTGGCGTCGGTGATCTTGGTGTTGCCATAGTACCAGCCATCGAAGGTGTTGCCGTCCTTGGTCGGTGTTTTACCGCCAATCAGCCCGCTGTCATCCCAGCCCTTGGCTACGGAAGCAAAGCCGCCCTCTGAATAGCTGATGGTATAGCTTCTTGCCCTCCATTTTGCGGTAAGGGTGACGGTGTTGTTTGCAGTAAGGTCGCTATATATGGTTGCCGCCGTTACAGTTTTCGTTCCGCACATCCAGCCAATGAATTCATAGCCGGCACGCACAGGTGCAGTGGTGGGAATCAGTCCGCTGTCGGTTGGCAAGACGTTTGTCTTGTCGGTATAGATGGTACCGCCGCTAGTTTCGTAGCTGACAGTGTTGTTTGCCAGCATATTCCAAACAGCGTCCAGCGTGATGGCGGTAATCTGGTCGGAACCAGCCAGCTGGCTGTAAGTAGTGGCACTGGTCACTGTTGTCTCGGTTTTCGTCAGTTTCCAGCCGCCAAAGGCGAAGTTTGCTTTGGTAGGATTGTTCTGTGGCAGCAGACTGTTGTCCGACCATGCCACATCCGTTTTGTCCGGCACCGCCGTACCGCCGGTACTGTTATAGTGTACGGTATATCCGGTTTTCGCCGTCCACCCTGCGTCTAGCGTGATGGATGGGGTGTCCGTACCTGCAAGCATTCCATAGGTTGCCGCAATGGTAACCTTGTTCCCCTTGTGATACCAACCGTCAAAGGAGTAGCCCGTACGCGTTGGGGTATCGGTGGGTAAAACCCCCTGCACCCATGTCACATTCCTATCTGCAATTGCCGTGCCGTTTGTGTTATATTTTACCGTGTAGCCGCT